>JBGSHT010000054.1:0-23771 GCA_041752135.1 Chitinophagaceae bacterium | reverse complement strand
TGGGGCTATAATACAAAAATGCTGTTCTGCCTTTCATGCAGGGCTACAGGAATTTCGCTCCGCCGCGGCGGACTCTAATACAAAAATGCTGTTCTGCCTTTCAGCTCCAGAGGAGCGGCATTCTTGTAGAAAACAATTGATTGTTCAACAGAGCCCCAGCGGGGCGACATTATTTCCTCGCCGTTGTTGGTGTTGCGCAAGGATTATCTATAAAATTGAAGAAAGTTTTTGCGCACACCATCAACTTTTCGGGCTATAGCTCCGGGTTGTTGGTGTGCGTTGCGTTTCAGAACAATATCACTCCAAAATTCAAACGCAACACCAACAATGGCGAGCCCTGAATCCTTTGCGGTAAAATGTAATTGCCTTTAAATCTTAAATATCACCTCAAAACCACCACATTCAGTGCCAGTATGAATATCACCATGATCCAGTGCAGGATCAGGGGAAAATTCCTTTTATTGGTCTGAAAGTAAGTATTGGCGTGAAAAGCCGCAAAAGGCGGGGCGCATAATATCCAATACTCGAAGGTTGAGCTTGAATTGATAAAGGGAACCAGCAGTGCCGTGAGCAGGTAAAGCAACAACAGGCTCCAGCTTTTGCGCACCTGGATGAGCATCCGAAGGATATTGCCCTGTATATAATAGCCACTGATCAAAAAAGGAACAATGAGTAGCACCATTGCGCCCCAGGCCCAGATATTTTGCTGAAAACTGGGGAAACTCAGGCTCAGGGAGGGCAGGAATTTGGCCGGGTCCCATTGCGAACTCAGGTACAGGTATGCAAACAGGAAATAATAAGGCGTAGTGATGCCCAGCAACCCCACGAGCCATTCGGAAAAATTGAAGGGCCGCATGATGGCCAGTGCAAAGATCATCAGTATCACAAAAGCAATGGAGGGAAAATAAAAAAAGGAACAAAAGCCCAGCACCATGCCAATATTAAAAAGTACCCATTTGGCCCTTTGATTGTTATAGAGCCCGCTCATACGCGCCCAAACCCAAACCAGCAGTGAGTTTACAAATAAGGTGGCCGAAAACTCCCACCATTCAGGGAAAAGGGATGTCACCAGCAGGTAGGCCATCGCCGGCAGGAAACTGGCCCTGGCAAGGAGGCGGTGATTGTTGACCAGGTTATTTAATGTCATAGCCTGAATGAAAATCAGCATATAGGCCAGGATGGGGTAAATGACCGGGGTCACTTCGCCGATGCCTGACAAGAAATTCAGCAGGCCCTGGTATAAAAAGCCGTCGGTAGGTTGTACAACCGGAATATGCGGATCAACAAAAGAAGCAAAGCGGAGTATGAGTCCGTAGAAGAAAAGAAAAATGATGCCAAAAGGATTGTAGTTCCTGAATATTCCAACCACGCAGTCAGTTTTAGAATTCGAGTTTCGCGAAACAGATGAAATTTCGATTCATACAAGGTAATACAATCTCTCGTAATCCTATTTGCTTTCCATAGCGAGGCATGAAATCATAGCCCTGATCGAGCCCTTTCAGCGTCGGATCCCTTTTGATCGTACCGGAGGCATTGATGGTAACACTGTTGAGCATCAGCTCGCGGCGTTCCAGCTGATTGAATAAAAAGCGCACCTCACTGCCGGTATTGAATAGCTGGTACGACAGGTACATATCCGAATTATCATCGAACTGTTTTTTCTCGATGGTATTGCTCCACTCCAGTCCCCCGTCTTTATTAAAAAAGAAGATCATGATATTTTCGGCAAAGTGACGGACCATATTATTGCCAAATCGGTTCCAGGGATCTGCGAAACGCCATTGGTTCACACTGGAATATGGTGAATAATAAGAATAATCCATGGGCGTAAACCCTCCGGCACCGCCATACAGATAATCATAGCGGTTCCAGCCGGAATTACGGGAATTGGTATAATACAGCTCCGCCACCACGGCATATCCGCCGTCTTTAGTAGGGATCAGGTTCTTGATGAAGTAGTCGTTGAAAGCCACTTTTGGCGAGGAATTATCAGCCCGTGCATCCATTCTCAGGGTGTCGTTGAACTTGAAGCGATAGACCGCCTGTTTTTGTCCCGCCTGTTTATCCCACATGAGGCTGATAAGGCCGTCAATATTGTTTTTATTTTTTTCGTAATAGAATGAGCTGAGCAGGAAGCGTTTATTGGGATTATCCGCTTTGATCTTCACTTCATCCAGCACATAATTCACCAATGGAATTTCGGTTATCTGTAAGGTATCTTCCTGTGCCTTCTTGATGATCAGGTTGAATTTATTGATAAAATCGCGGCTGCCGGAATGTGTGCTCCGGCCAAAAGCAAGGTCACCGTCATTGTCCAGCACAAAATCATTGAATACCCCTTCTTTTTCAATTACCGGTTGCGTCATCACACTTTTTTTCTGCAGTACGAGGTCCTTATCAAAAAGCAGTGTGGTAAATATATAGTAGCGGTCGTTTTTATGATTGATCTTGAAAATCATGATCTTTTGTTTGTCTTCGCTGTATATCATGGTATATACTTTGATCTCATTGCTGTTCTGGATATGTGAAGTATCCAGCACTACAGGATCAGACATCATTTTAGCTTCGCCATTGAGTTTTACGGTGGCGCAATAGATCACATTTTTTTTCTGGTATTGATATACCATGTGGTAAAAATCCTGGTAAACCACAAAATCCACATTGGAAACCTTGTCGGGCATCATATCCAGCCGGACCTTGTTTTTCAGCTTCATTTCGGTGTTATAGACTGAGATATCGTTGTTGCTGCGGTAGTTTTTATAAACATTGATATTGCCGCCTACCTTGCCAATGATCTCAAAATTCATCTGGCGGTAATCATCTCTTTCAATTTCAGAATAAAAAATCCGCTGGGCCTGGGCCAGGTTTGTAAGAAAAATGAGGAGAAAAGCAATTTTGAAGGTTTTCATGAACAACGGTTTTCCGCGTTAAAAGTACGTTTTGTGAACCAAAAAACCGGGTTAAAGGTTCAGGAATACAATACTGTACAAGAATTTTAACCAAAAAACAAGAGAATAATAACTTGGTTGTGTAGAAAATGAAATTCCCTATACCTTTGTTTCTTATCAACATACCCCAAAACGTCTAACCATCATCAACTGTGGGCAAAAATCTGAATAAGGTAACAGGCGCCGGCCTCCTGATTGCCTTAGGAATTATCTATGGAGATATAGGTACATCTCCTTTGTACGTTTTCAATGCCATTATCAATGACAGGGTCATTACCGATGAGCTGATCATCGGGAGCTTATCCTGTATTATTTGGACAATCACCCTCCAAACCACCCTGAAATATGTTGTATTGATCCTTCGGGCAGACAACCGGGGGGAAGGCGGCACATTTGCACTCTATGCCCTGGTACGGAGAAGACGAAAATGGCTTGTACTGCCGGCCATGATCGGTGGCGCGGCTTTGCTGGCCGACGGTATCATCACCCCGCCCATTTCCATTACCTCTGCCATTGAAGGTTTGAAGAATATCCCTTCCCTGCATAATATCACCACAGATACAATTGTCTATATAGTCTTAGGCATCATGGCGCTGTTTTTCTTTACGCAGCAGTTTGGCACCGCCTCGATCGGTAAGATGTTTGGTCCTATCATGACCATCTGGTTCTCGATGTTAGCCATCCTCGGTATCATGCACCTGGCTGATGATTTTTCTATTTTCAAGGCGATCAATCCATATTATGCTTTTCATTTTTTAACCGTACACCCAAATGCCATCTGGCTGCTGGGTGCTGTGTTCCTATGTACAACAGGAGCGGAGGCATTATACAGCGACCTTGGCCATTGCGGCCGGGGCAATATCCGCATCTCCTGGATCTTTGTAAAATCAACCCTCCTGCTTAATTACCTGGGCCAGGGCGCTTACCTGCTGGCCCACCTGAAGGGGGTTGAAGTTACTGAGGCCGTTAAGGAACAAATGAATATCAATGCTTTTTTCAACCTTATGCCGGATTGGTTCGTGCTCATAGGTGTGATCATTGCTACAAGCGCTGCCATCATTGCCAGCCAGGCCATGATAAGTGGTTCATTTACCCTTATCAGCGAGGCCATGCGGCTCAACCTCTGGCCAAAATTTAAAATAGTTTATCCTTCGGAAGCAAAAGGTCAATTATTTATCCCGGCAGTAAATACATTGATCTTTGCCGGTTGTGTGGGCGTGGTACTTTATTTCCGGGAAACTTCTAAAATGGAGGCGGCATATGGATTGGCTATCATCATGACCATGATAGCCACCACGATACTGTTTGCTAATTACCTGGTACTTCACAGGGTGAAGTCGATATGGATTTACCTCTTTCTGATTGTTTATACGATCATAGAGATCAGCTTCCTGATCGCCCTGCTGCAAAAATTCACCCATGGCGGCTATATTACCCTGTTAGTAGGAAGCCTGATGTTCCTGGTGATGTATGTTTGGTACAGGTCGCGGAAGATCAAAAACCGTTACGTGGAATTTGTAAGGCTTGACCATTACCTGCCTTTGCTGCAGGAACTCAGTAACGACAGCACCATCAATAAATATGCTACACACCTCATTTATCTGAGCAGTGCCAATAATCCAAAGGAGATAGAGCATAAGATCATGCACTCGATCCTGAATAAAAAGCCCAAGAGGGCTGATATTTACTGGTTCGTGCACGTGGATACCCTGGATGATCCGTATACCTGCGAGTACGAAGTGCAGACGATCATCCCCAATGAAGTGATCCGCGTGGAATTCAGGCTGGGTTTCCGTATGGAACCCAAGATCAACCTGATGTTCCGCAAGGTGGTGGAAGATATGGTGGCCAATAAGGAAGTGAATATTGTGAGCAGATACGAAAGCCTGCAACGGAATAATATCGTGGGAGATTTCGAATTCATTGTCATGGAAAAATTCCTCAGCCAGGATAATGAATTGCCATTCTGGGAAAAGATCATCATGAAACTTTATTTCTGGCTGAAAGATATCAGTCTTTCTGAAGAACGAAGTTTTGGACTGGATCCCAGCAATGTTAAAGTGGAGAAATTCCCCTTGATCGTGGCGCCGGTGACCAACCTGAGGCTGACAAGGATTATTCCGGAAGAGGAAGAAGAATAAAATCGAAAGTCGAAAATCGAAAGTCGAAAATAACAGCCAATACAATTAACGCAAGGGAAAAAGGAATTCCCAGCCGTTGTTGGTGTTGTGCATAAATTTCGGAGTGATAGTGTACTCAATAGCAGCGCACACCAACAACCGGAGTGGAAAAAAATCGAAAATCGAAAATAACAGCCAATACAATTAACCGCAATGGAAAAAGGAATTTCGCTTAGCGCCTTTTATGCTTTGCGGTTAATTTCAACCAAATTTCATGAGATCTTTTTTGAACTTCTTTGCATTAGTAATCATCACTTTTACTTCCTGCAAACAAAATATTTCCGCTGACCGGATTTATTTCAACGCAAAGATCTGGACGGGAGATTCAACCAACCCGAATGCAACGGCGATTGCCCTCAAAGACAGCACCATACTATATGTGGGAGCAGACTACGCCTCCCTTAAAGGCCCGCAGACCGAGCTCATAGATATGGAAGGAAAGATGATCGTCCCGGGATTCATTGACAATCATACCCATTTTTTAATGGGCGGTTACCAGCTGGCCAGTGTAAACCTGAGGGATGCAAAAAGCCGGTCGGATTTTATACAAACCCTGAAAGTGTATGCCCATTCAATGAACAGTGATCGCTGGATAAAAGGCGGCGACTGGGACCATGAAGCCTGGGGCGGTGAAATGCCCCGCAAAGAATGGATCGATAGTGTAACGGGCAGTCATCCTGTTTATATAAGTCGCTACGACGGCCATATGGCATTGGTTAATTCCATTGTTTTAAAAAAGGCGGGCATTGATAAAAACACACCCAATCCAAAAGGTGGCGAGATCATCCGCGACCCTAAAACCGGCGAACCAACCGGTGTATTAAAAGATGCTGCTATGCAACTGGTTGACAGGGTGGTACCTGCAGAGACAGATGAAGAACTGGATGAAGCCCTTGAAAGGGCGGTGCAACATGCACTTGAACGGGGCGTAACACAGGTAACGGATATGGGCAGTTATGGCGGATGGCTGGATCTATCTGTATATCGCAGGGCTTATGCAAACCACAAGCCGGGCCTTCGCATATATGCCATGGTGCCCATCAATACATGGTCAAAACTTGATTCCTTTATACAGCAAAATGGAAGAGGTGACGATATGCTTCGCTGGGGCGGACTAAAAGGATTTGTTGATGGATCGCTCGGTTCTACCACCGCATGGTTTTTTGATCCTTATTTGGATGACCCCGGTGCAACAGGATTACAGGTGACCGACACCGTTCTGTTGCGAAACTGGATACTGCAGGCAGATTCTGCCGGCTTGCAAATAGCTACTCACGCCATTGGCGACAGGGCCATCAACTGGGTACTGAATGTATATGCAGAAGCGGATACGCGATACAAAAAAGATCATCGCTTCAGGATAGAACATGCGCAGCATATCGCTGCAAAGGATATTCCCCGTTTTGCATCGCAAAATGTAATAGCCTCCATGCAGCCATACCATGCCATAGACGATGGAAAGTGGGCACACAAAAGACTCGACAGCGCCAGGCTGAAAGGCACTTATGCATTTAAAACCTTAAAAGATAAAGAAGCCCTCGTTAGTTTTGGCTCAGACTGGACCGTAGCGCCAATCAATCCGATCGAAGGAATATACGCAGCTGTTACCCGCCGCACCCTGGATGATAAGAATCCTGATGGCTGGTTTCCGGAAGAGAAAATAAGCGTTGAACAGGCATTGACAAATTATACCGTCAATAATGCTTTTGCCGGGTTTCATGAAGACAAAACAGGCAAACTAAAAGCCGGTATGCTGGCCGACCTGGTGGTGCTTTCAGATGACCTGTTTTCCGTAAAGCCGGAAGAACTGCAGCACGTAAAAGTCATTCGCACGATCATCAATGGAAAGGAAGTGTTTGTAAGAAAGTAAAAATGTATCCGCCTGTTCTTTGCATCTTCGTTTCTTTTGCGGTTAATTTTCTGGTAAATTGAATATATTAGGAGAATCAATTACTTTTCTTGCCATTGATACTACTCCTTTTATTAAAAATCCCCTGGTGGTGGATCGGCGGAGGCTACCTCCTTGCGATGCTGGTCATTTATTTCATCCAGGAGCGCCTGATTTTCAAGCCTGAAAAACTATCCGCTGATTTTGAATTCAACTACGATGCGCCTTTCCGCGAATTGTTCTTTGATGTGGAGAAAGGCGTACGCATCAACGGCCTCCATTTTTTCCGCGAGAAACCTGCCGGGCTGATCCTGTATTTTCATGGAAACACCCGCAGTATCAAGGGCTGGGCCAAATATGCCAAGGATTTCTACCGCTATAATTATGATGTGGTGCTGGTTGATTACCGGGGGTTTGGTAAAAGCACGGGTAAAAGAAGCGAGCATGCCATGCTCAATGATATGCAGTTCATCTACAATACCCTGAAAGCAGAATACCCCGAAAGTCACCTGGTACTCTATGGCCGCAGCATGGGCAGCGGGTTCGCTACCAAGCTTGCTTCGGATAACCATCCCCGTTACCTGATACTGGATGCGCCTTATTACAGTTTTTCCAAAGTGGTGGAGCGTTTCATGCCTTTTATGCCGGTACGTTTTGTGCTGCGGTTCAAGCTCCGTTCAGACCGCTGGATAAAGAAAGTGCATTGCCCCGTGTATATCATTCACGGCACGAGGGACTTTTTGATCCCTATCCGAAACAGCATACAATTACAGGAACTTAACCCGCAGCATACCACGCTGATCCGGATCCATGGTGGCGGGCATAATAACCTGCCGGATTTTCCGGAATATCATAATTTTTTACGGAATATTCTTCAATACTAAAATCACTAACCGCAATGAAACAACGCAGCAAAGAATCAAAATCTTTTTAATAATATTTCTTCATCACAATGAGTGAATAAATCAAGCCGGGGAAATAAAAGACAAAGTACAGGAGCAATGCTATCCACCAGTCATTTCCTTTCCAGTTGCTGCGTACCCCGATGGCCAGCCATCCAAGTGCAAATATTGACAGCACCACATAGGCCCATTGGGGAAGATCCCCGCCGCTGCCATTGTCCTTTTGTTTCTTCATCTGCTTTTGGACCATTTTGAGTTCCATGGATTTAAAAAAGCCTAAACGCTTTCCGGTCATTTGCCTGTACTGGGCGGGGGTCAGACTTAGTAAAGATTCCATGGTCATCTTATTCATACCTGCAGCCTGAAAATCAAGTGCTGATATTTTCATGGGTGCTTCAAAATAGGAAATATCAGCCCTTTCAATTCTTGTAACAGACTCCAGTGTCCTGCCAGAACCATTAACAGGCGAAATAACGGCTGTCAGAATGCCAAATGAGGTTAAGGACAACATGATAAAACATGATGTCAAAATGAGCATTAAAGGCTTAATGTACTTCATGGTAAAAATGTTTTGGTTGACTTAAATTTCAATTAAATAGTGATACCAACCCTCTTATTGAGGCCCTGAGGCAGAGGTTAGGCTATCATTACCAGGTTTTCAAGACTGTATCTTTTAAAGTTAACCTATGTACCTGGCATACCACGACTATCCTGATAATATATTCAGGTTCTGACCTTTTTTATTCTTCGTGTCCTTGCGGTTAAATACCAACTGACCGGCCGGGCGGCACCGCAAGGATATCAAAATGATTGTGTTTCATCATATCAGATTTTTTCAGCGGCTCTTTGTTCACCGACCTGAAGTCTGATGCCCGGGCCTGGTCGAGCCCGATCTGGTAAAGGGTATTTCCGCCGGCACTCATCACATCAAATAATTCTTCCCGTTCAGCTTTCACTAAATATAGGTTGCATTCAGAAAGTATGAATGGTTTGAATTCCGCTATGATGCCGGAAAGGTTTTTAATGATCTCCTTATCATACCCCTCGGCATCCACTTTTATGAAGGAAAGTTTGGGCAGCAATGATGCATAATCTTTTCGCAGCAGTGTATCCAGGTTTTTACCCTGGATTCCGAGGGTATATTTATGATGCCGGTCCAGCACTTCCCTTTTGGAAAGGAATCCGCCGTTACAAAAAGAAGCATCAGAATAATTAAAACTGAACTCACCATCTTCGGTAGTGGCGGCAATACAGAGCGGCAGGATATTGATCAGGCCGGGATTCAGGCGGGCATTTTCTTCCAGTACTCGAAATACGTATTTGTTGGGTTCCAGCGCCATCACTGTACCGGAAGTTCCGGCGGCAAGTGCCATGGGTATGGTTGTATCTCCAATATGCGCGCCGATATCTATAACAAAATCACCGGGCTGAATAAACTGCCTGTAAAATGATACCAGTCCTGCGTCGAGTTTTAATGGCTGATAAAAAGGATGCAGCCACTGTGCAACCTGCACGGTTCCGTAATCCCCCACCTGAAAACTTTCCACGACAGAACCGTACTCATGAAATTCTTTTTTCAGTTTCATTTTACGGAAACCGTCAAACAGTGATTTGAGCATTGCAGATTTGTATTTGTTAGTTTCTTAAAGACTAAAGATACTGTATTTTTGCAGCCCGGTTTCGCCCAGGGCTCAATGTTGACTATGCAAAAAAAAGTAATACAAAGATGGATAAAATGGGGGCTGATCCTTTACGGACTGGGTGGCATCATCATTTACTATTTCAGTGATTATTTATTTTTCCCTAAAGTTGCACTGGCACAAAATCACATCTACAATTTTGGGGTTCCATATAAGGAAGTGAACCTTGCTTACAGTTCGGATGCCAATATCAATATTATACAGTTTCCTGCAGGTGGTGAAAAGATACGCGGCGCATTACTATACTTTCATGGTAACCGGAAAAATATCAGCTGGTATGCACGCCATGCCCCGGGCATCACAAAAGCCGGTTATGAAGTTTGGATGATCGATTATCCCGGTTACGGAAAAAGCACCGGAAGGTTTGAAGAGCAGGTGCTGTATGATTACGCCCTGCAGGTGTACAAACTGGCCAGGAAAAAATTCACGGCAGATTCGATCATTATCTATGGCCGATCATTGGGAACAGGCATTGCCGCTCATTTAGCCAGCCAGCAGCCGGCAAAGCGCCTGATACTGGAAACGCCCTATTATAGTTTCACTTCCCTGGGGGCTCATTTTTTTCCTGTCTACCCAATGAACAGGATGATGAGGTTCAAAATGCCCACTTTCGAATACCTGCCTTTGGTGAAAATGCCGGTTCACATTTTTCATGGTACAAACGACTGGACCATTCCTTACAGCAATGCAAAAAGACTGGAACCTTTACTGAAAAAAGGAGATGAATTTATTTCAGTTGAAGGCGCAAGTCATAATAACCTCGGCGTATACCCGCTTTTTCGGCACAAGCTGGATTCTCTGCTAAATCTTTAAAAGATTCTTTGCGCCTTCATTACTTAGCGGTTAAATTTCACTGAGTTTCACTTTATTCCTGCTTACACTCAATGTATAGGTCCCGCCCACTTTCAACGCATAATTTTCTTTTTCGTGGCTCACCGGAAATCCGTAACAAACAGGATAAGTATATTCTTTCACGAGGTCGTGGATGATCTCATAAGCTGTCTTTCCAAAGGTCCTGTCCGTATCCTTGCAATCTGTAAACCCGCCAATGACAAGCCCTGCCAGCTTATCCAGTTTACCGCTTCTTTTTAACTGGTAAAACATCCGGTCGATATTATACAACTGTTCCCCTACATCTTCCACGAACAGGATCTTCCCTTTGGTCCGGAGATCAGAAGGGGTGCCAACCAGGTGCGCTAACAGGGCGAGGTTGCCGCCAACCAATACGCCGGATACTTTGCCCGGATGGTTGAAAGGATGAACGGCCGCTTCGTAAGACGCTTTTTTACCGGTAATGGATCTTCGCAATGATTGCACATATTCGTTTTTATATCCGCCGTCCTGAAAAGCGCCAGCCATCGGTGCGTGCAGGGTGGCGATATGATAACGTGTATGGATATGCGCATGCAGGACCGTGATATCACTGAACCCGATCAGCCATTTGGGATGTTTGCGGAATTTGCGAAAGTCAACCTGGTCGATTATCCGGCCAACACCATATCCGCCACGGGCACAGAGCACGGCCTTCACCTCAGGATCATCCAGCATTTCCTGGATGTCTGCAAGCCTTTCTGCATCTGTGCCGGAAAAATAATTTTCCCCGCTGCCCAGCGTCTTCCCCTCTTTGACCCGGAAGCCCCATTCGCGCTGCAGCACTTCTATACAGGTTTTCATTTTCTCCTTTGGCATATAGCCTGCAGGGCATACCATTCCGATGGTATCACCCTTCTTCAGGTACGGCGGTATGATGATCTTGTGGTCAGCCATATACTATATACATTTAAGCAGCAAGATAAGGATATGACCTCAATCATTTAAACAGACGATACCGGTCAATGCAGGCCCGGCTGTTCCCCATTATTTTTATGCCTCAACAACGCCATATGCAAACCAGCCAAATTCAGCCCATTACCCTGCTGGCCGATCAGCTCGGCATCGCTGCAGAACAACTTACCACCTACGGTAAATACAAAGCCAAGGTACAGTTACCGGGATTTGATGAAGAAAAGATCCGGCAGAGTAAACTGATCCTGGTTACCTCCATTACACCTACCCGTGCCGGTAATGGCAAAACCACTTCATCCATCGGTCTGGCCGACGGATTACGCAGATTGGGCAAAAAAGCCATCCTGGCATTACGGGAGCCATCGCTGGGCCCCTGTTTTGGGATGAAAGGCGGCGCAACCGGCGGAGGCGCATCGCAATTGGTACCAGCCGACGAAATAAACCTGCATTTCAATGGCGATTTTCATGCCATCAGTTCGGCCAATAATATGCTGGCCGCATTGCTTGACAACTATAATTATTTCAACCAGGGAAAACCGGAAGAACTAAAAGACATTTTCTGGCGCCGCGTGCTGGATGTAAACGACCGCTCACTCAGGTATATCATCACCGGGCTGCACGGCGGGAAAAACGGGTTACCTGCAGAAACCGGCTTCGACATTACACCTGCATCCGAACTGATGGCAGTGCTTTGCCTGGCACAAAGTCATGATGACTTACGTCAACGAATAGATGACATTTTACTCGGCACCACTGTCGCCGGCCTGCCCTACCACACGCGTGACCTGCAGACCGGCGGCGCTATCACGGCCCTGCTTAAAGATGCCCTGTTGCCTAACCTGGTACAGACTCTGGAGGGCACACCTGCATTTGTGCATGGCGGGCCATTTGCCAATATCGCCCATGGCTGCAATTCGGTGATCGCCACCAAAACGGCCATGGAACTGGGCGATTATGTTTTAACCGAAGCCGGTTTTGGCAGCGATCTGGGCGCGGAAAAATTCATGAACATCAAATGCCGGAAAGCAGGCATACAGCCTGCCCTGAGCGTGTTGATTGTTACCACACAATCACTAAAACTACATGGACAGGTTCCTTATGCACAAATCAAATCGCCCAACCCCGAAGGCATTTTAAAAGGCATGCGAAACCTCCAGCGCCATCTTGATATACTGCATTCTTTCGGCCAGCAGGTATTGGTAGTGCTGAATCAATTCCATACGGATACAGAAAACGAAATGAAACTTGTGCGTGACTGGTGCGAAGAAAAATATATTGCCTTTGCCGTTAATAATGCTTTTGCAAAAGGAGGTGAAGGGGCATTGGAAGCCGCAGAGAAAATCATCAAACTAACCAATGAATCACCGGCACCGGTAACATTTACGTACAGGGATGAAGACAGTGTGGAAGAAAAAATCAGGCAGGTTGCCACGAAGATCTATAAAGCCGATGGCATTATATTGGAAAAAAAAGCGAGACAAAAATTGAAGTTCATTGAAACAAATGGCTGGCAGCATTTTCCGATCTGTATTGCCAAAACGCAATATTCATTTACCGATACACCCGAAGCCATTCATACCTATGATGATTTTACGATCACGGTGGATGACCTGATCGTCAATACCGGCGCGGGTTTTATTGTGGCGGTTTGTGGCGAGATGATGCGGATGCCCGGACTACCGGAGAAGCCGGCAGCGCTGCAGATAGACATGGTGAAAGGGAAAATCACAGGACTGAATTAAAAAATCGAAAGTCGAAAGTCGAAAATCGAAAGTCGAAAATAAATACATTAAAGGCAAGGAGGAATATAAGTGCTGCAAAGCCTGGCGTCTTAATAACTTTGCGGTTAATGTATTCCTATTTCTCAACCAACTCCACTGCATCCTTTCTCACAGTGAGCAGATGCATCGCCCCGCATTTTAACGCATAATTATTTTTCTGATGGCCAACAGGAAAATTAAAACATACCGGGTATTTATAATTCTCTACTTTTTCCATTACAATATCATACACTGTTTTCCCGAATTCTTCCCCCGGATCATCCGTTTTAATTTTATTGAAACCGCCAATGATCAGGCCTTTCAGCCCGGACAATTTTCCCGCCCTTTTTAGGTTCATGAACATCCGGTCGAGGCTGTACAGGTACTCCCCGACTTCCTCCAGGAACAATATCTTCCCGTTGGTGGCAATCTCCGAAGATGTGCCCATCAGGTTTTGAATGATCGAAAGGTTTCCGCCAATCAATACGCCTTCGCCGATGCCCGTACGGTTCAGTTCGTCAGGGGTTACCGAATATTTCATTTTGGTGCCGGTGAGCGCATCCCTGATTGACAAAATGGTTTCCTGCACAATAGGTTCGGCCGTATCCCAATTATCCGGAAAACTATTGCACATTTTTGAATGAAGGGAAACCATGGGGAAATTCCGGTTTATGTGCAGGTGAAGCGCTGTAATATCACTGAAGCCAATGATCCACTTGGGGCGTTCCCTGAGCCGGGTAAAACTGATCTTATCAATGATCCTTGCAACGCCATAACCGCCCCTGGCACACATGATGGCTTTAACACCAGGATCATCCAGCATTATCTGCAGGTCTTTGGCTCGTTCTTCGTCTGTACCGCCAAAAGTGAAATCACGCTTACCAACGGTGTTACCTAAGCGAATCTTAAAACCCCAGCTTTGCATCTGATTTACCGCCGGCTGTACATCTTCCAGGCTGATATACCCGGCCGGGCAGGTGATGGCAATGGTATCACCTTTTTTCAGATATGCCGGCCTTACCAGTTCAGCCACTGAGTTTTCAGTGGATCCGAATGATTTGCCAGGCAACAAAGCAGACCCGGCAAGGAAAGCAGCACCGGAAATAAATTCTTTTCGTTTCATGTTTGAAACGTGAAATTACCAATTCTTAACGAGTTGTGATAATGAATAGCTAATACACTTTACCGCAAAGGTGCCAGGATCGTTTCATATTGGTTGCACTCGCCGTTGTTGGTGTTGCGCTTAAATTTCAGGGTGATATTGTACTGAATTGCTGCGCACACCAACAACCCGAAAAGTTGTTGGTGTGCGCAAAAAAAATTTCAAATTTATAAAAACTGCTGCGCAACACCAACAACGGCTGCAGCTGCGCTGGAAATGAATTCGATTCGTTTCATATTAGTTGCTCGAACTTACTCTTTACCCAGTATGCCAAATTTAAAAGTATAACTGAGCAATAGCTGTAATCCGGTTGATGTAATTCGCCCGGTTTTTCTTTCACCCTGGAAAAAATTATCCTCTGTTGGATCTGTAAAGCTGAAAGGCTGTGGATAATCATTGCGTCCTCCCCTATTCAGCCGTAACCCAATCACCCATTCACTGTTACCAAAATCACGTTGTGTTCCAATAGTTATATGATAATTATTCCAAACTTTTTTAGGTATCGTAAATCCTTCTTCCTCAGCAAGATCATTGTTATAAAAGTTATCGGTCCTGAAAGAAAATAAAATGTGATTATCAGGACTGATAACCCAGTCTCCTGCAACTGATCCATTAAAAACAGTACGTCTCGCTTCCCAAACAGTCAGTAATTGTTTTGTATAAAGTACATTCTCACTGGTAGATGGCTGAATAAATGAAGCATCACCGGGACTAAGAATGGCATATTTGTTAACCGCACTATGCCAGTCTACTGCGCCATACATGATTACTTTTCCAAATTGCCGGGAAGCACCAAAAGACATACTCAGGGGCATTTTATATTTAACTTTCAGATCTTCAAACCGGCCGTTTGCCAGGAAATTACGCCGGGTACCAGTTGTGTCCTGTATCAGCCGAACATTTACCAGGCTAAGATCTGCATTCATTTCGCCCTTTCCCATCAGCCCTAAAGCGGGGGTAGTTAAAGTCAATCCAAGGTCCCATTTTCCAAATTTTCCTGTCAGGCCGATTTTTGTATGGGTGAATATTTTATAGAATTGGAAGAAAAAATTATAGTCTGTGCTTACCAAATCTACCGTTGCGCCGGTATTCAAATCGGGAATCACATTAGCAGAAAAATTTTCGATATATTCCTGTGACCGAAATGTAAATGTCTGAGAAAAGCCAAAGGATAATTTCGGACTTATTTTCCAACCAAGACCTGCAACAATGGAGTTTTCATTCATTTTAGTATTCAGGTGATATTGCGAGATATAATTTTCTGCACCCGGACTTTCTGATTCTCTTATAATATCTTTTTTTGTTTCAGTTCGGTCTGTAAAATTTAAATTATCGAAATTTCTTTGGTAGATGGAATATCCAAGCACCCAGTCTTTTTGTCTTTTCCATGGTTTCAAAACCCCGGCAGCCATATCCGGCAGCACAGCCAGGTTACTGTTGGTTAGATTAAAACCCTGGCCAAGGCCGTTTGTAAAATTGATACGATTAAATCCAATAGCATTCGTATTAAAATTGAAGCTGGAATTAGCAGCAGAAGATAAGGTGGCCGGATTAAGAACAACTGCCGCCTGATCTTCAAAACGTGATAAACCCGAATTATATAATATTGAATTCCGGGCGCCAAACTGCATCCATGAATAGTGGTTATCCTGGGCATTAGAAGTAAAATGTATCATCATGCAGAAAATAGACAGCAGGCTTACAGCTATGTTCCGGTGCTTCATATTCCGCGTTTTGGTTGAGACGAAGTTACTATTTGGTATTTACAGACCTTAAAAACAATGTTCAAATATTATAAATAGATACAAAAAATTAAGTTCGTATACCTCCTTAAACTGCCTGATTTGGGTATTGGTGCTTATTCCGGTATTTTTGCCCATTCATTTGGAAACCGGCAAGGCCGGACAAGAGAGGAAAAATTATGAAGAAGGATTTCAAGCGTTTATTGGTTACTGCAGCATTGCCCTATGCTAATGGGCCCGTTCATATTGGTCACCTGGCCGGCTGCTATCTGCCATCGGATATATATGTACGTTACCAGCGCTCGCGCAAAAGAGACATCAAATTTGTCTGCGGCAGCGATGAGCACGGCGTTCCCATTACCATAAGGGCCATGAAAGAGGGCATCACCCCGCAGGAAGTGGTGAACAAATACCATGAGATCATTAAAGAGAGCTTCCGGGATATGGGTATTTCTTTTGATATATATTCCCGTACTTCCAGCCCGGTACACCACCAGACCTCAGCCGATTTTTTCCGGAACCTGTACGACAAGGGTTTATTTGAAGAGAAAGAAACCGAACAATATTATGATGAGAAGGCACAGGTATTCCTGGCCGACAGATATATCACCGGTACCTGCCCGGTTTGTGCCAACCCTAATGCCTATGGCGATCAGTGTGAAAAATGCGGCAGTACTTTATCGCCCGAACAACTGATCAACCCCAAATCAACCTTGAGCGATGCGGTACCCGTAAAAAAACTGACCAAACACTGGTATTTCCCGTTGCAGCAGTATGAAGACTGGCTGAAAAAATGGTTGCTGGAAGAACACAGCGACTGGAAGAATAATGTGATCGGACAGTGCAAGAGCTGGCTGGACAGTGGTTTGCAAAGCAGGGCCATGACCCGCGACAGCCAATGGGGCGTAAAAGTGCCCATCGAAGGAGCCGAGGGAAAAGTGTTGTATGTATGGTTTGATGCACCTATCGGGTATATCAGCGCCACTAAGGAACTTACGCAGCAATGGGGTGATTACTGGTGCTCCGAAGACACCAAGCTGGTACATTTTATCGGCAAAGACAATATCGTTTTTCATTGCATCATCTTTCCGGCCATGCTCAAGGCCCATGGTAATTTTGTGCTGCCGGAAAATGTGCCCGCCAATGAATTCCTCAATATAGAAGGGGAAAAAGTATCCACTTCACGCAACTGGGCCGTATGGGTAAATGAATATATTGCTGATTTCCCGGGCTGTGAAGACGTCTTGCGCTATGTGCTTTGTGCCAATGCGCCGGAAACAAAAGACAATGATTTCACCTGGAAAGATTTCCAGGACCGCAACAACAGTGAGCTGGTTGCGATCTTTGGTAATTTTGTGAACCGAACCTGGGTACTGATGCATAAACTCTGCATGGGAAAAGTTCCCAGGCTGCACGAAGAAAAGCTTGATGATACCGATCGCCAGATGATGGCAGAATTCGGTATTGCAAAAGCTAAGGTGGAAGAAAGCATCGAACAATTTAAATTCCGGGAAGCACTTTTTGAAGTGATCGACCTCGCCCGGAAAGGCAATAAATACCTGCAGGAAAAAGAACCCTGGATCCTTGCCAAAAACCTGGCATCGAACCCCGAAAACCAGGAAGGGATTGACAACTGTTTACACATATGTTTACAGCTTTGCGCCAACCTGTCTATTCTGATCAATCCCTTCCTGCCTTTCACTGCAAAGAAATTGATCTACATGATGAAGGTGGTGGAAAAAATGCTTGACTGGGAAAATGCCGGCAAAACCAAATTACTAAGTGTGGGCTACAGCCTCCGTGAGCCTCAGTTGCTGTTCAGGAAGATCGAAGATGAAGAGGTTGCGGCACAGGTGGAGAAGCTGAAGTCGGGAGTCGGGAGGCAAGAGTCAGGAGTCGGGAGTCAGGAGTCGGGAGCCGGAAGAAAAGAGTCGGGAGTCGGGAGTCAGGAGTCAGGAGTCAACAGCAATGAGACATTCGGGAGTCGAGAGTCAGGAGCCGTAAGAAAAGAGTCGGGAGTCGGGAGTCAGGAGTCGGGAGTCAACGGCCGAATACAGGAAGAGGCAAAAACAGATGTCAAAGCAGAGATAGTGTATGACGATTTTGCAAAGATCGACCTGAAAGTTGGTACCATCATCGTTGCAGAAAAAGTGGCGAAGGCTGATAAACTGCTGAAGCTTGAGATCGACCTTGGATTTGAAACAAGGACCATTGTATCCGGGATTGCGCTTCATTATACCCCTGAAGAAATCGTCGGCCGGCAGGTTGTAGTGGTAGTAAACCTGGCACCGCGAAAGATGAAAGGCGTGGAAAGCAGGGGGATGATTCTGATGGCAGAAGATGCAGCCGGAAAACTTTATTTTGTTTCCCCGGGAGAAATCATTAACCCTGGCGCAGGAGTGAGTTGATCAATTGCCTCTGCATTACCTTGCGTGCTTACTTCTTTGCGGTAAATATGCTGTATATTTATATTTAAATCTGCATTTCATCCTGATGAAAGCCTGGCTAAGTAATAGAAAAACCCGCATTACCCTGTACATCACAGCCGGTTTTATTCTCCTGTTAACATTACTCTACTGGTGGTTCCGCCTGCATGTAAAAGAAATCATTGAACAACTGGTGGCGTATGAATCAAAGGGCAAGGTTACCGTAAAGATCGGTAAGATGGATATACACCTGCTCAAAGAAACCCGTATCGACCTGATCAATACCCATTTGCTGGTCATGGACAAAACCGGCAAAAGAATAGCCACAAAAGTTTCTTTCAGCTACCTGGGACTGGAGCTGAAATCATTGCGCAGCCTGATCTTTGAAAAAAAGTTGCTGGTAGATTTCATTGTTGCAGAAAGCCCTTCTATTGATGTTTACCCTGACCATAAGGATAAAAAGAAAAAAGGCAACTCATCGGTATCTTTTGAAATAGGCAATATCTACCTCGCACTGGAGAAAATCACCCAAACGCTGGAAGTTAAAAAATTCAGAATTTTCAATGGCAGCATCGGGCTGAATAATCTCGAGCCCAATAACAAAACCATAACCATTTCAGGCGTTGAATTCAATGTGGATGAATTTGCCATGAATTCGGCGATAAACAACAAATCCACTGACCCCGTATTTGTAAAAAATCTAGAGTTGCAAACCGGCAAACAGGACATCACTTTTCCGGAAGGCAACTACAGGCTGAAGTATTCTTCACTTGACATTTCAACAAAGGATATGTCGATTACAATCGACAGTTGCTTTATTGAGGGGAAAAGTTCAGATACTGCTTATGGCGCCATTGAAGCAGGTTTCTCAAAACTAAAACTGATCCAAACCGATTTCAGGGCCTTATATGAATCCAATAAATTCAAGGTTGATTCCATATTGTGCCAGGATCCGGTTGTGCGACTAAAAATTGATGTAACTAAAAGAGAAAAAGAAAAAGCCATCCAGGAAAGGTCCATTGAAAAAACCATCGCCGGACTGATCGGCAACCTCGACATCAAGTATATTGGCCTGATGAACAGTGATATTACCGTTACCACAAAAAATAAAGACAAATACATTCCCTTTTCCACAAAGGGAAATAATTTTGAAGCATTTGGGATTGTGATCGACAGTTCTAAATCTAACCCGATTGAAATAGCAACCCTGGTATTTGCCATTAAAAATTACAAGACTTCTTCAGCAGACAGCATGTATGATGTAAGGTTTGACAGTGTAGTATATAGTGAACATAACCTTATCCTGAAAAATTTCCGGCTTGAACCCAGTGAAAAAAATTATCACCCTGATAAAAAATATGTCAGCATACCTGATTTTGAACTAAGGGAAATTTCCCTTTCTGAATTGATTACCAACCAGCGCCTGCAGGCAGAAGAACTGGTTTTAAAAAATTCCAGGACCATCAATTATTATATTCCAAAATCTGCCAGTTTAAAACCTACACAACCGATTACAAAAATAATTGACGAGATTGATAAAAAAATTGACCTCGATAAAGTACGTATTGAGAATGGCTACCTTTTGAGTCAGTCAGTATCAGATAAAACACAAAAAGTAGAGGTTACCGGAATCCATTCAAATATTTCCACCAATGATTTACTCAGGGCTCCTACATATGAAGTGATGGGATACTCAATCGGCAGGCTGCTTTTTGAAAAAGCAAGTATAACTACCGGAAAAACCATTTCCGTTTTTGATAAAGGGGAACTATATGGGAAAGAAAAATTGATCCTTGCTCAAAAAGTTTCGATAACAAACATACAAAATAAGTCTACTGTCAGAATTGATAATATCCGCCTGAAAAATTATCATTTCGATGATGAGTTGTCGGAAATTTTCATAGACAGTATTTCATGGAAAAATGCACAGATACATTACCGCAAGGACAAACTGGAGACGAAAGGATACGTTGAAAAATCCATAACAAAAAAGAATCTGTCAATTGGCCATTTTTCGGTCAGGAACACCATGGTAAATTTTTATTCCGGCGACTCTACAAAAGGAATGGCGGAAATTAATATCATCGATATAAGTGGACTTTCAGCAGATACAGATGGAAAAGTTCAAATCAGGGACTTTGTTGCAGAAGGGAACACGATAGAACTGGACCTACCGGGCCTGAGCCTTCGAACAGGAACATATTCGATCCGGGAAAATAAAGTGTCGTTTTTGAATGATATCAACCTGGACTATCATACCGTAAAAGACACTGCAATGGCCAGGATCGGTAAGATTCAGCTGATCCCGCTTATCCAGAAGTCATTGACCAATAAATATCCTTCATTCAGGGAAATAGAATTGCAAAATCCGGTACTCTATGCCGCTTTAAAGCAGGGTGAGGCAAAAGAAAACACAACTGATGAAGAGAAAAGCTTCCGGTTTCAAACAGGCCTGTTCCATTTAAGTAATGGAACTGTCAATTTCAACTTCAGCAATGGCGCTAAAACAGTCCAATACAAAACAGCCTATTTAGACACAAGGATTGCTGATATCAGTATCGGAAAAGATGACTCTCGTTTTTCAATGGGCGCTTTTAATGTACTGTCGAAAAAATTTGACCTAACCATCAATGACAGCATTGAATTATATACTGAACCGGGAAAATTTGAAATGGCCGGAACGGGGATCAGGATCGGACAAGGTACGGATGCGGGATTATTCAAAGCAGGCATACAATTGATAAGGATCGACAGTCTGAATACATCGGTCATCAATAAGAAAAATGGCAATATCATTGAATTGAAAAATATCAGCCTGGGTGGAAACGATTTCAGGTTTGACAGTGCAGACCGCCGGCATATCATCAGGCAGATCCGTTATAATCCAACTCTTTATGTGAAGAATATAAACCTTGCCAGAATCAATGATAAATTTGAAATGGCTGCTTATGGAATTGGCTATGAAAATGCAGGCAGGCAGCTTTCTTTGGATTCGTTCTATTACCGCCCGGTCATCGACCGGGATTCATTTAACCGGATGAATCAGTTTCAGAAAGATTATATCCAGGCAAAAACCGGCAGGATCATCATCCGCAACCTGGATATTGAGAAACTATTGGCCGATACCAGTTTTTATGCTTCCGCCATTGTAGTTAATAATCCTTATTTAAATATTTATAAAGACAAAAGACTTCCTTTTGATTTCAGCACGATCAAACCATTGCCGGTTGACATGCTGAAAAGCCTGAAATTTGGAATCAACCTTGATACCATTTTAGTGAGGAACGGATTCATTCAATACAGCGAATTCAACCCCAAAACACAGCAGGTTGCCATAATTGACCTCCCGCATACGGAAGCGGAACTTACCTATATTAAAAACCGTGACATAACCTCTACAGACAGCCTAAAACTCAAGGCTTATACACGGCTTTTGGATTCCACACGGATCAGTGTGCACCACCGGGAGTCCTATACAGATACGCTTTCAGGATTCCTTTTCTCTGTAAGGGTAAGCCCGTTCAACCTGACTGTATTAAACGAGTTTTTACCGGAAATTGCATCAGCCAAAATAATTTCGGGCAGGCTTGATACATTAAGGATAAGGGCCATTGCACGGGAATATCTTGCCTTAGGTTATATCAATATGCATTACCGAAATTTAAAAATTCAGTACCTGAATAAAGGGGATGTCCAGAAAAAAACCTTTGTGACCAAAATAGTCTCTTTCCTGGCCAATACTCTGATCGATAAAAACAACACTAAAAAAACCGGCAGGGTATATACAGAACGCGTCAGGGAGAAAGCAGTGATCAACTACTGGATCAAAATGCTGTTGTCGGGAGCCCTCACCAGTGCCGGCATAAAAGACAATAAAAAGCAGTTAAAAAAATACCACAAGAAGCAAAACAAGCTTCATGTACCGGAAATTCCGGAAGTGGCGTTTTAATCTCCCTTCTATTACCTCCATAAACACTTTCATTGCCAAATGTGGGAATGATGTAATCATTTGCCCTTATTGTGTAACAGACTCAAAATAAAATAATTGAGCTTTGTATAACAATTTATAGTTCCTTCCTGCATTACAGGTTGGATATCCTGAAGGAAAGCATCCGGAATTTTTATCTTGTCCAGCGGAGTATTATGATCCCCATGTGAGCCGTTTCCATAATTGGTATCAGACAATTCGCAGGAAAGCCAATGGATATTGTTCCCACTGCCGGAAGTTGTTACATTCTTTTTTTCATGTGCTACTTATACGAATGTTCCGATGGAATCTTTTTCGTTGGCTATTGAAATTTTACACCTGCCTATCTCCTTACTATTGCGAACCACCACCAGACGCTTGTCTGCACGGCTGATCAGCATGCTCACAGGACCGGACGAAGAGAGCTCCGGGTTCCAACGGTAAGTTTCCTTTGCAGATAATCGCTCATGATCCTGCATCTTACCATCAGTTGCAACCGGGCTAAGGAAGGATGGGTGATCAACGGATTCAGGATATTTTGTGTTGTTGGTAACCATCACTGTCATACCCATTGGCGTTTCTTCAAACAGTAATCGTGCAAATTCAGAGGGCAGATGCACACAACCGTGAGAGGAAGGATAACCTGGAAGTCCGCCGGCATGGAGTGCGATACCAGAGCTGGTAAACTTCTGTGTATAGGGCATTGGTGCATTATTGTATTTACTGGAACGGTGTTTGGCGTCTTTAAGTATGGTATGAAACACACCTGTGGGAGTTTCATGTCCTTTCTTACCGGTACTGGCGGTGGCAACACCTATCTATACACCATTACGGTAACTGTAAGCAATTTGTTCATCAAGCCTAACTGAAACCAGTATCGGACCACTGGGTGCGAGTTGCGGCGCCCAGGTAAATTCTCCTTTCTTTAAGGAATCCTTGGGTGTTTCAATCGGGCGGGCTTGTTTAGCACCCCAGAACTGCGCCTGTGATGACAAAGTGAAAAAACAGGACGCTGTTAATAAATACACTGAAAAAGAAATAAACCGCATACTCATTTTCTTATTTATTTTTTTAAAAATAGAAACTTTAGTACTTGCTTTTTCATTTTGAAATTTGGCATTTAAACAAGGCTATTTCACATTAAAATTGTAAGATCTCATCAATTACTTACTTTCACTAGCGTTTTGATATTAGTCGAAGATATTCAATTGATTATGATTTAGCTCTTTGAAATTCTGTTGTATTGGGTTTGAAAAAAGCTCTCTGATAGGCACTTTATCCAATGTAGAGATACTGATAACTTGAAGGATT
>JBGSHT010000053.1:0-97147 GCA_041752135.1 Chitinophagaceae bacterium | reverse complement strand
TACCACCTGGGAACAGGCCTGTACGAACTGCATGTTACCGATGGCTTTGGCTGCACAAACACCATAGCTTCCTATGCTATCAGCGATGCAGGAAATCTCTGGATTGATACCGCTAAGGTTACCCCGGCCTATTGCGGCAATACCGACGGAACATTAACAATTACCGCTATTTCAGGCTTGGGAAGTATGTTGCAGTATTTTATCAAAACCGGCAGCGATACGCTTTCGAAATGGGGCGATGGCAATTTTGCAGGCCTGGCAGGAGGCATTTATTATGTTTGGGTCAGCGATTCGGGCGGGTGCAGCAAGCCGTATGCCTATGTGTTGCAAATTGATGCACTTACCGCGCCCGAAATCCTTACGGCCACTTCCACACCCGAAACCGGCTCTGCTGCCGATGGAACCATAACTGTAAATGCTTTGGGTATTGGTTTAACCTATTCGCTAAACGGCGCAACACCTGCAAACACCGGTTATTTCACCGGGCTTTCGGCTGGCGGTTATTCTGTTACCGTTACAAACCCTGCCGGTTGCGATACCACCTTTACCGTAACGGTTGCGCACCAAACAGGCATTGTGCTGTCGGCCATTGCCGGAAACGGTTTTGCCTGCCTGGGCAAAGAAGCCAAAGCGCCGATCGTGGTAAGGAACTTCAAGGATGTACAATCCTTCGAAACTATTCTGAATTACGATCCGCTTTTTGTCACTTGCCTTGGTTTCAACAATCCACATCCCCTGTTTGGCGGTTCACTCGAAGTAACCTTACCCGCAAGTGGTAAAATACTAACCCGCTGGAAAGGAACAACACCGCTCACCCTTCCCGACAGCACTGAGATTGTGCAGCTTGTGTTTAGTTCCCTTTTGCCCGGTAATGCTTTGTTGTTGTGGGACATCAGCCCGGCTATAAGCAATTTCTTAGGTCCCGGTGGCGACACGCTGAATGTGGATTACACCCTTGGCACCATATTGGTGAGCAACCCGCCGCAAATCCTCCCCGACCCCAAACAAACAGATTGTGAAGGCGGATTGCTGATGGTTTGGCGTACTGTGGTAAACGGTACCGGTCCACTGAGTTACCAGTGGCAAACCCCAGCAGGCCCGAGCAGCCAGGAAATTATTATTAAAACTGCCACCCTTGCCGACAACGGCCTTTACCAACTGATTGTTACCGATACCCTTCAATGTGCCGATACTTCCACAAAAATAGTAACAGTAGTCCCAACACCCGTTTCCGGCTTCCCCACCAACAGCGACACGCTTTATTTCGACGAGCGCAGATGGCTCGAAGCAGCCCAGGGCTACGACACTTATTCCTGGAATACCGGCGACACCACCAACAGCATACTTGTAACCGCCGAAGGCTGGTACAAAGTAACCATTGCAACTCCCGAAGGCTGCACCACAACCGATTCGGTAATGATGCTGTATGCCTTTGTTCCCCTCACCATGCCCAATGCCTTTACTCCTGATGGTGACGGGTTGAATGACGTTTTCCGCCCTGTTACCCTGCCCGAAAAAATAAGTTCCTTCAGCATGTATATTTACGACCGCTGGGGAAAACAGGTATTTTTTACCAATGATGTTAAGCAAGGCTGGGATGGCACTATTAACGGCAGCCCGGCGCAGATTGGCGGGTATGTGTATGTTGTGAAATATGGCAATCCTTCGGGGGCTGTGAGGGAGAAGAGGGGGATGGTGATGGTGGTGAGGTGAGAAAGAGAGGGGTGAAGGGAGAGGGGCGAGATTGAATGGAAACTGGAGACTGGAGACTGGAGACTGGAGACAATGTCTTGCACCTGCAAGGTCTGTATAAATTAATAATGCGCAATTCGTAATATGTTATATCATTTATTCCAGTGGTTGACCAGTGAAGGGATCAAGTTCCCGGGTAGCGGACTTTTCCAGTTCATTACTTTCCGGGCATTGATGGCGATACTGTTATCATTGATCATAACACTGGTATATGGAAAAAGGATCATCCGGTTTCTTCAGCATATGCAGGTAGGCGAAAGCGTTAGAGAACTTGGTTTGGCGGGTGAGGAGCAAAAAAAGGGTACTCCTACCATGGGTGGGATCATCATCCTGATGGGCATTCTCATACCAACCTTATTGTTTGCCGACCTGAATAAAGTATATATCCGGCTTATTTTATTAAGTACCGTCTGGTTAGGTATTGTAGGTTTCATAGATGATTACCTGAAGCTGAGGGCCAAGAGGATGGCGCAGAAGGCGGGGTCAAATTATAAAAAGAGTGATAAAGACGGCCTGGCAGGTTGGTCAAAAATTATGGGTCAGGTTGGGCTCGGTATCATAATTGGCGCAACCCTTATGTTTAGCGATAACGTTAAAGTATACCGTGAGTATACCGGTGACGTAAAACCGGCACAGGCAACTGAAATAAAGTTTGAAGGGAAGACAAGATATTTTGTACCGGCAAATGAACCCATCACTACCATCCCTTTTGTAAAAAGTCATGAATTCAACTATGCAAAACTTTTGCCCAAAGCTGCAAGAGGCTTTACCTGGTTACTCTACATAGGTATTGTGATTTTTATTGTTACGGCGGTCTCCAATGGGGCCAATATTACTGATGGTCTTGATGGACTGGCAACAGGTGTTTCTGCAATCATTGGTATTTGTCTTGCTTTGTTTGCTTATGCCAGTGGCAACCTGCGACTGGCCGACTATCTGAACATCATGTATATACCTAACCTGGGTGAAGTGTCTATTTTCATTGCAGCCATGATCGGGGCCTGTATAGGTTTCCTTTGGTACAATACGTATCCGGCCCAGGTATTTATGGGCGATACCGGGAGCCTTGCCCTGGGCGGTATCATAGCGGCACTGGCTATCATGGTGAGAAAAGAATTGCTGATCCCCATTTTTTGCGGAGTGTTCCTCGTAGAAAACCTGAGTGTGATGATACAGGTCAGTTATTTTAAGTACACAAGGAAAAAATATGGAGAAGGGAGAAGGATATTTCTGATGAGCCCATTGCATCATCATTACCAGAAACTGGGATATCATGAAAGTAAAATTGCGGTACGCTTCTGGATCGTGACACTGATGTGTGTGGTTTTTGCAATACTGTCGTTGAAAATTAGATGATTGATCCGTATAGGTTAAGACGTTCTGAAAAACCAAAACTAAAAAGAACAACCAGGATTTGCTTACCTGGGAAATTTTAAAAAGCAAGGAAATCATCCATTGAAAGACCAATTTTTTTTAACTAAGTGAGTGCATGGAAAAGCGAATGGCAATCCTGGGAGCAGGAGAAAGCGGTGTTGGTACGGCAATACTTTGTCGCAGGATGGGGTATGATGTTTTTGTATCAGACGGAGGCAGAATCCAGGACAAATACAAACAGGAGATGGCCGTCCATGGTATCGAATTTGAAGAAGGTGGCCATTCTGAAGTGCGCATCCTGGAAGCAGGAGAAGTGATGAAGAGCCCGGGGATACCGCACAAAAGTCCGCTGGTGCAGAAAATTATAGCGGCCGGTATTGGTATCACCGGTGAAGTAGAACTGGCGTATCGGTTCAAAGGCAACAGTAAGATCATTGGCATAACGGGTAGTAATGGAAAAACAACCACCACGGCGCTGACCTATCATATCTGCAAAGAAGCAGGGGAGGATTGCGCAATGGTAGGCAATATCGGGATATCCATCGCGCGACAGGTTGCACTTGATCCAAAGCCGCTTTATGTGGCGGAGATCAGCAGCTTTCAGCTGGATGATATCCGGGCATTTCGTCCTGATGTGGCGATCCTCACAAATATTACGGAGGATCATCTCGACAGGTATGATTACCATTTCGAAAACTATATCCGCGCCAAATTCAATATCGTGAAAAACCAGACTGCAGCAGATCATTTTATCTATTGCGAAGACGACCCTGTGACGATGAACTATTTAAACCATTTTCCTTTTAACTCTAACCCATTGCCGTTTACTATGAACAGAGAAATCCCAAAAGGGGCCTTTATTGCAAACAACCGTATGACGGTAGCGGGTAACGAACCCTTGACGATGAGCATTTATGATTTTACATTGAAAGGAAAACATAACCAGTATAATACCATGGCAGCCTGCCTGGCCGCTACAACCATCGGCATCCGTAAAGAGAAGATCCGTGATGCGGTCAAAACTTTTGAAAGCCTGGAACACCGCATGGAAACAGTGATGATGATCCGTGGCGTGGAGTTTATAAACGACAGCAAGGCAACCAATGTAAACAGCACCTGGTTTGCGCTGGAAAGCATGACGAAGCCTGTGATCCTTATTCTCGGTGGCGTGGATAAAGGAAATGATTATTCGCTGATCATGGATATGGTAAAGGAAAAAGTGAAGGCAATAGTTTGCCTCGGTAAGGATAATACCAAGATCCATAAGGCCTTTGGTAATGATGTGGAAGTGATAGCCAATACTGATAATGCAGTTGACGCCGTAAAAGCATCCTTCCACCTGGCATCAAAAGGTGATGTGGTTTTACTGAGCCCTGCCTGCGCGAGCTTCGACCTGTTTGCCAATTATGAAGACAGGGGAAAGCAGTTTAAAGCAGCGGTAAAGGAATTGTAGGAGTAGAGGGTAGAGGGTAGAGGATAGAGGGTAGAGGATAGTGATTGATAATTTTTAAAAAGTAAAAAAATAAATAAAGGATACTGAAAAAGTCAAGGCAATTGAAACAATAAATCATCGGCTGTTTCTATCCTCTAACCTCTATCCTCTAACAACTAATTTAAATGAACGAACAGGCAAACATATCCTCATCACCATTCTCCCGGTTCAGCAACCGAACCCGGGGTGATAAGGTCATTTGGGCAATTGTTGCCGTGCTTACGATGATGAGCCTGCTGGTAGTGTACAGCAGTACAGGAACACTCGCCTATAAATTATCCAAGAGTACAGAGTCGTACCTCTTCAAACAGGTAGTATTCATTGCTATCGGTGTGGCACTTATCTATTTTGCCCACCTCGTGAATTATACCATTTACTCAAGGGTGGCCATAGTGATATTCCTTATTTCAATTCCATTATTATTATATACCCTGCTTTTTGGTTCCAGTATCAATGAGGCAAACCGGTGGATCAAACTGCCGATCATTAACCTTACTTTCCAGACATCAGATATGGCCAAACTGGCGCTTTTCATGTACCTGGGAAGGCAGCTTAGCAGGAAGCAAAATGTGATCAAGGATTTTAAAAAAGGATTTTTGCCACTGATCGTTCCCGTTATGATCATTTGCCTGTTGATCGCCCCGGCGAATCTGTCAACAGCCCTGCTGGTTGGTGCAACAAGTTTGTTGCTGATGTTTATTGGCCGGGTGAGCACCAAACATATTGGCCTGGTAGTTGGGCTTGCGGCCATACCTATCGCCATTCTGATATCGCTTGCCGTAGCATATTATGATAAAGATGGCGGCAAGACCACAGAACTGCCCGCCATACTTACCAAGGGGAGAACCGAAACCTGGATCCGGCGCGTTCAGAGTTTTATCTATGCTGATAAACAGGAAACCGCTTACCAGGTACAACAGGCAAAGATAGCTATAGCCAAAGGCGGCTGGATGGGGCTTGGGCCGGGAAATAGCGAGGCGCGTAATTTCCTGCCACATCCATATTCGGATTTTATTTATGCGATCATAATTGAAGAGTATGGATTGATAGGCGGTGCTTTTGTACTGTTTATTTATCTGGCCTTTCTCTTCAGGTGCATCAGGATATTCAAACGATGTCCTTATGCATTTGGCGCCTTCCTGGCGCTGGGTTTAAGTTTTACACTGGTGATACAGGCCATGGCCAATATGGCGGTGAATGTGAACCTGTTTCCGGTTACCGGTGTAACACTGCCACTGGTTAGTATGGGAGGAAGTTCCTTCCTGTTTACCTGCGTGGCGATTGGCATTATATTAAGCGTTGCACGCAATGTGGAACAACTGGAAGGCAAAAGGATCAGGGAAGAAGCAGAAGCAGAAACAGAATAAGACAGGCATGCGTAACCGTAAAATTGTCATAGCAGGTGGAGGAACAGGAGGGCATATTTTCCCGGCGGTGGCCATAGCACATGCCATAAAAAGGCAGTCACCGGAAACGGAGATACTGTTCATAGGTGCGAAAGGTAAAATGGAAATGGAAAAAGTACCGGAGGCCGGATTCAGGATAGAAGGATTGGACATTACCGGATTCAACAGAAGTTCTTTGATAAAAAACCTGGCCCTGCCATTTAAACTGGCAAAGAGTTTTTTTCAGGTCAGGAAAATATTTAAATCATTCAAGCCTGATGCGGCTATTGGTGTTGGCGGGTATTCGAGTTTTCCAGTGCTGAAATATGCACAGGGGAAAGGCATCCCGACTTTTATTCATGAGAGTAATTCATTTGCCGGGAAGTCGAATATCATGCTGGGGAAAAAGGCCACCAGGATATTTGTGGCAGCGGGCGGCATGGAAAAATTTTTCCCGGCCGAAAAGATCTCGAAAACGGGTAACCCGGTGCGTTCTGCAATTGCGGAGTCACAAATTACAAGAGAAGAAGGCATACGTTATTTTGGCCTGGATCCGGCTAAGAAAACGATCCTGTCTGTAGGCGGGAGCCTGGGTGCAAAAAGCATCAATGAAGCGGTGGAAGCTGGTTTGGATGAGATCGAAAAAGCCGGTCTGCAGTTGATCTGGCAAACGGGGAAGCCCTATGCCGACAAAGCGCAGGCCGCAGTGAAAGGACGTAAAAATATCTGGGCCGGGCCTTTCATTAAGGAAATGCAATACGCATATGCTGCAGGAGATATGATTATTTCACGTGCCGGTGCGATGGCCATTGCAGAGATCACCGTAATGAATAAACCGGCAGTATTTGTGCCCTTTCCTTTTGCTGCAGAGGACCACCAGACGGCCAACGCACGTAAAATGGAGGAACAGGATGCAGGGATCATGATAGCTGACGGAGATGCACATGTGAAATTGATTCCGGCCGTATTGGCCCTTGCAGCAGATGAAAAGCGTCAGGCAGAAATGAAAGAACAGTCAGGCAAATTGTCTGTACTGCATGCAGATGAAACAATTGCCAGTGCAATACTGGCAGAACTGGATAAAGTCAAATTTTAAATGATCAGATTCGAGGACATACGGCAGGTATATTTTATAGGCATTGGAGGCATTGGTATGAGTGCCCTGGCCAGGTATTTTATGTCAAAAGGTATTTCGGTAAACGGTTATGATAAAACGGCAACTACTCTTACCCGTGAGTTAGAGGCATCGGGGATGAAGATAGTTTATGAGGACAGTCCGGAAACTGTACCAGTGAGTATTGATATGGTGATATATACACCGGCGATTCCTGCAGCAAACAAAATACTGCAGTATTTCCAGGCAAAGCAGCAACCATTGATGAAGCGGAGTGATGTGCTGCAACTGATCAGTGAAAGTTCTTTTAATATCTGTATAGCAGGTACGCATGGCAAAACAACCATCAGTACCATGACGGCACATATCCTGCGCCATTCGGGCTATGGATGTAATGCCTTCCTGGGTGGTATTGCGGCTAATTATGGTACCAATTTCTGGAGCCATGAGCGTAATGTGGCCGTTATCGAAGCAGATGAGTATGACCGCAGTTTTCTCAAGTTAAGCCCTGATATCGCTGTGATATCCGCCATGGATGCGGATCACCTGGATATCTACGGCACCGCTGAGGAAATGGAAAAAGCCTTTATCGCATTTTCCGGCAAAGTGAAATCCGGTGGCGTGTTATTTGCGCAAAGCGGGTTGAAACGAGTTTTGGAATTGCAGTCACCCAGGAAACTAACCTACGCCCTGCAGGATAAAGCAGCCGATATTTCTGCTTCTGTACCGGTGGCAAAAGATGGTGCATATGAATATAATGTGCGATCCGGCGAATGGAAACTGGATAAGGTGATCCTAAACATGGGTGGTTTGCATAATGTGGAAAACAGTCTGGCTGCTATTGCCATAGCACATGAACTGGGTATTGAAAATGAAAAGATAAGGGAAGCGGTTGCCGCGTTCAGGGGGGTTAAAAGACGCTTTGAGTATAAACTGAAAAATGAGCGGTTTACTTACGTAGATGATTACGCGCATCACCCGGAAGAACTCAGGGCATTGATAACAGGTGCAAGGGATATGTTCAAAGGCAAAAAATGTACAATGATCTTTCAGCCGCACCTGTTCAGCAGGACACGTGATTTTGCGGAAGGGTTTGCAGAAAGCCTTGACCTGGCGGATGAAGTGATCTTATTGCCCATTTACCCGGCAAGGGAAGAGCCTATACCGGGGGTTGACAGTAATATGATAGCGGGGTTAATGAAACAAAGCCACCAGGTAATGGAAAATAAAGAAGCCGTATTGAAATGGGTTGATGAGAACGAACCGGAACTGCTCATAACAGCAGGTGCAGGAGATATTGACCAGTTGACAGAAACCATAACCAGCACACTAAGAAAAAAATAATATGCCGGGATTTTCGCGGATATGGAATGGGCTTATAATGGCAGGATGGATCATCCTGGGGGTTGGTTTACTGACCCTGCTGGTTGCTGCCATGCATACTAAAAATGCAAAACCCTGTACAGATGTGATCATTACTTTCAAGAACCAGGGCGCCGCTTTGTATACCGGTAAGTGGGCCATTTCAGGGATGTTGGATGAAAAGGGTATATCCGTTTTAAAAGGCAAACCGATCAAAAGTTTCAACCTGAAATCCATGGAAGACAGGCTTGAAAGAGATCCCTGGATACACAATGCAGAATTGTTCTTTGATAATAAGCGGGTATTAAGGGTAACTATAGAAGAAAACCAGCCAATTGCAAGGGTCTTCACACTTAAAGGAAATTCATTTTATATCGACAGCAACCTGCAGCGATTGCCTCTTAACAGCAGGTATACACCTCGGCTGCCTGTTTTTACGGGTTTCCCCGGAGATCGTTATCCTTTCAAAGGCAAAGACAGTGTGCTTATGGAAGAAGTGAAAGACATGGCAATGTTCATCTCTCAGGATTCATTCTGGATGGCACAAATAGACCAATGTGATATCAATGCGCAAAGAGGCTTTGAGCTGGTTCCAAAAATGGGTGATCACCTGATACATTTCGGTAATGGAAAAAATATACCGGAAAGGTTCAGGAAGCTGTCGATTTTTTATCAGCAGGTACTGGCAAAAACAGGATTCAATACTTACAAAGATATCAATGTGGAGTTTGAAGGACAGGTGGTGGCAACAAAAAGAAACGACCGGTATGTGCTTACCGATACAGCCCAGGCGCGTTTGTGGAAGAAGCAATGGCTGTCAATGACTCAGCAGGTGTTGGCAACAGACAGTGCAACACTGACCCCGAAGACCAAGGAGGAGTTGGACCTCCGTTCTTCAAAACAATCCGTTCCCGATCCTATGAAAATCAAGTCTTCTAACAAAAATCCTGTTCCCGGGAAGCCTAAACAATCGGGAACAAAAGGTGCCTTACCCGCTGAAAAAACTACGCCTAAGGCTGTGATGTCAAAGGCTGAAAATGAATCATGATGAAAACAGGAATCAGTTGGCAATGCAGGTACTCAGGGTTATGTACCAATCATTGCCAACTGCCCACTGGATTTAAAAAAAAATGTAAAAAAGAAAACCTGTAAACATACAACTATGAGTAACGAACAGCCCATCATTGTTGGCTTAGACATCGGAACAACCAAAATTGCAGCTATAGCCGGCCGTAAGAATGATTTCGGCAAGCTGGAGATCCTTGGATTTGGCCGCGCCAACAGTAATGGTGTACAACACGGGATGGTGCTTAATATCGACCAGACCATTAAAGCCATTCAGCAGGCTTTGGAAAATTGTTATGCATCAAATCCCAACCTGGAGATCCATGAGGTATATGTGGGTATAGCAGGGCATCACATCAAAAGTTTGCAAACCCGGGGTGATATCGTTCGCCGATCGACGGATGATGAAATAAAGCAGGATGAGATCGACCAGCTGATCGCTGATCAGTATAAAACATATATCCCTGCCGGGGATCAGATCATTGATGTGATACCGCAGGAGTTTACGGTAGACAATTTCCAGAATATCCCTAACCCGATAGGCTACAGTGGCGTTAAAGTTGGGGCTAATTTTCACATCATCACCGGCGATAAAAATGCGATCAGGAACATTAACCGCAGCGTTGAAAAAGCCGGCCTTAAAGTACATGACCTGGTTCTTCAGCCATTGGCATCTGCAGCAGCCGTAATGTGTGAGCAGGACCTTGAAGCAGGTGTGGCCATTGTTGACATTGGGGGCGGAACAACAGACCTCGCAGTTTTTTATGAAGGTATCCTGAAACATACTGCTGTTATTCCTTTTGGCGGAGAGAATATCACCAATGATATTAAAACGGGCCTGGGTGTTTTGAAGACGCAGGCTGAGCAAATGAAGATCCAGTTCGGCAGTGCCTTGTCTGACGAAGCTAAAAGCAATGCATACATCACCATTCCTGGTCTGCGGGGAATGCCACCCAAGGAAATCAGTGTGAAGAACCTGGCTAATATCATCCAGGCGAGGATGAGTGAGATACTTGATTTTGTGAGCTATCATTTGAAACAGGTTGGCCTTGACAGCAGGATGCTGAATGGCGGCATCGTACTCACAGGTGGCGGATCGCAACTAAAGCACATCATCCAGTTGTCTGAATATGCAACGGGTTTGAATGCACGCATAGGTTATCCAAACGAACACCTGGCGGCTGGCCATATTGATGAGTTGGCAAAGCCCATGTATGCCACTTGCATTGGCCTTATCCTTAAAGGCTATAATGTGTATGAAAATAACCAGACCCGCGCCTGGGGGGCAGGAAGAACCGGGCAGGTGATGGCGGATGATAATGAGGATGATGTTGCTGAAATTGTAACCGGTGATGGAACAGTGGGTGTTAAAGTGCGTAAAAGAGGCAAAACCCTGAAAGGATTTATGGATTCCATCAAAGACGGCCTGATAGATCTCTTCAAAGAAGAAGAAGACAGTCATTTATAAGGTGCATACCCTGAACCACAAAAAGATAAGCTTTAACAGCTGCCACAAAAAGAGAACTTATATTATTAACCCATCCTGCCGCTTAATAAATATCAGGCAGCAGGACTGCAAAACAGCAAGACATGATTCATTTTGATTTACCGAAAGACCAGTCATCAATCATCAAAGTAATTGGTGTAGGCGGCGGCGGAAGCAATGCGGTGAACTACATGCATAGCCAGGGGATTGACGGTGTCAATTTTGTGATCTGTAATACAGATTCGCAAGCACTGGCTTTAAGTAAAGTACCTAATAAGATCCAACTTGGACCAACCCTTACGCAAGGGCTTGGCGCCGGTGCTAATCCTGAAATCGGCAGGCAGGCAACGGAAGAAAGCCTGGAAGAAGTGCGCCGCATTCTTGAAGTGAATACTAAAATGGTTTTTGTAACTGCGGGCATGGGCGGCGGTACAGGAACCGGTGGTGCGCCTATTGTGGCAAAGATGAGTCGGGATTTGGGCATACTTACAGTGGGTATTGTTACCACACCTTTTTCTTATGAAGGAAAGAAAAGGATTTTGCAGGCTGAAGAGGGCATCAATAAATTAAAAGAGTATGTTGATACACTGCTGGTGATAAGCAATGATAAGCTTCGCCACCAGTTTGGTAACCTCACCATGCGGGCTGCGTTTTCCACTGCTGATAATGTGCTGGCAACAGCGGCCAAATGTATCACCGATGTGATCAGTTCCACCGGCCAGATCAATGTGGATTTTGCGGACGTATGTACGGTTATGCGTAACGGTGGTGTTGCCATTCTGGGCAGTGCTGTTGCTGAAGGCGAGAACAGGGCACAAATGGCCATCGAACAGGCGCTCAATTCGCCATTGTTGAATGATAACGATATCCGCGGAGCCAAATGGATCCTCATCAATATCAATTCCGCTGAAGGCGAATCAGAATTCACGATGGACGAAGTGGAGATCATCCAGCAATACCTGCTGAACCATGCCGGTCCTGAAACGGATGTGATCCTTGGCATGGGCTACGATAATGGATTGGGTAACCAGATAGGCATAACACTTATAGCAACCGGCTTTGAACATAAAAATCCTTTCGACAGGCCCGGGCAGCCGGCAGTCCAAAAGGAAGCGGCACCTGAAAAGATCATATTGACATTGGGTGCAAAAGAAGAGGAAAAAGTGGAAATAGTGCCTGTTGCTGTTGTTCCGGAAGAAAAAGATGAACTGGCTCCAATATTGGTTGATCTAACACAAAATGTTGGCATTCAATTTATTGTTGAAGATGATCTGGAAGATGCGCCGGTAGGGCAGCAGGAGGAGATTATACATTTTGAATTAAGTTCTCTATCTTCACATTCCTACGATCAAATTCCTACAGAAGATCAACCGCTGGAAGTTCCGGCACCTGTTAATCAATCACCAGTTTTTTCCGAACCGGAAGATAAAGAAGCTAGCTCCACTTTGACGTCAGGTGGATTTTTGGCCAGACCATCCAACATCTATGCTGAGGAACCTGTAAATTTTGAATCCAACAATCATGGCTCTCTCGAGGAGCCAATACAGATGCACAAGGAGGAGGATCCATCCTTCGACATGCAGCTGGTAATTAAAGAAAACCCAGCGGCGGATGAGCCTCGGGCACCATCGACTCATGTTACAATGGCTCCTGTCGAGGAACCTGCTTTGCAGGACGAGACGGATGATCAACGGAGAAAGGCAGCAGAACGTTTACACAAGTTGCGCAACCTGTCGTTTAACCTTAATGCAGCCGATCCCAATAACGAGTTTGAAAATGTGCCGGCTTATATCCGCCGCAATTTACAAGTACACAACACGGCGCTTACCTCAGTTGAGAAATTCTACAGCAACTACACGGTAAAAACCGATGAAAATAACCAGGGGCAGATCAGCACCCTGAATACCTTCCTCGAAGGGAAAAAACCTGATTAAGTTAAACCTGTTACTGCCCGGCGGTAACAGGTTTTCTTTTTTGTTCATAGAAGTACCTTTTTGAAACCACATGGAGCTTCAGTGCTCATTTTGCAAATCCCCTGTTTTTTAGCAGGGGATTTCTTTTTGGAAGAGTCGGCAGTCACCAGTCGGCAGCCGAATACAGGAGTCGTTAGGCGGTAGTCATTATTTAACACCCGAATACAATACTTTATTGGTGATTCAGGTATTTTTTGATATCAATAGAATAGAACCGTTTACTATTAATCAGGGCTGTTTTTTGGCAATTGGCAACTGGCGACTTTTTTAAGAACAAGTTCCATAGCTGGTTGTTATATTTCCTGAACAGTTTACATTTGCAAATAATATATGCCAACTGTACTTATAACCGGCGGAACCGGAATGATTGGGACAGCCCTGAGCCGGCACCTGCTGAATGAAGGATATAATGTTATCATTCTTTCCCGGAATCCCCGGGAAACCGCTGTGCGCCACGATTTGGGTACTGAAAGAAGAATCTTCAGGTCCAGTGGGAAACTTTTCTATTCCCGTTGGGATATCAACAAAATGACCATTGATGCTACGGCCCTTAAGGAAGCGGACTATGTGGTTCACCTGGCAGGTGCAGGCGTAGCGGATAAGCGTTGGACTGAAGATCGTAAAAAAGAGATTTTGGAGAGCAGGACCAAAAGCAGCGCCTTACTCCTCAAATGCCTGCAAAATATTCCCAATAAGGTAAAAGCCGTGATAAGCGCTTCGGCTATCGGCTGGTACGGGCCTGATAACGGGAAAGTTTTTACTGAAGATGATCCTGCTGCCAACGACTTCCTTGGGCAGACCTGCGTGGCCTGGGAGAACAGCATACAGCCTGTTGTTGAACTCGGCAAGAGGCTTGTCAAACTGCGCCTTGGCATAGTTTTGAGTAATGAAGGCGGTGCACTTAAAGAATTTAAAAAACCTCTTTCACTGGGTGTTGCTGCCATTTTGGGCGATGGCAGGCAGGTTACAAGCTGGGTTCATATTGATGATCTTTGCCGCGCTTTTACTTTTGCCATTGAAGATAATTCACTGGAAGGGGTATTCAACCTGACAGCTCCTAACCCGGTGGATAACAAAACACTTACCCTCACCCTGGCTGAAAAAAGGAACGGTAAAGCTTACATTTCGTTTCATGTGCCATCTTCAATTTTGAAGTTGGCATTAGGTGAGATGAGTGTGGAAATTTTAAAAAGCGCAACTGTAAGCAGCCATAAAATCCAGCAGGCGGGATTCAATTTTATGTATCCTGATATTAATTCCGCCATCAAAAATCTCTCAATTTGATTTCCTGTTCTTAAGTTTCTTATCGATAGTATAACGCACTATGATTTTATGAATTAGTGAAAACAAAGAGCTGGTAAATTTAAATTATTAAAAGAAATTTAGCACAGTTTGACAGCAAGTGCTGAAAATAATTTGAATGATTTTTTCAATACTAATGAAAGGCATAATAAAATAAATTTCGACAATAAACTTACACTGGTGCCGGTTCCATTTTATCTATCCGTCCAAAAACCTGCCTGGGTCCATAATTCAAGTTAAATGTATTGCTCCACGAACTGTAAGGTACTCATGTGTGACAATCAACACGTTTGTTTGTCCTTAAAAGTTGTTTTCAGGAAGCAGGATGATTTATCAAAACCTGGCAGGGAATTTTAACATTTGGCTTCATTCATTTACAAAATATATTATTCCCGATCGGGCAGTGCATTTATTTAATACCTTTATTACGGATAAACTACAAGGTGAATAACACCAATTAACTCTGTAATAACTCAGTCGGAAAAATCATATTATGCAGGTAAATAAATGTATCGATCGAATTTCAAATCAAACTTTGAAAAAGTGTTATCTGAATTTACCATTGTTGCGATACAGTATAATGTTCATGCTGCTACTGTTTTCCGGGTCTGTCATGGCACAATTCTGGCCGAAAGAAATCACTGGTTCGCGCTATAAGATCATTCTGTACCAGCCACAGTTAGACTCACTTAATGGATATATTCTCACAGGGATATCTGCTTTCTCGGTTACTCCTAAAGGAAAAAAAAGTCCAATTTTTGGCGCCCTATTTTTTGAAGGGAAAATTGATGTGGACAGAGACAACAGATTGTATTCCCTTGTTTCCCTGAAAATTTCAAATATTAAATTCTCTGCTGAAGAGAATGATATTAATTTAGATTCAGTTAAAAATGCGATCCAGAATGATGTTGTAAACTGGGAACTCACCGGATCTATGGATGAACTCATAACTACCCTTGAAGTTTCCACGAATTATTCCGACAAAGGGAGTGAGCAGTTTAACAATGACCCTCCTAAAATTATCTTTACAACTAAACCCTCCGTACTTATTATCATTGATGGAGAGCCTGTAATCAGGGATATTGATAGTACTAACCTTAAGCGGGTTATTAACAGTGCCTTTATTATTTTCCAGGATAAAACGAATAATCAATTTTATTTATTTGGCGGTGAAGACGCCTGGTTCACTTCTGCTGATCTAAAAAAAAGTTGGTCACTAACTACCGTACTTCCTTCCGACCTGCAAAAACTCATGGATGCAAATAAGGAGAATGCACAAAAAGCGGCAACGGTAAATGTAGCAGATAAGGATTCCATTCCGGAAATAATAGTGGTAACTGAACCCTCAGAATTAATCCAAACCGGGGGAGAACCTGCTTATGCAAGCATTCAGGGAACGAGTTTATTGTACGTCAGTAATTCTTATGATTATATTTTTAAAGATATAAATACACAGGAATTCTACATCCTCAAATCCGGCCGTTGGTTTGCTTCACGTTCGCTGGATTCAGGATGGCGATATGTGGCGCCCCAAAATATCCCTGCAGATTTTGCAAAAATTCCTGAGGGAAATGAAAGAGATATTGTACTGGCCAGCGTACCCGGAACTGTTGAGGCAAGAGATGCAATTTTGGATACACGAATCCCGGTGATGGCCACGGTTGACAGGGCTACTGCAGGAAAAGAGCTTGTTGTGGAGTATGACGGCAGGCCTCAATTTGAAGATATTGAAGGAACATCATTACAACTTGCGAAGAATGCCAGTAAAACTGTTATTCTTTCGGGATTTAAATTTTATGCACTGGATAATGGTGTTTGGTATGAATCGGTCAACAACTCAGGACCATGGGAAGTGAGTACGATAAGGCCGCCGGAAGTGGAAAATATTTCTCCCGGTTCACCAGCCTATACAGCCCAATTTGTTAATATATATGATTCAACTCCGGAAACAGTAACTGTTGGTTATACCATGGGGTATACAAATAGTTTTGTTTGTAATAATACAGTTGTTTATGGTACAGGAATTCACTATACGCCATGGGTAGGCACTGTTTTTATGCCAATGCCCATGACCTGGGGATTTGGTATGCATTTCAATCCCTGGTGGGGATGGAGCATGGGTTGGGGCATGGGTTGGGGTATGGGTATGAGGTGGGGAATGGGCTGGGGTATGGGTTGGGGTATGGGTATGACAATGGGCTGGGGTATGGGCGTGCGCGTGGGTTGGGGCATGGGAATGGGTATGGGCATGCGCGTGGGTTGGGGTATGGTCATGTGGGGTCCGCCTATGTTCAGGCCACCCATGGGCAGGCCTCCTCAGTCATGGAATGGAAGTAACAGGCCCGGTGGTGTTAATAATCAACGCCCCCCCAGTGGAAATCAAAACAGGCCCGGGGGAAGGCCCGACCTGGTGCCTGGTGGAAATTATCAGGGCATTAATAATAGCAGACCGGGAGTTGGACAAGGAAATTATGCAGGGAATAATTTATATCAACAGGTTGCAAATGGTAACACTGGAGTCAGGCCGGGTATTAATTATAACCGTCCCGGAAACCAAAATATAAGCAGTCAGCCAGGAAAAAATCCAGGCTATCAGGCGCCTACAACCGGTAACCGCCAGCCAAATGCTGGTAATAATTACAACAGGACTGCCACCAATCGGCCGGGTAATACGGTTTCTAACAGACCTAATAATGTGTATGCCAACAACCAGGGTAACGTATACACCAGAAATAACACCAATAGCCAATGGCAACAAAGAAATAATAATTCATGGGGCAGCAGTTCAAATTCCAGTTATAACAACCGATTGAATACAGCTGAAGCTAATCGAAACCGGGGTACACAGCGTACAAACAGCTATCAACAAATGAATAGGGGTACACAATCGGCCAGACAGCCTACATACAGAGCACCGACTCCGACACGATCAAGTTCAGGGGCCAGAAGACGATAAGGCTGGAAAAACCCACTTTATAAAATCGGATGGTTATCAGGAATTTTCGAGTTAGAAGTATATTCATTCTTCCAATTAAAAACGGTTCCAATTTTATTTGGAACCGTTTTTAATTAAATTTTAATCTGCAACTATCGCATCAACTGCAAATAATAATTCCAGATATGATTTATCCTGATATCAATAATATGTTTTAAAATCTTAATTATTTTCTATTGAGGATCTACCGTATAATTCAGTTGCCTCAGTATATCAGCTTCATCATAAAAAGTCCTGCTGTACACTATTTTTCCATTCTCAATCTTATATTCTGCATTTACCCATACGTTTACCGGGCCTCTGCCGTCTTTGTATTTAACAGTTAAATAAGCCCAGCTTGAAACCCAATCCCCAGCTTCTGCTTCCTCACCTTCTTTAACAGTTTTCGCAAAATTTTGAAGTCGGGAAAATTTAAAAGATTCGTACAGGTTTTCAGTATTATATTTCCAGTTATTAAGTGTTTCTTCTTTATTAATAGAATCATTAACTGAAGGGCCATAGCCTTTGTAATTACTGGCAAGCAGGGAATCCATCATGGCCACATTATTTGTTTCAATTGCATCTTTGTAACCCCTGACAATGGCCAGATTTTCTTTTTCCTTGTTATCAACAGATGGCGCACAGGAAAAAAGGCTGATACTTATAGCGGTTAAGAAAAGTAGTTGTTTCATAAATGATTAAACTTTTTTGTTGAATTATATTAGGGAATTTAACGTTTGCATTTTTTAATTAAAAATAAATAATGCATTATCAACCTTCACAATATTATTTTACGGTATAACCTTTACCGGCCATACATGCGGAAAAGGACCTGACAAAACTATCCCAAATTTCTTTTTCCTGCCTTGCAACATCAGCCTGTGATTGTCTGTTTTGCTGGGCTTGTTGTTGTTGTCCCGACCTTCTGCCGCCAATAGCGCCTGCAGTGGCGCCAATAGCTGCTCCCCTGCCCGCATTTCCTGCAACTGCTCCGATCATCAAACCTGCTGCTGCGCCTCTGGCAGCACCGCCAACAGCTGCGCCGGTAGGTCCTGAAGCAGTGGGTGCAGCTTCTACTTTTGGAAGATTTAAAGGATCTACACCAGAACGTTCCATTCCCCATCTGTAACATTCAAATTCATCTTCTTTTTGTTTTTGCCTTGATTGACCATTTGCGGGAAAAACAACTACTTTTAATCCTACCGAAATCTGGTCAAATGTCATTCTGGATGTGTCTGGCAAAGCCGGAGGTGCCTGTGCAAGAACTGTTTGAGAAAATGATAAAGTGAGTATCATTAAGAACAAACCCATTGATACTTTAGAGAAGCAATCAGATTTCATGACTTTTATTTTAAATTAAATTTTGAGGTTGATATCAAGTGAGTCATTTACATATATGCAATGCTGAAGATAACTTGAAAAAGGTATTAAATATATCGAATTAAAGATAAGATAATATTTTAATATCTTTTTATCCCTTATTTCCCTTTTTGAGTTTTGATTTCGGCGGAGGGGGAGGTGGTGGATTGGTGAAATATTTCTGGTTCACTTTAGAAGGATTACCCATATATGCCCAGGTAATATTATTCATGTATTTGTTGAATGCCTTATTGATATCATTGACACTTACTTTATTGATCTCATCCTTAATGCTAAGCGCTCTTTTCCAATTTCCAAAAAGGGCTTCATTATTGGCGAGAGAAGATGCCTGTGAGCTATTCATTTCCTGGCGGTAATAAAATCCTGTGATATATCCGATCTTTTCATTCTTCACTTCTTCTTCGGTGAAGCCTTCTGATTTTAGTTTATTAATAAGCGACTGTGTTACGGCGATGTATTTATCCGGCTCTGTTGTTGAAACGGAGATGTTACCCGTAGCTGTCATGCTCCCATCGAACCACGCACCCGGTGCATAGGATAAGCCATTCTTGGTTCGGACTTCAATGAAATATTTATTGGCAAAAATGCGCATCGCCAGGTTATAGGCGTCATAATCAGCGGATCCGGGCAAAGGCCCTCCGGTTACGCCTTTTATATAGTTAGTGGCAAAATCTTTTGGAGTGGCACTGAAACTGTGTTTTGCAGGCTGGTACGCCTCTTTTTTAAACTGTACCGGGTTGCCTGCCGGGATCTTTTTGATCAGGTCGCCGAGTTTCTTTTCCAGTTCTGTACGGTCAATTTCTCCTACCACTACAATGAATATCCTGGACCTGGTAAGGATTGATTGGTAATGTGCTTTAGTTTCGGTTACGCTTAACTGTTTGATAGTTGATTCTGTGCCTTCAGGATCTTTTGCGTAATTTTTACCTGCGAAAGCCAGCTTGCGGGCGTACTTGTCTATGGCGTAATCCGGTTGTGATTCATTGGCTTTGATCTCATTAATGGCATCCTGGCGGATACGTTCAAATTCTTTATCGTCAAAACGCGGAACCGAAAGTGCATCTGCGTAAAGGGGCCATACGGTTTCAAAGTCTGAACGGATACAATTCATGGTAAGGTTTGACATATCCATGCCACTGCCGCCATAAACCTGTGCACTTACTTTATCCAGCTTATTCTTGAAACTGTTCTTGTCGTCGTTCACCGTGCCACATTCCGTTAAAGCCTGAAATGCCATTTTTTCAATGCCTGCTTTATTTTCGGGATAGTTCTGAACGCCTCCCTTAAAAACGGTTTGGATAACCACTATATCATTACCGCTGGGTTGTACGATAACCTTCACACCTTCGATGTTCATTTCGTACGCTGATTTTTTCTGTGCCATGGCAGCATTGGACAGTGACAGAAAAGACAGTAATATAATAGAGATTGAAAATATTTTTTTCATGATCTGATTTTTTCCTTTTTTAACGCAATTTGAAAAAAGCACCCGGGTTAATGGATTTATTCATATCTGCATTGATAACCATTCCGGCTACAAAGTATTTTCCTGTTATGTATTTGCTGATGTATCTGCTGATGTCATCCCTTGTTACTTTAAGGTAATTGTCATTCAGGTCTGTGAAGTAATCAAGAGATGTGCTGCACCATTGGTATGTAAGCTGCATGGATAATGTAGAAGGTTTTTCTGCGTTACGGATCTTGCTTCTTTTCAACACAGCCTTCGCATCCTCCAATTGTGAATCGGTAAAGTATGCAGGATCTGTCCACTGGCTGATCTGGTTCAGGATCTCTTCATGGCACTCTTTGAGTTTGGTTGGATTAGGTACGGCAAAGAGGGAAATCGGGCCAACATATCGGTTGGTCTGGTATCCGAACTGTGCTGCGGAAGCCAGTCCTTTATCTACTAATGCCTGTTGCCACCGGGACGAATTCAGCCCGAGTATGGTAGAGAAAACATCTGCAGCAATTGTTGCTGCTGAATCATTCCGGTAATCCGGACCATGCCAGGAGTACATCATATAGGGGGTTTGGGCGATCGAACTTTCCCTGATGAAATAAGTTGTCTCTGTTAAGGGTTTAAATTCGGGTATAGGATACCGTTGATGCGGGTCAAATCCGCTGTGAGGCCAGTCGCCGAATATCCGTTCTGCCATCCCAAAAGCTTTATTGTGGTCCACATCCCCGCAGATTACCAGCAATGAATTATTGGGATGGTAGTATTTATCCTTGATGATCATCATCTTTTCCGGCGTGGCAGTATTGATGATGTCGTGATCGCCAATGGGGTTCTTTCGGGTCATCATATCGCCCCAGAGTTTTTTCTGGCTTTCGAACCATAGCTGGAACCCGGGGTCGCTTTCGGCGCGTTGAAATTCGCCATCAACCACCGGGTTTTCCTTGATCATGTCTTCTTTCCTGTAGATGGGAAAACGAATGGCTGCATTCATGAAACGCAGCCCGGCATCCAGGCTGTCCCTGTCGAATGTGAAGTAATAATTCACCCGTTCCACATCTGTGGTTCCGTTCCATATGGCCCCCAGTTCTTCGGTGCGTTTGATAAATTTTTCCTGATCTGGAAAGTCCTTGTTTGCTTTAAAGAACATATGTTCAAAGAGATGCGATAATCCGCTGTATTCCGGGCCTTCTGTGTAAGCGCCATTTTTTACCGCAATTTCAATGGTAGCCAGGGGTACTTTGTTATTTTCGATAACTACGACTTCAAGTCCGTTCCCCAGTTTTTTCCAGTAGTAATTTTCCGGCAACCGCGGCTGTGCCTGGATACCTGTATATAAGGCTATCCATAGCAGGGTACAAGTCCATTTTTTCATTTTATTTTTTTTACTGTTGGCAAGCTAAGAATTTATATGTGTAAAGTTGACTGAAGCTTAAAACTTATATAAATGGTAAATAAAACAAGTGACTGCTTTCTGATCAGGATAAAGAAAGATGTGCATGGTCCGGATGATACACACTTGAAAAATTACCCAGAACCGTGCTGCCGGCATTGTACCGTATTTTATCCAATCTAAGGCTGGCGATATCTGCAGGCAATACCCTTCGGTGCATGGGATGCATTGTGCCCCCCGGGGCTCCCGGTTCTGCCGCCGAATCATATTGAAAAGGAGGGTCAACCCAGGTGCCCCGTGGATACATAATGCCCGGACGGCCTTTGCTGCGTATATCCAGGTCTTGAGGATGGTCAAGTCCAAGCCCATGGCCAAATTCGTGTGCCGCAGTGGTGGAACCCTTGTACAGGTTTTCAAGTTTAAAATAACCGGTATTGCTACCCAAACCGTCTACGAACGAAATATTCCCATAAGCAAATTCTTCTATTCGGTAAAAATTCAATGAAGGGTCAAGATTGCCCATGATGGTTTCCGGAGTGATATCGGGCTCCCAGCGAAAACCAATTCTGAAGTTTACGGCAAAGGATACCTGATCCAGCAGAACAATTGATCCCGGCTCATTCCACATTGTTTCGATTTCAGTTGCCATTTGAGACGATATGGCTGCCGTTGAAGCATTCCCATACGTAATGATCATGCCTTCCAGGTTCAATTGCCGGTGTAATTTATCAAGGGTTACTGTTACCATGATTATTGTTCTTTTGGAATCATTCGTGGCTTTTGGGGAGTCGGAATTATCAGTTCCGGGCTTAGGTCAGGTAATTTTTGCCTGAGTTTATCACTGCCATATAATTGAGTGTCTATAAAGTACCAATGCTTTCCTTTGTCCTGTGAAATGGCAATGAGTGTACTTTCCAATTCTATATCTGCAAATACTGTTGTTATAAAGGTTGTCTGTGGCAGGGTAGTTTGTAATTCTTTTTTATGCGTGAGTATGACTGCCGGGTTTCCGTAACTGATGCGTTTAATGGATCCACCGAATTGTTTGAAAATAGCCTGAGCAGAGTCTGCCATTATTTTCATTTTTTCTGCGCCACCGGCCTGTTTGATGATCTCCGGATGGATATATTGCTGAAACCCGGGAAGGTCATTATTGACAAGTGCCTTGCCCATTTCAATGGCCTGGGTTTTAATAACAGTGGCCATGGGTTGGGCTGTTAAACTCACTTGAATTATTAATGTAAATATGAATACTATTACCGGCTTTTTCATATTGATATCCTTTCTCTTACAATGTAAGAATTTTGCTCTTTAAACCTGCAAAGGTTATCATAAATCCTGAGACCGGTTAAATTAACGCAGTACAGCTTAATTCAAATTCAGTTTTTTATCTTTTGGATATCTTATTTTGTATTCAAGTGATTTTATTATTTCCACTTTGGGATCGTGACTGATGGTCCAGCTGATATTCCCCGTTTTATCATCTGCTTTCCCACCTTTTGTATCACCCCGTTCAAGCTGAATTTCTTTTTCAGCTGATATAGGGAACTGGTCGGCTATCGTAAGGTTGATTTTTTCCTGCTTGTTGTTACCCGCTGTGAACTGGCAATTACAGGTCTCTTTTTTTATTTATCCAATAACAAATGAACCATGTTATGGCAGTTACCAGCAGGGTATACCATACATGAGAACTGACTGCCTCAAGGGCGGATTTGTAAGATTCTTCATTGAATTTTCCCAGGAACGCAGGTACCGGAATCAGCCGGTCAGAAATTTCAAGTGGCATGAAACGGCCAATATCATTGGCTTTTATTTTGGCAATATTGACCACCGTATTTTCAACGATCAGGAAATAAAAAACAAAAATACTAAGTGATATAAATGACTTTCGGACAAGGAAACCGATCAAAAAAGCAATGGATAACTGCGAAAATGTTTGCAATGCGAACAGACCTACATAATGAAACTGGCTCCAGATATCTTTTATGGGAGCCTTGGTACTGGTTATGCCAATAACAAAGGCAACAATGGAAAAAAGCAGGGTTACCAGCAGGGTGATCAGCAATACATCAAAAAATTTAGCCAGCATGAATTCATTCCGGCTCCAGCCATCGATGATATTCTGGCGATGTGTTTTGTAGGTATATTCATTGGTGATCATCATGATCACCACGATGGCCGGTATGAAAACAAAAAATGAACTGAAATAACCAGCCGTATGAAAAGTTTCAGGGAACACAAAAGGGTTTCCCAGCAACATTTTTGCCATCTCTCCGGTAGAACTGCCTTTTTTAGTGATCTCTAAATAAGCGTTATAAAATATATAGTTAATGCCAGGATAAGAAAGTGCCGTAATAGACATCACCCACCAGAAAGCCCTGTAACTTTTTATCTTAAGCCATTCTGTTCCTATGATATGCATCATGTTAGTATAATTGAGTTTTTTATTACGCGGATGCGTACACTAAAATTTGGGTGGTTTGTTAAGATCTTTTGGCAAAGTCACCTGATTCGTTTCCGGTGAGTTCAAAGAAGCGTGCTTCAAGTTTTTTCTTTTTGAATAAAACATGGGAGAGGATAATTCCCTTTGAAAAGCAAAAGGCATTGATCTCATCTGTTTTTGCCTGGCCCTTGCCAAAAAAAGCGTACACAAAACCAGCTTCCTGTTTAACCTGTGTCAGGCCCGGATAATTATGTAGTTCCACCATGAGCAGGGCATTGTCCGGCGCTGCAAGTTCAACCATATCTTCATCCGTCATAACTTCATCCACCAAACCCGTTGTAATCAGTTTCCCCTTGTTCAGTATGGCTACATGGGTACATACTTTTTCCACTTCATCTAACAGGTGACTCGCCATAATAATGGTATGTCCTTTTCTGTTCAATTCTTTTATCAGGCTCCGTATCTCTGCAATCCCCACAGGATCCAGTCCATTTGTGGGTTCATCAAGTACCAGCACCTGCGGACTTCCCAGCAAGGCCCCGGCAATCGCCAGCCGTTGTTTCATACCTAAGCTGTAGGTACTGAACCGGCTATTCTTCCTTTCGTACAGGTTTACTTTTTTCAATACGTCTTCAATTCCGGCATCATTACCTCTTGTACTGATGCGTTGGGTGATCTTCAGGTTATTAACAGCGGAGAGATAATGATAAAAATTTGGTGTCTCCAGCAGAGACCCGATCTTTTTGCGCAGGTCTGGCGAGCTCTGTTTGTCAAACCATAGAAATTGTCCCGAATCGGCATGTAAAACATCCAGAATAATGCTAAGCAAGGTAGTCTTACCGCTGCCATTGGGACCAAGGATACCAAAAACCGATCCTTCCGGAACCTCAAAAGAAACCAGGTTGAGCGCCTGGATCCGGCCGTAGGATTTTGAAACTGACTGAATGGATAATACAGACACAGAAATATTTTTTACAAGTTAATCTGAAATCGTTCAGGGTGGTTGCCGTTTATCATTCTTTGAAATATTATTGCCGGCTAAAAGCAAATCAGAAAGATCAATTTAAAGAACTAACTTATTAATCAGGGCATATTGAAGTAACATGATCGTTTTGCCGTCTTTGATTTCACCACTTTCGATCATCCTTAATGTTTCAGCAAAGGGCATTTCCAGTACTTCGATATCTTCCTGTTCATGAGCCATGCCGCCACCTTCATGTACTTTCATCTGGTCGTCATAGGCTGCTACAAAGAAGTGGAGAATTTCGGTAACCGATCCCGGCGACATATACGCTTCAAAAATTTTACGAACATCTTTTACCTGGAAACCTGTTTCCTCCTCGGTTTCACGCCTGATGCAGTCTTCCGGATTATCCAGATCAAGCAGGCCTGCACAGGCTTCTATCAGCATGCCGGTGGTGTTTCCATTGATATAGGTAGGCAGCCTGAATTGCCTGGTCAGTATCACGGTTTTTTTCTCCGCGTTGAATAACAGAATGGCTGCACCATTGCCCCGGTCATATGCTTCACGGCTCTGAACCTGTACGTTGCCATCTTTTTGCTGGATACGATAGGTAACTTTTTTCAGCGTGTACCAGTTGCTGGATAATATTTCTGTTTTCTCAATATTGATATGTTTGTTCATAATATAAAAGACGATTACTAACGTTAACCCATAGTTGAATATTGGTTTTTTATCTGTAGATTTAAGTACTTTTTTTATTGCCTGCATATTTGATCGTAAAATACCCGGCAAAACCTGCCAAAACAGAGGCGCCTAAAATACCGATCCTTGCCTGTTCCAGGTGTTCATTGTCTACAAATGCCAGGTCGGAAATAAAGAGAGACATCGTAAAGCCGATGGCAGCCAGGAAGCCGGCGCCGATAAGGTGTTGACGGGTCATTCCTTCCGGGAGAACCGCCCATTTCATTTTCAGGAACAGGCTTACAATGCCTACAACTCCAAGGAATTTACCGGCCAGCAAACCTGTGAAAACTCCCAGGGCCACTGGGCTTGTTGCCTGCGAAAAAAAATCTGAACTGATTTCAACGCCACCGTTACTCAGTGCAAAAATGGGCATCACAAAAAAAGCAACAAACGGATGCATGCTGTGTTCCATCCGTTGTAAAGGAGTAAGTGCTTTTTTGGAGACTTCCCTGATCTCTTCCAGGATATGCAACTGCTCGTTTGTCACAAGCGGGTTTTGATTGGGCTCGGCATTTTTAAACTTGTCCAAAAGGATGTCCAGTTTTTTGGTATAATATTCTTCATTCACTTTTGCCGATGCGGGAATGGTAAAAGCGGCCAGTACTGCGGCAATGGTTGAGTGTACGCCAGACAATAACAAGGCCAGCCAGACACCGCCAATACCTACAATCGCATAAAAGATGGTATTCCTTACACCCAGTCTGTTAGCGATGATTAAGATGGCAAGATAAATGCCTGCATGCAACAGACTATTGAAATTAATTTCAGATGTATAGAAAAAGGCAATAACCAAAACCGCTCCAAGATCATCTGTAATGGCCAGTGCTGTAAGAAAAACTTTCAGGGTTAGTGGTACCCTGTCGCCGAGCAGGTAGAGAATCCCCAGGACAAAGGCAATATCTGTGGCCATCGGGATACCCCAGCCTGCTGATGTTGCGCCGGCCTGATTGAAAAAAAGGTAAATGAGTGCAGGGAAAAGCATGCCGCCAAACGCAGCTGCGATAGGCAGGGAAGCTTTGGAGAGCGTGCTTAATTCACCGGCTATGATCTCTCTTTTTAATTCCAGTCCTACAACAAAAAAAAATACCGCCATCAGCCCGTCATTTATCCAGTGATGCAGGCTCTTGGTTAAATAGGATCCGTTTAAGCCAAGTGAAAATTCAATTTCCCATAAATGATGAAATTCAGCTGACCAGGGGGAATTGGTTAGAACAATTGCCAGTAATGCTGCCGAAAATAAAATGATTCCACTGGTGGAGCTTTTGTTTATAAACCGGTGTATGGGCTCAAGTATCCATATATCAACTGGTTGTCTATCGATTCCTTTGTTTTCCATGTATTTTGCTTCCAGTCAGGAAAGATAAGACTCTTCTTTTTATGAATCAGTTACTCTCTGAAACGGATATCACTAAAGATGTATGGCGAAGTGGTTTGGGCTTTGATAATTCACACTGCGATCTGTCTTAATTGCAGGTGTTTTGGCTTACAGACCGAAACGCTAAGATGTTTATATTTACCAAAGCATTTATTTTTTTGCATGACACCACAAAGATCTGCCCGTTTAGAGGAGGTGCTCGCCAGAAGGCAAAACGACCTTACCGTTGTAATGGAAAATGTATTCGATCCGCATAATGTTGCGGCGATTATGCGTACCTGTGATGCCGTTGGTATCAGTGAGGTATATGCCATAACAGATGTGATTCCCCTGCATAAAAATTGGGGATACCGAAGCAGCCGTAGCGCCAATAAATGGGTTGCTCTCCACACTTATGCTGACCGGGATGCGTGCATAAATGATATTCGCAGTAAATATGAACTTATGCTTGCAAGCTATATCGGGGAAGGCGTTCCTTCCCTGCATGAAACGGATCTTACAAAAAAGACCGCACTGGTATTTGGCAATGAAAAATATGGCGTAAGTGAGCCTTTTCGCCAGGCCTGCGATGGCCTTTTCACCATCCCGCAGGTAGGCATGATTCATTCCCTGAATGTATCTGTTGCCTGTGCGGTAACCCTTTATGAAGCATTCAGGCAGAAAACAGCAAAAGGACATTATAGTCAATCCAGGCTTTCTGCTGCCGAACTGAATGCCATCAGGCTCGAATGGGCTGATAACCAGGGCAAGTGATAATCTTAAACACCCGTTGTTTACGGGGTTAATTGACCTAATTTTGTGTTTATGGAGCAGGAAAATGAAGTTTTGGAAAATATTTTAGCCCGACTGGATATTGAGGCGCTTAATGAAATGCAGGTGGCTTTTAATGAAGCTGCTAAAGAACATCCGGGAATTATATTGATCTCACGGACAGGAACGGGCAAGACGCTGGCTTTTTTATGGCCCGTATTGCAACAACTTGATCCCCATAATAAAAAGACCCAGGCGCTGGTAATTGTACCTTCCCGGGAACTGGCGCTGCAGATAGAACAGGTTTTCAGGTCCATGGTTACCGGTTTCAAAGTCACCTGTTGTTATGGCGGTCATCTGCGTGAAACGGAAGAAAATAACCTTATCGAACCACCGGCCTTGATCATTGGAACAGCCGGAAGGCTGGCAGATCATATCCGCAGAGGTAATATAACGGTAGATACCATTGAAACCCTGATCCTGGATGAGTTTGATAAATCCCTTGAACTAGGCTTCCAGGAAGAAATGTCTTTTATCATTGGTTCCCTTCCTTCGATAAAAAAAAGATACCTGACCTCTGCAACACCGGCAGAAGAGATCCCCGCATTTATTGGACTGGAAAACCCGGTGGTACTGAATTTCTTTACCAGCGAAGGGGATGATGGCACGCGCCTGGCCATCCGGAAAGTTATCTCACACGATAAGGATAAACTGGAAACACTTTTCAGGCTGATATGCCACCTTGGTGCAAGGCCCACCATTGTATTTTGTAATCACCGTGAATCAGTTGAACGTACCAGCAACTACCTTAGCGAAAAAGGGATAAATAATCAGTTCTATCACGGTGCAATGGAACAACAGGAACGCGACAGCGCACTCTGTAAATTCCGAAATGGAACCACCCAGGTACTGGTAACAACCGACCTGGCATCCCGTGGACTGGACATTGCTCATATCAGGTATATCATCCACTATCACTTACCCTTAACCGAAGACTCATTTACACACCGTAACGGACGAACGGCACGTATGGATGCAAGTGGAACAGCGATCCTCATCTTATCTCCGGATGAAAAACTGCCGGCATATGTAGATAAGGACACAGAAGCCATTGAACTGCCTGAAGAAGCAATTATTCCTGAAAAGCCCAAGTGGATCACGCTTTTTGTAGCTGCCGGTAAAAAAGATAAGATCAATAAAGTTGATATTGTTGGTTTCCTCACCAATAAAGGCCAATTGAAAAAGGAAGATATAGGCCTGATTGAGGTGAAAGATTTCTTTTCTTTTGTGGCCATCCGTAAAACCAAAGCAACCAATGCCATTGAATTGATCAAAAACGAAAAGATCAAACAGAAAAAGGTAAAGATTGAAATAGCCCGGTAGAATTACCGTTATGCCTGAATAAATTAATTACTACGTGTTTTGCTATTAAAGAATTTTATAAACCATTTTCAAAAAGGTTCCGAATAAAATCTTTTACCCTGTTTTCCTGAATAGGAAAGGCTTTAGCGAAACCGGGTTCAAAATGACAAATCTTTTTTGTCATGCTAACAATACCACCTGTCATGCCGAGGAACGAGGCATCTTCTAAGTGATACCTGAAGATCCCTCCTCGCCTGCCAGCCATTAGGCAAGGCAGGCAAGTCGGGATGACAAACATAGGACGACAGGTTGGGAGAGTGTCATTCATTAGGAATAGGTACTATTTTTCTTTTGGTTTGTGATCCTGAACCCGTGCTACTTTAGCATTATTTCCCATTAACGACATAGGGTGAACGATCTTTTAATGCACATTCGGATATATCAGATAACCATTTCAAAAGCGCAACAATTAAATAGAGTTTTCCAAGCCGTTCTGCCATATTGCAAATGGGGAAATTCATGTAAATTTTAATAAGGCTGCATAAAAATCAATATCTTGAATGTCGTTGGCATAAAATCACCGTAATCGTTTATTCAACCCATGTACCATCGCGTAAAAAAGCAGGTCCACATTTTACTGCACCCAACACAGGGCACCAGCCGGTGGGATAAAATTCTCAATGCCTTTCTGATTATTTTAATCCTGTTAAACATCGTAGCGGTTATTCTGGAAACAGAACATGATATTTATGAAGCACACCGGGATTTTTTCAACTACTTCGATCTAATATCAGTCATCATTTTTTCAATTGAATATGTCCTTCGTGTCTGGAGTTGTACGCATGAAGAAAAGTACCAGCATTGGTTTTGGGGAAGGTTACGGTATATGGTCAGCTGGGAAGGCCTGATTGACCTCGTAGCTATTCTCCCATATTACCTGCATTCCATTCTTGTATTTGATTTAAGGGTTCTCCGGATATTAAGGCTATTAAGGCTGTTGCGGATATTCAGGCTTACCAGCTACATGAAGTCCACCCATGTAATAGCCAATGTGTTCAGGAACAGGTTCCAGGAACTTTTACTTAGCCTTGTACTGTCTACAGGCCTGATCATCATTTCATCCTGCCTGGTTTATTTTGCAGAACACAATACACAACCGGAAGAATTTTCAAGTATTCCTAAGACCCTATGGTGGAGTGTGGTTACACTAACTACTGTTGGTTACGGGGATATGGTGCCTGTAACCATTATAGGTAAGATTTTAACCGGTGTCATTTTGCTCATCGGCGTAGCCTTATTTGCCCTTCCTGCAGGTATTATTACTGCAGGCTTTCTGGATGAAATGAGAAGCCATAAGAAAGAGAAAGCGCATACCTGCCCGCATTGCGGTATGTCCCTTGATCACCATGATGAAAAGGCACATTCCTGACCACCCACTTTTTGAATACGAAAATTAAATGAAGTCTTAAATATTTTACAAAATGTAAAAATATTATTACAAAAAGTAAAATAAACATTACATTTGGAGAAACTTATCAATTATGTCACAGGCATTGTTATTACCATACCGGTATAAGAAAATTGGCTGGATTATCCTGATTCCGGCGACTATTATGGGCATCATACTGATTATGGGTGATTTTGAATCTGAATGGTTAGCTGCAAAGGTTTTTACTTTTTTCTCTGATGAAATCCTGGCAGGCAAAAAATCATTTTCTTTTATCACGACAAATATCACCAATACCCTTGTAGGTACTTTATTCCTGGTTGGTGCCATGCTTACGGCTTTTTCCAGGGAAAAACAGGAAGATGAATACATCGAAAAACAGCGTCTCTCTTCTTTGCTTTGGGCAGTTTGGGTCAATTATTTGTTGCTGCTGATATCTTTTATTTTTATTTACGGGATGGCTTTTCTGCAAGTAATGATATATAATATGTTTACCGTATTGATCATCTTTATAGCGAGGTTCAACTTCATTTTATATCAAAACAGAAAAGGAGTGGCTGATGAAAAATAATATTAAAGTAGAGCGGGCCATAAAAAATCTTACCCAGGAAGAACTGGCTAATAAAGTTTCTGTCAGCCGCCAGACCATCAATGCGATGGAAGCCAATAAATATGTGCCTTCCACGGTGCTTGCGTTAAAAATCGCGCGGGTATTTGATAAGCCTGTAGAAGAAATATTTATACTGGAACCGGGTGATTTATAAAAAAAAGGAAGGGTCGAATTTCTTCGATCTTCCTTTCCTCTAATATATAAGTAAACTACTAAAATTTTAACCAGGTAATAGTGAGATAAAAAAAACGCGGTACAATAAAAAGCCCCGGTTCGTGTCTTCACGAATCGGAAAACGGAAATTACAGGATGATGGTTCGTGCGGACACGAACCATGGCACGGATTAATAAAAAAGGAAGGGTCGAATTTCTTCGCTCTTCCTTTTCACTTTGCGGTTAATTTTATTGAAATCTGATCTTTATTTCTTAATTGTTTTTACCGTTGCCTTTTTTGCAACCGGTAGTTTTACTTCTTCCGGAAATTTGTTTTTATCAACCGGTGCATTCGTAAGCAGGAACTGTACGGATTCACCCAGGATCTGCATTTTATTGGCATTGAATACCTGCATTTTATCAGCTGGCAGGCGGAGGGTGTATTCTCCCATACCTACTTTTACATCAAAACCCGGGTTTAGTGAATTGAACGTCAGGATATCCATCGACAGGTTTTTAGCCACGATCATGGAATGATATTTTCCGGTGATCGCCTGCGATTCTGTTCCTGCAAGAAGGGCCTCATCAATAACCTGACCGGAACCTGATGGCAGATCAGCGGCAACGGTTGTAGTTACTCCACCCTGTCCTTCCATGATATAATGCGTTGCGATGAATTTTTTTACATGGTTGCGTGATTCAGCCGGCAGGTAATATTGGAGTTTCCAGAAATCACGGCTTTTGCTCTTGCGAATAGCTGTTTCTACCCTTCCAGCTCCGCCATTATAAGCTGCAATCACCAGTAGCCAGTCGCCCAGATCCTTGTAAAGGTCGCGCAGGTATTTAGCAGCTGCATGTGTACTTTTATACAGGTCCCTTCTTTCGTCTTTTGATGCGTTTACTTTCAGCCCCATCAGTCTGCCTGTTTCCGGCATGAATTGCCAGGGCCCCACAGCTCCCTTATTGGAAGTTGCATAAGACTTGAGGTTAGATTCTATGACCGCCAGGTACTTTAGTTCTGTAGGGAGGTTGTAACGGGTAAAAATGTTATCGATCAGCCTGAATTGAGCATCAGCAGAACCCTTCATTTTTTCCAGTCGATCGGTATTATCTTCAAGGTAATCCTGCACAAAGGCAATGGCCATAGGATGCAGATCGGAGAGGGATGAGCTTTTTTTGATTGTTTCCGGGCGAACGGCGGTAACAGATTTATCGGTTTGCATCATTCCTCCGCCAGAAGAATCTGGCTGGGATGCATTAATGGTAGTGATGACCAGTTCTTTGACAGGCAAAGAATCGGGCAGGTTCTGATCCTGGGACATGGCCGGAAATGTCAGTGCCACGAGGGCATAACTCAGGCCAATGATCCAATTTTTGAATTGTAAATCCATGATTTTTAATTTGTTGTTTTCAACGGGACGGGAACTGAATCATGGAAATGAAACGTACCACAACCGGGGGATTTGACCCTTAGTTGTTATTCATAGCATACAGGAGTTGGACCTGATTGGTGAACTGAAGCAAAGATAGTTCATCCGCTCGGTTGGTCATGGCCTGTACTCCAAAAGGCATGCCATTAGTGTGTTTTCCGATAGGAAAACTTATCCCCGGAATTCCGGCCAGGTTGGCATAGACGGTAAAGATGTCAGCCAGGAACATTTCCACGGCGTCATGGCTCTTTTCCCCGAATTTGAATGCGGTGGAAGGGGAGGTTGGGAGGATTATAATATCGAAGTCATTGAATATCAGCTCTGTTTGGCTGCAAATGCTTTGTCTAACCCGCTGTGCCCGGGTAAAATAAGCATCAAAAAAACCGGCGCTCAGTACAAATGTACCCAGCATGATCCTTCTTTTTACTTCCTTTCCAAAACCTTCTGACCTGGTTTTCTTATAAAAATCGTCCAGGTTACTTACAGGTTCTTTTGTCCGGTGCCCAAATTTAACACCGTCGAAACGCGACAAATTAGAGGAAGCTTCGGCAGTGGTTAAAATATAATAGGCCGGCACTATATAATCAAGGAAATTGACGTCAATACCTATTACCGAGTGTCCGTTTGCTTTGAGTTTGGCTAATAGTGTTTTAATGCCACCGGCAATTTGAGGATCCAGTGCAGGATGGTCAATGGCCTGGTTGAAAAATGCTATGCGGTATTTTTTATCAGACTGGAGCAGGCTTGAATAAGCTGGAACAGGTTCATGGCTCACTGTGCTGTCGTATTCGTCGGGGCCCGCCATAACTTCAAGCATTAGGGCAATATCATCAACCCTGGTACCAAAGATCCCGATCTGGTCAAAGGAAGAGGCATAAGCGATCAGTCCGTACCTGGAGATTCTTCCATAACCTGGTTTTAAACCTATGATGCCGCAGAAATCTGCCGGCTGGCGTACGGAACCGCCGGTATCACTTCCCAGGCTTACCATACAAAGTCCGGCCTGGACAGCTACGGCTGAGCCCCCCGAAGATCCGCCGGGAACACGGGTTTCATCAAGAGCATTCAGTACATTGCCATAGGCCGAGTTCTCATTGGATGACCCCATAGCAAATTCATCACAGTTAAGGTTGCCGATAATGATGGCATCTTCCTTCAATAAACGCTCAATGGCTGTGGCGGAGTAAATTGAGGTGAACCCTTTTAATATGTTGGAACCGGCAGAAACTGTGTGGCCCTTGTAACAAATAACATCTTTAATACCGACAACAACTCCAAATAATTTTCCTGTGGGTTTGCCTTCTTTTCTGCGGAGATCAAGCTCACGGGCCCTTTCACGGGCTTCATCGCTGTAAACTTCAATGAATGCGTTAAGGTGGGCACGATCAGCTATGCGTAAGAGGTAGTGCTCAACGATGGCTTCACAGGTAATAGCCTGCTGCTCAATTTCGGAATGAAATTGTTTTATGGAATGATGCGCATACAAAGTCAGCAGGATTCTTTTCTTCTGTTTCGGATGGGATTAGGCCTGTTGATTATGGCTTGGCGTCAGTTTCCTGCATGCCTTCTTCGATTTCCTTTTTCACATTGGTCTTTGCATCATTGAACTCGCGAATGCCACGGCCCAGTCCGCGCATAAATTCGGGGATCTTACGTCCGCCAAAAAGAATCAGAACGGCAAGGATGATCAGTATCCATTCGGTTCCGCCGGGCATCGAAATCAGAAACACACTATTGGGTAACATGGTAATTGTTTTACGTTGAACTACAAATTTAGGAAAATAGTTTCATCACAACCGGCATTATTTATACCGGAAATAAAAAACGGGAACCAAGGGTTCCCGCCTGATATACATAGCTGTAATTTCTTATCTGACTCTTTTCTCTTTGATCCTTGCACTTTTACCGCTCCTGCCCCTGAGGAAGTACAGTTTGGCCTGGCGCACTTTACCCACTTTATTGAGGGTAACAGATTCAATATGAGGTGATGAGACCGGGAAAGTCCTTTCCACACCCACACCATCAGAAATCTTCCGGACTGTGAAAGTAGCGGTATGGCTTTCGCCCTGACGCTTGATGACGTCGCCCTTGAAGCTCTGGATTCTTTCTTTATTACCTTCTACGATCTTATAGTTGACGGTAACATTGTCTCCGGCTTTAAACCTTGGAAAGGTATTATTGGCGGAAAGTTGCTCATGTACAAATGCTACTGCAGAATTCATAACCTAAAATTTAAGGACGGCAAAGGTAGGGCTTTTAGTTATTATCTCAAAGAAAATTAAGCAGAATGCCGGAAAGCCTTTTTAATACCGGAGAACTGCGTTTCTAGATCTTACTTTATTAGCGGGCAACGTTTACCGCTCTTTTTTCCCGGATCACGGTTACCTTGATCTGCCCGGGATAGGTCATTTCGGTCTGGATTTTTTGAGCCATATCAAAACTCAGCTTTTCGCTGTCTGTATCAGTCATTTTATCAGCCTCCACAATCACCCTCAGTTCCCGACCGGCCTGTATGGCATAAGCTTTTTCAACGCCTCCGTAGGTCATGGCAAGGTTTTCCAGGTCCTTGATACGCTGGATATATTGTTGCATGATTTCTCTCCTTGCACCCGGACGTGCGCCACTGATGGCATCACAGGCCTGGATGATGGGTGAGATCACATACTGCATCTCAGTTTCGTCATGGTGAGCCGCAATAGCGTTCACTACTGCTGGGTTCTCGCCGTATTTTTCAGCCAGTTTACCTCCCAATAGGGCGTGACTCAGTTCAGTCTCTTCATCCGGCACTTTACCAATATCATGCAGTAAACCTGCTCTTTTGGCCAGTTTGGGGTTAAGCCCCAGTTCTGCTGCCATGATTCCGCATAAGTTGGCTGTTTCTCGACTATGCATCAGCAGGTTTTGCCCATATGAAGACCTGAACCTCATTTTACCAACGATCCTGACCAATTCTTTGTGCAGGCCATGGATTCCCAGTTCAATAATTGTCCTTTCACCAATCTCCATTACCTGTTCTTCGATCTGTTTGCGGGTCTTTTCAACCACTTCTTCAATTCGGGCCGGGTGGATACGGCCATCAGCTACCAGCCTTTGGAGGGAAAGACGGGCAATCTCGCGGCGCAATGGGTCAAAAGAAGATAATACGATCGCTTCCGGTGTATCGTCTACGATCAGGTCTACGCCGGTTGCGGCTTCGATCGCGCGGATATTCCGGCCTTCGCGACCAATAATCTGACCTTTTATTTCATCGCTTTCGAGATTGAAAACGGTTACTGTATTCTCAATGGTCTGTTCTGCAGCAGTACGCTGTATCGACTGGATGATGATCTTTCGGGCTTCCTTATTGGCCCGCAGCTTGGCATCTTCAATGATCTCCTGTTGCAGGGAAAGTGCCTGAGAATGAGCCTCCTGTTTAAGGCTTTCAATCAGTTGTGACCTTGCTTCATCAGCAGTAAGGCCGGCAATTTTTTCTAGCCTGCGGATGTGTTCTTCCTGGTGTTTCTCCAGTTCTGTCCTTTTCTGGTTGATCACTTCAATCTGGCGGTTGAGGTGTTCCTTGATGGAATCATTCTCTTTCACCTGCTTTTCCAGGCCTTCCAGTTTTTGGTTGATCGTCTGTTCTTTCTGCTTTACCCGGTTTTCTGAATCGCCCAGTTTGCGATTTTTTTCCAGCACTTCTTTGTCGTGCTCAGCTTTCATTTGCACAAATTTTTCCTTGGCTTCCAGTAACTTCTCTTTTTTCAGGTTTTCTGCGGAGAGTTTGGCTTCGGAAAGGATTTTCTGTACCTGTTGATCGGCTTCTGCTACCTGTTTTGCCGTGTTTTTAGCGAAAATGAGTTTCCCGACAACTATGCCGAGAATCAATGTAACGATGCCCGTTATGATGGGTATAATCAGGGAGCTGTCCATGCGGTTTAAGTTTTTTCTGTTTCACGATATAATGATCCTCTACAGGCATTTTCCCATAGCAGGTTGTAACTAACGAAGATACAAAAATGGGCGCACACGGAGAAACTAAAACTGGAGGCCTTGGGTTTACAGGAGTTGACAACTGGCCAGATGCTGCATTATACTTCCAACTGGTTATCCAGTAAGGATTCCAGTTCATTCAACTGATTGGAGATCTCACCTGAGTCCAGGCCCGACTCACCGTTTTGCTGTTCTGTTACAAACCATAAAAGGACCATGGCAACGTAATCCTGCATGTCTTTACCCGCGAAACGCGTTTTAAAGTCCAGTATCTGGTCGTTGATCTGTTTGATCAGTTTGCGAACCTTCTCTTCGTCCTGTGATTCTATACGTACCCGGTAGGTACGGTCGCCTATCACAATATTTACCGGAATTAATTCTTGCATAGAATATAATTATGCTTTATATTTATCCACAGTTTATAAACAACTGCTATATATCTATCCTTTCCTTTCGAGAATCCTCTTTCACCTATTTCAAAAATACTGAAGTTACCCTTTCGGAAATCAATACTTTTTAAAACTATAAACAGGATTTTTAATGTTTTCCAAACTCAAATCACCTGTTTTCATTGACAGTGTAGTCTTTGAATTCACAAACCCTGCCAATGATTCCATTCAGGCAGAACTTATTAATGAGGAGGGAAGTGTTTGCAGCCGGCTTAGTGCTACTCTTCCAAGCGGGCTGACCATTTATAAATGGAATGGACTAAATGATTTGCCATATGGCGTTTATACCCTGGCACTTTTACAGGGAGAGGAAGAGCACAGGCTTAGACTGGTGAAAAGGGTTTGATGTAAGCGGTGGAAATAAAGAACAATGAATAAAGAACAAGAAATGAAGAATGGAATTCAGTAGAAAGCCACATTCTCAGTGGTATTGCAACAAAGGAAATTCATTCTCCCAATAAACTGATACAGCGGTCTATCTCTTTGATATAATGATTCAATTGTTTTTGCAGGTCTTTTTTGGCCTTTTCATCCAACTGGCCGGAAGATGCCTTGAGCAGGTTTAATTGTTGTTCCAGTAACCTGCTCTGTTCTTTTAATTTGGCTTCAGCTTCATTTTTGTTTTCGAGTTCTGCTTTCAGGCGCTCATTCTCTTTCAATACAGATCGATAAGCTTTGATCAGCCTGGCTACTTTGGAGCCTACCCTTGCAATATGTTCGGCTGTTGGGATCATACATTACCGGCGTATCTGTGCTTGAAGTTCTTTTTCAAATATACTGATGATTTTTTGCATCAGTTGTTCCACTTCCTCATCGGTAAGTGTTTTCTCATCATCCCGGAAGCGGAAACTCATGGCCATTGACTTCTTACCCGCCCCTACTTTATCACTTTCAAAAACATCAAAAAGGTTGATTCCTTTAAGCTTTGAAATTTTAAGAGAGTTTACAGCTGCCTCAATTTTTTCGTATGGAAGGGCTTTGTCAACAACAAATGCAAGATCCCTGAACATGGTTGGGAAACGCGGTACTTCACGATATGCGAGTTTAACTTCCTCGCTTTGTTCCAGGCATTTGTTCCAGGAAAGATCCGCATACCATGTTTCCTGCCTGATGTCGAACCTGTCAAGGCGCTTTTTATTAACCAGACCTATATGAACCAATGCCTGCTGATGTACAGATCCGGCAAGGCAAATGTCCATATGCGGGTTTTGTACCTGGCTGTATACCGGCTCAGGCAATCCCATTTGGGTAAAAAGAACACGGATAATGCCCTTTAAATAGAAGAGATCCGTTGGTTCCTGTTTTTGTTTCCAGGATTCTTCTTCTTTTTTACCTGTTATGAAGATGGCGAGGTGGTCTTCTTCTGCATACTTTCCAGGTGCGTCAACCGAATAGGTTTTGCCAAATTCAAAGAGATGAAGATTTACATTTTTCCGGTTAAGATTGTGGGCAAGGCTTTGCAGACCGGTTTCCAGCATCGAAGGCCGGAGTATATCCAGTTCGGCACTGAGGTTATTCATCATTTTAACAGACTTGCTCAGCTCTGACTCACTGTAGTATGCGCTATTGGTTATGGAGTTATTCAGCATTTCCCTGAAGCCCATACCGGCAAGGATACCCGAAATCTTTTCCCTGAGTGCTTCCCTTTTGCCGAGTGTTTCCGTAGCAGGAGAAAAACTGATATTAGCAGGGATGGCAATATTGTCAAATCCGTCGATACGCATGATCTCTTCTGCAATATCAGCGGGCATGTTAATATCTGTTTTATGAAACGGAACATGAATTGTTAGCGTGTTTACATCTTCATTTACGACGGTAAATCCAAGCCCCTGGAGGATCTCTTTCACTGTTTCAGGCGCATAATATTTCCCGCTCAGCCTTTCCAGGTAAGCATATGAAATATTTATCTCTATGGGCTTGCGCGGTGCCGGGTAAACGTCAACCAGTTCGGAAGCAATATGTCCGTTGGCATGATCGCAGATCAATTGTGCGGCCCTTTTCAAAACTTCTGTAGTCTGGCTGATATCCACTCCTTTTTCAAAATGAGTAGCAGCATCGGTGCGCAGGTTGTGCCGGAAAGAACTTTTGCGGATGCCTGCCGGGCTGAACCAGGCACTTTCCAGGAAAACGGTTTTGGTTTCATTTGAGACCCCACTGTGTACTCCGCCAAATACGCCCCCGATACACATCCCTTCACCCAGTCCGTTGCAGATCATGAGATCTTCTGCATCCAGCTTTCTTTCTTTTTCATCCAATGCGATAAAAGGAGTTCCTGCAGGTAAATTCTTTACGATGATCTTTTGTCCGGTTATGCGGTTGGCATCAAATGCATGGAGCGGTTGCCCGGTTTCATGCAGGATATAATTGGTGATGTCTACGATATTATTAATGGGCCTCAGGCCAATGGCCCTGAGCCTTTGCTGCATCCAAAGAGGGGAGGGGCCTGTTTGCACACCTGCAATGCTGATCCCTGAATACCGCGGACAGGCATCTGCGTTTTCAATGCTAACGGAAACGGGCACACTATTGTCGCTTGCCGGCAGTTTTACCTGTAAAGGGGATACCACCGAAACGTTCAGTTGTTCGTGGTGGTTCAGCCAGGCGCAGATATCCCTGGCAACGCCCAGGTGGCTCATGGCATCGCTCCTGTTTGGCGTAAGCCCGATGGAAATTACTTTGTCTGAATATGGCTGAAAATGAGCTGCAGCAGTTGTTCCAATGGCAATCCCCTCATCCAGTACCATGATGCCTGCATGCGAATCACCGAGCCCGATTTCGTCTTCGGCACAGATCATGCCATGGCTTTCAACACCTCGAATTTTGGCTACCCGCATCGTCATGGGTGGGTTAGACTTTGGGTAAATGGTTGATCCTACTGGTGCAACCACAACAGTTTGCCCGGCCGCCACATTAGGTGCGCCACAAACAACCTGTAGGGGTTCCCCATTGCCAATATCCACACGGGTAAGGGATAATTTATCGGCATTTGGGTGTTGAGATACTTCCAGGACTTTCCCAATGATCAATCCTTCCAGGCCGCCTTTCACTTCTTCATAGTCGTCAAAACTTTCCACTTCCAGCCCGATGGAGTTCAAAATCCGGGATAGTTTTTCGGGTTCCACCGAAACGGGGAGATAATCCATCAGCCACTTGTAGGATATAATCATATGGGTCCTGTAAATTTCGGGCAAAGATAATATCCCTTCAGGTATTAGCGGCAGACAAAGCAACAGGCCTGCCAGAATCAGGCCCGGATTGGTTTTTGGGCTGCCAAAAACGGTCATTTTAGTAAAAACCCCATACTGTTGTTATCCCCAACCTGCCAAAAAAAAGGCCACAAAAACTTTAGCACAACAATTGTGGATTACCTTGCACAACCCGTGGTATTTTTTTTTACATTGTGGATAGCCGGCTTTTTGCAGTGGATAAATGACCAAAAACGGTGGAAAACCTGTGCATCAACTGTGCCTAACTATAGATCAAAAAAAGTGACCCGGGGTAATATTTTGGGTTTTACATTCGCCCTCCTGCTCACTGATAACATTGAGGTAACATGAGAAGTGAAAGAAGGATATCTTGATTGTGGGAAACATACTATAGGGTTTTTACGTAGAAAATTTTGTGAAAAAAGATCCATGGAATTAACAAACTTAAACAGGGACAGAAAAAACAGGCGAAAGAATTCACCCGAATTAAATACGCTGGTATTTGGCAAGATTCCCCCGCAGTCGCGCGAGCTGGAAGAAGCTGTTTTGGGCGCGATCATGCTTGAGAAAAGTGCTTTTGATAACGTGGTGGAAATTTTAAAGCCGGAATGTTTTTATATAGACGCCAATCAGCGGATTTTTATGGCCATGATGGCTTTGGCTGCCAAATCTATGCCTATCGACCTCCTGACCGTTGTGGAAGAACTGAAGTTCCGGGAAGAACTGGATATCGTTGGCGGCCCTTTCTATGTGTCAAAGCTTACCAATGCGGTGGTTTCCTCTGCTAACATTGAGGCACACTCGCGTATCATTCTGCAGAAATTCATTCAGCGCGAACTGATCCGCATCAGCGGTGAGATCATAGGAGATGCTTATGAAGATTCTACGGATGTATTTGACCTGCTGGATGAAGCAGAAAGCAAGCTTTTTGAAATCACCAATAATCACCTGCGTAAGAATTTCGATTCTATCGACGTAGTGATCATGAAAACCATACAGCGTATAGATGATATGCGCAGCCGCCAGGAAGATGTGACCGGCGTACCGAGTGGTTTTGCTTCCCTGGACAGGGTGACCTATGGCTGGCAGAATTCTGATCTGATCATCCTTGCGGCAAGACCATCCGTTGGTAAAACCGCCTTTGCGCTTAACCTTGCCCGTAATGCTGCACTTCACCCCACCAAACCTACGCCAGTGGCTATGTTCAGCCTGGAGATGAGCTCGGGTCAGCTGGTGCAGCGTATCCTTTCTGCCGAAAGCGAGATCTGGCTGGAGAAGATCGCCCGGGGCCGGATGGAAGAACACGAAATGCAGCAGTTGTACAAAAAGGGTATACAGCGTTTATCTACAGCGCCAATCTTCATAGATGATACAGCTGCCCTGAATATTTTTGAACTCCGGGCCAAATGCCGGAGGTTGAAAAGCAAGCATGGCGTTGGCCTGATCATTATCGACTACCTGCAGCTGATGAGCGGTACCGGTGAGAACCGTAATTCAAACCGCGAACAGGAGATCAGTACCATTTCACGTAACCTTAAAGGGCTGGCCAAAGAATTACAGGTTCCCATCATTGCACTGAGCCAGTTAAGCCGGGAAGTTGAGAAAAGAAAAGAAGGAAATAAGATCCCGCAGCTGAGTGACCTTCGGGAATCGGGTGCCATCGAGCAGGATGCGGATATGGTTATGTTCCTGTACCGGCCTGAATATTACGATATCACCAGTAATGAATTCGGCGAAAGCAATAAAGGCGAAACGCATGTGCGTATTGCCAAACACCGGAATGGTTCCCTGGAAAATATCAAGCTTAAAGCCCTGCTGCATATCCAGAAATTTGTTGATGCCGAAGAAGGTGATTTCAGCGGGCTGGGTATGGGTTCAGGAAACTGGAAACCGGTTCAGGAAGAAGGAAGCCCAAAGCTTTTCATTCAAAAGGGCAGCCGGATGAATGATATGGGCGACGAGGATACCCCTTTTTAACCGCATTTTCATTGATGGAACTTCCATTTTTTTACCTCGCAGATATCCCGGCTCAGGCTGCTGAATTGATTTTGCCGGAAGAAACTTCCAAACACATTGTTTCGGTTTTACGCATGCAGGAAGGCGAAGAACTCCGCTTAACAAACGGCCAGGGTTCAGTTGTAAGGGCCAGCATCCAAAAAGCGCATAAAAAAAATTGTGTTCTGCATGCCATTGATTTGATGCACACTGCAGACAGCCGAAAGCCTGTAACCCTGGCCATTTCCTTATTGAAGAATCCCGGCAGGTTTGAGTGGATGCTGGAAAAGGTAACCGAGATAGGTGTAAAATCAGTAATCCCTTTGCTTAGCCAGCGTACAGAACGACAGCATTTCCGGGTAGAAAGGATGAAGAATGTCGTTGTCAGCGCCATGTTACAGTCTCAGCAGTCATGGCTAACCGAAATATCAGAACCTGTATCTTTTACGGAATTAATTAAAACGGGTGATTATAAAAATAAATTCATAGCCCACTGCCTTCCGGAAGAAAGAACATCACTCAGACAGGATGCTGATAAGTCAGCATCTTCAATTATTTTAATTGGTCCGGAGGGTGACTTCTCTCCTTTGGAAATTACTGCTGCACTTGGGTTTGGATATAAACCCGTATCGCTTGGAGATACCCGGTTGAGAACTGAAACGGCCGGCGTTGTGGCAGCAACTTTACTTGCAATATATTAATCCCAAAGGCCGCAAGGGAACGCACTGCTCTCAACTTCCTTATTCCTCATTTCTTATTCCCTTCTTTCTACCTCGCCTGGTCGTCATATGGTGTAGGATAGGTATCGGGTCTGACTACCGGAAGTTGGGGTTCTCTGAGTTCCACTGGTTTCTTGGCAACTTTTTCTCTTTTCTTCATCCACAAATTCAACAGTTCAACGCCAAAGGAAAACGCCATGGCAAAATAAATATAGCCTTTATCAATATGGCTTCCGTGCACCGGCTCCAGCCCTTCAAAAAAGAGGCTGAAACCAACCATCAGCAGAAAAGCCAGAGCCAGCATTTTTAAAGTCGGGTGTTGATGAATGAAATGAGAGATCTTTTCTGAAAAGAAGAACATGATTACCATGGCGATCACAACGGCTATCATCATGATCTCCACATGCCGGGCCATTCCAACGGCAGTGATGATGCTGTCAAAAGAAAAGATCATATCAACCAGGATGATCTGTGCCATTACGCCGGCAAAAGCACCGGTTGCTTTTATATTTTTTGATTCACCATCCAGGCCCGGCTCTTCCCCTTCCAGTTTGCCATGGATCTCTTTTACGGTTTTATATATCAGGAAAAGTCCCCCTGCAAACATGATCACATTTCTCAGGTTAAAGCCTACATGTTTATCGCCCCAGTTCAATCCAAATAATTCGCGGTTGCCATTGGTCACCAGCCAGCCCAGGGCCAGTAATAACAATATCCTGACAGTGATACCTGCGATCATCCAGATGCGGCGGGCGGAGAGTTTCTTCTCATCCGGAAGCCGGCCCATGAGTATAGAAACAAAAATGACATTATCAATACCCAGCACAATTTCCAATACAGCCAGGGTGATAAGGCTTATCAATGAGTCAATGGTCAGCAAATGTTCCATGAATGATATAATTATTAATCGATGCTAAAATAATATATGTATGTCAAATAAGCCCTTTGCATATTTTTTTGGCTGCAGCCGGGCCTTCGTAAATAAACCCGGTCCATACCTGGATAAGAATTGCACCGGCATCCAGTTTTTCCTGTGCGTCAGCGGCTGAAAAAATCCCGCCACTCGCTATGATGGGCAATCGCCCGCCTGTTTTATCTGCAATATATTGTACGACTTCGGTTGATCGTTTACGTAAGGGTGCGCCGCTTAGTCCGCCTGCGCCTATTGTTCCGGCTTTTTCACCGGAAGATACAGACAGTAAATTTCTGTCAATGGTTGTATTGGTGGCAACAAGGCCATCAAGTTTCACTTCGCCGGCCAGATCAATGATATCATCAAGTTGTGTCTGTGTCAGATCCGGGGCTATCTTGAGCAATAAAGGTTTGCGTTCCGGTTTAAGGTTATTGATGGATTGCAAATGAGATAGGATCTTGCTGAGGGCATCTTTTTCCTGCAGGGCCCGTAAACCAGGGGTATTGGGTGAGCTAACGTTGACCACAAAATAATCCACATAATCAAAAAGGGCCTGGAAACATTTTTCATAGTCCATCCAGGCGTCTTCATTCGGGGTGTCTTTATTCTTGCCAATATTTCCGCCAATGATTAACCTGCCCGGTGTACCAGGTGGGTTGGCAACCCGCCATTCTCTTAGTCTCTCTGTTATTTTTTTTACCCCGTCGTTATTAAAACCCATTCGGTTGATCAGGGCCTTATCGGCAGGAAGGCGGAACAGGCGGGGTTTGTCATTGCCTTGCTGTGGTCTGGGGGTTACAGTGCCTATTTCCACAAAGCCAAAACCCATGGCAGATAATTCACGCAGGTAGGATGCGTTTTTATCAAAACCGGCACCCAGCCCAACCGGGTTGGTGAACGAAAGGCCCAAAACCTTCTTTTGTAAATGGGTATTTTGAAGAGTAAAAATGCGGTGGATGAGGCGGCGGATCAAGCCGATCCCACATAAAAAACGGAAAATACCCATAGAGAAATAATGGACTTTTTCCGCATCGAAAAGGAATAATATCGATCTTAACAGGTTATACATAGCGCTGCGAAGATAAAGATTGCGGCGTTCCGACCCTTCGCATCTTTGCCACATGGCGGTTAAAAACCAAACTGGTTGTTGATGCAACTAGTTTCCAATAAAACGCTTATCTTTATCCGGCTGATCTAATTTAAACAGTTATTATATCTAAAATCAACGAATATGCAGGATGCTTATATCGTGGCGGGATACAGAACTGCCGTCACCAAATCTAAAAGAGGCGGATTCAGGTTTACCCGTCCGGACGACCTGGCCATTGATGTCATAAAAGGATTGATCGCCAGTGTTCCGCAACTGGATGCAAAAAGAGTTGATGATGTTATCGTAGGCAATGCAGTACCTGAAGCAGAACAGGGTTTGCAGGTAGGCCGTATTATTGCGGCCCGTGCTTTGGGGCATCAGGCCCCCGGTGTAACAATCAACAGGTATTGCGCATCAGGGCTCGAAGCCATAGCCATGGCCACGGCAAAGATCAGAACCGGAATGGCCGAATGTATTATTGCCGGCGGTGTGGAGAGTATGAGTATGGTGCCAACTGCCGGCTGGAAAACAGTTCCGGCATTTTCCATCGCACAGGATGAACCGGATTATTACCTGAGTATGGGGCTTACCGCAGAGGCTGTTTCAAAGCAGTATAATGTGAGCCGTGAAGACCAGGATATGTTTTCCTATAATTCTCATATGAAAGCTTTGAAAGCGATTGAGCAGGGTTATTTCAAGCCCGGGATTTTGCCCATTACCGTTGAAGAAGTTTATCTCGACGAAAAATCAAAGAAACAGAAAAGAAGTTTTGTCATTGATACTGATGAAGGTGTAAGAAAGGAAACCACACCGGAAGCATTAGCCAAACTCAAGCCGGCTTTTGCCTTGAATGGCACTGTGACAGCCGGTAATTCTTCTCAGACCAGTGATGGTGCCGCTTTTGTTGTGGTTATGAGTGAGCGGATGGTGAAAGAACTGGGGCTTAAGCCCATTGGCCGGTTGGTGAATGCTGCTGTTGCAGGTGTGCATCCCCGTATCATGGGTATTGGTCCGGTTGAAGCCGTACCAAAAGTGTTAAAGCAGGCCGGGATGACCCTGGCGGATATTGACCTGTTTGAATTGAACGAAGCATTTGCTTCACAGGCGCTAGCCGTTATTCGGACCCTTGAACTGGATCCCGAAAAAGTAAACATCAATGGTGGCGCAATCGCATTGGGTCATCCGCTTGGATGTACCGGGTGCAAGCTTACCGTCCAGATATTGAATGATATGAAAAGGCTGGATAAAAAATATGGCATTGTAACAGCCTGCGTGGGTGGCGGACAGGGAATCGCCGGTATTATTGAATACATGCCATGAGGCCTACATATTCAGTCTTTTAATTGACAGATGCCCCGGAATTCACGGGGCATTTTTTTTAGGTTTACTTTCTTAGTAAATATACCACTTACCTGTATTTTCCAGTAATCAGTAAACCTGTGGCAATGTTTTTGCCTTTCAATTAAACTATTTGTTGGATTTTGGGTCAATACCTGATTCGGGATCACCCAAAAGTCCCGGTAAACCAAATAACTGCTTATGGACAGAAGAGCCTTCCTTGCAGCTGGAAAGCAAACCAAAGAAAAAGAAACAAAGCAACAAAATACCTTTGGCCGGGAGATCACTTCAGGTTTGCAGCCTTATACAGGAGCATGGACAAGTACAGAACTTATACACCTGCTCAAGCGTACCATGTTTGGCGCAAGGAAAAGCGATATCGATTATTTTTTAACCCGATCCATGTCGCAGGCAGTGGATGAATTGCTCAATCCTACAGCCCCCCTTCCGCCGCCGCCGGTAAAAAATTACCAGAATACAAATACAAATGCCGGAGATCCGGACCTTGCTGTTTCTGCGGGTCAAACATGGGTCAATACACATACCCAGGATGGTACGGTGCAGAGTAACCGAAGATCTTCTTTCAGGTCGTGGTGGATGGGTGTACTGATTAACCAGGACAGGAGCATACGGGAAAAAATGAATCTCTTCTGGCACAATCATTTTGCAACGGAGGCCAATGAAACAGGTAATGCCCGTTATGTATACAAGCACCACAACCTCTTGCGCCAGCAATGCCTGGGTAATGTCAAAACGCTTACTAGGGCCATCACCATTGACTCTGCAATGCTGGTGTATCTTAACGGACAACTCAATACCAAAACGGCACCGGATGAAAACTTCTCGCGGGAATTGCAGGAACTTTTTACTCTCGGAAAAGAAAATAATCCCAATTATACCGAAGATGATGTAAAAGCGGCAGCCAGGGTACTTACCGGCTGGCGAAATGATGCACCAAATAACACTGTTTTTTTTGACGCAAACAGGCACGATACCACAAACAAAACTTTTTCTGCTTTCTATGGCGGGGCAACCATAACAGGAAGGACAGGTGCAACAGCTGGAGACCTGGAACTCGACGATCTGCTCAATATGATATTCAGCAAAGGCGAGGAAGTGTCACGTTACCTTGTCACACGTTTGTACCGCTGGTTTGTATATTACGATATTGATGCGACCACACGGGCAAACGTGATCGAGCCGCTGGCTGCGCAATTGAGAAATGGAAACTGGGAAATAAAACCGGTGCTTGCAACTTTATTCAAGAGTGAACATTTTTTTGATACCCTCAACCAGGGTTGCCAGATCAAGAGTCCTGTTGATTTTATAGTGGGCCTTTGTCGCGAGTATACTGTGGTTTTCCCGCCAGCAACAGATTATGCGGCGCAATATGCACACTGGAACTATTTGCGTAACTGGGGCACCCTTATGCAGCAAACGCTTGCTGACCCGCCCGATGTATCCGGCTGGAAGGCTTATTACCAGGCACCCAATTTTTACGAGATCTGGATCAACAGCGATACATTTCCCAAAAGAAATCAGTTCACTGATACATTAGTGGTGAATGGTTATACAAACAGTTCAAAAAAGATCATTATCGATCCGGTGGCGTATGCTAAAATGATGACAAACCCGGCTGATCCCAATGTACTGATCGCCGATATCGTCAATCATATTTTCAGGGTACCCCTTTCCGTTAACAGCCGGAATGTCATTAAAAAGGATATCCTGCTGACCGGGCAGGATCAGGATTATTACTGGAGCAATGCGTGGAACGCACATATAGCCAATCCTGCAGATACTATGGCCTACACCACTGTGTACACAAGGCTTCGCGATCTTTTGAAATATTTCATGAACCTGGCGGAATATCACCTGGCCTGATCTAAAATTTCATTCAATGAAAAGGAGAGACTTTTTTATTAAATCATTGCCGGCAGCCATTCTGCCATCTTTGATCAACGGATATTCCGTGAAGGCGATGAGTCCTTCTCCCATGCTGGATGCATTGATGAATATGGCAACAGAAACGGATCATGTGCTGGTGATCATCCAGATGAATGGCGGCAATGATGGATTGAATATGGTAATTCCCAAGGACGGCTATAGTAATTATTTTAATGCCAGGACCAATATTGCCATTCCGGAAAATAAGATCCTTGCATTAAATGGCAATGCCAAAACGGGATTGCATCCTGCCCTGACAGGGTTGCAGAATTTATTCAATGAAGGGAAGCTCAGTGTAATACAATCGGTAGGTTATCCAACACCCAATTTTTCGCATTTCCGGTCAACGGATATCTGGATGAGTGCAACAGACAGCAACCAGGTTGTTAATTCCGGCTGGGCTGGCAGGTACCTCAATGAAGAGTATGCTAATTACCCTAACGGATACCCGAACAGCTCAATGCCCGATCCTTTGGCCATCCAGATAGGTTCTGTTACTTCACTGGCATTGCAGGGGCCGGCCAGTACCATGGGGATGAGCATCACTAATCCCACTTCATTCTACAACCTTGTTGGAGGCATTCAGGATCCGGCACCGCCAACACCAGCGGGAAAAGAATTGTCTTATATCAGGCTGGTGGGCCAGCAAACACAGCAATATGCAACCGTCATAAAAGGTGCCGCCTCGCTGGTGCCTCAGCAGGTAACTTACCCGGCTAATAATAGTCTTGCTGATCAATTAAAGATCGTAGCAAGGTTGGTAAAAGGTGGGCTGAAGACGCGTATTTATATGGTGAGTATAGGCGGATTTGATACTCATTCTGTCCAGGTCAATGCAACAGACACCACTACGGGTACTCATGCCAACCTGATGGGTAATTTATCCGGGGCTATTAAAGCATTCATTGACGACTTGCAGTTTCTGGGTATACAGGACAGGGTAATTGGATTGACCTTTTCAGAATTTGGCAGAAGGATAAAATCAAACAGCAGCATTGGTACAGACCATGGTGCTGCTGCTCCAATGTTCCTGTTTGGTACCCAGGTGCAGTCGGGCGTATTGGGTTCCAATCCAATAATACCCACTAATGCAACGGTAAACGACAATGTACCACACCAGTATGATTTCAGGAGTGTTTATGCGTCGGTTTTGCAAAATTGGTTTTGTGCAAGCCCAACTACACTGGAGTCTGTCTTGCTTAAGAATTTCCAGTCGCTGCCGGTGATCAAAAGCAGCGCCTGTGCAACAGGTTTGGACGATATTAACAGGGATGCTGGTGATACATTGATCCTGAACTATCCTAATCCTTTCACGGAAAGCACGTCCATCACTTTTAAAACAAAAGGCGGCCATACACTGGTGCAGATCATGGATACAATGGGAAGGGTGATCGCCAACCTGGTTGACAGGGATTATGTGCCCGGATCATTTACGGTTTCTTTCAATAGCGGCTCACTGCCAACAGGTGTTTATTATATGCGGTTACAGAATGGGACAATACAGCAGGTGAAAGCGATTTTAAAAGTGAGATAGTGATAAAGTGTGCGATTATACATAATGTACGAATTATTCAAATTATGTATTGATTAGAACCTTGACCCTGTTTTCTTTAGTTCACTGAACATTATGAAGAAACCGGGGTTCAGGATGGCAAAAAAGAGTGTGATTAATTTAACCTTTCATCATACATTGCTTCAATCCCAACCTGTGATCCTGAGCCCGTTCGATATTTTATTCTTAAGGCTAATTATGCACATGAAAAATGGGTATGAATGTTTTAAATCAACGGTAACCTGCTAATAAATTGGAGTTTGCTGATGATACTTATAATTTAAGATGCTGATCTGTTAAGCCTGCCGGGTTATCGTTCAAAGTACAACTTAGGTATAGGGAGGGTAATCCCATCCGGATATTCTATATATTTGGTAGGGTAATCTGAACGTTTCCGTTATTATTAAAATTAATATATCTTTATCCCCTAACGACTGATAATCTTTAGGATACCGATGACAAAAGTTTATATTGTTGAAGACCACGAAATGTACCTGGAAGGGCTAACGCTCTTATTGGGAAAGTACCCGGGGATTGAAGTTTCCGGAAGCAGCAAGGATGGTCAGTCTTTTCTCAAGGTATTGCCGGCTTTATCGGACGACACAATACTTTTGCTGGATGTACATCTGCCTGATACGGAACCTGAAGAATTAATGATCAAAGTGCGGGAATCTCATCCGCAAATGCGTATCATATTTCTTACATTAATGCGCGGTACACGTTTCATACATAAGCTGATGAAATATAATATCCAGGGTTATATTTTAAAAAGTGCACCCATTGAAGAACTTATACAGGCTATTACTGCGGTGTCAGAAGGCGGTACATTTTTTACCAAAGAAATAGATATCCTGGCAAAAATGGATGATGCTCGTAACACTGTGATCATCGATTCCAGGAAAGTGGATGATATCCTCACTAAAAGGGAACAGGAAATATTGCAGCTTGTTTGCAAGGAATTCAGTAATGCTGAAATAGCAGAAAAACTTTTCCTGAGTGTGGGAACAGTTGAAACACACCGAAAAAGAATTATTGCCAAACTGGGTGTAAATAATACAGTCGGGCTGGTTAAATTTGCCGTCCGCCATGGTCTGACTGATGATTAAGCAAAGCATTTTATTCTTCCCCTGCACTATTGGTGCCCGTGCCTTTTTTTTACGGGCTGTTGTGGCCTTCCTTTTTTCCATAAACCAATTATTAGCTCAGTCTGATACGCAGGCAATAAAAAACCTTTATGACCGGGTTCTGGATTTTGATGATTCAAAACTGGATTCCTTTGACTATTACACATTTTTAATTGAAAGGCGTTCCAAAGACCTGGGCTTTGATAAAGGGGAAATATTATCCACCCGTTTAAAAGGCATCAAGGCAGAACTTTCAGGTGATTATAAGTCTGCTATTAATTTTTATCTGCGTTGCCTGGATTTATCCCGGCAGTCAAATCTTTCTGCTTATGAAAGCAGCGCATTAAGTGACCTGGGTTTTATTTATACCAATATTAAGAATCCTCAAAAAGCAAAAGAGTATTATCAACTGGCAGCTGAACTATCAATTAAGCGAAACGAAGCTGCGTCCATGATTACAAACTTCACAAACCTCGGCGCAATCTGCAATCAACTGGACCAGGAGGACAGCGCTTTATATTACCTTGATAAAGCCTGGGCAATGGCTGTTCTTTTTCCAGAATACGGGGAACTTACTTTTTTACGAAATAATATAGGAAATGCCTGGTTCAAGAAAAAAGAGTGGGAAAAAGCTTTGTATTATTTCCGGATGAATCAACAGGAAAATATCGCCAGGAATGATAAGGATCAACTTTGGTATGATGTGCTGAACATGGGGGATGTTTTTATTGAATTGAAAAAATACGATACCGCCAGGATCTTTCTGGCAAATGCAATGGAACTGGCAAAGCAACTTGGTTCAAAGCGAAAGGAAGCTGATGTTTTTTCGCTATACAGTAAATATTACTCGCGTATAAAAAATTTTGAATCAGCCTATGAAGCTTTGCAAAAATGGAATCAATTCGATACCTCGGTTGTGAACCAGGAAACTCGACAGACCATCATTGAAATGGAAGAAAGATTTCATGCACGTGAGCGGGAACAGCAGAATAAACTGTTGCAGACTCAGATTGAAGCAGAGAAGTTAAGATCCCGTCAATTGCTGATATGGATTCTGGCCATTGGTGGCATAGCAATAATAACCTCTTATTTCTTTTTTCTGATACGGAAGAAAAACAACATTCTGGAAGAAAATAATTCAGTGATACAACAACAGAATACAAAACTTGCCAACCTTAATGCAGAGAAGAATTCGCTGATCAGTATTGTTTCTCATGACCTGGGAACCCCTTTCGCCAGTATCCGCATGTGGAACCAGCTATTGGAAGCAGACCTCCATGAATTGAGCCTTGACCAACAGAAGGCTGTTGCGCGGATCAAAACTTCATTGGATAGCGGGGAAGCCCTGATCAGGAATATCCTGGATGTGGAAAAAGAAGAAATTAATGAACGTACCATTCACCTTGAACCTGTCATTATACCTGACCTTATAAAATCCACTATTGAAGATCATAAAGCAAAAGCGGAAAAGAAAAATATACGCATTCATTATTCACCGGAGCAGGATGCATTAACCATTATGACGGATAAACAACTACTGAAGCGTGTATTCGACAATCTCTTATCCAATGCCATTAAGTTTTCTCCCTCCGGCAGAAATATATATATAGAATCTTCTGAATCGAAAGAAACGGTTATTGTCTGCTTTCGGGATGAAGGACCTGGTATACCTGAAGTTGAATTGAAAACACTCTTTTCAAAATATGGAAAAACTTCAATCCGGCCTACTGCCGGCGAACCTTCCACAGGTCTGGGGCTCTCCATTGTAAAAAGAATTATGCAGGAACTTAACGGTGAAGTAAGCTGCACAAGTGATGAAGGAAACGGATCTGCTTTTACTGTTTCCTTAAAACGTTGATTTTGAGGAACTTGAATCCATTTTTCCCTGCTGTTGCTGTTATCAGATCAGATACCATCACAGGAAATCCTAATATTTGCAACAATATTGCAAATGTTTGTTTTTTTGCCTACTTTTGAGCTTTCATTAAATAAGCAAAAGTTGAGGTTTTTCTTACGCTCCATATTTATTTTACAAGTTGTAATATTTACAAAGCATACTGTTCAAGGCCAGTGTACCCTTAATTTTTCCGGCAGGATCACAGATGCAGACACTCGAGAAATCCTCGAAGGAGCAAATGTCCAGATAAATGAACTTAAAAAATCCGTTGCTTCCGGGAAAGACGGCAAATTTTCCTTTAATGGTCTATGTCCCGGAAATTATGACATAGAAGTTAGTCATATAGATTGCAAGACCATACTCATCCATTTGCATTTGAAAGAGGATATGGTCATGGACTTTCAGTTACCACACAAGGCGAGTCAGTTGGCCGAAGTGGTGGTAGTAGGAAGCGGGCGTGTAACAACCACCAGTGTCAGTGATGAAATCAAGGGAAAGGCGCTGGATGCAACAAGAGGTCTTACGCTGGGAGAGTCGCTTAAGGGAGTCACCGGGGTGAGTGTTTTGCAGACCGGCACTAATATTTATAAACCGGTCATTCATGGTTTGCACAGCAACCGGGTACTTATTTTAAATAATGGTATCAGGCAGGAAGGCCAGCAATGGGGAAGTGAGCATGCTCCTGAAATTGATCCATATATCGCCAACCGGCTGACCGTGATCAAAGGCGCTTCGTCTATCCGTTATGGTGGTGACGCCATCGGCGGTGTGATCCTGGTGGAGCCAAAGCTTCTAAGGTATGTTCCGGGTGTAAGCGGTGAAGTGAACATGGCAGCTTTTTCAAATAATTACCAGGGTGTACTCTCAGCTATGATCGAAGGCAACAGCGCCCGGCACGATGCCTTTGCCTGGCGTTTACAAGGCACCGCCAAGCGTGGGGGGAATGCCCGCACACCCGACTATTGGCTGGCCAATTCGGGCGTTGAAGAATTTAACGGATCAGCAACCGCCGGCTGGAGAAAAGAAAAGAAAGGCCTGGAATTATTCTACAGCATATTTAATACCCGGCTAGGTATTTTTGCCGGTTCTCATATTGGCAATGTAACCGACCTGATCAATGCCATTAACAGCAGCAGCCCCCCGGATTATATTAAAAACGTGGGCTTCACTTATACCATCGACCGCCCATATCAGCAGGTACAGCACCAGTTGTTTAAAGCGAAGGCATTTAAACAAACAGGCGATAACAGCAGGCTGAACCTCATACTTTCGGGACAGTATAACCGAAGAAGGGAGTTCGACATTGTGCGTTCAAGCCGCACGACGCCGCAGCTTGAATTGAATTTATTTACCGGACTTGCCGATCTTATATGGGACCATTTTGGTGGAAAGAAGATCAAGGGAACGATGGGCGTTACCGGATTGTACCAGAATAATACATATAATTACCGCTATTTCATACCTAACTTCCAGCTCTATAATGTGGGTGCATTTATTGCGGAAAAATACCAGTCGGGTAAATGGCAGCTTGAGGGCGGCCTCAGGTATGATTACCGATCCATGTATAACATTACAGATAATGACAAGCCGCCTTTTGATGAATTGACAGGCAATGCAGTGGCACCGGGCGTTGCTTATGGCACCCGGAATTTTGGCGGTTTATCCGGCAACCTGGGTACTGCCTATAAATGGAATAAACACCTGACGATAAATATGACCTTTGCTTCGGCATGGCGCGCCCCTCAGGCCAATGAGATCTTCAGTGATGGTTTGCACCATGGTGCAGCAAGGATCGAAAAAGGAAAACTTGATCTTGATACGGAGAGGGCAAATAGCATTATGGCCGGTATTCAGTACAATTCAGAGCACCTGAATGTTGACGTCAGTGCTTATATGAAAATGATCGATGGATTTATTTATCTCAAGCCAACATATCCGCCACAACTTACCATTCGCGGTGCATTTCCTTCATTTGAATTTGACCAAACCAATGCAAGGCTGAGTGGGTTGGATGTAAATATTTCTTATCTCTTCGGCCATCATATCCGGTGGAACGGCAAAGCCTCATTATTACGTGCATATGATCGTATAGCAGATGACTGGCTCATACAAATGCCTGCAGACAGAATGGAGAATTCTCTTGAATACCTGTTTACTGACGGAAAAAAATGGAAGCAGTCTCATGTCAGGTTTGGTATTCAGAATGTTGCCAGGCAATCCAGGGTTCCTGCTTCTGGAAATATTGAAATATCCAAACCCGATGGAAGTGTAAGTATGGAATCTGATTATGCACCGCCGCCTCCCGGATACATGCTTGCATCATTGGAGGCCGGTACCGACTTATACATTAAAGGTACTCCGGTGAGCATTGTATTAGGTGCAACTAATCTTTTTAATACCCGTTACAGGGATTATATGAATGCATTCCGGTATTATAGTGATGATATGGGACGTAATGTTTCCCTGAGAATTAAAGTGCCATTTGAATTCTGATTATACAATATAATTACAAATCTTTAAACTTAAAAAAATGAAAAAACCTTTTTTGAACTGGATGATGGTCATTATTTTATTATCTTTCTTTTCTGTATCCTGCAGCAAAGACGATGAACCAATGGGCAATGAAGAAGAGCTCATTACCACATTAAGACTGACCCTTCGTGAAACCGGAAGCGCAACTGTAAAGGTTTTTGAATTTAAGGACCCGGATGGTACAGGCGGTAATCCCCCAACAAAGTTTGATCCTATCATTCTGAGTCCGAGTAAAAATTATACCTGTACCATCGAGGTATTGAATGAAAGTGTAACACCGGCAGATAACATAACTGCAGAAATTATTGCAGAATCAGATGACCATCAGTTTTATTTCGAGCCTGCAGGCGTTAATATCAATGTATTAAACCTTGATACCGATTCCAGAGGCCTGCCCCTGGGTGTTTCTTCCACATGGAACACCGGTGCTGCCAGTAATGGTACTCTTAAAGTAACTTTGAAGCATAAGCCAGGTACAAAAGCAACCGGTGACCTTGTTAGTAAAGGTGAAACAGACATTGAAGTAAATTTTACTGCACAGGTTCAGTAATTTATTTGAATTGAATTTTAGCAGCAGGCATAATGGCCTGCTTTTTTTATTTTTCAAACCGGCTTTATTGTAATTTCAGGGATGGAAATTTCAATCAATACACCTGCCTTATTATTCCCGGCAATCAGCTTATTGTTACTGGCATATACAAACCGCTTCCTGGCCATTGCCAGCCTTGTTAGAAAATTGTATGATGATTATAAGCTGCCGGAAAACAGGAAATCCCTGCTTCCACAACTGATAAGCCTGCGCCGCCGTTTAAATTATATTCGCCAGATGCAGGGTTTTGGCGTGTTCAGTTTCCTGCTATGTGTTGCCTGCATGTACAGCATTTACAATGGCTGGAAAGAAGTGGCTAATTTTATTTTTGCATTGAGCCTGCTTTCGCTTCTCGTATCTCTTTTTATTTCCCTGCTGGAGATCTGGCAGAGTACACGTGCGCTGGAATCATTACTCAGTGATGCGGAAGAACTCAGCGATGATAATTTCCTGCAGAAGATCCTTCGTTTTAAAGGCGATGAACCCGAAGAGAAAGCATAGCCGTTATGTTTCCTTTGCGGTCATTGCGCCAAGGCGGCAGAACTCAGTTTTTTCCGCTCTCCGATCTGCTGTCTCCACATCGCATAATACAATCCTTTCTCTTCGAGCAATTGCTGATGGTTCCCTGTTTCAACCACTTCGCCCTGCTCCAGTACATAGATCCTGTCTGCATGCATGATGGTTGATAATCTGTGTGCGATCAGAATGGTTATCTGTTGTTTGCTGGCAGAAATTTCGCGAATGGTTTCCGTGATATCTTCTTCCGTAATGGAATCCAATGCGGATGTTGCTTCATCAAATAAAAGCACCCTTGGCTTGCGCAACAATGCACGGGCTATGGACAGCCGTTGCTTCTCGCCACCGGATAATTTTAATCCCCCTTCACCGATCATGGTATCAAGTCCTTTTTCCGCGCGTTTAAGTAGATTCTCGCAGGATGCTTTACGGAGAGCTTCTGTGAGATCCGCATCTGTAGCTGAAGGGTTCACAAACATCAGGTTTTCTTTTATCGATCCGGAAAACAACTGGGTATCCTGTGTTACAAATCCGATCTGGTTTCTCAGGTCCTCAAAATTGATGGCATTTTCGTCCATGCCGTTATATAAGATAGAACCTTCCTGCGGGCGGTAAAGGCCTACCAGTAATTTCATCAGCGTTGTTTTTCCCGAACCTGAAGGGCCTACAAATGCGATGGTTTCACCTGTCTTTACCGTAAAACTTATATTGTCAATGGCTTTTTGAGAGGCAGTTAAATGTTTGAAACCTACAGTTGAGAATTCCAGTGTTTCAACCTCGCCCAGATGAACAGGTTTCTCAGGCATGGCCTCGGGCTTCTTCTGCATCAGGTTGTGGTAATTATTGATCGAAGCTTCCGCTTCACGATAACTCAACAGGATATTGCCGATTTCCTGTAATGGCCCGAAAATGAAAAAGGAAAAGATCTGCATCGTTACCAGTTCGTGTGGTTGCATGCGGTCCCTGAAAACGAGCCACATCAGCAGAAATAAAATGAATTGCCTGAGGGTATTGACCATAGTGCCCTGCAGGAAACTGATGCTCCTGATACGCTTCACTTTGGTGAGTTCAAGCCCGAGAATTTTATAGGTATTTGCGTTTAGCCTTTTTACTTCCTGTTGTGTGAGGCCAAGGCTTTTAACAAGTTCAATATTGCGGAGGCTCTCTGTTGTTGAACCCGCGAGTGATGTAGTGCTGCTGACAATATTTTTCTGAATGATCTTAATTTTCTTACTGAAAACATTGGTTACCACAGTCAGAAAAACAATGCCTACAATGTAAGCAATGGGTACCGACCAATGAATATATATGGCTGCATAAATAAATACAAATAAAACGCCAATGAGAATGGCAAAGAGCGCATTCAAAAAGTAGTTTATGAATTTTTCTGTATCCGTCCGTACCTTGGTAAGGATGCTTAGTGTTTCGCCACTGCGCTGGTCCTCAAATTCCTGGTAGGGGAGTTTCATGGCATGCTGCAGGCCTTCAGTGAATATCCTCGCGCCAAATTTCTGGATGACCACATTGGCGAAATAATCCTGGAAGTTTTTGGCGATCCGGCTAACCATGGCCGTGCCCATCGAAAGAAGAAGGATCCATAAAACACTCCACATGTATCCCTTCCAGACCACTGTTTCACCTTTATCCTGCTGATCGCTTACATCTTGTGCGAGTTTGATGATACGGCCAAAAAGGATGGGATCTATGAGTGAAAAAATAGTATTAACGGCAGCTAGTGAAAGCGTAAGGGCAATCAATGCTTTATATGGGCTCAGATAGCTCAGTAATATCTTCATACAGCTCTTTTCCTTGTTTTATCGAAGTTGCAACTTCAAAGAGCGTGTAATTTCGGTAAAATTGGCTTAACCGCAATGAAACGGGTTCAGCCTGGGTTAACTTTTACGAAAAGCCCATTTGGCCATTTCTTTCCAGGATGCTTTTTTCCCATACATCAGGATGCCGGTGCGGTAGACTTTTCCGGCAAACCAGGTAGTGAACAGGAATCCGCCGATCAGGCTTACCATGGATAAACCAAGTTGCCAGTAAGGGACCGTATCCGGAACGCCAAAGGGTATTCGACCCATCATTACAATGGGTGAAGTAAATGGAATGATACTTGCCCAGACGGCCATAGGACTGTTGGGATTGTTCAGGCTGCTTGTAAGTATGATGAAAGCAAAAATGATAGGCATGGTGATAGGTAACATCAAAGCCTGTGCTTCCTGCGGATCTTCATTGATCACACTGCCGATGGCGGCAAACAAGGAAGCGTAAAAAAGATATCCGCCCAGGAAATAAAAGAGGAAACAAAAAATGACCAGCGGCCAGTTAACACCTTCCACAATTTGGGTTTTAGCTTCCAGTATTTTCAGCGCCATATTGCTGTTGGGTCCCCCGGGGAGTTGTTGCTGATCGCGCTGCATCTGCTGAAATTGTTCGAGGGTTTCTGCCGGGATGAATAATTGCATGGCGGTCATCAAAATAAAGATCAATATGATCCAGAGCATGAATTGGGTAAGACCCACACCTGCGATACCTATGATTTTTCCCAGCATGAGTTCAAAAGGCTTGCAGGATGATACGATCACTTCTGCAATGCGGTTCATCTTTTCTTCAGCAACGCCGCGCATCACCATCGCGCCAAAAATGAACATAGTGATATAGATCAGGATGCCACTGCCAAAGCCAATACCATAGGCCAGTCCCGCATTTGCCTGTTTGCTTCCACCTTCACCATCTGTCACCTTATTATTGAGCATGACCGCATTGTCACTCACCGCTGAAATGGAATCAAGGGTTGATTTGTCAATGCCTTTTTGTTCCAGCAGATGATTTTCAATGGCTTTATTCAATTGTTTTTCTATATAGCCTTTAGAGCTTAAACCAAATTGCTTTTTTGATCTGAGTTCATAGTTTGCACGGCCTTCTTCCTGTGGCAGGTATAAGATACCGTCATACCCTTTTGCTACATAATTATTGCTGTCTATTCCGGAAGCAAATTCAAAAACGATTGTATTTGAATCACTTTTAAGGTGTTTCTTGAAATACCCAGGATCATTCACTACTGCTACTTTTTGCTTCTCAAAAGATTTTGCCGCAAAAAATGCGGAACCCACAATGAAAAGTATCATCATAATGGGTAAAAGAAATGTTGACAGGATAAAGGTTTTATTCCGCACCCTTGTCAGGTATTCACGTTGAATGATGATGCCTATTTTGCTCATAAAATAATTTCTTTGCGTTCTTGTATTCTTTGCGGTTATTATACTCTTCTTTACACTTTCTCAAACTGCCTCGCCAATGTTGTTCCCTCTACCTGCCTGATGAAAATCTCATTCAGGGAAGGCAGTATCTCATTGAAAGAATGTATTGTCAGCCCTTTGTGTATAAAATAACTGATGATGTCGTTACTGGAGAAGCCTTCTGTTTTCTTAATGACCAATTCATGATCCGTTTTATCCATTACCTGGAATAAATGTATGGCGGTATGCTCGGGCAATACTTTTTCTTCAAAAGAAATGCGGAAGAGGTTTTCCTTGAAATCCTGTTTGATCTCTTTCACTGAACCGTCAAGTACTTTTTTGCCTTTGTTGACCAGGACAATATGGTCGCAGATCTCTTCCACCTGTTCCATCCGGTGTGTACTGAAAATGATGGTACATCCTTCTTTGGCAAGGCGGAAGATTTCGTCCTTGATCAGGTTGGCGTTTACGGGGTCAAGGCCACTGAAAGGCTCATCCAGTATGATGATGGATGGATTATGCAGTACGGTGGTAACGAACTGCAGCTTCTGGCTCATCCCCTTACTCAGGTCCTCAACCTTTTTGTTCCACCAGCTTTCCATTTGAAACTTCACAAACCATTCTTTGATGCGATGCATGGCTTCTTCTTTGGAAAGGCCTTTTAGCCTGGCCAGGTAAACAGCCTGCTCACCGATCTTCATTTTCTTGTAGAGGCCCCTTTCTTCGGGCATATAGCCTATACGGGACACATCCTTCTCCGGGTCAAATTTTTTCCCGTCCAGGATGATCTGTCCTTCATCCGGATAAAAGATGCCGGTGATCATCCGGAGCAAAGTTGTCTTACCGGCGCCATTGGGACCCAGCAGTCCAAAGATCGATCCCTTCTGGATACTGAAGCTGATATCATCCACTGCTTTTTGTGTTGAAAAATATTTCTTCAGGTTTTGTACTTCAAGAATTTGCTGCATTTCGTTGCGCTATTTGTATTTTGAGATGGCTAAGTTAATCAACAGAATCTGTTTCATTTCGTATTGGTCAGGATTACCCAAAACCATGAAGAATAATCCAACATTCCGTGATTTATAATTTTTCCAGCATGATCGACATAAATGTTTTAACGGCATCTATATAATTTCCTACCCGGATATTTTCATTTTCAGCGTGCTGGTTATTATCAGCATTGACCGTTGGCACTGAAACAGCAGGTATCCCCAGGGTTACAACAAACGGAGAGATCGGTATTGATCCGCCGGTGATCCTGATCCTGATGGGGTCTTTACCAAAAGCATTTCTCATGGCCTTTTGCAGCCAGATGCCGGTTTCGGAATCAAATGGCGTCTGAAAGGCCCCGTAAGAGATCTTAGAATCAAATGATGCCAGTTTCGGATAGGTCATTCGTTCTGTTTCGGTTGGTTCTTTTTCCACCAGGTGGTATCCTTTACTGATGACATGTTTTTTTACCAGGTCGATGAGTCGGTTGGCATCGCTGGTTGGCACCAGCCTGATGTCAATTTCTGCAACCGCTTTATCCGGGATCAGCGTCCTTGCTTTTTCGCCAACATATAAAGCCTGCAACCCGCGGACATTGAGGGTGGGGTATTGCATGGATTCCTGGAAATTGGCACCCACTTTTTCCGGTACGGCAATGCCGAGGAATTTTTTTATTTCATCTTCTTTATCTGGCACCTCCGATAATAATTTTTTCTCTTTATCCGTGATCACAATCCCGTCATAAAAACCCGGGATGGTCACTTTGCCATCCTCAGCTTTCATTGATGCAAGCAGGGAAGACATTCCGAACACAGGATTAGGCGCATAGTTTCCGTAATTACCGCTGTGCATGGGCGTGCGCGGGCCAAAAGTGGTAAGGGTTATTTCACAGATACCACGGGCGCCGAAAGAAAGGGTGGGCTGGTTGCTAACGTGCCTTGGGCCATCAAAAATGATGAGCAAGTCTGCAGACAATTCCTTTTTATATTTTATAACGGCATCGGGTAACCGGGGAGATCCCAGTTCTTCTTCAAAGTCCAGGATCACTTTCATATTGAAATTGGGCTGGGCCTTCATGCCGGCCAGGGCATCTAGTGCTGCCAGGTAGGCCATGGCAGGGCCTTTGGCATCCGCCGTGGAACGGGCAAATATCCGCCAGTCGGGATCAATTTTTCCGGTTTGCAGTTTTTCATCCGGAATGATTTCCCAATTTCCGGAGGCATTTTTTTGTTTCAGCACCGGCTGCCAGGGGCTTGGCTGGTCCCATTTCGCCGGATCAACAGGTTGGCCGTCTATCTGTAAATATATGAGCACGGTCTTACGGGCATTGGGTACTTTTCTTTCTGCGAGTAACAGGGGTATGCCTTCTGTTTGCAACCGCTGTGTTTTGAATTGCCTGTCCGTAAAAGATTTCTCACACCACTGCATGTTTTTCTCAATGGCTTCAGGAAAATGCGCATCATTTTCCAGGCTCAGCAGTTCATAAAAAACAGGGAATGACTTACGTGCATGCTCAAGTGCTCTTTCATCCAGCGTCTGGCTTTGAACAAGTGGGACTGTAAAGCTACCCAGTATACAAAATAAAAGAATTTTCATCATGACAAACTCATTAGTGTGTTCAAGTTAGGTTTTATTACAGCGCAGTAAAATAAATTCTTAGTGTCTTTTATTCTTTGCGGTTAAGCATTCATTTTTGCCATGATAGCCGCCGCCACCCGCTCACCATCCATTGCCGCACTTACGATGCCACCGGCATATCCGGCGCCTTCTGCACAGGGATAGAGGTTTTGGATCTGCGGGTGATGGAGTTTTTCTGCATCCCTGGGAATCCGCACCGGAGAAGAAGTACGGCTTTCTGTAGCAACAACCACAGCTTCATTGGTCAGGTAACCTTTCATCTTTTTGCCAAAAGCGTTAAAGCCTTCCTGCAAAGCATTATTAATATAAGGAGGTAAGACCGTTGACAGCTCAACAGAATGAATTCCGCGTATATAAGAACAATCGGGGAGGTTGGTGCTGGTTTTACGCTGCGTAAAATCGATCATGCGCTGTGCCGGCGCCACAAATTTTCCCCCGCCTGCATCAAAGGCTTTATGTTCAACAGCCTGTTGAAATGCCATTAACAGAAGCGGATCGTTTTCATCAGGAGCGACGGTTTTATTTTTTTTCTGTTCCTGTTTAAAGTACCTGATGGCATCAGCCTGTTCCACCTGGACAACCATGCCTGAATTGGCAAAAGGATTATTTCGTTTGGAAGGGCTCCACCCGTTCACAACCAATTCTCCCGGCGCTGTGGAGGCCGTTGCAATAATTCCGCCCGGGCACATGCAAAAAGAAAATACACCCTTTGCCTGCACCTGTTCCACTAATTGGTAAGAGGCGGGTGGTAATAAGGGGGGACGGCCGGTACGCGGATTGCAGTGATATTGAATCTGGTCGATGAGGGATTGCGGATGTTCTATGCGAACACCCAGTGCAAATGGCTTCGCTTCAATGGCTATCTGCTGATCGCGCAGCATTACAAAAATATCCCGTGCCGAATGGCCTGTTGCCAGCAGGTATGCATCACCGGAATATGTATCGCCGTCTGCTGTATGTACGGCACTGATCCGGTCTTTATCAATACTAAATCGTACGACTTTTTTATTAAAAAGAAACTTGCCACCGGCAGCAATGATCTGCTCACGCATGGCGGTGATGATCTGCGGTAATTTATTGGTGCCTATATGCGGGTGTGCTTCGTAAAGGATCTTTTCTTCAGCGCCAAAATGCACCAGCAGGCTGAGTATGCGGTTGATATCGCCTCTTTTGGAACTGCGGGTATATAATTTTCCATCACTATAGGTACCGGCCCCGCCTTCCCCAAAACAATAATTGCTGTTTTCGTTGATGATTCCTTCTTTATTTAGTGCGGCAAGATCCCTGCGTCTGGCTTTTACATCCTTGCCCCGTTCCAGGATAACAGGTTGTATGCCTTTCTCCATGCAAGATAAAGCTGCAAATAAACCGGCCGGACCGGCGCCGATGATTATTATTTTTCCTGTTGCCTGGTGAACATCCCGAAAATGAAATTCAGGTCTTTTTCTTTCCACGAAAGGTTCATCAATAAAGGCCTGCAGGGTAAGGTTGAACTTCACCTGCCTGCTGCGTGCATCAATGGATTCGCGCAAAGTATGATATCCATTGATGCTTGAAGGGCTTATGCCGCAAGACAGGGCTATATGTTTAGTAACAGCTTCCTTGTTGAAGACTTCTTCCGGTAATACCTGGATAGAAACTTTTTTCTGCATACACGCAAAGCTACGAGAATGTCGCTCCTCTGGAGCTACAAGAATTTCGCTCCGCTGGAGCTCTAATACAAAATACAATTGGATCTACAAGAATTTCGCTCCTCTGGAGCTCAAATGCAAAATACAACCGAAGCTACAAGAATATCGCTCCTCCGGAGCTCTAATACAAAATACAACTTGTGTCTACAAGAATGTTGCTCCCCCGGAGTTCAAAACCAAATACATCGGGATGTTGTAAAAATGTTGGTCCTCTGGAGTTCAAATGCAAAATACAACCGAAGCTACAAGAATGTCGCTCCTCTGGAGCTCAAATACAAAATACAACTGGTTCTGCAAGAATGTCTCTACTCAGCTGAATTGCAAAACTGCATAATGCTTCTGGATTACCTATTCTAATAAGTTGAAATGCAGATCTACGATTTGTGTGTTCGAATCAAAAACTACGTTTTATTCGAGGTTTTGTATTCAGCCCCAGCGGGGCGGTATTCTTGCAGAAAACATTTGATTGTTCAATAGAGTCCGCCGCGGCGGAGCGACATTCTGATTGCTTGTTACAGTAAATGATTGTATAAGTTGTTTTCAACCACCTTAATAAAATCAGAAAGGAAGATCATCAACACCATCGGCTGCGCGAGACATATCTGGCTGGAACGCAGGTGTGATTTCAGCGCCGGAAGCAGGTCCGCCTTGTTGAAGATTAATTGCCTCAATCCTCCACGCATCCAGGTTGGTAATATAATTTACCTGGCCATTTTTTTCCCAACGGCTTCCTTTAATGTTGAAATGAACTTTTACCTGGTCGCCGATATTGAAACGGTCGATGATGGTTGTACGGTCCTGAACAGACTGAAACTTGATATAATTCGTTATGGTTCTTCCGTTTATGTCTTCGTTTGTTTCAATAACAAATTCCCTTGTTTTGAAAGTTTCTGTACGTTGAATAGTATCAAATTTTGCGACCAGTTTGCCGGATACATCAAATCCCATGTGCGATAATTTTGACGGCAAAGGTATTGTTATAATTCAGGGTAAGCTTACAAAAAAACATCTTTTTTTTAGGCGAAAAAATTCTACCTTACCACCCCTCCCACCAGTTTATATGAAAAGAATTTCCAGTTCAATATTTACCGTTTTTCTGAGTGTAACGCTGATCGTTTCCTGTCAGCCCCATTTTCGTCCACAGGCTGTGCAATATGCAGGTTATTCCATTGAACAGGGCAAAAAAGACTCAGCTATTGTCAGTTTTTTACAACCTTATTCGGCAAAGGTTGGGGAAACGATGAACGATGTGCTGGCTGAGTTGGGTTCTACTTTGCAGAAGAGTCAGCCTGATGGCTCACTTGGAAATTTTTTAGCAGATTCTTACCTGTCCATGGCAAGGAAAAAATTTGATCCTGCTGCTGATATGGCTTTTATCAATAACGGGGGCATTAGACTTAACTCCCTGCAGGCCGGTCCTTTACGCAGGGGAAGTATTTACGAAGTGATGCCTTTTGATAACCAGATAGTTATTTTGAAAATTTCAGGTGTCCAGGTGCAGCAATACCTCGACCATATTGCAGCAGAAGGCGGCTGCGGGATTGCCGGTGTAACATTTACGATCAGGGATAAAAAAGCCACCGACATCTTAATAAACGAAAAACCTATCGACCCGGCTGCTACATATACTATGGTTAACTCGGATTACACCATTGGCGGTGGCGGTGGGTTTGTTCAATTCAGGGAACTGCCGATGCAGAAGACAGGTTATTTGTTGCGTGATGCAACGATTGATTATTGCGTTGATTTCAAAACTGCAGGCAAACCGATTATTGTTTCAGGGGGAAAAAGAATAACTAATGGCAACTAGAAGAAAATTTATACGGGAAACCGGCATAACGGCTGCATCATTCCTGCTGGCACATCCGTTGTTATATGCCCGTGAATCTGAAGTAAAAACTTCCAGGCTCACCATACTGCATACCAATGATGTACATAGCAGGATGGAACCATTCCCCATGGATGGCGGGCCTAATGCAGGTAAAGGAGGCATTGCTGCAAGGGCAGCCCTGATCAGCAAAATCAGGCAGGAAGAAGAGCAGGTCTTATTGCTGGATGCGGGCGATATTTTCCAGGGTACACCTTATTTTAATATTTTTAAAGGGGAGCCGGAAATAAGAGCCATGAAACTCATGGGTTATGATGCGGCCATTATGGGAAATCATGATTTTGATGCAGGACTGGAAAATTTTGCAACACAGATCAGTGCACATGCTGATTTTCCGATCGTTATGTGCAACTACGATTTCCGGAACACGGTTATGGAAAATAAGCTTATTCCTTACCACATCATCAAAAAAGGAAAATTGAAAATCGGATTGACCGGTGTGGGTATTGAACTGGCCGGGCTGGTACCGGAGAACTTATACGGAAAGACAGTTTACCTGGATCCTGTTCAGGAAGCCAATAAGCAGGCTAATTTTCTGAAGAAACAAAAAGGGTGTGATATGGTAATTTGCTTATCACACCTGGGAGATCTTTACAGGGATAATAAGGTGAGTGATGAGGTACTGGCAAAGCAATCTGAACATATCGACCTGATTTTGGGAGGGCATACACATCGCTTCTTTGAAGCTCCCCGCAAATACACCAATAAATCAGGCAAGGATGTTCTGGTGAACCAGGTAGGATGGGCCGGTTTGAGGCTGGGCAGGCTGGATTACAGTTTTTCATCCGGAAAGGGCAAAAATTTAGAAAAAAATCAATCACTTACGATAGGTAAGAAAGAAGGATAATAAAAAATTTTTTTTTCAGGTTTCAGCATCTATATTCGCTACCCTTTTGAAAAAAGAGCGATCTTTTTTAAAAGATTTAAATATAAAAACCAGTTTTTTTTTTTACTTTCAGGATATCGCGAAATAATCGTGAAAAACATGCAGTTGAGCAGATTCAGCAGTTGAGAAACATGATCTGATACGTAAAAAAAAAGATGTTCAGAAATTTTTTTTAACGGTGAGTCTGGAATGAAAACGGAGCGTAAAAGAAATGATATTGAGCATATCCCATTGAGAACCAGAAGTTGAATTAAACGAACCCCTAAAATTTGCTCAAGGACTAATGGACAAATCGCACGATAAAGTTTGGAATAGTTGTTTGGCTATCATAAAAGATATTGTAGAATGGCAGCATTTCAAAACCTGGTTTGAGCCTATTAAACCGGTTGGGATAAAAGATAAGGTACTGACGATCCAGGTACCCAGCCAGTTTTTCTATGAATACCTGGAAGAGCATTATGTAAATTTATTGGCAAAGACTTTGAAGCGTGAATTGGGTAAAGAGGCAAGATTGGAATACAGGATCATGGTTGACAGCGGAAACGATAAGAATAAGCCGCTGACAATGGATGTAACCGGCCACGGATTCAAAACTTATTCAAACAATGAAATGGATTTTCCTTTAGTCATAAATAATCCAGTTAAAAATCCTTTCGTAATACCGGGGTTAAAAAAGATGCAAATCGACTCGCAGCTTAACCCTATATATACATTCGATTCATTTGTTGAAGGTGATTGCAACAGGGTAGCCAGAAGGGCCGGAAAAACCGTTGCGGAAAAACCCGGTGCCACTTCTTTCAACCCGTTGGTTATTTATGGTGGTGTTGGTTTAGGTAAAACACACCTCGCACAGGCTGTCGGCAATGAAGTAAAACGATTACATCCCAATAAGGTTGTATTATATGTGAGCTCTGAAAAGTTCATCAACCAGTTCCAGGATCACAGCCGCAATAATGCCATTAACGATTTCATACATTTTTACCAGCTGATAGATGTGCTCATCATTGATGACGTGCAGTTTTTCAACCGGGCCGAAAAATCACAGGATGCTCTTTTTGCGATCTTCAACCATTTGCATCAGTCGGGCAAACAATTGATCCTCAGTTCGGATAAGCCACCCAAGGATCTGGAAGGGGTGCAGGAGCGTTTACTCAGCCGTTTCCGCTGGGGCCTGAGCGCCGATCTGCAAACACCTGATTATGATACGCGTATAGATATCCTGGAAAAGAAAATGCGGAATGACGGGCTTGAAATGCCACGTGAAGTGGTGAAATACATCGCTTATAACATCCAGAGTAATATCCGGGAACTGGAAGGCGCGCTGATTTCTCTTTTGGCACAATCTTCGCTCAACAAACGTGAAATTGATCTCGATTTGGCGAAGAAAGTACTCCGTAACTTTGTGAAAACCTCGTCCAAAGAAATTACCATTGAAACCATCCAGAAGATGGTATGTGATTTCTTTGACGTTTCTTATGACAAGCTGCTGCAAAAGACCCGCAAGCGGGAAATTGTACAAGCTCGCCAGATAACTATGTATTTGGCCAAGATCTTCACTAAGAATTCTCTCAAAACCATTGGCGAACATTTTGGCGGCCGTGATCATACTACGGTTATACATTCCTGTCAGACAGTAAAAGACCTGATGGATACGGATAATTTGTTCAGGGAGAGTGTGATTGAGTTGCAGCAGAAAGTGCAGCTGGCGGCGATGTAGGAGGTGGGAGGTAGGAGGTGCGAGGTAAGAGGTGCGAGGTGGGAGGTGGGAAGTGCGAGGTGGAAAGTGAAAGGCTGTTTATCCCCCTTTGGAGGGGGTGAATTTAGAGATAATTAAAAGCACCAGGGTTTAGGGGGAGGAGAAAATCGAAAGTGAAAGACAAAATACATTAACCGCGAAGAAAGTAATAAAAACCTATTATAAACCTCATAAAATAATTCCTGCGAGAGCAGGATTTTTTTTGCATGATAGCCAGGGCGATAATTGTAAAGGGGAAGGTACAGGGTGTTTTTTACCGGGCTTCGGCCAGGGAGAAGGCAGATGAGCTGGGTTTGTTTGGCTGGGTGAAGAACCGGGCGGATGGATCGGTGGAGGTTTGGGTGGAAGGAGAAGAAAAAATTGTCCTGGCAATGACCGAATGGTGCAGGCAGGGTCCGGAGAGGGCCAGGGTGGAGGAAGTGGAGATTAAAGTTGTTGAACCGGCAGATTATTTGGATTTTAAAGTTATTCGTACATAGGTGCTTCAATTAGTTTTGGCATTTGACCGGGGGTTTCCTATTTTTGCCATCCTCAAAAATGAGGAAAAAGGTGAGGTGGATGAGCGGCTGAAATCAGCAGTTTGCTAAACTGCCGTACGGGTTAAACTGTACCGAGGGTTCGAATCCCTCCCTCACCGCAAGAGCAACTCAACAAAGCCCCGCGATAGCGGGGTTTTGTGTTTGTGAGCAGGCCCGCAAAGCTTGCTTTAGCGGGAATGCGTACAAACAAAAAAGGCGAAGCCGGCTTTGTTGAGTTGCTCTTGACGAAACCCGCTCGGGGATCTGCGCAGCAAATCCCTCCCTCACCGCAAGAGCAACTCAACAAAGCCCCGCGATAGCGGGGTTTTGTGTTTGTGAGCAGGCCCGCAAAGCTTGCTTTAGCGGGAATGCGTACAAACAAAAAAGGCGAAGCCGGCTTTGTTGAGTTGCTTTTGACGAAACCCACTCGGGATCTGCGCAGCAAATCCCTCCTTCACCGCATCCAGACAATTCATATCGACTCTTAAGGTTTCAGGGGGAGTGTTCTTTCCCTTGTAATTGAAGCACGCAACATCACTGCGGAAGTATATAGGATTACAAATATGACCAACCATCTGAGTGTGTCTAATGGTAAGGACTTCACTATAAATGCAGCAATCAATACAGCTACTATGCCTGGTATGGCCATGGCCATAGCCGCTTTTCGGTTATAGGCTCCTTCTTTGATAAACCTGATCGAAGCAGGCGGCATCAGGAATGCGCAGGATCCCATCATTATTGGAAAGGCAACTTGTGGCGACAATCCCAGTGCATATACCAACGCCATGCATGGTGCGTATAGCCCAATTCCTGCGGTCATTAAAGCCCCTAATATGAAATTTACCAAAACAGCTATCAGTAACTTCCCATTTGACAGTCCCAGTTCCGTTCCACCGCTCTGAATCCATTCCAGTTTACCTGCAATCATGAAGCCCGCTGTAATTAATAGTGCGATCCCCATGGTCAATCGGATTTTATTTTCAGATAATTTTGCTACGATACCGGCACCCAATATCGCGCCGGCAGCTGCAGCTATCAACATAAAAACCAATGTAACAGGATCTACTTTAATAACCGTTATAAAAATAATCGCTTGTATCAAAACCGGAATTGTATTTGCGACATTAAGCGTTCCCGGCAGAACCCTGTCCTCTGTTTGCTTTGTAAACTTTAATAAGGCGGTTTGAGGTGCAAAAGCACCAATTCCCAATACGTCAAAAAAATTGACCACAAAACCAATGATGCCAGCCTTTATCCAGCTGACAGGTTCAAGGTTCTTTTTATTCTTTAAAAAATCCTTAATGAAAACGGTGCTATACAAAATGGTTAATATGGCTAATGAAATCCAAATAAATGCTATCATGCTAATCTTTGATTTAAATTTTGTGATACCCTGAAAATGATTATAAACAGGTATTGCTCCAAATTAATTCATCTTAGCATTATATATTTTTAAAAGAAAAACTATTTTAATCGTAAATGCTAAGTAGAAGCCAGTATTTAATTTTTCAGATCCCTCCTTCGTCGGGATGACAAGAGAGTGGGAAATGAATAAAAGCTGTTGATTATCCTTTTCCATTCTTCCCTCCTTCATTTGGTTGACAAGTGGTGTGGTTGATTAATACTTGCTATTGATTATCTTTTTCCGATCATCCTTCCATCATCAGGATGAAAGGCGGGGTGGATGGTGCATAGCTGCTATTGATTATTCTTTGTCCTGTCATCCCGACGAAGGAGGGATCTTTTCCGGGTCTAGCATTCGTATCAGGCTATTTTAGCTTTCTTGATGATTAATTGATATTTATTATTGATAATTTCAGGAATGCAACAAGTAAAAAAGTAATTAACCCAATAGATTTAAAAAGGAAGAGTTAGATTTTTTATGTAACAACCCTCAAGGCTAAAATCAAATGAAGAATTATTTAATCATATTCCTTTTAGTAAACTTTTTTTTTCAAACAGGCATTTTTGCACAACAAGTACAATCTTCTTTACATAATTCTTTTCAGCAATATCTGGGCATGAAAAAAGATACCCGATATAAACTGGACTGGATCTCTTTGGGACCAATGGTAAATTCGGCCAGGGCCGATGTTGTGCAGGCAGATGCTAAACATCACGGTACCATGTATGTGGGTTTTGGATCCGGTGGATTATGGAAGACAGTTGACAACGGGATTACCTGGAATTGTGTTTTTGAAGAGCAGGCATCTTTGGGTATAGGCGATATGGAACTGGCGCCATCTGATCCGAATATCATTTATCTCGGAACCGGCGAAAACCTGAAAAAACCAAGAAACTTTACATTGCCAGGCACCGGCATGTACCGGTCTGATGATGCAGGTAAAACATGGCAACATATCGGTCTGGAGGATTCATGGTCCATAGCTGAAATTGCAATAGATCCGGTTGACCCAAATATAGTAATGGTAGCGGTACTTGGTCACTTATGGTCTAAAAATCCAAATCGGGGCCTTTACAGAACTACGGATGCAGGAAAAACCTGGCAGCAGGTGCTGTTTAAAGATGATGCAACAGGGGCCAACGATATCGTTATCGCCCCTTCAAATCCCAAAATCATGTATGCATCCATGTGGGAAGTTTATCCGGGCATCAGTGGAAAAAACAGCGGTGTTTTCAGCAGTATTGATGGAGGGAAAAACTGGCAGGCATGTACAAAAGGATTGCCCTCAGGTGCTTTAACAGGACGTATCGGGCTTGCAGTATCTCACACCAATCCCTTAAAAGCATATGCATTTGTTGATAACCTTAAGAATGCTCCCGGCCAGGCAGCTGAATTATATAAAACAACAGATGGTGGGTTAACATGGACGAAAACTCATGATGCCCCGTTTAATGTTTTTTCAGTGATTGACTGGTATTTTACAGATGTGTATGTGAACCCTAAAAACGATGAAGAGATATTTTGTCTTGGTGTTCGCCTTGCACACAGCATCGATGGTGGCAAAACATTTACCTATTTAGGCGGACAAGTCAGCCGGTCAAATCATGGCCTTGCGAAAGGATTTCACCTGGATCAATGTGAATTATGGATTAATCCCGATAATCCTAATCATATTGTTGCCGGTAACGACGGAGGTTTATATGTTAGTTATGACAAAGGTTTATCGTGGTTCCATTACAACAACATTCCCACGGGCGAATTTTATGATATCACCATCGATCAAAAAAACTATATCATTTATGGTGGAACGCAGGATGATGCAACCGTTTATGGACCTCCAAATGAGATTAAGCCCAATTTTCCGGATACCTGGAAATACCTCTGGATCGATCCATGGGATGGCGGGGATGGATGTGTAACCCAGGTTGATCCGGAGAACGAAAATATTGTTTATTACAGTATGCAACATGGAAGTGCCATTCGGCTCGACAGGAATGCTGATACAACAGTTGACATTCAACCCAAACTTCCCAAAGAAGTAAAAGACACGCTTGTATTTAATTATGTCACGCCCTATTTCATATCGCCGCATAATAGTAAAACCATCTATCATGGAGGCAATTATATTTTCAAAAGCAGGGATCGGGGAAATTCCTGGGAACTGATCAGCCCAAATCTTGCTAAGTCAGCTATTAAAGAAAAGCGTTCTTTTGCCAGCGGGGCGCTTGTGGAATCTCATATTCAAAAAGGGTTGCTTTATGCAGGTACGGACAGAGGTGCTTTTTGGGTTTCAAAAAACGATGGTGCCAGTTGGGAAGAAAACGATATTGGAATGGCTAATAATTATATACGGAGCATTTGTCCTTCCCGGTTTGCCAAAGAAAGGGTTTATGTTGCAATGACGGGTCTGAATTATGATGATCTTCAAAGTTACCTGTACCTGTCTGAAGATTATGGGAAAACCTGGTCAGGTATTTCTTCCGGCCTGCCCAATGAACCCGTGAATGTAATATTGGAAGATCCCACCAGTGAAAACATTTTATATGCAGGTAGTATTCGTGGCGTTTATATTTCAGTTGACAGAGGAAAAAGCTGGTCCTATCTGGGAAGTAAAATGCCTGGTACGGCCATATCCGATCTTGAGATCCATGAATCCACTATGGATTTAATAGCAGCTACACATGGACGTGGTATTTATAAAATCAACCTTCTTCCTATTCATGCTTTGGCTAACAAAAAAATTCTTGCAGAAAAAGACTTTTTGTATGATATTTCTGAAGCCGAATTGCCCTGGTTTAGTTCTTCGTCACAGGTGCCGGATTATCGTACAATTGAAAAATTACCCATTACCTATTGGTTGAGTGAAGCGAAGGCAATCAGGCTTTCACTTAGAGACGTAAACAACAAGGAAGTTTGGGCAACTGACTTAGAGGGGCAAAAGGGATTCAATCAATATCGATGGGATTTAATTGTGAGCAGGCAAGCCAGCGATTTGCCTTACTTTACTCAGTATGAAAAATATATACAGGCGGGGTCCTATAAGATGATACTGTCTAATGGGAAATCGGAATCAATGCAAAATTTTATTGTTAAAAACAGGGTTACGCTTTATAAATGATCATTGAGTAATCTATCATATTCTTTAAATCACCCATCATGTTAAGGGTATGAAAAATATTCAGTAACTTATCATTCACTTTCAAATAAAGAAAAGATGAGTACTTTCCCAAGCATATTCAACGATGTTATTGGTCCGGTTATGCGTGGCCCTTCCAGTTCCCACTGTGCCGCATCATTGCGCATAGCCCGTATGTGCAGGGACCTGATGGATGAAAACATCAAAGACATCCTTATTGAATTTGATCCAAAGGGCTCACTAGCCACGACACATAAAAGCCAGGGATCTGATATGGGACTTTTTGGCGGATTCTTAGGCTGGGAGGCTTATGACGAAAGATTGCCCGAATCTGATAAGTACATTGTGACAGCGGGAATCAATGTCGCTATTAATATCCTTGATATACATGCAGATCATCCCAATACATATAAGATCACGCTGCATAGTGCTACAGAAACCAGGATGCTTACAGCCATTTCAACCGGTGGTGGTATGATCGAGGTAATCGAAATTGATGGACTGCCAGTATCCATGGCCGGAGATTTTTATTATACATTGATTTATTGCAATGCCCCCGAAAACATCGTAGAATTTCTGAAGGCTTCTGTTCAGTATGATGATATCGAAATCCATAAAGGAACGATATGTTTTGTAGAAATTAAATCACAGGCTTTTTTGGATCCTGCTATTTGTTCAGAATTACAGTCTATGGAAGGGGTTTCATGTATCAAATACCTGAAACCTGTTTTGCCGGTAATGTCCAGGAAGAATTTAACGGTTCCTTTTATATCCTGTAATGAAATGCTGGAGTATAATCAGGATAAAAACAAAATGTTATGGGAGTTGGCAGTGGATTATGAAATGGCCCGGGGAAATATTTCGGCAGCGGAGGTTTTTGAGAAGATGCGGAAGATCGTACATATCATGGGGAATGCCATTCAACTGGGGTTGAAAGGAACACATTATGAAGACCGCATACTGGGAAGCCAGTCATTACAGTTCAAAGAAAATTTTGAAGCAGATAAATTGATCGGCGGTGATGCCACTAACCGGATCATCATGTATGTTAGTGCCATGATGGAAGTTAAAAGTTCTATGGGTGTAATCGTGGCAGCACCAACAGCCGGAAGTTGTGGGGCATTGCCAGGGGCACTGATTGGAACGGCACATTCATTGAAGTTATCGGAAGATGATTTGGTGAAAGCCATGTTATCGGCGGGATTGATTGGTGTCTTTATCGCGGCACATGCAACTTTTGCTGCAGAAGTAGGCGGATGTATGGCCGAAACCGGATCAGGCGGTGGTATGGCCGCTGCTGCATTGGCTGAGATGAAAGGAGGCACACTTAGTCAGGCTATAGCAGCTGCTTCACTGGCATTGCAAAATTCCCTGGGCATCATTTGCGATCCTATTGGAAACAGGGTTGAGGCGCCATGCCTGGGAAGGAATGTGATGGCGGCTACCAATGCTGTATCCTCTGCCAATATGGCTTTATCCAATTATGAGCAACTGATCCCATTGGATGAAGTAATAGACACCATGAAAGCTGTAGGCGACCAGATCCATCACACATTACGATGCACCAATCTTGGCGGGCTTTCCATTACAAATGCGGCCAAAAAAATTGAGGCCATGCTGGAAGAAGTCCCCGGTAAATTTTTCAAGAGTTGCTGAGGGAGTGAAGTAAACTTAAAAAATATTCATATGAATTTCATCTCTTGTTGAAATCACAAAAAGGAAGTTCCTAAAGGAGTAGATGTCAAAGGTTGCAAAAGGTTTCAAGTACATGTTCAAGCGCAGCGATGAGTGATTGCTAGCAGTAACCCAGGCAACTTATATTTTGTTTCCTGGGTACTGTTTTTTGCCTTGAGTCTTAACCTCAGGAAAAGCATGTCTTAGTTGCATGACTGGTTGCCAATCAAATACTTGATGGGATTCGAACTCTTCCCGGGATCTGGACAGCAAATCTCTCCCTCACCACGCGTTTGTTAAAACCCCTTGTTGATCAAGTGTCATATTATCTAAACTTAGATTTTTAGGACCAGATTTCAGATAATGATTTGGATTAATATAAATTGCATATTAAATTCTATTCATGCAACTTACTCTCGAATGGTATTTTATTTTTTCTTTTTTTACCGGTATTCTTGGTTTTCTCGTTGCATGTATCCTGTATTTTCTCAACCATAACCAATCCCTGGCGCCGAGGTTACTGGCCATTACCTTACTCATTTTGTCATCTTTGGTTATTATTAATTCGCTGACTTTTACTAATTTTTTCCTTGCTTTCCCACATATATGGCGGGTATTTGGTTGGACTCATTTCGTATTACCGGTAGTTGCTTATCTATATGTCCACTCTGTGGTGAATCAGTCTTTTTCGTTACGTCGTAAAGATTACCTGTTATTTATTCCAGCTGTGATTTATACCCTTTGCCTGGTACCTTTTTATATACTACCGACAGCAGAAAAATTGGAAATAGTCAGGCGGTTTATGGAAGATAGAACCCTTATTTCACTTGAGCCAGAGACATTGCTTTTAAAAAGTTGGGCCATACCTGCTAAATTGATTTATGGTTTAATATTATTGTTCGGTCAGTTTTGGTTATTAATAACATGGCGTAAAAATGAACTGAAAAGAGCTTATCAGATCGAGCAAAATGCAAAGACATTTCGATGGCTGTTTTTGTTTACCTCAGTTATGTCAATATTTTATATTTTACTGATAGTTGAATATTCTTTTCATCTTTCCCGCCGATACGATCTGTCTTTAATGATCAATTTTACCTTTTCAATTAATATCTTTTTCATTTGTGTAAACCTGTTAATTCGCCCATCTATATTGTATGGTTTTAAGGGTTGGCTTCAGGAAACTACGCCAGCCATTTCAGCTGGCAGTGAAGTATTGATTTCAACAACTTCCCCCAAAAAACAAAGTTTAACAATAGATCAAGGCAATCTTTATAAACAAAAATTGGAGCAGTTCTTTGAGGAGAAAGAACCGTACCGGAAAACCGGATATAAGATCAAAGACCTGTCTGATGATTTGGACATACCTTCTTATCAACTGTCTGCCTTTATCAACCAGGAGTATGGTAAAAATTTCAATGAGCTGTTAAATGATTACCGGGTGGATTATTTAGCCAAACTGGCAACTACATCCTCCGATTTTTACCAATATACTTTAGATGCCTTGAGTAAGAAAGCCGGATTCAAGACCCGAACTACTTTTATTACCGCTATAAAAAAAAGGACAAACCAAACACCCTCTGATTATTTCAGGACAATTCTGTCAGAACAAAAGCATTTGTAAGTAACACATACTTCAGGAAGCAGATATTGGAAGATTTCCCTTTTTGTTCCGGGTCCTTAAAGAGCCTGACTTCACATTGGCTTCCATGCCATCATACTTATTTCCTGGGATAATAGGTTATTTCGGAGTTGAGCATCCCCGTATAATTATGCCGCTTTGCAGAATACTGAGCGCAAAAGCAATCAGCGTTTTTGAAAACAGTGATTTTGCTGCCTGCCAGCAGGTCCCTTTATGACTGTTTACAGTTTCGCGGATTAATCCTGGTATTAACTATTCGGGTTTTGGTGTACTTACCATCAAAAATGTTCAATTTTTTCAAATTTCGATGATTCCTAACCTTTTAATTCCTGTGATTGAATACCTGATTCGATAATATTGATATTTAAATGTGTAAGCTTCGTATTTCACATTCTCCGGCCGTTGTTTAACCTTTTAAAGCTTTAATTAAATGAAACGACTATTCTTCAAACGGATTATATCCATTACAATGCCGTTGGGATTAAACACTTTTGTTCAATTGAAAGCCCCAACAGGTTAGAAAAATGACATACCAAAAATAAATGTCATTATGGCAGATGACATTTTCTGATTTAATGCCAGCTGTTTTAATATTTGATTATATGCAAGTTGCCTTTATAATTTATTAATGAGGAACTATCCCCACATTCTACTGTCTTATCTTTTGATTTTCTCCACAATGTCTTATGGACAGGGTGATGGGCCCAGGGCATACTGGCCCGCTCCCAAGGGTACCAATATACTGGCACCAATATATTCCCATGTCAATTCCAATAGTGTTTTCGATAATACACTTTTTGTTACAGAGGCCGATTTCAAAACCAATATTTACGGGTTGATGTATACCCATGTTTTTGAAGTAGCCGGGAGAACCGCTGCTGCCGTGGGTATGGTTAGCCTTGGCAATACGCAAGGCGGAATAAGAAATATTTACGAGGGGGAAAGCAAAGGACTTGCGGATACTTATATGATTGGCTTAATCAATCTATATGGTGCTCCCGCTGTAAATGGCCAGGGATACATGAAAACCAGGTATGATAAAATTGTAGATGTAATTATAGGAATCAGGGCTCCTACAGGTGTTTATAATGCAGATAAAAAGATCAATATCGGTACTAATCGCTGGGAATTTAAATTGGGTTTTCCGATGATGAAATTTTTTAACTGGGGAACTGCAAAGGTTACTTCCATTGAATTATTGCCCAGTATTTCTGTTTTTACCAGCAATCATGACATATCGAGTGGAGATCATCTTAAGCAAAATGCATTATTTAATTTGGAGGGCCATGTAACGCAGAAACTTTCAAAAATAATCTGGGCCTCTTTCGACTATCAGTACAGATATGGAGGCCAGCCAAAAATTGATGGAGAACTCCAGGGAAATAAAATCAATTCATTGGCGATTGGCGGAACGGTTGGAGCTGATATAAATCCTAAATATAGCGGCTATATTACTTATGGAGGAATAGTTGCCACCAATGAGAATGGTATTCAGGGAAATATTTTAAAAATTCTCCTTAGTTATAAATTTTAAACAATCTGTATGCGAAATGTATTCGCCTTATTATTTACGAGTTCCGTATTGCTCAATGCATGTAAAGAAACACCTGAAGTAAAGGTGGAAAATGAAGTTAGCAATGAAAGTAAGACACCCTCATCCTTTACCAAAACATCTAATGATGCCTTGTTGAAATACCTGAATTTTTCTGACACTGCCGATTTTCAAAATGCAAGCAAAGGATTTATGGGTACTATCCCTTCCGGTGAAATATTGCAGGACGATGGCAGTATGAGTTACAGCATGAAGGAATTCGATTTTCTGAAAGAGAATACTCCAGGCACTGCTAACCCAAGCTTGTGGCGGCAAAGCAGGCTGAATAGCATGAATGGTCTCTTCCAGGTAGCTGATAATATTTACCAGATTCGTGGATTTGACCTGGCTAACATGACCTTAATAAAAGGGAAATCAGGCTGGCTGATTATTGATCCGCTTACGGTTCCAACTACGGCCAAAGCTGCAATGCAACTGGTAAAAGAGAAGTTGGGAGACTTCCCGGTTAAAGCATTATTACTAACCCATAGTCATATTGACCACTTTGGCGGTATGCGAGCTTTTGTATCAGAGCAGGACTTGAAGTCCGGCAAAGTGAAGGTTATTGCACCGGCAGGATTTTTTGAACATTCCATTAGTGAAAACGTGATGGGGGGCAACACGATGAGTCGAAGAGCTGCGTATATGTATGGCAGCCTTTTACCCAAAAGTGCTACCGGTAGCCTGGGATCTGGTTTAGGCACTACTACCTCTAAAGGTGAAACGGGCATACTGGACCCAACTGATTTTATTACTAAAGAGAGCGGAGAATCACGCACTGTTGATGGTATAAAAATTGATTTTATCTATACACCAGAATCTGAAGCGCCGGCTGAAATGATGTTTTATTTTCCGGAACTGAAAGCATTTTGCCAGGCTGAAAACATTTCGCATACCCTGCACAATTTATATACCCTTAGAGGTGCGCAGGTTCGTAACGGCCAAAAGTGGAGTCAATATATCGATAAGTGTATTTATATGTTTGGCAAAGATGTTCAGGTTTCTTTTGGTTCGCATCATTGGCCAACCTGGGGCAATGCAACCATTCTTAGTTTTTGGGAAAACCAGCGGGATCTATATCGCTATATACATGACCAGACTTTAAGATTAGCCAATGAGGGTTACACGCCAAATGAAATTGCAGAAATGCTCAAGCTCCCTGAAGCACTCGACAAAGAATTTTACGACCGGGGCTATTATGGAACGGTAAGTCATGATGCCAAGGCACAGTATCAGTTATACTTTGGATGGTTTGATGGCAATCCATCTAACCTGAATCCATTACCTCCCAGCGAAGCCGGCGCTAAATATGTGGAGTTTATGGGGGGGGGCGATAAGGTCATATCCATGGCGCAAAAATCTTATGATAAAGGTGAATACCGTTGGGTTGGGCAAGTGTTAAAGCACGTGGTTTTTGCAGATCCCAAAAATCAAAAAGCCAGAAATCTCCTTGCCGATGCGTATGAACAAATGGGCTACCAGGCGGAATCTGGACCATGGAGAAACTTCTATCTGACCGGGGCTAAGGAATTGCGAATGGGGGTTAAAATAATTCCAATGTCGGGCACATCCGGACCAGACATGATCAATGGGATGTCTTCTGAATTATTCTTCAATTACATCGCTATGCGATATAAGGGTACCGAAGAAAATAAAAATAAATACAATTTCAATCTTGTACTTACCGACAAAAATGAAAAAGCCAGTTTAATTGTAAGTAATGGTGTCGTAAATCCAAGAATTGGTTCACACCTTGTGAAGGATGTTACAGCAACCATTACAATAAGCCGGTTGGACTTTGCCATATTAACTTCAGGAAAAGGTGTAAAAGTGGACGACCTGATCAAATCAGGAAAAGTTAAAATAGGCGGAGACGCTGATGCTTTTAAAGCATTTTTAAACAACATTGAAAACTTTGAATATTGGTTTAATATTATTGAACCTTAAAAATCAGGCGAAAGTTAACCATTTCATGTACTTTTTTTAAAACGGAATGACGTGGAAAAGAGATGTCAACCTAAAAATTGTTTTGTATACCAAACCTTCTTATAACTATATAGAATGTAGTCTTTTTAAAAAATGATTATTGCAGGAACACATCTATCATCATATAAACATAAACCAAATGAAAAAGCAAATCCTCTTTAAATTCATATTATTGATATTAACCAACCTGGCATTTTTTTTTGCTCAGGCTCAGGAAAAACCCAATATTTTAATCATCTTCCCCGATGATGTAGGTTGGCAAAATGTCAGCGCTTATGGATTGGGAACAATGGGTTACAGAACGCCTAACATTGATCGGATTGCACGAGATGGCGTTATGTTTACCGACCATTATGCCCAACCCTCCTGCACCGCAGGTCGTGCTGCCTTAATCACAGGTCAATACCCGATAAGAAGCGGGATGACAACTGTTGGAAGACCTGGTGCTGAACTGGGATTAAAAAAGGAATCACCTACACTTGCTGAAGTATTAAAAAAACAAGGGTATGCTACAGGTCAATTTGGCAAAAATCACCTGGGTGACAGGAATGAACATTTGCCAACGGTACATGGGTTTGACGAGTTTTATGGCAACCTTTATCATTTGAACACACAGGAAGAATACCAACAGAAAGATTATCCTCAGGATCCGGCATATTTCAAAAAATACGGAACAAGAGAAGTATTACATACTTGGGCAACAAATGTAGATGATCCTACCGTTGATCCTCGCTTTGGTAAAGTAGGCAAACAAAAAATCGAAGGAACCGGACAATTGTCTAAGGAGAGAATGGAGAATGTTGATTCAGAATTTATAGCTGCTTCGCTCAATTTTGCCAAAAGAGCAAAAGCAAATAAAAAGCCATTCTTTATTTGGCTTAATACCAGCCGGATGCATATGTTTACGCACCTGAAGCCGGAAAGCCGCTATCTCTCATTGCCATATACCACAGAACATGATATGTATGGAAGTGGCATGATGGAGCATGACATGCAGGTAGGAATGATGTTGGATGAATTAGAAAAAATGGGTTTATTGGAAAATACAATCGTTGTTTATTCAACAGACAATGGTCCGGAGCATAGTGCACGCGCACATGGTGGAACAACCCCTTTTAGGGGTGAGAAAATGACTACCTACGAAGGAGGAGTAAGAGTTCCCATGATGGTGATGTGGAAGAATCATATTCCTAAAGGGAAAATTTTAAGCGGTATTCAGGCGCACATGGATATTTTTACAACACTTGCTGCGGCAGCCGGAAATCCGAACGTAGTAGAACAAATGAAAACAGAAAGAAAGCAATACATTGACGGTGTAAACAACCTGGATTACTGGTTAGGAAAAACAAACGGTAGTAAAAGAAATAATTTTATTTACTATCACGAATCTGACATTAGAGCCGTTAGAATTAATCAATGGAAATTAAATTTCCAGACCAGTGAAAATTATTATGCTCCTTACGTGAAGGAAAAATTTCCTGTCTTTTATAACCTTGCATTTGATCCTTTTGAAAGCTTTGATAACTTAACAGACCGGTCAGATATGTTACAACGAAAGCAGTTTTTGAACGAGCCGATTCAGGAACTCTTAAATGAGCACATCAAAACTTTAATAGAATTCCCTCCTGTACAAAAAGCAGCAACTTTTGATTTTTCTGAATTGATGAAAACACTGATGAAAGGGGAACAATAAGAAAAGGAACTTCCGGTTGATATGCTGAATTTTTGGTAATTACTGTGCTTAATTTATGTGTCATACAAAATTGAGAGATTGCCAGAATTTGTTGTATTCAAAATTTGCATTTCATTAATCGATTTAAATAAGTGTATTTCTCTTGAAATCTAAATTAAACTTTTACAAACATCATTAAGTATTTTTTAACAGCAGTGGTCATTGTAATGGCAGTTGTAGGTGCCATGCGCAACAACCCAAGGGTAAAACTACCGTTGTGTCAAGCCCAAAACTTATCACCGATAAACCCAATATCCTGGTGATTTGGGGAGATGATGTTGGTTGGGACAATGTGAGCCTGTATGGTCTTGGTATTATGGGATATACCACACCGGGTATTGACCGGATTGGTAAAGAAGGGGTGATGTTTACCGATCATTATGCACAACCAAGTTGTACTGCAGGCAGGGCATAGTTTATAACAGGGCAATATCCTATCAGAAGCGGCATGACTACCGTGGGGTCGCCGGGAGATTTGTTAGGATTACAACCTGCTTCTCCTTCTTTAGCAGAAGTATTAAAAGCACAGGGTTATGCTACCGGTCATTTTGGGAAAAATCACCTGGGTGATCAAAATGTACATTTACCCACTAATCATGGCTTCGATGAATTTTATGGCAACCTGTACCACTTAAATACACAGGAAGAAGCTGAGCAAAGAGATTACAAAGCAGTAGCAAATAAGTACCCTGGTGGTATATCTGCATACAAGAATAAGTTTGAAACCAGGAATGTATTGCACAGTTATGCTACCAATGTGGATGATGCTACTATAGATCCCCGATTTGGCAAAGTTGGCAAACAAAAGATTACAGATGAAGGGCCACTGACAAACGAAAGAATGAAACTATTTGACAGTGCAGAAGTTGCACCTAAAGCGTTTGACTTTATGTTGCGTTCAAAGAAGCAGGGTAAACCATTTTTTGTATGGTTAAATACCAGCCGTATGCATTTGTACACCAGGTTGGCCGACCATTGGCGTTATGCTGCCGAACAGTACACCAGCGAAGCAGATTTTCATGGTAGTGGTATGTTGCAACACGATGCAGACGTAAAGGCAATATTGGATTTTTTAGATAAGAATGGTCTGGCAGAGAATACGGTAGTTTGGTATAGTACAGACAATGGACCTGAGCATTCCAGCTGGCCTCACGGCGGTACTACACCTTTCAGGGGAGAAAAAATGTCTACTTATGAAGGAGGAATGAGAGTAGTCAGTATGGTAAGATGGCCCGGTCATATAAAGCCGGGAACAGTGCTGAATGGGATACAAATGCACAAGGATATGTTTTCAACTTTTGCGGCCATTGCGGGTGTTAAAGATGTTGCAGCTGATATGATGACCCAAAAGAAACAATATATTGACGAGCTTAATAACCTTGACTATTGGACAGGGAAAAGCAAAGAATCACAAAGGCACGATGTATTTTATTACTACGAATCAAAATTGATGGCGATCCGGATGGACCAATGGAAAATCCATTTTAATACAAAAGAGGATTATTATGCAAATGTTGTTCCACTTACTGCGCCATTATTTTTTAACATTCGCATCCCGATGAAGGAGGCATCTTATCAATGTGCACCAAAAACATGTCTCTTGTGTTGGCATGACAAAAGAGCTTATTGTGATTCTGGGCTTCTCAAAAAGAGTTGCTTACTCAAGGTACCAGGGTGAAATAGCACTTGGAAAATCAGCGAAATTGTAATCATTCGTTTAATGGCACCACACGTTAAAACCTGGTTAACCGATCAACATAAATAAAACATTATAAAATGTATTCTCCGTTTTCATAGGCAGGTTCCGGAGGTGGAATTTTTTGAATACCCAGCGATTCCATTAAGTTTATTTCGATGGTCCGGGTAATGGAACTCAACGGTATAGAGGCTGGAGATATTTCAAAAGGATTCATTATACTGAGCCCATTAACATGTGTGGTATGATATACAAATCCGATGACCCAGCCAAAGAAAATGGACCATGCTCCAATAGTCTGTGCAGTAGTGAGTGTTATAAGTATAGCAAGCAGGTAAATAAACAACTCGGTAAAATAAATATACGTAGGCGGAAAAACAGTATTATTGATACGCTCGGCCCTGCCCATATCATTATTAATATTCGTTAACGTATTATGGAAGACAGTAAATTCAAACCCATCTATCAAACCCTGCTGATATAATTCTCCGATTTGTCTGGCCTGAATATCCATAATCGCATTGTATCCATTTGATAACCCGGAAATTTTATTCAGATCTTCTTCTGATAAATATTTCTTATAGTCGCCCGTGTTAATTTTCCTCAGGGAATCTTTAAATAAATATAAAAAACCGATATGCCGGTAAACCATTGCCTTTGTAATTTCGTTTGTATTTACACTTTTCTCATCCAGGCTGCCGGGTTTTAAATAAGCGATCAGGTTTCTGCAAAAGGTCCTTGATTCATTGATAAGACCTCCCCAAACGATCCTTGCCTCCCACCACCGGCCATATGCCTGGTTATTATTGAAACCAATGAAAAAAGCAAGTGCTGTACCCATCAGTGCCGAAATAGAGGGCGGTACAAAAATATCCGGAAATAAATAAATATCAATTACATAAGCAATTGTCATAAGAATAATCAATACAATATTTGTTTTCCAGGTAATCACGAAGATTCTATGCAGCCTAAGGTTTTTCTTCAATAACATCTGAAATATTTTTTACTGTTTAATTAATTTATTGCTCATGAATATGCAACTGTAAGTATTCAAAATACTGAAACTGATACACGACGAAATTAGCCTAATCTTACAGAAATAACTTAAAAATAATATGAATATTTAATCCTAAAAAAGAAAGCAATTTATATATAAAATTTCCCTTATTAGTTTTATATTTATTTAAATATAAGCTGATTATAAATGAATCGAATTTTATCTATTTTAACCGGACTGCTTGTATTTAGTAACGTTATTTTTTCACAGGAGTCCAAAAAGTCTATACTCCTTGTAAATGATATAACAGGTATTCCCGTGGCTAATGCCACGGTGCATAATTCAACTTTTAGTTTTATCCGAATTTCCGATCAAAATGGAATGATCAGTTTGGCAGGACTGCCAGTCGGCGATAAAGAACTCATTATTTCATGCGTTGGTTTTGCGGCGAAAACAATTATCATCAGTGAAATTGAGAATGATATAACTGTCAGGCTCACCTCAAAAATCAGTTCCCTTCAGGAAGTAGTGGTTAATGCCGGTTCCCAAAAAGGCGTTTTTCATACAATTAGTGATTTGGATATACAATTACACCCGATTTTTAATTCTCAGGAAGTATTAAGAATAGTGCCTGGACTTTTCATTGGCCAGCATGCCGGTGGAGGAAAGGCGGAACAAATCTTCCTCCGCGGATTCGACCTCGATCACGGAACGGATATAAATATCAGTGTGGACGGCATGCCTGTAAATATGGTCAGCCACGCGCACGGCCAGGGTTATGCGGATCTTCATTTTGTTATTCCGGAACTCATCGAGAAGGTGAATTTCAGTAAAGGTCCCTATGATGCGGATAAAGGCAATATGGCCACGGCAGGTTTTGTAGAATTTCAAACAAAGAATTTTCTGGATAAAAGTTTTGTGAAACTCGAAGCCGGGCAATTTAATACGGCCCGGTTGATTACAGGAATCAATCTCTTAAACAGTAAAAAAAACAAAGAGAAAACACAAAGTTTATATTTTGGGGGTGAGGCCTCTTATTCAGATAACTTTTTTGACTCACCACAGCATTTCAACCGATTAAATGGCATGCTGAAATACCATGGTAAGGTTGGCAACTCTTCATATCTGACTGCCCTTATTTCAGGATTTTCCAGTAAATGGAATGCCAGCGGTCAGATTCCAGTCCGTTCAGTTAAAGATGGATCTATCGGGTGGTTTGGTGCCATAGATGATACAGAAGGCGGAAAAACCAGCCGTTATAATTTCAACACAGAACTTACCACTTATTTTCACAATGGATTGAAATGGAAAAACCAGTTTCTTTATACCCGCTATTTGTTTGAACTCTATTCGAACTTTACTTTTTTTCTGAATGATCCGGTAAATGGCGACCAGATCAGACAAAAAGAAGCCAGGAATTTATTTTTGGTGAATTCCGTTTTGGATAAAGAACATAACCTGGGGAGATTCCAATCTAAATTACAATCAGGTGTACAGGTAAGATTTGATGCCACTGAAAATTCTGAACTGAGCAGGACACGTAGCAGAACGATTGTAACTTCTCCCATTCAATTGGGAAATATCAGAGAATTGAATGCCGGAGTTTTTGCTGAAGAAATTATTAAGTTCAACCCGGCATTTGACCTTACTGCAGGAATCCGGGGTGATTATTTTACAAATTCATATGATGATGTGCTCAACGGATCAAAGCTCAGTTCCGGTTCTTTCATTGCCAGTCCTAAATTAAATTTTGATTACAGGCTTAATAAGAATGTACACCTTTACTGGCATAATGGCCAGGGCTTTCATAGTAATGATACCCGTGTGGCTGTACAGCAAAATGGACGGGAAGTTGTAACCCCGGCCTGGGGAAGTGATTTAGGTGTGGTATTGAAACTGGGCGATAAAGCCGTACTGCAATCAGCCCTTTGGTATTTGTGGTTGGCACAGGAATTTGTGTATGTAGGTGATGAAGGAGTGGTTGAGCCTGGTGGCAAAACACGCCGTATTGGATGGGATGCATCTTTGCGTTACGAATTTGTAAAAAACATCTTTCTGGATGTTGACATGAATTATGCAAATCCCAGGGCATTAGAGACACCCAAAGAAGAAAGCTACCTGCCCCTTGCTCCAATTTTTACCAGTACAGGAGGTATCACTTACCGCAAAGCAATGGGCTGGAACGGCAGTATTCGATACCGATTGATGGGCGACAGGCCGGCAAATGAAGATAATACCGTTATTGCAAAAGGGTATTTTATCTGGGATGCAATCGTAAATTATAATGCCAAAAAATGGGAAACCGGACTTACTGTTCAAAATATATTTAACAGTAAATGGAAAGAAACCCAGTTTGATACAGAAAGCCGGCTTCAATCAGAACCCTTACCAGTTTCCGAAATTCATTTTACCCCAGGATCTCCCTTTTTTATGAGAGTTTATGTGAGTATTTTTTTCTGATTTTTATTTGTAATAGCGGGATAATTTTATTTCAAATACAAGACAACAGAGGACCACAGAGAAATATTTGAATAACGCAATCGCCCTCTGTAGTCTAATATTTTCATGAGTCATGAATAGGACATCCTCCCCCTAAAACCTGAGTATGTGTAATGCTCGAAATTCACCCCCTCCACTGGGCAACATTACTTCTCTTAAACTTTCATCCAGACTTTTCACATTGCAATGAAGGGCTGTTATGTCCCCCTCTGGAGGGGGTGAACCGCAGAGGAGCTGTAGAATGAGGATGTAGGGGGAGGACAATACTTAATTATTTGTGTGGTTTATATCTTACCTACCGCTTAGCTATATTTCCAATGCAAACTAAATGGGTAATCCTATTTAAAAAGAATGCGTTAATCACCAAATGCATAAAACCTGCCTTCACTTTAAGGAAGGCAGGTTTTTACATACAAATGCTGCAAAAGATAATATCCTCTATAGTATGTATGATTATGCTTTGGCAAATGCTTTTTTAACCAGCACATCCCTGATGAGGAGTGTAATCCAGGTGGCCAATACAAAAGGAAATGTGAGGAATATAAGGCCTCTGTCCATCATAATATTTTCTATCACCACAGAAAGAAATACAGCAATGAGCACATAAACGCCATTTTTCCTTTCTAACCCTGAAAAAGTAATGGCACAAAGCACAGCATTAAATGTAAACCAACCCTGCTGAACCGCATCAAATTTATCTATGAGGAGATAAGCAAATATGGTCGCTACAAATGAACCTGCCATTCCGTACAATGATGCATTTGGATTACTGATGTAGACGGCGATCATAAACAAAACACCCGAAATAAAACTGCCCTGAAAAATGACTTCACCATAACCAAATCCAAAATTTTTCAGGTCAAAACTTTCAGGAATTAATCCGGCAAGTTCTTCCTCTGTAGGTGGCTCAACGGGCGCAACATTATGGAAAAAATAGAGCGCTATCCATACCAATAAAATGAAGGGGAAAGTAAAAATGGGTATTTTTTTCTGCAGGCAAAAATTCATCAAAACTGTACTTAGTGCCGATAACAGAATAATTCCAATCCAAACCATTACAGTTGAATGAAAAAACACAAGCATAGCAATACCTACCAATGCTGCATTGAACCCATACAGTCCGCTGTTTATATTGTCTCGGTCGTATTTAAGTACCTGAGCGGTTAGCGTACCAACAATAGTTCCTATTAATAAACCGAGGGCCAAAAGGGGTGAATTCAAAAAAATACCGAATAAAAAAATTAGCCCGGTGAGTGAATTTTCCTGAAGCATAATTTGTCCGATACCCTTTAAATACGGATCATATACTTTTACTGTAGACTTTTCCATGTATGGTTGATTTAAGTGTAAATGAGATATTTAATTTTAAAGGCATCTAGAATACCTTAAGCGGTGAGATAAAGCCCACCTGGATTCTTGCAGTATTTCCATCCTCAGAATTAAAGGCAGACTTGGAATAATCTGAATAACGGAAAAATCTACCCACATAACTTAAAAAGAATCTCATGTTCAGGTCTGTAAAAGGATTATACTCAATGGAAGGAACTACGCCCCAGGCACTGCGAAGATGAGCGTCACTGTTAGCCTCTGGGTTACCGAACCAATACGCATCGCTCAGCATAAGTGCAGCATTTATTTTTAATTTGGGATTAATCGTGCGCTCAATGAACATCCAATGCTCAATATATCGTGCGCCAAGAGCGCTATAAGGATTAACTGGAGAAATGATTGAAGATACTACTGAAGTCCTGTCAAGTTCTTCATTGCTGAATTTGAAATCATACTGGACCTTCCATTTGTCAAGCTTAAGCTGGTTACCCAGGGTGAACATGTTAACTTGTCTACCTTCCGCCTGGGTGAACAAATTATAACTATACAGGGTCTGGAATTTCCCATCCGCAAAAGTTCCCCTCCATTGGGTGAGGAAGGCCAAAGGAAATTTAGATGCGTTTTCACCTGGAATATTACCATACCTTTCATTGAAAGTCCGGGTATTGGCATTTAAGACTTGAAACGATAAAGTATGGTTGCTTGCTACCTTATAATCAAGTTTTGCACCAGCTAAAAAAAGATCGGAAAAATTAACGATGTCATTGAACACAAAGAGGTTGATTGGATTTTGATCAATTTCATATCCACCCCATTCTGAAATCATTTTACCCAGGGTCAGATAAAGTTTGGGAGATAACTTCAGGGAAACGGCAAGGAAATCAATATTGCTTTTTAGGTTGTCTGTGGAGGATGTTTGAGGATTGTGAAAAAGGCTAAGCCTGACCCGGAAGGATACACCGGGATATACTTCTCCTAAAATCTCCGGGCGCCATTCCTGCATCCTGAAACGGCTTCCTGTGAAATTACCTTTTTCAAAATTATTTTCAAAGGCAAAGCGCATATTCGAAATCAAATAAATATTTTTCAAAGGACCAGTCTTTGGCAGTGGAACAATTTGAATTTTCTGTTTATAAGACGTGTCAATTTGATGCTCTTCAATCTGCCCAAGTGAGGTTAACTGGAAGAATAGTAATCCAATAAAAAGTGTTAAATAACGATTCATAAAAGTTAGTTTTTGAGTTTAAAATATGTGTAGCTTTTTTTGAGTCAATTAATACAATTAAATCTTAATGATTCCCTATCTAGATTGCATTGTAAAAATGAAACTCATAACTACTTCTTACTTACTTTTCATTTTCTGACGCTAAGCTTTATACTTTCTAATATGCTTTCGTAAGGGGATTACCAATCCAGGAATACCATTCCCACTCCGCAAATAAAAATGGTTAGTCCACCGAGTGCGTGCATATAACGCTCCAGTTTTTCTGTTTTAAGAAAACTGACTCCGTAAAAACCAAGTGATACCATCATAAGCATTGTTAACAAGGTAAATACTGTATAGACACTAATCAGGATCAACATACCTTCCCAACTATTTTTGGCAGCAGGGAAATAGAGTAAGGGAATCATCGGTTCACAAGGGCCGAGCAGAAAAATAATAAACATCACCCAGGGGGTTACTTTATGCCGGTCCTTAGTTGGTACAACATTTCCATGCTTATGTTCATACACATAGATGTCATTATTGTCGCCCAGGTCAAAATGTTTATGTGGATTATTTTTATATGCCCGGTACAATCCCCAAATGCCATACAATAATCCAAAGGATAACATGACCCAGCCTGCGATTCCGCCGCGCACATTTTCAAGCCATGAAACTTTAGATAGTGACCACCCGATTGCTGCTCCACCCAGTCCGAGAAAAACAGAGCTCCAAACATGTCCGGCACCGCAAACCATGGTCCAGAAAATTGTCCGGCCGAGGCTCCAGCCCCTAGATTTAGACAGGGCGATAAAGGGCACATAATGGTCAGGCCCTGTTATTGTATGTATAAAGGCAATAGACATCGCTGCTGTAAGCAATAACTGCATTTCAGTTGACATGTTCAGACGACTTTATGGTAACCACTTGTTCTATGTTTTCAGTTATTAAGTGCAAACAATCCATAAGTTGTTCAGCACCCATTCCCATGATCCTTATGATGACGCCATTTACGGGGGCGGCAGAAACGCCATACTCAATACCGGTTTCGGCCGACAGTAATTCTTGGATCATAGTACACAGTTGTGCTACATCTGCCTCTTCATGTAAATAGATCATGCTGGCCTGGTGCGTAAATCCCTCCAGTTGCCCCATCGCACCCATATCAATATTGGCTGGCTCGATAAGGAGGTTTTCACGGATCACCAGTTTTTGATTGAGGTAAACTTCAGTGAGATTGTGAAACCTGGAAAATGTAAAAAACTCGCCATTCAATTTTCTGCCGCAGGTTAGGATTTCCCCGAAGATAAGACAGCAGTTATCAGATAAATATATACGGTTCCTTGCTGAATAATTTGATTCAAAATGGGGTACAACAGGATGAGGCAGGAAATAAAGACTGGAGTTTTCTGCCAGGTGAAAATCTACATGCTGACTGGCATTTTTTTTCATTTTAAAAAGCCGCTGGTATGCCTGCGTATATAGCCTCAATGCACAACCGCTTTCCAGTTCAATCTTTAAATGATACTCATCCCCGTCCAAAATACCCGGAGAGGAACTCATCAGGGTAAGGTGCAGTTGCCTGTCCTGTTTATTTTCCGTAACGTTTGCCACTTTAAAAGGCGCCGTGAAATAAAGTTTCTTCAGGTAAGTAACTTTATCCCGAAGAGAAGTAACAATATGAAGGTTGCTGATCATCTCCAAAGTTTAGGTTCCGCCGCGTCTTCCACCAGGGCATATTTCTTAATCCATCCAATTACAGAATCCAATCCCTGTAAAGTCATAAGATTAGTGAATACAAAGGGACTGCCCTTCCGCATCCTGCGTGCATCACTTTCCATAATACCCAGGTCTGCGTTTACATAAGGTGCCAGGTCAATCTTATTGATCACCAGTAAATCACTCCTGGTAATGCCAGGCCCACCCTTACGGGGGATTTTTTCGCCTTCGGCCACATCAATTACAAAAATGGTAACATCTGCAAGATCCGGGCTGAAAGTAGCGGATAAATTATCTCCACCGCTTTCTATAAAAATTATATCCGCATCCGGAACACGGGCGGCCATTTCTTCTACGGCTTCGAGGTTCATACTCGCATCTTCCCTGATAGCGGTGTGCGGACATCCGCCGGTTTCAACGCCAATTATTCGCTCAGCAGGGAGTAGGCTGTTCTTTGTTAAAAATTCTGCGTCTTCACGCGTATAGATATCGTTCGTTATTACGCCAAGACTATAATCGTTCATCATGGCCCTGGAGAGTCTTTCGATCAGTGCTGTTTTTCCGGAACCAACGGGTCCTGCTACGCCTATTTTTACATATTTTCTTTCCAACATCGTTTAAATATTTTTGTTATGACATATAAAGTCGTGAATACAATTGTTCGTGCTGCATACAGCGGATATCAAATCCGGTGCAGCAAAGCCCGATCAGGGAATGGTCTGGTTCCATGTTTTTCTCTGCCAGTTCTTTGATCAGCGGCTGGAGAGAAAATAATATTTCCTGGCCGGATTGCTGACTAAGTGGAATCAGCTTAACACTATTTGTTACAAATCCTACTGCTGCATTATAAAAAAAACCGTGTAATGCATCTTCCTTGGAAATATTCAGCAATGAGGCCATCAATCCGAAAACAATGCAATAATGACCATCAGCGGATTTTTCCAGGATCATTGTCCTGTATTGATCAGCTATATCCTTTTGGATCATGGGCTGAAATATTTTAAGCAGCCGCATGCCCAGCTTTAGGCTGGCCTGGCGCATTTCCATAGGAAGCTTTACAGCACTGCATTCCTGGTCCAGTGTAGCAAGCGTTTTCAAATCATTTTGACTGGCCGCATCATACGCAAGGGAAACAAAAGCTGCATCAGTATACCGGACATTTCGGCTAAGCATTTCGGTTATGAAAATGCGGGCCGTTTCAGGATCTTTTACTTTTCCATTCTGCACATATGTTTCCAGTCCGGCAGAATGGGAATAGCCGCCAATCGGCAATGTTGGATCCGTCAAATGCAATAAATGGAATAAAGAATTTTTCAATTGGTGGGGGATGTTAATTTCATGATTTTAGAAAACAAACTGTCCTTTCCGCTATCACCATGTGGAGACACTGATGTTTTCAATGGGTTTTCCAGCCTGGCGTCTTGCTTGATCACATCGTATCCGGACGAAACCAATAATCGAAAAAGCGGAGCATCATAGGCAACCAGCAATTTATCATCCTGGTAAAAAAGGGGTAAATGTTTATTCCCAATCTCAAAACAAAGTGACGCAAGCTCAAACTTTGATCGGGGGGTAATGATCAAACTCTCACATGGTCGAATAGCTACCACAATGAGTCGGGTATCATCCGCAAAGAGAATATCACCCTGACCAAGCTGTTGATTTTCGCGAAGAAACTTCATAACCACCTCCTGACCGGAGGTGGTTTTTTTATGAAGTATTCGTTTACCCGTTTCAAACCAGTCAAGGAGTAAATAATCAATCTCCTTGTTGCCAATCTGAAAATTTGAAATATGTCCGATTTTTTCTTTTACGATCATAGTGTACTCTGGTTCTAAAACGGGGATTATACATTTCTTTTAATGCCAATCTGCAATTAAAACAAAAAGTAACGCTGAGCAAGCGGCAATTCAGCCATTGGCTCGCAGGTGATGTGTTCACCGTCTACAGTTACTTTATAGTTTTCCGGATTCACTTCGATGTTGGGCGTGGCATCGTTATGGATCAGGTCCTTCTTGCCAATATTACGGCAGTTTTTCACCGGAAGGACCATTCTCTGCAGGTTGTATCCCTGTACAATACCCTTATCCAGCGATACCTGCGAAACAAATGTGGCGCAGGTCTTATGCAGGGCCTTGCCGTGTGCGCCAAACATCGGGCGGTAAAACACCGGTTGCGGCGTAGGGATGGATGCATTAGGATCACCCATTTTTGCTGCGATGATCATGCCACCTTTGATGATAATTTCTGGTTTAACACCAAACAGGGAAGGTTTCCATAATACCAGATCAGCCATTTTGCCAAGCTCGATGGATCCGACATATTCAGAAATACCCTGGGCAATGGCCGGGTTGATGGTATATTTGGAAACATACCTTTTAATCCGGAAATTGTCATTTTCGTTGCCCTTATCTTCAGGAAGCGGTCCACGCTGCACTTTCATTTTATGGGCGGTTTGCCAGGTGCGGGTGATGACTTCACCGATACGTCCCATTGCCTGGCTGTCGCTACTCATCATGCTGAATACGCCCATGTCCTGCAGGATATCTTCTGCGGCAATGGTTTCCGGACGAATCCGGCTATCGGCAAAGGCCACATCTTCAGGTATAGATTTGCTGAGGTGGTGACAAACCATAAGCATGTCAAGGTGCTCAGCGATCGTATTTACAGTATATGGCCTGGTTGGATTGGTTGAGGCGGGGAGAATATTGGGATACATTGAAATCTTGATGATATCTGGTGCGTGTCCGCCACCTGCACCTTCTGTATGGAATGAGTGAATCACCCTTCCGCCAATAGCCCTTACGGTATCTTCCAGGAAGCCCGCTTCATTGAGCGTATCAGTATGAATGGCGATCTGGATATCATATTTATCTGCCACGGTCAAAGAACAGTCGATTGCGGCCATGGTTGAACCCCAGTCTTCGTGGATCTTCAATCCGCAGGCACCTGCTTCGATCTGTTCGATCAGTGGTGCTTCAGTGGAACAGTTGGCTTTACCGAAGAAACCAAGGTTCATAGGTAAGTCTTCGCCGGCTTCCATCATTTTCTGGATAAACCATGCGCCTGAAGTAACGGTGGTGGCATGGGTTCCATCAGCCGGACCAGTTCCTCCGCCAATCATGGTGGTGGTTCCGCTGTATAGTGCGTGTTCAACCTGTTGCGGACAGATATAGTGAATATGGGTGTCGATCGCTCCTGCGGTCATGATCAGTCCTACGCCGCCATGTACTTCTGTAGAAGCGCCGATGGTCATTCCGGGTGTAATGCCGTCGCTGGTGTCCGGATTACCGGCTTTTCCAATGCCAACAATCTTACCATCTTTAATACCTACGTCGGCCTTGATGATACCCCAGTGGTCAATGATCATAACGCTGGTGATGACAAAATCCAGCACACCCTGGTCCCGTGTAGCGGTTGCTGACTGGCTCATACCGTCGCGGATGGTTTTGCCGCCGCCAAATTTGACTTCTTCACCATAGATCGTCAAATCCTTTTCGATCTCTAAAAATAATTCGGTATCTCCCAGCCTTACTTTATCCCCGGTAGTGGGGCCGAATTTATTTACGTATTTATCGCGTTTTACTTTTAAGCTCATGATTACTTGTTTTTGTAGTTAAGTGACTTTACTTTGGCCATGGCGGAGGCTTTGGCGCTGGCAGAACCGGAATATCCGTCAACCAGGTTGTTAAAACCAACAATACGTTTTGAGCCGCCAAACGGTACCAGTTCAATACTTTTCTCTTCACCGGGTTCAAAGCGGACAGCCGTACCTGAAATGATGTTAAGGCGCATTCCGTAAGCCTTTTCGCGGTCAAATTCAACAGCTTTATTGACTTCGAAAAAATGGTAGTGGGAGCCTACCTGAATGGGGCGGTCGCCTGTATTGGTGGCTTTAATCTTAACCACCTTTGCGCCCGCATTGCATTCTATGTCTCCCTTAGCAAGAATATATTCTCCAGGAATCATGATTTGATGTTTTTAGTAGATGAAAAAATAAACACTTTTGAAATGATGAGTTTTTCGCAAGCGAAGTTGAAATGTTACCGGACCGGATTGTGCACGGTTACCAGTTTGGTTCCATCCGGGAACGTGGCTTCGATTTGAATATCGGCAATCATTTCAGGAACGCCCTCCATAACGTCATTCCGGGACAGATAGGTAGCGCCGAATTCCATTAGTTCGGCTACCGACTTACCGTCTCTGGCGGCCTCCTGAAGCCTGCTGCTGATCAGGGCAATTGTTTCCGGGTAATTTAATTTCAACCCCCTTGCTTTTCGCTTTTCCGCCAGTTCGCCTGCCAGGAAAAGCATCAGTTTTTCGGTTTCGCGTGGTGCTAGATGCATGTGTTTAAATTTTAGAACTTGTAATTATAATATCTGAACTGATTAAAATACTAGACTTTTTATTGACCTGCATGGAAAATACCTGTTAGAAAGCCATATAAATGTATCGTGATTATACCGCAAACTATTGGACGTACTATTGGAATTATGATTATTCCAATCAATGTTGCACTTGCCTTTGATAGGTAAATTGGAGTACATAATTCCTTGCTCTGGAATTGGTGTTGGAAATAATGCACAGGCCGCAGCGCTGCTGAAAAATAATGCTTCCTGATTCAAATATGGCATAGCCTGGAAATAAAGTGTTTTAACTTAATAAGATTAACAAGACAAAAAAAAATGACAAGAGGCACAGTCAAACCAAAATATTTTTTTCAGATTTACAGAAAGGGCTGATGTGGATAAGTGCTGCCCTTAATAACAAATATTTGATTTGATAGCACAAAATTATAGGGTAGATAGTCGATGGGTTTCTCTGCAATTCGATCGTTACTTAGCTTTTTTTATAAAAGCATGTATATCGGCATTGCCACACATGACTTACATAAAAGAACCCTGGTATTTAACTGTACGAAAGGTCAGAGGTGCCACCGATACCAAGAACGCTTCCGGAAGCATATCCGCGGATCCCAACTTCATGTGACTTTTGATAGCGGACCATCCGCCGTTTAGTCTATTGGATTTGTCGATTAAACAAGCCGCATGTATGCCTTCGCAATATATAATCACGATGACAACGACTAAAACTGTTAACAATAGGGATTCTTTTGGATAGATTGAATGTATGGTGAAGCCCAAATATGGCACAGCAATATATATAGGATTTCACTAGCGTTTTGATGTTATAAATATAAGTTCTTTGAAAGTCTTGTCAGTATTGGGTTTCAGCGGTTTTAGGGCCTAACACGATTTGAAAAGTTTAAGGTTTTTGCTTAATATAACACCTTGATAATCAATTAATAT
>JBGSHT010000052.1:0-19687 GCA_041752135.1 Chitinophagaceae bacterium | reverse complement strand
TGGGCAATGCCTGCGGTGAGTTCTCCAAGCGAAGCCATCTTCTCCGATTGTATCAACTGACTTTGCGTTGATTTTAGATATTCCAATGATTGCTTCAACTCACTGGTTCTTTCTTCCACCTTATGTTGCAATTGTTCTTTTTCCTTGCGCAATTTTCTTTCTCTCCAAAGACTGAATGTTCTTAATGCAACCAAAAACAGCAACACATAAATAGTATAAGCCCACCAGGTGAGCCACCAGGGTGGTAAAATGGTAATGGTCATGAATATCCCTTCTTCATTCCATACTCCATCGGCATTGGATGCTTTTACCCGGAAAATATATTTGCCCGGAGAAAGATTGGTATAAGATGCTTTTCTTTCTTTGGAAGGGGCCGACCAATTCTTATCATAATTTTCCAGCTTCCAGCTGTACAGGTTGTCTTCTGACCGCAGGTAATGCAGAGCTACAAAATCAAAACTCAAATTCTTCTGCCAATACTTCAACTCAATATCTGTGGTGTATGCCACCGATTGCTTGAAAATAGTTCCATCGGGTTTTGAGTATAGCGAATCATTGATGGTAACCTGTGTAATCACAATAGCAGGCAGCGTAGTGTCTTTTTTCAGCAGGTTGGCCGGTACAATACGATTAAGACCTTTGTTACTCCCAATCCAAATATCACCGTTGCTGGTGGCAATTGTAAAATAGCTCCTGTCATAAGGCTGGAAGCCGTCTTTTTCAAAATAAGAAACAAATGATTTCGTTTCCGGGTCAAATACGGATAAACCCCTTTGTGTGGGTAGCCAAAACTTCCCAAAAGCATCTTTTGCAATTCGCCCATTTACGGTAGTTTTTAAATCGTTGTGCAATAAGCCCTTTGATTCACCATAAGCTGTAATGGTACCCTTTTCAGCATTTACCGATACAAGGCCAACACCTGAATACGTTGCAAACCAGGGTTCTCCTCTTTTGTCCGTGGCAAAATTATTAGTTGAATGAACGGGATTGTTGAAAACAGTAAAGTTGTTTTTGTCATGATGGTATAAATTCAAACCTCCATCCGTACCTATCCACAAACGTTTTTTTCCATCTTCCGCAAGAAAATATACTTCATTGTTGCTGAAAGAAGTGCTGTCTCCTGGTACAGGCATATAATGGGTAAACCCGTCTTCTCTTTCATTCAACCGGTATAACCCGAATTGATTATCTTCTTTGTCGCCCAGCCAGATATTTCCCCTGGAATCCTGGTAAAAGACATCAATTTGTTTGCTGCTAAGGGACGCAGGGTTCTTACCATTAGGAACAAAACTCTTTATTATCCTGCCGTTATTTTTATCCAATACAAAAACACCTTTATCCCAGATTGAAAGCCAGAGTCGCTGCTGCTTATCAGAAAAAATGATAGCACAATTGTTGATTTCTTTTGGACTATAAAAAAACCGTTTAAAACTGCCCGTAGCTTCCTGCCACAGGTTCAGTCCATTTCGGGTTCCTACCCATATTTTACCATCCGCATCTTCCTGCACAGCTGTAATGGCATTGCTGCTGATAGAAGTGGGATTGGATGGATTGTTCTTGAATACTTTGAAATTACCCTGATCGGGTTGGTACAGGGCGAGTCCATTTCGGGTACCTACCCACAATCTTTTTTTACTGTCTTCAAATAAATTATTGATACTATCCGATGGAAAACCCTGAGGATCGCTGGCACGATAGCGGAAAAGATCCATCTGTTGTTTCTTAGGCGCCTGTTTGTACAAGCCGGGCCGGGTGCCCAACCATAACAATCCTGAACGGTCCCGTAAAGAGAAATATGGTATTGGAGTTCGAGGTAAAGGATTACCCGCAAGATTGAAATTGTAATCTAAAATGTTGAAGGTTTTTTTTGCAAAATGATAGTGTATAAATAATGAAGGTTTTTCCAAACCTGTCCAGGTTTGAAACAAAATGCCCTCTTTGTTTTGGTTAACAACTAAAAAAGAAAAAATCAGATCAATTCCTTTTTGATATGGGAAAGAGTTGCTGCCATAGGTAAAGGTTTGGATCTTATCTGAAGCCGGGTCTATCAATGAGAGAATTCCTTTATTATGGATTATCCAATATTGCCCGTTAATATCTTCAACAGCATATCTAACAGAATCGGCTATTCCATTGGCATTGCCCGTTTGGTGAACATAGCTTTTTACGATCTTCTGTTTTTTACTGTCAAAAACATAAAGACCATGCCTGCCGGTAAGTAATAACCCGTTAGCACTTGCTTTGGTGATCTGCCTGACCGTATCTGCTTTGCCAGATTGCAAAATATCATTTCCGGCAGGGATAATGATTTCAAAACCATTCTTTTGGGTGTTTAAACGGTTGAGATTTTTTTTGTCATCCAGCAGCCAGATAGTACCGGATGATTCAAGGGTACCAGAATATCTCGGTAATTGATTACTGCCATTTACATCAGCAATCGGGTAGTGTTTTACTACTCCGGTAGTTGGATTAAGACTGTAAGTACTATACTGTCTTGTCAAATCTGATCCATTCTTGAACCAGATATTACCTTCTTCATCTTCAAATAACAAGCGAGTTACACTTTCATAGTCAGCATTGGTAGTATTGTAGGTAGGATAATAATTTCTGAAATTTTCAGAAAGCGGGTCAAACGAACTAATGACACCTTCTCCTGTACCTCCAGCCATCCATATCTTACCGTCCCTTGCCCTAAATAGTCCTAAAATGTTTCTTATTTGTAAATCTGTCGTATCCGCTTTATCTGAAGCTTGTTTAAAAACTTTAAACTTATAACCATCGTATTTTACCAGGCCATTTTGTGTAGCAAACCAGATAAAGCCCTTATCATCTTGTATTATACCTCTTACAAATTCTTCCGGCAGGCCCTCGGCTACGCCATATTTTTCAAACAGAATTTTATTTAGCTGGGCAAAACCGATGCATGCTGTAAGGGTAAGAAGGATGGATAGTGTTACTGTTTTTATCATTGGTTTGTTTAAATCGGTAATTGAATGGTGAACTCCGTTCCTTCATTTTCCCCGTCCGTACCGGCACGGGCGGGTTTGGTGTTTACTTTTATCTCTCCGCCATTTGCCTTTACAATATCATAGCTCAAACTCAAGCCTAAACCTGTTCCTTGCCCGGTGGGTTTGGTAGTAAAGAAGGGCGAGAAAAAAGTGTGAGGTACGAATGGGGAGGTGGGAAGTAGAACAGCCCGTTTAATATTTGATGTTTTCATGCATTGATGGGTAAAGTGATGATAAATTCAGCTCCTGCTCCGGGTGTATTCTTTATACTGATTTTTCCCTGATGGGCTTTAATGATATCATAGGATAAGGATAAGCCCAGGCCGGTTCCCTGCCCGGTGGGTTTTGTGGTGAAAAATGGCTGGAACACTTTATCCAGTACGTTCTCCGGAATGCCGTTTCCATTATCCGCAACAGTTATTTCCAGTTCATGATTTACTTTTTTTGTACTTACAGAAACAGTTGGGTCATATCCTTCAACAGCATTTTTTTGTTCTTCTGTAACAGCATAAAAGGCATTGTTGTACATGTTAAGTAATACCCGGCCAATATCCTGCGGGATGATGTTGATCTTACCAATTGAATGATCAAACTCCGTTTTCAGCGTGGCATTAAAAGAGCTATCTTTTGCTCTTAAGCCATGATATGCCAATCTTAGATATTCATCTGCCAGTGCGTTGATATCCGTTGGTTCTTTTTTCCCGATGCCGCTGCTGGAGTGTTGCAACATTCCTTTTACAATGGCATCGGCTCTTTTGCCATGGTGGTTAATTTTTTCTTCATTGCTTATCACATCATCTGCAATGTCATTTACTTCATCAAAGTTCCCTTTTTTAATTTCATCTTTTAATTCTGCCAACAACTCTCTATTCACTTCCGAAAAATTATTCACAAAGTTCAATGGGTTCTGAATTTCATGGGCAATGCCGGCAGTAAGCTCACCAAGGGAAGCCATTTTTTCAGATTGGATGAGCTGGGATTGGGTGGATTTTAAATTGGTAAGGGTTGTTTCTAAAACCGTATTGGCTTTTTGCTTTTGAAGATTGTTTCTGTAAAGAATGAACCCGATTATGGAAAGAACGGCAAGCCCTCCCAGCATCCCATAGGTTCTGAGTTTTGATGCTGCCTGTATTTTCTCTTTTTCCAGATTCTCCAATCGTATGGATTCGGCAAGGGATAGTTTTTGAAATGCTGCCAGGTTTTGAATTCTTATTTTGTACAGGCTGTCTTTGGCTGCAAGTGCCAATCCCTGGTATTTGTATGCACTGTCAACCAGGTTATACTTTTTATAGGATAAGTAAATGTCTTCGTACGCAGTTCCTATATTTATTTCCCTGTATCCAACTCCCTGGATGGATTTAAGTACTTGCAGGTTCTTTACCGCATAGGTTAGCGCCGAATCCTTTTTATTTTCCATCAGGAAAACCTGAACCAGCCGATGATTGATATTTGCAATATCACTTTGATTGTTCTGTTCAACAGATGTGTTCAGGCTTTCATCATAATATTTTTTGGCTTGCACAATATCTCCCTTTGCCAGGTAGATATTGCCCATGGTGAGCAGATTATTCCCCCTGTACTTTTGTGCAAAAGGGTTTTCTGAAAGCGCTTGCGACACTTTAGCAAAATATAATGCAGAATCAGGCTGATTCATTTTTAAATAGGCCGTTGCCAAATTCATATTTGCTGTCATTTGGCGGTCAGGATGATTAATTTGAACAGCAATGCGTAATGCCTCTTTTAAATGAAATATTTCCTGCTCCGGATTCCCGGTATTAATCATCAGCCCCCCCAATACATGGTGTATAGTAGCAACATTAATTAGCCTGCCCTTTCCGGGAATCGGGAACTGGGCATTTCTCCATCCAGCTGTTTCTTCATTATTTGGGTCTTCTGCAATCCTCAGGCCCTGCAATAAACATTGGAACGATTCCGAGTATCGCCCCATGTGGTTAAACTGATACCCTTTGCTTGCTAGAGCAAATGCCTCTGCGAGTTTTTGGTTGTTTTGCCTGGCAAGGTTCAGGCGCTTTTCAGCATAATACAATGCAGAATCCCTGTTCACTTCCAGGTAGTGGTAATATAACTCCACATAAGTATTATGGCGTGCAGAGTCAGTTGTTGCATTTTGTAAAATACGCTGCAGGCTGTCAGGATTGCTATCCTGCGCATTTGCAATAAATGATACTACCAGTAAGAATGTTATTTTAAATATTGGCTTCATTATCATTTTAAGCTGTTGGTAATTGTACAATGAATGTTGATCTTTCCTCCTTAGTCGTTGACTCACTCAACGCTCCGCCATGTGCTTTTACACTATCCTTTTTGTCTGAAACATGATCCGCCGCCGTTTAACTCCTTTGGACAGGCCTGCACGCCGCACGCTTACGCTTGCGCCGAAGCTTCAGCGTAGGCTCACGGCAGGCGGGTTTGGGGGGATTATTGGGAAAAATATGATTTTTGAAAATCTTAAAATCCATCCTGTAAATCCATCAAATCCAAAAATCCTGCTCTATGAACAACGGATTGAAATCCGTTGCTACAAAATTAAACCGAGGCTACGCCTCTGCACCCAAAAGACTGGTGTTAACCCGCATAAACACCAAGCCTCTGCTCTCTAATTAACAAGCCTATCACTCAGCAACCAAGAGCCGTAGGCTCGTGCCCATTTTGTAACCCGGGGTTTCAACCCCGGGAGATTCCATGCTCGACAATTTTAAGCCGGTAATTGTATTACAAACGCACTCCCTTCCCCTTCCTTCGTCTCCACCTTCAACTCACCACCATGCGCTTTCACAATATCATAGCTTAATGATAATCCCAATCCCGTACCCTGCCCGGTAGGCTTTGTGGTAAAAAAAGGTTGAAAAATCTTATCCAGTACTTTTTGAGGAATGCCATTGCCATTATCCCTTACACTGATTTCAATCTTATCGCCACTTCGTTTTGAACTTACAGATACTTCCGGTTCGTAGCCGGTAGGAAATTGTTGCTTTTTTTCTGCCACAGCATAAAATGCATTATTATATAAGTTCAATAAAACCCGTCCGATATCTTGCGGCATGATTGGAATCTTACCGATTGTTGTATCATAATCTGTATGCAACTTGGCATTGAACATTTTGTCCTTCGCCCGCAAACCATGATAGGCCAGGCGGAAATATTCATCCGCCAGTTTGTTAATATCAGTGGGTTCTTTAATCCCACTGCTGCTGCGACTGTGCTGCAGCATGCCTTTTACAATGGCATCGGCACGTTTGCCGTGTTCACTGATCTTATCCTGGTTGGATTTGATGTCGGCTGCCAACTGAATGATTTCTTCCAGGTCGCCCTTCCTGGCGGCTTCCACGATTTCTTCAGAGAGTTCGGTGTTGATCTCCGAAAAATTATTCACGAAATTCAATGGGTTCTGGATCTCATGGGCGATACCGGCAGTGAGTTCTCCCAAGGATGCCATTTTCTCAGCCTGCACCAGTTGCGATTGTGCCTGTTTTAAATCTGTGAGGGCTTTGTCCACCTGCTCTTTGGCCGCTTCAAGCTTGTTGAAATCCTCATAACGGGCATAGGCAGTCGAAAAGGCATTGGCCAGGTTTTGCACCAGGTGTAAATCATTTTCGTTTAACGCGGCATCATTGCCTACATATAACATCCCCTGCATGAATGGCAGAAAATGCAGGTATAAATTAGCAGGCCGGTGTTCAGTAGCATAAGAATCAGCAGAAGAAATAAATCCCTGCTGCATCAGGTTTTTGGTCCAGTCGGCAAATGCTGCTTCACCCCAGTGCTGTTGATACCTCTCTTTATTTCGCCAATGTGTTACCGTTTCCCAAAGGTCTGCACTGGCTTTATACGGTAAGTGGAATGATGCAATGGCTTTCCCATCCGGCGTGGACAGGAAAGTATGAATGAGTTCCTGCGCTTCATCCATGATAAACACTCCGCAACGTATGAATGGAACATTAAGGGTGCTGAGTTCATTCCACATCATGGGTGTAATTTTCTCCAGATCGGTTGTGGTACGCATGGAAGCAGTTTCCGCCCGAACCCGGTCGAGTGAAGCCTGTCTTATGGCTTCCAACGCATTTGCTTCTGATTTTTTTAGTTCGATATAACGCTTAAACGTCAGGTCAATGATTGATTTGAAACGATACAGAATCTTTATTTCTTCTTCAGTAAATGGCTTTTCTGACCATCCATAAAAAGAACCTACTGAAAAAGCCATAAAATAACCATACTGCTTATAATCTGATTGAGCATCCGGGACTAAAAACCCGGATTGAATTTTCTCATTATAAGTTTTCAACAGGTTACCTTCCATAACAGGAAAATAATCTTCATTTCGAGCCCAGCTGTTATATATAGAAGATAGTATTTCATGGTCTTCCAACATGACCCATCCCACAAGTGAAAGATTATCTTCAACACCGGAACCTGTGGCCGAATAGATTATCGCTTTTCTGGAATCTTTATCCAATAAACCTACACCACAACGCATAGGCCTGATACCAAGTTTTTTTAATTTCGTGAATACCTCACTGGCAGTAGCAGTTACGTCATTGCTGTCATGCATGGCAATGGCCTTCCCCCTGACTTTTTCAAGAGCCGCTTCAATGGTTGCCTCCCTGGCCTGGGCTTCCGCTTTCTTCAAATCAAGGAATCGGGTATAAGCTCTTTCAAATTCAACCGCAAACCGGACCTGTATGTTTTTTTCTTCTTCGGTGGCAGGTTTATTGACGGTGATGCCAAAAGAACCGTATTTCATCATGGCATCATAATAATACACACCATCAGGGAAGTTTTTCGACTGCATAACTTCTTTGGCTTCACCATCTGCATCTTCAGTGATGCGACTAAAAGTATCCAGCCATGGCTGCACTTCGGATTTCGGAACAATGCTTTCATGAATCCGGGTGCCCTTGCGCCATTCAATAATACATTCCTTAAAATACTCTTCCGCCTCGGCTATTGTATAGATAGTCGTGCTGGTCTTATAATCAGGCCATGTGATCCAGAAAGTGTTTTCATTTTTTGCTTCTTCTAAAAGCCAGAAATAAGAAAATTGCCAGTCGATGCCCAGCTTTCTTAGCTGTTCGCCAAAAACCTGGGAAGTGTCATCCAGATCCTTGGTATTGTTCATTGCCATTACTTTTGCACGGATCCGTTCCAGGGCTGCTTCAATCTGCGCATCCCGGGCCTGGGCCTCTGCTTTTTGCAGGTCAAGGAAACGGGTATAGGCTTGTTCAAAAACTTTTGCGAAGCGAATTAAAATTTCAGATTTATCATTTGGCAATGCTTCGGAACTTATTACATCCAGTGAGCCATATTTCATAAATGCGTTGTTAATGAAAACATGGTCTACGCTTAATAATGCTTGTTTATACTCGTCTGCTATATATTTAAAATCGGTTTCAGTAAATACTCGCCTGAGATACTCTCTTGATTCCTCTCCAGCCATTTCATAAGTACCATACTTTGTTTGTTTCCTGAAATCTTTTACTAATTGAACTAAAAAAGGATGATCAAAAAATTGCAACCTTGTACCTTTTATTGTGCTTGTTTCACCCCAGCCATAACTCCATATGGTCATTGCTTTTGTATCCTCATCAATAATATTGATATTGCACTCATACAGTTCGAGACCCAGCCTTTTCCATTCATTAAACACCACCCTAATCACCTCTTCCAGTTCACTGCTTTTTTGCAAGGCCATTGATCGGCTGCGTATCCTTTCCAATGCCGCTTCTATATGTGCTTCCCTTGCCTGTATTTCTGCCTGTTTTAAATCATTGAAGCGGATATAGGCCTGTTCAAACACTTTACCAAAACGCATGAGTATGGCATTCTCTTCATCTGTATAAGGAATACCTGAAAAATTTTCGATGTAAAGGCCAATATTATCCAGTAATACCGTGGATATGGCAAGGCCAGGGCAGGTCAGATAATATTCCCTTGCATCATCCGGAACAGGGAATAACTTAAGCAGATCGTTGTAAAACCTGTTCTTTTCTTCATAATCCAGCTGGTTGGCAAAGAAATCCAGTCCTTTTTCTTTTGCTTCCCTAAAACTGTTCCAATGCGGAGAATCAAAATACGGAATGGTCAATTCAGAGGGGACCTTGTGCGGATCTGCCAGCCAGATATGCATATCCTCGCTTTCTTTATAGTCCATCAGGAACCCGGCATGCTGAACATTGATATGTAAATGAACGAATTGCTCATTCACCACCTGGATCACTTCTTTGAGCTCCTCACTTTTTTGCATGCCCATTGTTCTTGAACGAACTCTTTCCAGTGCGGCTTCTATTTGTGATTCCCTTGCCTGTTGCTCTGCCTGTTTTAAATCCTTGAAACGGATATAAGCCTGCTCAAATACATTAGCTGAGCGGCGCAGTAAATTTCTGGATTGTACATCGGGCTCTCCATAAGTAACCATTACCAAGGCACCACCGGAAAAATCAGCAACAGACCAGTTGGCTTTTGGATTCTTTATCTGCATATTGCCAATAGATTGCATAATGGGTGCATGAAGTCCAGGTGCACGTTCTTTTATCACATTCAACCATTCAACAATTTTTTCACCTTCATTTACCAGTACATAATCCCTGCTCCCATTGGAATAGTGTTTCATCAATTCATCAACAATCTTTATCCCTTGTTTGGGAAAACGAGCCTGCGTCTGTAAAATTTCACTTTCCGACTCCGGCGCCTTCATGGCACTCCACGATTCAAAAGAATCATCATCATCATCATCATACAAATGAATGGCACAAACCTCTAAATCTTTTTGCCCAAGCAATCCCATTTGTTTTCTTAACTCAAGTGCCACTTCTTTTAATTCCTGGGAAGAATGCATCGCCATAGATCTGCTTCTTACTCTTTCCAGGGCCGCTTCAATTTGCGCTTCTCTTGCCTGTGCTTCTGCTTTTTGCAGATCATTGAAACGGGTATAAGTGAGGTCAAAAACTTTACCAAAGCGGCTTAGTATATCAATATTGGCATCTGACAGCGGTACCTCGCCAACCGTTTGCAACCCGCCAAAATTGCTGAAGGTGAAAGTGGCCACATATTTTTCCATGGCTCTTGATGCAGCCTGGGCTGCAGCAGGCACCCTCCTGAATTCTGTTTCATTAAATAAATATTCATCGTACACTTTCTTTTCCTCTCCTTCCAGCACATAAACATCTTTCGTTTTTCTTTCCTTCCATCCTTTCATCATGGCATCGTGAAAAGGATAATTTTCAAACAACATGTGATAAGACTCAGGCGCTTCATTAATATCCGGGTTGGCTGCCCATACGGTATTTGACATGGAGCTTTCATCGATGATATTAATTATGCACCAGTTTAATGCAAAATCGAGTTTGGTCAGTTCTTTAAATACGGTATCAACCAATTCGGATAATTCATCAGATCTTTGCATGGCCATTGCCCTGGCCCTGACTCTTTCTAATCCCAGTTCAATGGCAGCCTCCCTTGCCTGTGCTTCTGCCTTTTGCAGATCCAGGAATCGGGTATAGGTTTGTTGAAACACTTTTGCAAAACGTAACATAATATCTGTTTGCTCAGCAGATAATTTTAAACCGCCTACTATCAATACATATCCTTCTTTAAAATAAAAATTATGCAGAACCAATTTTGCCGGAGAAATCGCAATCAGTTGTGCTGCGGTTAGCGGAAAGTTTGTACTGCGTTCAGCAATAAAAGTCTGGTGTTTAATGGTCTCCTCTTCATCCATTTCAACGATGAAAAAAGGCTTTCCCTTCTTCCAGTTTTCAACCACCTGTTGCATTTGAATGGTTTCATTATGCGGAATGATCACAGGCACGGGCATTATTTTTTTTGTGCCCGGATGAGGTGTGTAATTCAACCCATTTTTTTCCTGCTTATCTAACAACACATAACCAGCGGTAAGGCTTTCAATACCCAGTTTTTGCATTTCTAAAAAAAGGATCTCACCTGCTTCAAGAAGCTCGTCGCTTTTGTGCATGGCCATACTTCTGGAACGAACTCTTTCCAATGCTGCTTCTATCTGGGCTTCCCGCGCCTGTGCTTCTGCTTTCTGGAGATCCAGGAAACGGATAAAAGCCTGGTTGAATGCAATAGCAAAACGACTGATGATATCTTGCTGTTCATCAGGCAACGGTTCAAAACTGCCTGTTACCAGTGAACCAAATTGATCAGAAGAACCGGAGAGATGAATTTTACTTACACCGGCCATATACTTTTTGATGAACTCGGGCAACCTGGCCAGTTCTGTTTTGCTGAAACCAAAGCGGTCCCAGTCTCTTTTTTCTTCCCCTTCTAACAGGTATTGCCATTTTTTCTTCCGTTTCTTCCAGCAATCGAGATACCACAAATGAGATGCATGCTGATTCATTTGAATAAAAAAACCATTCTCTGCCAACAGGCCTTCCTGTCCGGCCATCCACCAGGTGATGCCATTGTTTTCAGGATTCACAATCATGATAAAACACCTGTCGAGTTGGGCATGCAGTTTTGTAAGTTCGCCATACAGTTTGTAAATAATTCCGCCTAACGCTGATGAATCTTGCATAGCCAAAGAAGCAGCTCTGATTCTTTCCAATGATGCTTCTATCTGCGCCTCCCTTGCCTGCGCCTCCGCATTTGTCACATCCATATACCTGCGGTACGCAAATTCAAACACATTCCTGAAGCGCTTGAGCTGATCCAGTTTTTCTGCTGAGATCGGACCAAAAGTTGAAATCCCGATGGCACCCGTTCCGATGGAATAGAAATAATAAAACAAGGCGTCCACATTATCAATACGCGGATCATCTTTCTCGCCGATTTTTTTCCGGAATGCTTTCCAGTCGACTAAATCCTGGCCGCTGAAAACCGTTTCAGAAAATGCATCATGTGTACTCCGGATCTGTTTGATCTGTTTTTCAATAACCGGATGAATCGTATAATTTAAATGATTGATGCTTGGGCCGATCTCTTCGGAAAAATCATAATTGATGAAAGTGCTTTTTTCATCATTATGTATGTTGATCAGCGCATTCCTGAGTTCCGTAAAACCCATGTCACAAAGTTCATTGAACAATACCTCGCAAATGCCCGGCAGGTCATCCGGCTTGCGCATGCCCATGGCAACTGTCCGAACCCTTTCCAGTGAAGCTTCCATGGCCAGTTCCTGGTTTTTCTGTTCCAGTTCTATGGTTCGTCTTTTAATCGCATCGCGCAGTTCAATATTTTCCCGGGAAATTTTTTCTGTGGCAATATTCTCCCCTTCATCGGCCCGGATATCCGGCATGGATGAATGCAGATGTATGAATTTCCATTGACCTTCTTTTTTCTCTAAAAAAGCAGACACCCTGAACTTGGCATAGAAGGCCCAATCACCTTCAGTCAGAACATACAAATCAGTAAACTCGGTGATGTGTACTAATGAGCCAAGAGGTTCGATCTTTTTTACCCTGTTTCTAATGTCCAGTTTTCCGACTATCTGGTCGATGGTTGTTTCAATAAAACGAAGGGCATCTTTTTTATTATCAAAGACTTCCGTCTCCGCACTACCGATCTGGGAGAAGTCATCCGCAAGCTGGGATGCTATTGTGGGCATGTCGCCAATTAAATAGCTGGACCAAAATGTTTCATAAACCTGCCATGCGGCGGATTCTTCTTGTTTGGAGAGAGTCATTGTATATAAATCAGTTAATCATTTTTAAAAAGATATTTATATTAATTCCTGAAAGACATACTGCAAATTATAGTCAACTTTAAATGTCCTTAATAAATCGAGGTACTCATCCCTGAATGTTTGTTTTTTATGATGGTCTTCCTGGTTCAGGATATAGTTATACACCGCATCCACAGATGATTGATCATAGGAGAATACACCGTAACCTTCCTGCCATTCAAATCTTGCCTTGGCCAAATTGTGATCATTTATATATTTAGATGATTTTGCTTTTATTGTTTTCATTAATTCAGATACGGATACAACCGGCTTTAGACCCAGGAAACAATGTACATGGTCTTCTACTCCATTAACAATAATTGTTTTACAGGTTGTTTCATTGATCAGGTTTCCGATGACACTAAAGAGCTGGCTTTTCCAGGATCTATCAATTACTGCATTACGGTACTTAACGGCAAATACCGTTTTCAGATAGATTTGGTGATAGGTGTTTGCCATAATAATATTTTTTAAAACTTATATGTATCGAACCTACGGTTCTCAAACCAATAATTCAACATTCAATTCAACGGATTAAAATCCGTTGCTACAAAATTTAACCGAGGCTACGCCTCTGCACCAAAACTGAGGTACTATGCCTCTGTAAAACCACGCCTCCTGCTTCGAATACACAAACCTATGCAGCAAAAACTAAGAGCCGTAGGCTCGTGCACATTTTGTAACCCGGGGTTTCAACCCCGGGGATTTAAAAATCCTGTAATCCATCTTGCCAATCCATCCAATCATCAGAATCCTGCTCACATCTTGTAACCCGGGGTTTCAACCCCGGGCAATCGCCGCTACGTCTCTGCACCTTTATTATTAATCAACGGATTAAAATCCGTTGCTACAAAATTTAACCGAGGCTACGCCTCTGCACCTAAACTGTAGTACTAACCCTCAGAAACACCACGCATCCTGCCCTAAATAAAAAAACCTATTCAGCAAGAGCCAAGAGCCGTAGGCTCGTGCACATTTTGTAACCCGGGGTTTCAACCCCGGGGATTTAAAACCTCTAATCCATCCTGCCAATCCATCCAATCATCAGAATCCTGCTCACATCTTGTAACCCGGGGTTTCAGCCCCGGGGAATTACCTCAGCGCCTTCACCATGATTATTAATCAACGGATTAAAATCCGTTGCTACAAAATTTAACCGAGGCTACGCCTCTGCACCAAAACTGATGTACTATGTCTCAGTAAAACCACACCTCCTCCCCACATACAAAAACCTATTCACCAGCAACTAAATTAATCAACGGATTAAAATCCGTTGCTACAAAATTCAACCGAGGCTACGCCTCTGCACCAAAACTGAGGTATTATCCTTCAGTAACACCACGCTTCCTGCCCTAAATGCAAAAACCTATTCAGCAAGAACTAAGAGCCGTAGGCTCGTGCACATCTTGTAACCCGGGGTTTCAACCCCGGGCAATTTGATCCTGGGACACTACACCAATTTGTTAAACCGGCAACTGTACAATAAACTCACTCCCTTCCCCCTCCATTGTCTGCACCTTCAACTCCCCGCCATGCGCTTTCACAATATCATAACTCAAACTCAACCCTAATCCGGTTCCCTGCCCGGTAGGCTTTGTGGTAAAGAAAGGCTGAAATATTTTATCCAGTATTTTTTGCGGGATGCCACCACCATTATCCTTCACAAAAATTTCAATTTTATCACCAAACTTCCTTGTCCTTATTAATAAAGTTGGTTCATAGTTACTGCCCACCTTCGCTAAGGCTTCGGCGGACTCGCCCGCTATAGCTTTAGCGCGAGCGGACAAGGCATAAAACGCATTGTTGATCAGGTTCAGCATCACCCGGCCAATGTCTTGGGAAATGACCGAAACCTTACCGATAGTCGGATCAAAAGCTGTTTTGAGTGTTGCGTTGAAGCTTTTATCCTTGGCACGTAACCCGTGATAAGCAAGTCGCAAAAATTCATCAGCCAATGCATTGATATCCGTAGGTTGTTTTTCGCCGCTGGTTGCCCGACTGTGTTGCAGCATACCTTTTACTATCGCATCCGCACGTTTGCCATGCAGGTTTATTTTTTCAAGGTTGCTGCGGATGTCTGTGGCAATCTGTTTTGCTTCTTCGTTGTTTCCCTTGTTCATCGCCTCCTGCATCTCTTCGATCAGTTCATTGCTTAGCTCAGAAAAATTATTGACAAAGTTTAACGGGTTCTGGATCTCATGGGCAATGCCGGCGGTAAGCTCACCCAGCGATGCCATTTTCTCCGCCTGCACCAGCTGCGACTGTGCCTGTTTCAAATCGGTGAGGGTTTTATCCACCTGCTGCTTGGCCGCTTCGAGTTTATTAAAATCCTCATAGCGGGCATAGGCAGTCGCAAATGCATCGGCGAGGTTTTGTACCAGTTGTAATGCATCATCATTCAATGCCTCTGTATTACCCACATACAACATGCCCTGTAAAAATGGGAGGAAATGTAAATACAGATCTGTAGGCCGGTTTTCGGTGAGGTATTTTTCGCCGGAGGTTATGGCACCCTGTTGTACCAGGTCATTTGTAAACGAAACAAACCTGGACTCATCCCAATGCTGTGTATACATTTCTTTTTTTCGCCAGCTTTTTACCACTTCAGCAATTTCTCCAGGGGTATTATATGGCTGATGAAAAGCGGCAATGGCTTCTCCTTCCGGATTAGACAAATAAGTATTCACTTGGTGCTGTTCCTCGTCCATGATAAAAACCCCACAACGGATAAAAGGCACACCGAGCGTGGTCAGTTCATTCCAGATCAGTGGCGTTATCCGGTCCAGGTCACCGGTGGTGCGCATGGAGGCAATCTCTGCACGAACGCGGTCAACAGATGCGCGCTTGACGGCTTCCAAGGCCTGTGCTTCAGCTTTTTGCAGATCGAGGAAACGAGTATAGGTTTGTTCGAATACTTTGGCAAAGCGCCTGAACACATCATGCATTTCAGGGCAATGTTCAAAAGTAATGAATATCAGATTTCCGTAAGCAAAATTAGCCAGGTGATCGATTTGAAACGTTGGAAATTGTAAGCCCGCATCCACCATACTTCGGAGTAAATCACCCAACACCGGAAGTGAAAGCATATACTGGAAGTGTTCCGTCTGTTCTTTACCTTGCTTCTCATAAATAAAAAGATCATCGCCTCTCATCCTTGATTCATGGAATCGCCTGAACACCGGATGTTCCATGAGCGGAATCTTGCAAGGCGATGGCAAAATTTTACCGTCGGTAGTTCCCGGATAATAAGTAAACTCCGTGTCACCTTTATTCCAAATGTTAACTCCGCAATCCCACTGAGGAACACCTAAAGATTTTACCTGCTGAAATACGATGGAAGCAACCTCCAGCAGTTCATAACTATGCTGCATGGCCATGGTTCGGCTCCGCACCCGTTCCAATGCCACTTCTATCTGCGCTTCCCTTGCTTGTGCTTCGGCTCTTTGAAGGTCCATGAAGCGGGTGTATGTCTGATCAAACACTTTGGCGAATCGGGGTAAAATTTCAGCTTCTTTAAATGGTTGTAGTGAGGAAACCAGTATATACCCGTGCTTAAAAGAAGCCCCATAATCAATTTCCCATGGGGGTGTTTCTGGCATTGGCGTATGCTGGTCTTCAAAATCTTTTAAGATTTTTTGAGCAGAAGGAAGATTGAAAATGTCGTTAAAGTGCTGTTCGATAAAATCACCAGGAATCTCTATTTCGAATAATTCGACTCCTTTTTTCCATTGATCATATCTGAATTGATGAATATAATCCAAATTAACAGGAACTATAAAAGGGCTAAGCATTCCTGCATCCGGCAGGCTGTGCCATTGCTCTACATGACCTTCATGTTTATCGCAAAAAACAATTCCTGTTGCAAACAAATCGCCTCCAAACTGACGTAATTGATTGAACATTTCGGTGGTAACGTTACTGAAATCCCTACTTGATTGCATTCCCATGGATTGGGATCGTACTCTTTCTAAAGCAGCTTCAATCTTTGCTTCCCTTGCCTGTGATTCCGCTTTTTTCAGATCCAGGAAGCGGGCATAGGTTTGTTCAAATTCTTTCGCAAAACGTTTAAAAACTTCATGTGCCTGCGGCGCCGGCACCAGGGTGATGAACAGCAGGTATCCATATTTAAAATAGGCCACATGGTCTATCTGATGTTCCGGTATGATCTGTACACTTTCCTGGATTGTATGATCCGTTTCGCCAACTACGTTTAAAGTTGACAGGTACTTGTAATGCTCTTTAATTCTTTCTCCACTGAACTCTTCAATCCAAAGTGTTTCGCCACGCTTACCCGCTTCATAGTATTTGAGAAAAATATTTTCCCTGGGTGTCTTGTAAACAGGAATGGTTCCTTCCAGGTTGCTGAACCATTCGGTGGAGTCATGCTCATTATAAATATTAAAGGCACAACCCCGTGTGGGGATGCCTAATTCTACAACCTGCTTATTTAATTCATATGATACTTCGGCCAGTTCTTCACTGTTTTGCATGGCCATGGTGCGGGCGCGTACCCGTTCCAATGCCAGTTGGATCTGGGCTTCCCTGGATTGTGCTTCTGCTTTTTGCAGGTCAAGAAAACGCGTGTAGGTACGTTCAAATTCAATGGCAAACCGATTGAGTAAGTATCTTTCATCATCCGATAACTCGCTTTCAACCATTACCCCAAAGCAGCCATATTTCATGAAAGCTTCCACATAGCAGAGTCCATCAGAAAAATATTCCGGTTTCAGATGTTCTACCCCTGCAAGTAATTCCTGCCAGGCAGCAAAATAACTTTCAACTCCGGCCGGTGGCACATGATAGGAAACAACGGGTTCTTTGCCTTTCCAATCAACAAGGCATTGTGCCGTGGCAGGTTCACTTCTGTCAAGCGGATAATTAATGGCCTTACTATGAAAGGCCCTTAAATCGTTTTTATCTCCCTTGCCGGCTGGAAGATTTTCTGCCCAGGCAGCCCAAAAGATGTGCCGGTCATTTTTTTCATCAGGCAACCATAAAAATGAAAAAGCTGATTGGATACCGAGCAAAAGAACCTGTTCATGAAATAACCGTAAGGTATTATCCAGTTGATCTGAATGCTGCATCAGCATACTTTGTGTACGGGTTCGTTCCAGGGCTGCTTCAATCTTCGCTTCTATTGCCTGCGCTTCTGCTTTTTGGAGATCCAGGAAACGAGTGTAGGCCTGGTCGAAAACCCTTGCAAAACGCTTAATGATCTCAATTTCATTTTCAGCTAAAGCCTTCCCTTCAAAATCATTTATATTGAAAACCGCATTATTAACCGCCATACAGGTAACAGTATAGGTCGGACTTTCGAATATCATGCGCTTGATATCTTCCGGCAAATGGCTTAATACAGGAATATGCTCAAACACATATTTGTAAAAGGAATCCTTTTCTTCTTTCGTATAATGCCCAACAAAAAAATCCAATTGCTTTTCGATCGTGTTGCTGAAATCTTCTGATATTTTATTTTGGAAATGAGGGAGACGATAATTGCTAATGACTAAGCCTGACTCATTCTCACCACACACAAAAGCATTCAAGTCCTTTGAACCATTAATCTTAATGGCAATGCCGACCGCATTTACAGGAATATGCAGTTCTTTTAATTTTTCGAAAATAACAGATACAACCTCATTTAGTTCATCACTTTTGTGCATCGCCAGTGAGCGTGAACGGACTTTTTCCAATACGGCTTCTATCTTCGCCTCCCGGGCCTGCGTTTCCGCTTTTTGAATGTCCCGAAATCGTTGGTAAGCGAGGGAAAATCCCTGGTGAAAACGCTTGAACAATGTCAGAATACCATCATCCATGGCTTGGTAAAGAGACAATCCCAGCCCACCTTCGCCAATAGAAAGGAAGGAGTAACTTATCTCTGAGGCTTGATCCAAAAGCGGATCCGGAAAATGATTCTCTTCTTTTCGGTGTGAGCGAAACAGTTCCAGTGCTTCACCTGTAAGACTTCCAATAAAATGCCCATCACGAGAGGCCAGCATCTCCCTTACCATTTCCTGCTCCACCGGGCTTTTATGGTAATCAGTGTCTTCAATCGTGGTTTGATCATAGGCTGGAAAATACTGATAGCAGAGGTATTGCCCGATTTGCTCATCAATGATTGCAGTCTGAACATTTCTGATTTTGGCTATTCCAAACTGTTGCAATTGATCGGAAATGATGCGACAGACATCGAGCATATCCTCAGGTTTTTTCATGCCCATGGCCACGGCCCTCACCCTTTCAAGAGACGCTTCGATCTCCAGCTCAATAGTCCTGCTTTTTACGGCTTCCTGCAGTTTTGCATTTTCCGCCTTTAATGCATCTATTGAAAAAGCCTCTCCCTCCAATGCTTTCATGTCCGGGTAAGAACCATGCTGATGCAATGCAATCCAGCCGGTATCGGTTTTCTCCAGAAGTGTTGACATTCGAAAAGGGCCATACAATGTCCATTCACCCTCTACTTTTACATATAGATCTGTGAATTCATTCACCATCATGTATACACCATATGGTATCACCTCGATCTCACGATTGCGGATATCAACTGCACCAAGCATCTGATCCATGATTTTGTTGGTGTAGTCAACAATTTCCTGCTTGCTGTTCCATATCTCTTCCTTAGTGCCACCTATATTCCGATAATCATCGCTAATAAAAGTTGCCCAGGTTTCAATATCACCTTTGAGATAAGTAGACCAATAGGTATCAAGCCATTGAGCTAATTCTTTTTTTAGTGCTGGAGTTACTGTCATCCGATATTTTTATTGATGGGTACTTGAATGATAAACCAATTAATCAACGGTATAAAATCCGTTGCTATAAAATCAATCTGAATTAACAACGGATTAAAATCCGTTGCTACAAAATTTAATCGAGGCTACGCCTCTGCACCCAAAAGTGTGGCGTTAATCCGCAGTAACACCACGCCTCCTGCCCCGATTACTCAAACCTATTCCGCAAGAACTAAAAGCCGTAGGCT
>JBGSHT010000051.1:0-10232 GCA_041752135.1 Chitinophagaceae bacterium | reverse complement strand
GATACGACGCCAGGCTTTTGTTTATTGGCCTCCAGGAAATCCATACCTGCTTTCAGGTTGGCTGAAGACTTTTCATTCCTGAATTGAAATAATTTATCGGCTATTCCCATTATGATTTCTTTTCCGGAAAACAGATCCCGGCAAATGATTATTTACCACCCTTAAGGTCGGCTTGTAATTTCTTTAGCTCTTCCCATTTTTCAGCAGCTGCCAGTTTAGCCTGCTTAGGCCATGTTGCAGGCTCATGCATACTGAACTTGTTTCCGGCTGCATCCAGGATAGCTTTCAATTTTTTAGGTGTAGACTTTGAAAGATCAGAAAAAGAGACAATACTTTCTGCTTTCAGCAATTCAGCGATCTTTTTGCCGATACCTTCAATCTTGGTCAGGTCATCTGCAACAACAGCCTTCTTGGGAGCTGGTACAGCTTTTTTGGCTGCGGGCTTTTCTTTCTTTTCTGCTTTTGCCACGGGCGCTTTTGCAGTTTTTGGAGCTTCCACTACCAGTGTTTCTTCAACCGGAACAGTGATAACACAATTCACGATATCAAATACCTGAACATGTGCATACTGGTCTGCAGTCTGGTCATTTTCCCAACGTCCGCCATCCAGCAAGTAACGGTATTCATAACTTCTGCCTGCTTCCAGCTCAATAGTAGCTTTCATGGAACCGTCTTTTGCTTTTTTCAGGCTGAAACCACCTTCTTTTTCCCAGTTATTAAATTCGCCCAATAAAAGTCCGTTTGAAGCATTGGAAACGATATCTGCAGGTAAAATGAAGGTTACTTTCTTGGTCTTAAGCATATAAAATGATTTGTTAGGATTATGAAGAAGGATAATTTTTCGCAAATTTATGTCAAAAATGTTAAAAGGTAACCCAATATGGGGATATAGAATTTCAATAAGTACAAGATGATCATGCAATTATATCACATAATTAAAATATCAAATGCGCTTCCTGGTTAATTTTTGATGAAGAAATGAAACTTAACCCATACAGAAATGGCAGAAAAAAATTTCCATTTATTGATCCAGTAATGGCACAAATTTCCGGAATTTGTCAAATGTACCGCTGCAGTAATTTCATCGTATTCCGGATACCCTCTTCCTCGTTTTCATTTTTCCCTTCATACTCAATCCCGATATATCCCTTAAATCCTGAATCTTTCACTATACCCATTAGCCGGCCATAATCAATCATGGGCTGATTGCCTTTGTTGTCAAAATCATAAGATTTTGCACTCACTCCCTTGGCAAAAGGAAGCATTTCCCTGACGCCTTGGTAACGGTCATACATATCCGAACAAGGATCCTGTGTCTGACCCCATGGATGACTGATACAAAAGTTTCCAAAATCAGGAAGTGTGCCGATATTTTTTCGGTTAACCTTTTTCATTACATCAGCAATCCAGGTGCCGTTGGAAGAATCGCTTCCATGATTTTCCACCACCACATTAATATCCAGTCCGGCAGCAAATTCTCCCAACCTTCCAAGTGAGTCAACGGATGCCGTTTTCTTATCTGCCGATGTACCGCCACCATGCAGGTTTACACGGATGGTTTTACAACCAAGGAACTTTGCTGCCTCGATCCATTTTTTATGATTGTCAACGGCAGGAATTCTCTCTGCATCTTTAGGTAATGCTAAAGGGCCTTCATCATCTACCATTATAAGGTGATTCACCACACCGGCATCCTTACTTCGTTTCAATAATTCATTAAGATAAGTGCTGCTTTTCGCAGCTTCTTTAAAACCCATCTGCCGTCCGCCAAAAAACTGGTTCACATATTCCACCGCACCAATGCCAAATTTATTTCTTGCAATGGAAGGGAAATCAAGGTTATCAAAAAGACCCTTTCTCAATGAACGGTTTAGTGACCACTGTGCCAGTGATATTTCCAGGCCGGCCGCAGAAAGTGTTTTTGCACCAAAAAAAGGGATAGCCAAAACCCCACCAGTTGTAAAAAAGGATTCCCGGATAAATGATCTTCTATTAAGCATATGAAATGAATTATGTAAAGGGTCCAAAGAATTGACGGTGTATCCGTGCTTTACGGAAAATACAAATTATAATCAACACAACAACCGGTTAAGATCAGGATTCAATCAGGATTTTAAAAACAAAGTCACCATTATTCTTTGCAGTACATACAGATCAATAATCCCCAATAATATACGGGTCAATGCTTTTTCAACAAAGTATCTGCCCGTTGAAAAGCTTCCGGAACCGCATAGAGCGCCTTCAGGATCTGAGCGAGGCGTTCGGGGTTTTCTGTGATATAAACAGGCCTGATATCTTCCTTTAAATTATCAAAGGGGACAAAATAATTAAATCCTTTCGACTGCAGGAATGATTCTGCAAACCGGCCCTCAGCCATTTGGATTATGATGGTGTCTTTTGTGAGTTTATTGAGTTTTAAATATGTGCTGACAGGCAGCATAAAATCATGCGCTGAAATTTTTGTTCCGGGGCTTACAATTTCGATAAAGGGAAAGCCTGCTATGGTAATAAAGGAAAGATCATATACCGTAGTGTCCCTGTTTCCGCAAGCATCCGGAAGGGTATCAATCAACTCAACAATAAAAATGCTGGTATCTTTCAATGTTTTCTTTGGCGCATTCCTGGGGCCTGATGAAATAGCCGGACTAAATCTCAGCTGGTGTTCCATGCCAACCCAGGTACCTGTTACCCCTTTCACAGGCATAGGCATAACCATGTTTACTTTACCATTGACCTCAAATCCGGACCTGAAATTATTGACGGAAAAAACCTGGGGTGATCTGTCGCAAGCAGAGAAAAATAACTGAAAGAACAACCCCACAAGCAGTGTTGGTATCGCTTTGTTTTTCATTTTCAGTCTTTAAGTATCAAAGTTGGCACATTCGCCCCACAGGAAAGGATGACACTATACATACATTGCAATGATATTCATCAATTCCTGCCGGGGGTTTTCTGCTTTACCCCTAAAATATTGTTAGTTTGCAATTAATCAGTTACCTGAAACCCAATTAATGCATCTATGAAATCCCTATCATCTTTTTATCCTTTTTCTTTTTACAATGTAAAAATAATCAGCCTTTGAAATCTCCAGATTCCATTACACATGCGTTCCGGTTAAAACCAGGCCAGGATATCAGGAAAGAAATTGAAACCTTTGTACAAACAGAAAATATCCAGGCTGGTTGGATCATTACCTGTGTGGGCAGCCTTTCCCAAACCAACCTCAGATTTGCCAACCAGCGGGAGGGTTCCGGCAGTAATGGTCATTTCGAAATTGTATCGTTGACGGGGACCCTCAGCACCAGCGGCTCACATCTTCATATGAGTGTAAGCGACAGCCTGGGAAGAACCATTGGCGGTCATCTGCTGAATGGTAACCTGGTTTATACAACCGCTGAAATTGTAATCGGCGAAAGCAAATCACTCGTTTTTTCAAGGGAAAAAGACGGCACTACAGCCTGGGAAGAATTGCAGGTAAAGAAGAAATAAAAATCCCTTCTTAAAACTGAAAAAAAAAAGTTTAATCGTCCGCAAATGAAATCATTTTCAACCATCCTCTTCATCATCATTGTTTCGCTGAGCAGCCATGCGCAGGATATAACACCAAGGCCGGTAAAATGGAACAAAAGCAACGGCCCGGGTTTTGAAATGGATCAATCAACTCTGATCGCTTATGATGATTTCTTTACGCAGCAGGCTCAATACTTAGCTGATGAAATTACCAAACAATGCGGATTAACATTGCAAACGATACGGGTCTCTGCCGGAAACCCTCAAAGTAAAAAAATCCTGCTCTTACACGATACTATGCAGGTAACGAAACCGGAAATGTATCTGCTGGAAGTAAATAATCTGGCCATAACACTCAGGGCAAACAGTGTACGTGGAATTGTCAATGGTATACAATCACTCCTGCAGTTATTTCCCCTGCAAAAAACAGAGAAGATTAATGTCCCTGCGTTGCAGATAATGGATTACCCTCGATTTGCCTACCGTGGTATGCACCTCGATGTGGTAAGACATTTTTTCCCATTGTCGTATATCAAAAAATATATCGACTACCTTGCCTTTCATAAATTCAATACTTTTCACTGGCACCTGACCGACGACCAGGGATGGCGCATAGAAATACTCTCATACCCCAAACTCAACACCATTGGCTCCTGGCGCGACTCCACACTGATAGGTCATTTTAAGGATACCCCTGCCCGCTATGATCGCACGCGCTACGGCGGGTATTATACACGGGAAGAAGTAAAAGATATCCTTGCATATGCTGATATCCGCGGCATAAATGTAATTCCGGAAATAGATATTCCCGGTCATAGCCGCGCTACCATTACCGCATACCCCGAGTTCAGTACCGACCCTAAAGCAGCCTGGGGCGTTGCCTATACCTGGGGAATGTATAACCGGCAGAATAATGTACTGGCGCCTAATCCGGAAACCTTCCGGTTTCTGCGAACTATTTTTCACGAGATCGCAGACCTCTTCCCTTCACCGTACATCCACCTGGGGGGTGACGAATGCAGCAAACTCTGGTGGAAAAAGAGCGACAGCACCCAGGCTTTTATGCGCAGAAACGGACTGAAAAATGAAATAGCTTTACAAACCTATTTTATTGAACAGGTCAGCAAATACCTTCAGGAAAAAAACAAAAAAGTACTTGGATGGCACGAGATCATGGAAGGCAAACTCGATACGTCCACCATTGTTATGAACTGGAGCAATGATGAAAAAGCCATTGAAGCAGCCACTAAAGGTTTCTCTGTTATAATGACGCCAGGAAAGCCTTACTATTTTGATCATTATCAGTCTAAGGACCCAAAAGACAGTTTATCCATTCATGGCTACAATTCGCTTGAATCTGTTTACAGGTATGACCCATTGCCAAATTCAATTGTAAAGAAAGGACTATCGGATAAGATTTTGGGCGGACAGGCAAATGTGTGGACCGAGTACATGGAATATCCCACCAAAGTTGATTACATGATTTTCCCGCGCATGACAGCTTTAAGCGAATCTTTGTGGACACCTGCCGGGCAAAAAGATTATCAGGATTTTCTGCGCCGATTAAAATCAAATATCATCCCGCGCTATCAATACTGGAACAGTTCCTGGTTTCCTGATTTTGAAAAATGGACAGCGGATAAATAAGAAAGGACAACATCTCACTTAATTTACATATGACAAATCTCCACTTATAAATAAATCCGATTGCCAATAATGGCACCATTTGCAATGGTTGAAAAGGTTCATAAAGCAGATCCATTTTAACAATTGTTATACGCTTACTTATCCACAATATTTAATGCTGGAATGAATTTTGGGTATAGCTGGATAATGCTTTACTCAAGTTTTTTTATCAATTAAATCCGGAAACTTTATGGAATGGAATAAGCGTATTTTTCTAAAAGGCATGACTGTTATAGCCCTGAGTATTTTTACTTTCAGTTGTCAAAAAAATACTGATAAAAATATGAGCCAGGCAAGGCTGGAAGTACGTTTAACCGATAACCCTGACCCCAATGTAAAAGAAGTTTGGGTTGATATTCAGGAAGTAAAAATCAAAATGAGTGATACCAGCGAAATATCGGTTGGCAATGCATATCCGGGCTTATATAACCTGATGGACTTAACTAATGGCAGGGACACAATCCTCGCCGATGCAGAAATTCCCCAAGGGTCCATTTCACAGATACGACTGATATTAGGTGAGAATAATTTTATCATTACAAAAGATGGTGAAAAAAAGATGCTCACCACACCCAGTGCGCAACAATCCGGATTAAAAGTTCAAATAAAACAAGATGTTTCAGGCGGGGTGTTGTATAGATTGATCCTTGATTTTGATGCGGGCAAGTCAATTGTAAAAGCCGGAAATAGCGGCAACTATATTCTGAAGCCGGTATTAAGGGTCTTATCTTTTCTCCCTTCAGGTGGAAATATAAAAGGTGTTGTCCTTCCCGATTCAATAATAACATCCGTTTATGCCATAAAAGGAAATGATACAATAGCCTCTACTTTTACCGACACGGCCAATGGCCAATTCCGGATAAGGGATATTGAAGGTGGCAGCTATAATTTATCTTTTGTTCCAAATGATACAATTCATAAAGATGCGCAAAGAAGTGTTTCGGTAACAACAGGCCAAACGGCCATTGTGGATACAGTCAGGCTGGAGAAAAAATAATCAGTTTATATCGATCGCAAAAGCCGTTCTGCCATGAACGGCTTTTTTTATGCTAAATCACCTTTTTGTAAGAATAAAACAGGAAGCCTTTAAGTACAACCGGTAAATGGCACTTTATAAAGCTGTCAAAGATGGTTTTTTCAATTTCCAGATATGTTCACCCCTATGCATATCGGTTATCTCTCTTTCAACCGATCCTGCATACGGGTTCAAACCTTTAAACCCCCATCCGGATTCATATCGAAATGATCCTTTCGGTTGGGCAGGTTCCTAATTTTTAATAATAAATATCATTTTTATCCCCTAAACCTTTATTCAGAACAAATTTTTTGTTGTACCTTATATTTGGCTTAACCCCCAAAACATTAAACATATGAAACATTATCACATTGTTTCCCGAATAGCGATTTACCTGCTTGCAGTGGTATTTATAATTTTCGGAATTTTTCATTTCATATATCCGGAGGATTTGCTGGTATATGTCCCCAATTTTTTACCGGGTGGTATACGCTGGGCTTACCTTGTTGGTGCAAGTTTTATCCTGGTAGGCATCTCTTTTATAACCAATCAGTATGTGAAATTCACCAGCTATCTTACAGCAGGGTTTCTGTTGTTTTTTATATTAACCATTCATGTGCCTAATTCAATAAACGCAGGAGATGCTGAAATGCGTCAATGGGCATTGGTTAATATACTCAAGGATTTGGCGATTGTAGGGTTTACTTTACATATTGGCGCAGGGGCACATCACCAGCATTTGCATTTTGAAGAAAACGATTAGTAAATTATTCATGTCCGCATTTTATTTTTTGGGTCATAAAATATGAACCAATACCCCTTTGGGAATTACTTTCCCAAAGGGTATTTTTTTAGCATCCCTCATCCTGCTTACCCTTTTAATACACCTTATGCACCAAAAGCCCTTCACAAAGGGCTCTTTTGCTCAGATTTACCCTGTAATGCCTAATTCTCTGCAGGTTCAGTATACAGCAAAATACTAATCTGAAAAAAGCTGCGTTATAAGCTTGCTGAAATCTGTGCCTGATAATGAATGCTTTGCATCAGGGCCAGCTTAGCGACACTGGTCTTTACATTTAGTTTAACAGGAAATTATCCAAATCCCATGTACTTTTTGGCGAATCATGCGTCTAAAAAGTAACGGCTTAAATAAGTTGAAGTATGAAAACAAAATCTACACAACAGGAAGTCTTATTGATCACGGGTACGCGCTTTTCTTCAAGGCAATGCCAGGATAAAAAAGATGCGGGCAACCCAAATCGCTTAACGGATAATGAAATGCTGGAAGATGCCTGCTGGAATGGGCTGATCCAATCTATGCTGCCGGAAGTGTTTCAAGACACACCAAATGCAGACAAACTCTACCTCTGGAGGACAAAGGAAGCAGATTCATTTATTGAACTTGAACTGGGAGAATATCCTGACCAGATCGAAAAGGAAACATCTATTGATCCCTATACATTTATGCAAGTCTTGTTACTTTCTTGATGAAATTATCGGATAAGACCTGCAAAGGCCCGGCATAAGTTCGCAAATGGACGGGCTTTTTAAATAAAGATCAGATCAGCCTCTCAAAAGGAGGCAATTAAGTTTTACCTTATTCACCTTTCCATTCTTTAAATGTTAGCCATCAGCTGGTATTTTCAATTTTTTTTAATTACCCCTCCACCGCCTGAAAAAATGTAATTTTCATTTGTAAATAGTACAAGATGAATTTCTTTAAAACAGCGGCATGCGCATTTCTTTTATCCCTTTCATTTTTAAGTTGCCATAATGCTACTAAACCAGCCAATTCAATTGATCAGCGATCATATCAACTTGGTGTAATCGGGGGTTTTGCAGAACTGGTGAATGCCGGAGTAAAAAAACTGGCATTGAGTGAATCCCTAACGACCCAGGAAATGGACATGTTGATTCAAGATGCCACAACACTGGCGAAAAAACATTCGGTTGAACTATACAGGGAGAAAAGCCTGATCTCTACAGACCTATTTCCGGAAGATTTATCAAAGGATAAGGAGGTATTGCTGATCTATAAAGGCATTACAAAAGATGCCTATGATAAATTAAAGGCTGATAAACAATTGCTGCAATCCCAGGGGAAATATACCGGAAAGGCCCGTGAAGAAATTGCACGGCGCTTTGGCAGGCTGCTGGGATATTCCTCTCAGGGGATTAATGAACTCTTACAAAAATACACTGCCTACCGGAACCTTCAGCATTTTGGGTTACAGGGCAGCAACCTCTATTTATATTATAAAGATGTAGAAAAAGCAACTGATTTTTATACTGAAACTTTAGGGATGGAACTGGTTGCGGATTATGATGATATAAAAGTAATCAGGCTGGCAGAAAAATCCTTTTTAACACTGACAGGTTTCGCCAATAGCCTGCACGATGTAAACGACCCTAAAACAGTGGCGATTGCGTTACTTACAACACAGCTTGCAGAATGGAATACTTATCTGAAACAACAATCCGTTCCTTTCAAATATGAATATAAGCCACGTGAGGAAGGGCCGCATGATGGCTTTGTGATTTCAGATCCTGAAGGTTATTTATTGGAATTCGAAACATTTAAGCAACATCCGGAGAACGAGACGCTCGTCCCCTTGCTGGAAAAAACACCAGTTGTTGAAGCCTCCAAAAACAGCAGGATTCAGGGTAGTTTGGGCATTAATGCAACCATTACCTGGTTATACTATAAGGACCTTCAGAGAATGGAAACATTCTTTCAGGAAGTTTATGGAATGCCACGTATCACAGACCAGGGCTGGGCTAAAATCTACCATGTAACAGGAGGCAGTTATCTTGGGCTTGTTGATGAACGCCGGGGAATGCATAAATATTCAGAAAGAAAAGCGGTAAGTGTTGCTTTCATCCTGGCTGATCCGGAAAAATGGCTGGAGTATAATAGGGTGAATAATGAATTTACCAGCACCTATAAACATTTAGTAACCGACAAAGCCTTTCACGTTAAAAAGTTTACGGGTGCTGATCCGGAAAAATACATGCTTCAGTTTGAATCATTTATTCCCGGAAATGAAAACAAAAAACTGATTCAATATTTAAAGAACTGAAATTTTAAACCATTTTACTAACCTGTAAAAAGAGATCAATATTATCTTTTCCAACCTGTTAATTCCCGTCACCTGATTAAAAGTGTAAATTGCAAACAGTTTTTATGTTGAATTCCCTTTTACATCATGGTTAGGATATTATTTATTTCCCTGATTTTATTTTTTAACAAGATAAACGTTCATGGCCAGATCATCAATGTGGAAAATGCCCGGATGCAATCAGATACAACAGGATGGATGGGTAGTGTGGGTGCATTATTATCCCTCACAAAAAATACAGAGGAGATCTTCCTGGTTCAGTTAAATGCCCATCTACAATACAAAACGCAAAAAGATCTTTTTTTGATCCTGGGTAATTATGGATTTTTATCGGGATCATCGCAAAACCTGATCAATAATTCATTTATCCATCTGCGGTATAACAGGAAGCTGAATAAAATATTAAGGCTTGAGTTTTTCACTCAGATACTGCAAAACCCTGTCACTAAAATTGATTACCGCATTCTTACCGGTGCAGGCCCGCGTTTTAAATTAGCTGAAAACAAGAAATTCAGGTTATATGCCGCAAGCCTTGTCATGCATGAATATGAAAGAGAATTGAATGTAGAAAAAACAATTCATAATGATATACGCAGCAGCAGTTATATTTCCTTTTCATTTCAGCCAAATGAAAATACGGAGATGGTCAATACTGTATTTTATCAACCCCTGTTCAGTTATTTGAATGATTACAGGATACTTGACCAATTTAAATTCAGCGCGAAAGCAGGGAAAAAATTAGCATTGACTTTTAATATAAATTATCACTAGTGACCGAGTAAACTAATCAAAAAAGGTAAAAAATAGGCCCCGGTATGGGGGCCCACTTATGTTGTAGATTTGTTTTACGACAAACAACCTATAACATGAGCAAAAATACAGAACTAAAATTAGTCGGTCAG
>JBGSHT010000050.1:0-3024 GCA_041752135.1 Chitinophagaceae bacterium | reverse complement strand
TACGGATTTCATCTGAAGGCCGAGGGTATCATTTGCCCCTTTGAACTTATCAAAATTCCAACGTGGCACTTTTACGATCACATAGTCCAGCGCCGGCTCAAAGTAGGCGGATGTGGTTTGGGTGATCTGGTTCTTCAGTTCATCGAGTGTAAAGCCAAGTGCCAGCTTCGCCGCGATCTTGGCAATGGGATAACCCGTTGCCTTGGATGCCAGGGCAGAGGAACGGCTTACTCTTGGATTTATTTCTATTGCAATGATCTCTTCATTTACCGGGTTCAGCGCAAATTGCACATTACAGCCTCCGGCAAAATTGCCGAGGTCGCGCATCATACGGATGGCGGTGTTGCGCATGAGTTGAAAAGCCGTATCGCTCAGGGTCATGGCCGGCGCAACGGTAATGGAATCACCGGTATGCACACCCATGGGGTCGAAGTTTTCTACTGTACAGATGATGGCTACATTATCATTTTGATCGCGCAGTAATTCAAGCTCAAATTCCTTCCATCCAAGTACGGCTTTCTCTACCAGCACTTCATGAATGGGAGAAGCCGATAAGCCACGCTCTAAAGCTTCATCCAATGCTTCCTTATTTAATACAAAGCCACCACCTGTTCCGCCAAGGGTAAATGAAGGCCGGATAACCAGGGGGAAGCCAATTTCCTGTGCAAACTCTTTTCCTTCGAGGAAAGAGTTGGCGGTTTTGGCAGGTGCAACCTGGATACCCATTTGGATCATCCACTGGCGGAATTTCTCACGGTCTTCCGCCTTTTCGATGGCCTTGATATCAACACCGATCAGCCTTACATTATATTTTTCCCAGACGCCCAGTTCTTCTGCTTCCTTGGCGAGGTTAAGGGCAGTTTGTCCTCCCATGGTAGGAAGCACGGCATCAATATTATTTTCTTCAAGGATCTGTTCAATGCTTTCAACCGTAAGCGGAAGCAGGTATACCTTGTCGGCCATCATCGGGTCTGTCATGATGGTTGCAGGATTGCTGTTGATCAGGATCACTTTCACGCCTTCTTCGCGCAGGCTCCTGGCGGCCTGGGTGCCGGAATAGTCAAATTCGCAGGCCTGACCAATGATGATGGGACCGGAACCAATTATCAGGACTGTGTCGATGGATTTGTCTTGCGGCATAAGTTCTTGCTTTGTTTTACTGGTAGTTCCCGGGCATAAAAAAACCGGGATTTTCCCGGGGGGCAAAGGTAAGTGTTGGGATGGGATACGGCAAGATTATTTTCTGTCGACCGCAAAGTAAAGGAATCGCAAAGTTGCGCAAAGAGGAGACCAGTAAGTACTGGTCTCCTGCGCTGGTTTATATTGAATCAATTGCTGTGATAAGCGGAATACTCATGTTCGTCCAGCATGACAACGCGGTGACGGGAAACTTTGTTCCGGCTCTCCTGCTCAACCTTTTGATCTTTTGCTTTTGCAAGACCAACCAGGCTTAAAACAGAAATCCAGACTAAAGCGAGTTTTTGTACAATTTTTTTCATGACCCTGATTATTGCTCTTTGTTATTTTAAGACAATAATTAATAGCCAAATGTTGTACCAAAAATGAAAAAACCGCATACAACTTTACGGGTATTCCATAAAGTTTGTGTTAAATGATAAATTTAAACCTTAAACGGCCTTTTCGTCCGGATTTTTTTTACCGAAAAGGTCATTGAACATAGATTCAACATCACCCATATTCTCTTTAAAGGCACTGCTGCCCTTGGTTTTGAGTTCTTCAAAATAATCTTTTGCTTTGTCTGCCACACCCTCAGCTTCATCTTTAAAGGAATTGGCTTTGGCTTTTATGTCGGCCATCATTTTCTCTTTCTCCTCTTCTGTCATGCTTGAATACTTAAAGGCGGCGAAGCCGGCAGCTGCTCCCAACAGGAAAGTGGCGATATGTTTTGAATTGACACTCATAAAAAAGATTTTAAATGATTCTTGCGTTTTAGATTTGCATTCTAAAGTTACCAAATATAAGCCGATGCGGATTTTTCTCTCCTTCGTTTTCCTGTTATTCTTTTCTGAAAACTTTTCCCAATCAAAGCCATACCCAAAGGGCTATTTCAGGTACCCGCTGGCCATTCCGGCAAAACTGAATGCCAACTTTGGTGAAATGCGCCCCAACCATTTTCATATGGGGCTTGATCTTTCCACAGAGAGAAGGGAAAACCTGCAGATCTTAGCGGCAGCAGATGGCTATGTTGCCAGGATAAAAATTGAGCCGGGGGGCTTTGGGCGTGCCATCTATCTTAATCATCCCAATGGATTGACAACACTTTACGCCCACATGAATGATTTCATGCCTGACCTGGAGCAATATGTCCGGATGAAACAATACGAACAGGAGAGCTGGATGCAGGACCTGGAAATCCCTGCCGGAAAATTTCCAGTGAAGAAGGGACAATTCATTGGATACAGCGGTAACACCGGCGGTTCTATGGGGCCGCATGTGCATTTTGAGATCCGGGAAACTTCCAGTGAGAAATGCCTTAACCCGCTGCTGTTTGGTTTTCCCATCCCCGATAATGTGCCACCGGCCATGGTTCGGCTGGCCCTCTATGATCGCAATCAAAGTACTTATGAGCAAACACCATCACTTCATCCGCTGGTTAAAAAAGGTGGATTTTACCAGCCTGCAGGTACAATCAGGGTCAATACAGATAAAGTGGTTCTGGCATTACAGGCAACTGATCAGATGAGCGGCGTACCTAATCCAAACGGTATTTTTTCAGTTGCTCTTTTTGAAGGAAACAAACAACTCGGTGGATTTGCCATTGATGGCGTGGGCTACGACGAAACCCGGTACCTGAATGCTCATATTGATTATCGCACCAAACTCTCCGGCGGATCATACCTGCAATATGTTTATCCGCTGGATGGAGATAAACTCACGATTTACCAAAATAAACCCCCTGAAAGATTTATATCATTAAAAGATACTGCCGTTCATCATTTTCGGCTTGAGGTCAAGGACCCTTATGGAAATAAATCGGAAGCCCGTTTTTCCCTGCAAAGATCC
>JBGSHT010000049.1:0-3205 GCA_041752135.1 Chitinophagaceae bacterium | reverse complement strand
TTGCACGATATGCACCTGAGCACAACCTATGGTGCTTTCAATGGATTGACAGGCGCGAGTAAACCCATTTATTCAAAGATCCTGGGTGGTATCGCACTGTTCATACTTATAATTGCCTGTATCAATTTTGTTAACCTGACCATGGCACGGTCACTAAAACGCGCTAAGGAAATCGGCATCCGAAAAGTTGTAGGCGGAGAACGCAAACAACTGATCACCCAGTTCATGGGCGAATCCATGCTGCTGAGTTTATGTTCATTTGTTCTTGCCATCTTCCTGGCAATAACTGTGTTGCCATTTTTCAATACACTCTCCAATAAAGCCCTTTCTTTCTCTTACCTGCTGGATGCAAAACTCATCGGTGGATACATTGCTTTGTTCTTATTTACTTCCCTCCTTGCGGGATTCTATCCGGCACTGGTTTTATCCGGATATGATCCGGTTGAAACTTTGTATAACCGTACCAGGTTCAGCGGGAAAAATTATCTGTCAAAGAGCCTCGTGGTAATGCAATTTGCACTGGCTGCATTCTTAATGGTAGCAACACTTACAATTTATACCCAGTTTAATTTCCTGACAAGTCAGCCTTTAGGTTATAATGATAAGAATATCGTCATCCTGGATACAGATGGCATGAAAGCTGATAAGCTAAGCATCTTTAAATCCGAGTTACAAAAAGATCCATCTATTGAATCCGTTGCCGCCAGGCAGGGAGGATTTTGGTCAACTATTGCTAAAACAGACGGGAAAGATATTGATTTTACCCTGCAGGTTTATGATACGGCGTATTTGTCAACTTATGAAATTCCTCTTGTCATGGGCCGTAATCTTTCGCCCGATTTCCCTTCTGATTCCACCAGTTCAGTGCTGATCAACGAAGCTTTTGTAAAAAAAGCAGGCTGGACGGATCCGTTAAACAAACAGGTGGATTTCTTTTACGATAGTATTAAGTATAACGTTGTAGGTGTTGTAAAAGACTATCATTACGCTTCCCTGCTGGAAGATATCCGGCCGGAGCTTTTCATCATGCACCCCAAATATAGTTATGGTCAGTTGATCATCAGGATCAAACCGGAAAACACTTCGGCCACTTTGAAACATATTGAAAAAGTATTTAAAACGCTTCAGCCATTTCGTCCCTACAAATATGAATTCAAGGACAATTCAAACCGTTTACAATACGAAGCAGAAGATAAATGGAAACAAATAATTTCTTTTTCCGCCATATTATCCATTTTCATTTCCTGTATTGGTTTGTTTGGACTTGCAACACTGGCAGCAGAAAAAAGAACGCGTGAAATTGGCATCCGGAAAGTGCTTGGCGCATCCGTATCCACCATTGCTACAAAGCTTTCCCGGCATTTCCTGCAGCTGGTGCTGATATCCATTGTGATCGCATTCCCTGCAGCCTGGATTGTGTTACATAAATGGCTTGAAAATTATCCTTACAGAATCACCATGGGTCCTGGGATCTTTTTAGGCACCGCCGGGCTGGTATTCCTTATTGCATTATTTACAGTTGTAAGTCAGGCGATCAGGGCCGCAAGGGCAAACCCGGTGAACAGCTTGAGGGCGGAGTGAAAGAGGTGGGAGGTGCGAAGTGCGAGGTGGGAAGTAAAAGGCAGGGCCGGGAGTTTGGAGTAGAAACAGGGAAGACAATTTCAAAACATAAAAGCTAATACAGTTTATAATTTAATTTTCTTACCTAATTAATTTCTATAAAATCATAATAATCAATCCTGACAATCTATCAAATCCAATGAATCCTGCTCAAAATCCATCCTGACAATCCATCAAATCCAATGAATCCTGCTCAAAATGGAAAGTGAACTAGCCAGGAGCATTTAGCTAAAAAAATAAATTCTATAAAATCCAAATAATTCATCGTGTTAATTCATCCAATCCTCAGAATCCTGCTCAGAAACAAAATCTATAGCACTATCAATATCCTGGGGCTAACCCTTGGGATAACTGCCTGTCTGCTGATAGGCCTCTACATCTGGCAGGAAACCCATTATGATACCTTCCACGAAAAAAGTAACCGCATCATGCGGGTTACCATGGAATACGGTGATGCCGGTAATGTGAACAAAGCCGCTGTAACCGGCACCAAAGTGGGTCCTGAATTTGCCCGGAAATTCAATGCTGTGGAATCTTTCACCAGAACCATTTTGGGTTCAAGGGTTATAGCCAATGGTGAAAAGGCTTTTACCGAAGACCATGTGCTCTTTGCTGACAGTGCATTCTTCAGGATATTTTCATTTGACTTATTGAAAGGTGATCCTGAACATTGCCTCGATGCGCCCGATAAAATCATTCTCACGAAAACTATGGCAAAGAAATATTTCGGGAATGAAGAAGCAATGGGGAAAACACTAAGGCTTGGCAACAGCAAAGACTATGTTATCAGCGGGATCATTTCTGACATCCCCGACAACTCACAGATCAAGTTCGATTTTGTCATCCCTTTCATTAACCTCAGCGCCGCTAAACAGGAAGAACAATGGTTCACAGCCAACTATGTCACCTACCTGTTGTTGAAAGATGGGACAAGGAAAGAGAATCTGCAAAAACAGATCAGTCAATACCTGGATGAAGTTTCAAAAAAAGAACTCTTTACTGACGGCAGCGGCTACCTGACGCATCATCTTGAACCATTGACGAGTGTTCATTTATATTCAACCCTCGATGGCCTGGAGCCAAACGGAAACATCACGTATATATATGTGTTGGGCATCATTGCCTGCCTCATACTGCTGATCGCGGGTGTTAACTATTCAAACCTGGCCACAGCCCAATCTGCCAGCCGCGGCACTGAAGTAGGCATCAGAAAGGTAATGGGCGCCACCAGAAGCCAGCTTTTGACCAGGTTTTTAGGAGAGTCTGCAGTAACAACTTTTATAAGCCTTGTATTGGGTATTATACTGACACTTTTACTGTTACCTTACTTTAACCAGGTAGCGGATGTTTCCATTCCGCCTTCTTTACTTACAAAACCAGTGTTCATCTTATCCATGGTTGTGCTGGTTATTTTCATCAGCCTTTTTGCCGGCGCCTATCCTGCTTTCATGCTTTCCGGTTCCAAGCTGGGCAGTATATTGAAATCGGGCCTAAGGGTTACCGCCGCAGGCGGAGCCGTCCGGAAAAGCATGATCGTTTTCCAGTTTGTAACTTCTGTTTTCCTGATCATTGCCACGATAATTGT
>JBGSHT010000048.1:0-33241 GCA_041752135.1 Chitinophagaceae bacterium | reverse complement strand
GAACTGAAGAACCAGATCACCCAAACCACATCCGCCTACTTTGAGCCGGCGCTGGACTATGTGATCGTAAAAGTGCCACGTTGGAATTTTGATAAGTTCAAAGGGGCAAATGATACCCTCGGCCTTCAGATGAAATCCGTAGGTGAAGTGATGGCCATTGGCCGCAGTTTTACCGAAGCTATCCAGAAAGCCTGCCAGAGTCTGGAGAACAACGCTGTGGGCTTAGGTTATTATGGCAAGAGCCTGATGCATGCTGAAGAAATTGTAGAGTACCTGAAAACACCAAAATGGGACAGGATCTTCCGGATCAAGGATGCCCTAATGATGGGCATCAGTGTAAAGACCATCGTGCAGGCTACACTGATCGACCGCTGGTTCATTTATGAGATCCAGAAGATCGTCAACCTCGAAAAAGAGATCGCCAAATATAAGATCGATACCCTTCCTATGGACCTCGTTATGGAAGCCAAGCAAATGGGCTTCAGTGATGAGCAAATTTGTAAGATCATGCAGAACGGTCGTGAAGATGAATTGTATGAAAAGAGAAAAGCAGCCGGTATCCGCAGGGTATTTAAAATGGTGGATACCTGTTCTGCCGAATTTGAAGCCAAGACACCTTATTTCTACAGCACTTTTGAAAAGGGCGGTGCAAACGAAAGCAAGGTAAGCGATAAGAAAAAAATTGTGGTACTTGGCAGCGGTCCCAACAGGATCGGACAGGGCATTGAGTTCGACTACTGCTGCGTGCATGGCTTACTCGCCATTAAAGAGTGCGGGTATGAAGCCATCATGGTAAACTGCAATCCGGAAACCGTTTCCACCGATTTCGATATGGCTGATAAGCTGTATTTTGAACCCGTCTTCTGGGAACACCTCTGGGAGATCATCGAACATGAAAAACCGGAAGGTGTGATCGTGCAGCTTGGGGGACAAACAGCTCTAAAACTTTCGGAAAAATTACACAAGAAGGGCATAAAGATAATCGGAACCTCATACGACAATATGGACATCGCCGAGGACCGCGGCAGATTTAGTGATATGCTTAAAGATCTCGGTATCCCCTACCCGAATTATGGCACGGCGTTTACCGTTGAAGATGCAGTTGAAGTAGCTAAACAAGTTGGCTACCCGGTTCTTGTAAGGCCCTCTTATGTGCTGGGCGGACAAAGGATGCGGATCGTCATCAACGATGAGGACCTGGAAAAAGCAGTAGTGAGCCTGCTCAAGCACCTTCCGGACAATAAGATCCTGATCGATCATTTCCTTGACCGGTGCCAGGAAGCGGAGATCGATGCCATTTTTGACGGCGAGAATTTCCATGTGATGGGTGTGATGGAACATATTGAACCGGCAGGTATCCATAGTGGTGATAGCAACGCCGTATTACCGGCCTTTAACCTGACACCTTTGGAAGTAACATCCATGGAATATGCCGCAGAAAAAATTGCGCGGGCATTAAATATCCGTGGTTTGATCAATATCCAGTTCGCGATTAAAAACGGAAAAGTATTTGTGATCGAAGCCAACCCGCGTGCGTCCAGGACCACACCTTTCATTGCCAAAGCTTACCAGATACCTTACCTGAATATTGCCACCAAAATCATGATCGGCACACATAAGCTCACAGATTTTACCTACGAGAAAAAACTGCAGGGGTTTGCCATTAAAGAACCGGTGTTCAGTTTTGATAAATTCCCTGGTGTGAGTAAAGAACTCGGCCCGGAAATGAAATCAACAGGCGAAGCCATCCGTTTTATCAAGGACCTGAGGGATCCTTACTTCAGGACGCTTTATAAAGAGCGGAGTATGCATTTGAGTAAGTAATCTTTTTTGATAGAGGGCAGAGGGCAGAGGGCAGAGGGCAGTAACAGCCAAAGCATTGGAATTTATTTGTTGTTCTCTACCCACTGCCCTCTATCCTCTATCCTCTCTGCTTAAATCCGTATTCCCAATTTTTCCCAGTATTTTTACCTGATGAATGGGCGGGGGCTAGCACTATTACTTTTTTTCGGGGCGTTTTTATGTTTTTCCGGCACTGTTCAGGGGCAAAATGTTCAGCTGAAAGGAATCATCAAAGACATCCACAGTGATGAGCGCATCCCCTTTGCCTCTGTGCAATTTTACAAGAAGAACTTTGCCAAACTCAGCGACTCTGCCGGCACATTCACCTTCAACCTCGCCAAATGGCCAACCGATACCCTGGTAATTTCTTATGCAGGCTTCGAAGACAAATACATAGTACTTGACACCAGCCTTCAGTTTATAGAAATCCTCATACCGATGGAACGGGGACGCAAAACAAATGAAGTAGTTGTAAAAGGTAAGATCAATCGTGGTTTACTCATCTGGAAAAGGATTGTAAAAAATAAACCCCGTAACGACAGAACACGCTTTTCCAATTTCAGCTACGAATTGTATAATAAGCTGGAAGTTGATCTCAATAAAGTCAATAAGGAAAGGATGCAGAAAGGTATACTGCCACCCAAACCTTTCAAGTTTTTACTGGATAATATTGATACAAGTTCAGAAGAGCATCCCATCCTTCCGCTCTATCTAACAGAGACCATTTCGGATTATTACTTCAAATCAGCGCCGCGCAAAACAAAGGAAATAATCAGGGCCAATAAAACAATCGGGGTAAAGAATGAAAGCTTTTCCAAGTTGCTGGGTGGCATGTACCAGAACATCAACGTCTATAATAATTTCCTCCCTGTCTTTGACCTGTCGTTTGTAAGTCCATTGAGCGATAACGGTGACGCATACTACACCTATAAAGTTCCTGATACCCAGTTCATTGCCGGCAAGCGTTATTATCACCTTGTTTTTTATCCAAAGAACAAAGGCAGCAATACTTTCCAGGGTGATGCATGGATCGCGGATTCCAGCTATGCCGTGCAAAAAATGAACCTGCGCCTGTCGCCGGGCGCCAATGTAAACTTTATTGAAAAACTCAGCCTCGTGCAGGAATATCAACTGGTGAATGATACCACCTGGTTCCTGTCGAAAGATAAATTCATTGCTGACTTTGCTGTGCTGGGGAAAAACTCGCTGAACTTTGTGGGCCGGAAGACCACTACCTATAGAAATATCATTGTCAACGATACTTCTGTTCTGGCTAAACTGGAAAACGAAAAACTCAAAGAATCGGTAACCCTTAGTGGCGAAGCTATGGCACAAAGCGACAGCTTTTGGGTAAACAGCAGGCATGAGGAGCTCAGCAAAAACGAAAAAGCCATTTACCAGATGGCTGATACCTTGTTAAAATCTCCGGCTTTCAAAACCTACAGCGAATGGATCAACTTCCTTGGCACCGGATATAAAAATGTAGGCAATTACCAAATCGGGCCATGGTTCAACTGGATGAGCTATAACGTACTTGAAGGCTTTCGTGTAAGGTTCGACCTGGGTACCAATTATAAATTCAGTAAGAAAATTTACTTCGCCGGCTACCTCGCATACGGTTTCACCGATAAAGCACTGAAGGGTAAATTTGAAACGATTTACCAGTTCAACAAAAACCCCAGGCACAGGATACACGCCATGTGGAAAGATGATATTGATTTCGGGCAAACCTACTATGATGAAGTAAGTTTTGATAATATCTTCACGCTGGCTATCCGCAAAAACCAGATACCTATTAAACTGATCAGGATAAACAACCAGATGCTTGAATATTTCAGGGAATGGAAATCCGGCTTTTCCGTAGCGGTAACGGGTAACCGAAAAATATTTAATCCCTTACTGAACCTGCCGGATGCAACATCCTTTCCAAAACCGGAAACGGGTACCTCTTTCAATAATTTTGAACTTTCGGTTAGATTGCGATTCGCTTACCTGGAAAAATACCTGGAGAATAATTTTTTCAGAACAAGCCTGGGCAGCGATTACCCTATAACTGAATTAAGGATATCGAGAGGAATTCCAGGGGTATTCAAGAGTGCCTACCGGTACACAAAACTTAATCTGACCATCTCCGATTACAAGAAAATATCACCTTTCGGAACTATTTATTATAATTTATACGCGGGCAAAGTTTACGGCACGCTGCCCTATATGTTGCTGAATATCGCGCCAGGTAATGAGATCTATTATTACAACAAATACGCTTTTAACTTAATGAACCGGTATGAATATATCATGGACCGCTATGCAGGTATGCAGATAGAACATAATATCGGTAATGGAATTTTCCGTCTGATCCCTTTCAACCGCTTTCTCAAATTCAGGCAGTTCTGGAATATGAAAATGATCTGGGGTGATATGACTGAAGCCAACAGGGCACTGAATATCAGCCCTGACTTTCCTTTTATTGACCTCAGGGGCAGAACTTATATGGAAATGGGAACCGGGGTAGACAATATCCTTCGCTTTTTCAGGCTGGATCTTGTTTGGCGAATCCTTCCTTCACCAAAGCCGGTGGAGCGGTATAGAAACTTCGGGATTTTTGGTAGCTTCAGGTTATCATTCTAACCGCGAAGTTTATAATAACGCAAAGGAAAATGCTCAAGAAATGTTTATTATTTTATGGGTTATTTATAGTTCAGGCATGCAGCAGCCTGAACCCGAATGCTGTTACAGTTAATGGCAAAATACCTGTCAAACAAATGTCAGTGACACTTGTGCATGAGCATGTGCTGGTAGATTTTATCGGTGCAGATAAAATTTCCAGTAACCGGTATGATCAGGATGAAGCTTTCACAATCATATTACCCCACCTGAAATCTTTATATCAAAAAGGCTGCAGGACATTGATAGAATGTACACCCCAATTCCTCGGAAGAGACGTAGCATTATTAAAAAGGTTGTCTGATTCAAGTGGCATTCAAATCTTCACCAACACCGGATACTATGGAGCGTCTGGTGAAAAATTTCTGCCGGCCTCTTTACAAAATCAAACTGCGGAAGAGCTTGCAAAATCATGGATACAGGAAGCCAGGGAAGGAATTAACGGAACAGGTATAAAACCAGGATTCATGAAACTGGGTGCAGACGATCTTCCTTTTTCAGCCTCCATACTGAAAATTTTAAAGGCAGCAGCCATCACCCATAAAGCCACCGGATTACCCATAGCGGTTCATACCAGCAAGGGCGGGAAACCTGCCCTTGAAGAACTTCGGTTACTCACAGAAGCCGGTGTACCCGCAGAAGCCTGGATTTGGGTGCACGCACAAAATGAAAAAGATATTGCCTATCACCTGGAAGCCGCTGGCAAAGGAGGATGGGTGGAATTTGATGGCATAGACAATAACAATACAGAACAGTATATTGAGTTCCTGCGAAAAATGAAAGCTGCCAAATTACTGCATCGGGTGCTAATTTCTCAGGATGCCGGCTGGTATAATGTTGGAGATGCCGGAGGTGGAAATTTCAGAAATTATAACTCCATTTTTGACAGTTTCATTCCTGCTTTGTTAAAATCCGGGTTCACAGAAAAAGATATTCAATTATTATTGGTTGAAAACCCGGCAAAAGCTTTCCGGATCAGAAAAGATTAACCGAAAAAAATTGAAATCGATACTAAAATTCGCAAGCGCTTAAGATCATTGCACATGCTTGCCGGATCTCATCTTCTGAAATCACCAAAGGCGGTGCAATACGCATACACTCCGGTGCAAACAGGAACCAGTCAGTGATCAGTCCGTTTTCTATACAACGGTCAATAATTTTTTTATTGATCTCAAAACTTTCAAATTCCACGGCAATCAGTAAACCTGCTGTTCTAACGTCTTTGATTAACCGATTTTTAAGCAGGTCCCTGAATAATTGTGCCTTTGCAGCCACCTCATCTGTTCTCTTCTCTTCCAGCAAGGCCTGCATGCCGGCGAGTCCGGCTGCACAGCAAACAGGGTGGCCGCCGAAGGTGGTTATATGCCCCAGAACAGGATCATGTGTAAGTGTGTTCATCAATTTGTGGGAAGCAATAAAGGCCCCAAGCGGCATGCCTCCGCCCAGCGCTTTTCCAAGCAATAAAATATCGGGCACAATGCCGTATTGTTCAAAAGCCCAGAGAGTGCCTGTCCTGCCAAAGCCTGCCTGGATCTCATCCAGCACCAATAAAGTACCTGTTTTATTACATCTCTTTCGCAGGCTTTGTATCCACTCAACATGGGGAGCGTTAACGCCTTTTTCTGCCTGAACGGTTTCTGCAATGACACAGGCCGTTTCAGTTGTGATCTGATCAAACTGTGCCGGATCATTATAATCAAGGTGCCGGATGCCTGGCAACAAGGGACGGAAAGCATTGCGCCAGTATTCATCACCCATCACACTCAGCGCCCCTTGTGTAGAACCATGGTAGGAATGTTTGAATGCAACGATCTCTGTTCTGCCACTGATTCTCTTCGCCAGTTTCATGGCACCTTCTGTAGCTTCGGCCCCTGAATTGGTGAAATAAACACAGTCCAGCGAAGCGGGTAAATGATCGGTGAGGAGTTTTGCATAAGCCACCTGCGGGGTTTCCACAAATTCACCGTAAACCAGCAGGTGCAGGTATTTGTCTGCCTGGTTTTTTATCGCCTCCACCACTTTAGGATGCCGGTGTCCCATATTACAGACACTTATCCCGCTGATCAGATCGAGAAAAGGTTTTCCGTTTACATCCCAAAGTCTACAGCCTTCAGCTTTTACAATTTCAAGGGCCAGGGGGGCCGGTGAAGTCTGGGCGACATACTTCAGGAATAATTGCCGTTGATTCATTCTTGGACAAATTTCGGCAATTTTCCATGCCGTTCCCATTATTTCAGGTAAGTCAGGTTAATGTCATTAATGCGGCACTTTAAAGCGAATAACGGTACTTTTACAATTGTTAAATTTTTGAAATATGCCGGTTATTTTACCTGTCAAAGGAATTCATCCGCAGTTCGGTGAGAACTGTTTTATAGCCCCCAATGCCACCGTTGTTGGCGACGTAGAGCTTGGTAATGACTGCAGTATCTGGTTCAATGCCGTTGTCAGGGGAGATGTGAACTCGATCCGGATCGGAAATAAGGTCAATATCCAGGACGGCGTAGTTATCCACTGCACATACGAAAAGACACGCGCCGTCGTTGGTAATAATGTAAGCATCGGTCACCTGGCCATTATACACGGATGCACCATTGAAGATAATGTGCTGGTGGGAATGGGCGCCATTGTGATGGACAATGCAGTTATTGGTAATCATTCCATTATCGCCGCGGGAGCGGTTGTCCTGGAAAACACCATCGTAGAGCCCGGGAGCATATACGCCGGGGTACCAGCTAAGAAAGTGAAATCCATATCTCCTGAACTGATTGATGGTGAGATCAACAGGATCGCCAACAATTACCTGATGTACAGTAGCTGGTTCAAAGAAGATTCCTGAAAAACCTTCCTTTTCCAATTATTTATTAAACCATATCCTGATTAAACTGTCAAGTATATCATGAAAAGTAATTTGATGAAGGCAGCTTTTGTCACCGTCTTAGTGTCTTTCTTTCTGTCCTGCTCACCCAAATACGGGTGCCCGAGCAGCGGACAAAACTTTGGAGCGGAAAGACACCTGAGTGGTGAAAAAGTGCCGAAGGCGAAGAAATTCAAAGCCTGAGCAACACCTAAAATCAAGCATATGACCCTTACCCTACGTAACGATTACGGTTGTACTGAAGCCGTAATAGCTGAAAACTGCGGATTCGACAAATTCTACAAGATCGCCGATGTATTGGTGGATCAACTTAGAGTCCGTTTTACCAATAAGATCGATGATTCCGACACATCTTACTGGGACTTCATTTTTAAAGGTCAGAAGCTGACCCTTCATTACAATATTTATGACGGTGTTTCCATTTTCCCCTGTAATTGCCGTGCGGCAGTGAAAAAGGATAATGATGCCGTAATGGAACTGGCCAAAGCTTTGACCCAGGTTCATTGATCACCAGTCTGTGTCTTCAATGCTTTCGAGGATTGTGCAGTAACTGATGTACCTGTCAACTGATATGAGTTCCTGTTCAACTGCTTCCTTGACGGCACAGCCGGGTTCATTGGTATGCTGGCAATTGTTGAACTGGCAAAGGTGAAGTACCCTGCGCATCTCCGGGTAGTAATGAGACAATTCCTGTTTACTGATATCCACTAATCCAAATTCCCGCATACCGGGTGTATCAATTATGCTGCCGCCAAAAGGCAGGTCATACATTTCTGCAAATGTGGTGGTATGCATCCCTTTGCCGCTCCAGCCGCTGACCTCCTGTGTTTTCAATCCCAGGTCGGGCAACAACGCATTTATAAGCGTTGATTTCCCAACCCCTGAATGCCCGCTCATGAGTGTGGTCTTATCCTTTAATAATGCACGGAGCACTTCAATTCCTTCTCCTGACTGCGTACTCGTGAGCAATACACGGTAACCAATTTCCTCATACATTTCCTGCCAGGCGGCAAATTGATTTTTCTCTTTCTCCCTGAAAAGATCAGCCTTATTGATGACAACGATGGCCGGAACATGAAAGGATTCGCAGGCAACCAGGAACCTGTCTATGAAACCCTGTGAAGTCCGTGGATCACGTAAGGTTGCCACCAGGAGCGACTGGTCTATGTTGGAAGCAATGATATGGTGCTGGCGTTTATTTGCCGGGGAACGCCGGTTGATATAATTCTTCCGGTCATGTATACCCGAAATCATGACTGTATCCTCGAGTTCATTTTCCGTATCAACGTCTACAATATCTCCCACCGCAATGGGATTGGTGGATGTGATATCATCGATTTTAAATTTCCCCTTGATCCTTGCCTGGAAAAATTTTCCGGTTTCGTCTTTAACGAGGTACCAGCTGCCGGTTGATTTATATACGCGGGCGGTCATGCTGCAAATTAAGCATTAAAGGGTTTGTGATCATGCAAGAGAGGTACAAAAACAATAAACCGGGAAAAGGATGGACTCATGGAAACTTTCTGAACACGGTATATTTAAGCAACTGTTCCAGGAAAATAAATAATATGGCGGCAAAAGCAAATGGGAAATATTTTTCCGTGTAGCGGCGGTTAGATGTTATATCGATCTTTGTTTTTTCCAGTTGATCGATCTCCTGGTAAACACCTTTTAGGCTTTCATTGCCCTTTGCCCTAAAATATTTTGCTCCCGTTTCACGGGCTATCTCATTCAATAATTTTTCATCAATGTTCACCTTTTCCTGTTGCATGATGATCCCTCCCCCCGGGGTTTGCACAGGTGTGGGTGCCATCCCTTCTGAACCGATGCCAATGGTGTATACTTTAATGCCCAGTGTCTTGGCCATTTCTTTTGCTGTTTTTGGATCGATCAGGCCGCCATTGTTTTCACCGTCGGTTAACAGGATGACCACTTTACTTTTTGACTGGCTGCTGCGAAGCCGGTCGAGGCTTGTAGCAAGCCCTGATCCAATAGCTGTGCCGTCCACCATAAAACCACCCCGTACCCCGAAAATCTGTGCACGTACCACTTCGTGATCGGAGGTTACTGGGCATTGGGTAAAACTTTCACCTGCAAAGATCACCAGGCCAAAGCGGTCGGTGGGGCGATTACTCACAAACTCGGCAGCAACTTCTTTTGCTGCTTCAAGCCGGTTAGGCTTGAAATCCTGTGCCAGCATACTGCCGCTTACATCGATACATAAAACAATGTCAACACCTTCGCCTTCGGCCTTCTTTATATCGTTATAGGTCTGAGGCCGTGCAAGTGCAAGGATCAGGCAGGCAATGGCTAAAAGGCGGAAAACCAGCCCAAAATGACGGAAAGTTCTCTTCCAGGAAACCGTATTATGAAAGCGCTGCAGCGAAGAGACCCGGAGGGAAGCTGCCTGCCGGTTAACACGGCTGATGTACCAGCCACCCAAAATGGGTACCAGGAGCAGTAAAAATAACAGCTCCGGGTAGGCGAATTCAATATCCTGTAAGTATCTGTTTAACAAAATCAGTTTTTTTGCTGGTTTAAATTCCGGATGACTTTTTCCACCAGGTCAATCGATGCAGAAGCTTCCTCTGATGATGACGGATATTTTGCAAACTTCACGGCATCGGCTATGCGCAAAACAGATGCAAGTCCTGCCAGTTCATCCGTATCCAGGTAATCACCTTTAAGCTTTAGCAGGACATCGCCGGTAGTGGATGACATAACAGGCAATTTATACTGACGCAGGAGATAAACCCTAAGCGTGTCGTAAATACCTGAATAGAATCTCTTTGCTTCTCCCTTTTCAATGGCGTTTTCTTCACGCAGTTTTTTGAGAGACTGCAATGCCTGTTCCAAAGGACTAAGCTTACTGTCAAATTCCATGGGCAGCGGTCTTGGTTTTTTCCTGTTCTTCAGAAAATACCAGAGGCCCAGTATAATAACCAGGGCAGTTATACCGATGGCCACCCAGCGCTTCCAGTCGAACGGCTCCGCATCAACCTCAATGATTTCCCGGATATCGTTATAACTGTTTCCTTCAAGGGGCACTGTCATAACATCGATACCCAAGGTATCAGATTTGGAAATGATCTTCCCCGCAGACACACTGAATGCGGGAATAGCCCAATGACCGGAATCAAAACTGGTCATCCGGTACCGCTTTGTAATAATGATAAGTCCCGAATTGATTGCAGAATCTGCTTTCATTTCTTCCAGGATATCAAAATGCTGTAAACTGTCTGGCATGACCGGTATTTTGGTCAAGCCTGTTTTTTCAGGATACTGTAATTGCAGTTCCAAGACAAAAGGCTCTCCAAGTGTTATACGATTACGGTCAACCGAAGTTTTAACCGATACCCCGGCTTTGCCCTGTGCCAAAGTATATTGGGTTACGCTGCATAATGCAACGAAAAAGATCAGACAGGTAATTTTAAAAACCGGTTTCAGAAACATATATGTGAGCCTGTATTCATTTTCGTTTCATAAAAAACTGCTGCAGGAGCCTTACAAAATCTTCATCGGTCCGGATATAAATCAGGTCGGCACCGGCCCTGCGGAAACTGGTCCGGCAGGCTTCCTCTGTTGCATTGAACTGCAGCGCATAATTATACTGGACGGTTTTATCGTTGGTATCGATCCAGGCCATATTACCGGTTTCGGCATCTTCCACCTGCACCAGCCCGATCTTGGGCAGTTGCATGTCCATTTTATCATAGACCTTGATGCCGATCACATCGTGCTTACTGCCGGCAACCCTTAAAGCATCATCGTATTTTTCCACCAGGAAATCACTCAGTACAAAAGCAATGCTTTTTTGCTTGGTGGAATTATTGAAAAAGCGGATGGCCTCGTTCAGGTTTGTACCCTTGCCTTTGGGCTCCATGGTCAGCAGTTCCCGGATGATGTACAAAACATGGTCACGCCCTTTTTTAGGCGGAACATAAAATTCAATTTTATCACTGAAAAAAATCACGCCTACTTTGTCTTTGTTATTGCTGGCCGCAAACGCCAGCACGGCACAGATCTCAGTAATAAGGTCTTTTTTCCGTTGATGCACCGTACCAAATAATGAGCTGGCGCTGATATCCACCAGGAGCATCATCGTCAGCTCCCTTTCTTCTTCAAACATCTTGCTGTATGGATGGCCAAACCTTGCAGAAACGTTCCAGTCGATAAACCTGATATCATCCCCGGCCTGGTACTCCCTCACTTCCTTAAAAAGCATCCCCCTTCCTTTAAAGGCACTATGATATTCACCTGTAAACAGGTGTGCAGTGAGCTTCTTACTTTTTATTTCAAGCTCCCGTACTTTTTTGATTATTTCGGCAGTAGTCAGCAATAAAAAAAGTTGTTAGTTGATAGTTGTTAGTTGTTAGACTTTGGAAAACCAAACCATACTTTAATTCATATTATTTTAAACTACTGTTTTCATAATATGCTATTAAACCATTTAATAATTTAAGACATTCTTCCATTTTACTCCCAAACAAATTTTTATCCACGGTATCAATACATTTTACTGTTTCAGCGATCTCAATTAAAGTATCCAATTCATACAAAGACCCTCGTGCAATATGCAAAAACTGTATCGTATCTTTCTTATAGTTTCTCCCTATACCTTCGGCTATATTACATGGAATTGATACAACTGCTCTTTTTGATTGAGTAACAAGCCCGAATTTTTCATCACCAGGGTACTTCTTCATCAAATCATAAACAATTGTTACTAATTCCAATGACTTAATCCAAATATTTAGTTTTTTATAAGATCCCATGATTGCCGTTTTCTACAAATATGAAACGACAATCACAGATCAATCGGTCAACCCCCGGCTAGTTGATAGTTTGTTGCAAAACATCAAACTGTATTGGCTGTTACTAACAACCAACAACTATCAACAAACAACTATTTCATCTCCTCACGGAACCTGCACCTTCGCCATCACCTGCTCAATCACATTCTCCACATTCACATTCTCCGCTTCCGCCTCATAAGTAAGACCGATCCTATGCCGCATCACATCTTTCACAATATCCCTTACATCCTCCGGTATCACATACCCACGCTTATGTATAAACGCATTTGCCTTGGCTGCCAATGCCAGGTTGATACTTGCCCGCGGTGATCCGCCATAAGCGATCAAAGGTTTGAGGTGCTCCAGTTTATACGCTTCCGGGCTCCTTGTGGCAAATACCAGGTCAAGGATATAATTTTCAATTTTTTCGTCCATATAGATCTCCCTTACCAGTTCCCTTGCCCGGATTACCTCCTGGACAGACACCACCTGGTTAACAGACGGGAACTTTACCCCCTGCACATTCTGTCGGATGATCATTTTTTCTTCCTCTTTGGATGGATAATCGATGATCACTTTGAGCATGAAACGGTCAACCTGCGCTTCAGGCAATGGGTATGTACCTTCCTGGTCGATTGGGTTTTGGGTTGCCAGAACCAAAAAAGGCTCTTCGAGTTTATGGGTGGTTTCGCCAATGGTTACCTGCTTTTCCTGCATGGCTTCCAGCAGGGCGCTCTGTACTTTTGCCGGGGCGCGGTTGATCTCATCAGCCAGGATGAAGTTGGCAAAAATGGGTCCTCTCCTGACCACAAATTCATGGGTCTGCTGGTTATAGATCATGGTTCCTATGACATCCGCAGGCAACAGGTCCGGAGTAAACTGGATACGGGCGAACTTGGCATGAATCGCCTGGGCCAATGACTTAATGGACAGGGTTTTAGCCAGTCCGGGGACACCTTCCAGCAATACGTGGCCATTGCTGAGTAAGCCAATAAGCAGACGGGAAACCATATAATGCTGACCGATTATCACCCGGCCAATCTCAGCTTCCATTTTATCTATAAAGCCGGCTGCGGTCTGTATTTTTTCATTCAGTAAACGAATATCTTCTGCGGTTTGCGACATAAGAGGGGTTTAAAGAGTTGCAAATTACAGCATAACCATGCAATGATTTTGCCAAACTATATAAAAGTCTCACTTTATATGGACTTTAATCTTTGCGCCTTTGTTCTTTGCGGTTAAATGATAAATGATCGGATCACCCCAGGTATTTCCCTACGATCGGCATCCTCCGCCCAACCCCAAACGCTTTAGTGCTAACCCGTATGATGGGGCAAAACTGATTTCGTTTATACTCATTGGTATTCACCAGCTTCAGCACCCGTTTCACCAATGCCTCCTCAATCCCCAATGCCACTATCTCTTTAGGACCCTGCCTTCTTTCTATGTATTGAAAAAGTACCTTATCCAAAACAGCATAGTCGGGCAAACTATCGCTGTCTTTCTGGTTGGGCCTGAGTTCAGCCGAGGGGGGCTTACTGATGATATTGCGCGGAATGATTTCCTTCTCCCTGTTGATATATTCAGCCAGTGCAAATACCTGCATTTTATAGACATCCCCCAACACGCTCAATCCCCCGGCCATATCACCATACAATGTACCATACCCTGTTGCGAGCTCACTCTTATTGGATGTATTCAACAGTATGTACCCGAATTTATTGGAGATCGCCATCAGGAGGTTACCCCGGGTACGGCTCTGGATATTTTCTTCGGCTATACCAAAGGGTAAGTCCTTAAATACAGGGGATAAGGTATCCAGGAAACTGTCGTAAATATTTTTTATGGGTATGATATCATACGGGTTACCAAGGTTAATGCTCAAGGCCACGGCATCATCCACCGAGTGAGAAGTGGAAAAATGCGAAGGCATCAAAATGGCCCGCACATTTTCTGTTCCCAGTGCCTCACAAGCCAATGCCAGGGTAACTGCACTGTCAATGCCCCCGCTGCTGCCCAGGATGGCTTTGGTAAAACCCATCTTGGCAAAATAATCCTTTATCCCCAGGATCAAAGCCGTATGTATCTGCGCTATATTATGTTCAGCCGTCAAATACGGAATGATCATATGCGGATCTTTGATCTTTTTTACCCGCATGTCTTTTTCCAGCGTTACATTTCCCGGCTGTTGACTCCGGACTCCCGACTTTTGACTCCCTGCATTTGGCTGTTGACTCCCGACTCCCGACTCCCGACTATCGACTATACAATAGTCTTCCTCAAAATACTTCATCTCTTTCACCATATTCCCATCAGCATCACAAACAAGGCTGCCGCCATCAAAAACGATCTCAGTTTGCGAGCCTACAGCGTTGCAATAGAACATCGGTAATTTATATTTCAGGCAATTCAACCGCACTACTTCCTTACGGTCTTCATCATGATCATAATCAAAAGGTGATGCAGAGATATTGATCATCAGGTCCGGTTGCTGTGGCATGAGTTCATCCATCGGGCAGATCCGATACAAAGGATTATCGCCCAGGTTCCAGATGTCTTCGCAGATGGTCAGTGCAATCTTCTGTCCCATGAAAGGGACCACTTTCCATTCGAATGCCGGCTCGAAATACCGGTATTCATCAAACACATCATAAGTAGGAAGGAGGCTTTTATGCACCACCGCTTTCACTTCATTCTCATGCAGGAACCATGCGGCGTTGAAAAGGTCCTTTCCTAAAGGACTTGGATTACGCGCCGGCCCGCCAACGATGACAGCAATATCGGTTGTATGCGCTTTGATCTGGTTTATGGAGGCCTCACATTGCAGGATAAAATCTTCAAACTCCAGAAAGTCGCGGGGCGGATAGCCGCAAACGCTGAGTTCGGTGAAAACAGCGAGGTCGGCGCCTGCTGCTTTAGCCTGATCAATGGCAGCTATAATATGTTTTGTGTTGGCTTCAAAATTGCCGATATGATAATTCTGCTGGGCGAGAAATATTTTCATGCAACAAATTTCCGTATTCTACGGGAGAATTCCGCGAAAAGAGGGCTTGACATTGTTTATCAGCCTCAATGTATTGTTAACCTTAACCGCAGTTACGACAGAATACTTTTTCAATTGACGCTAATTGTTGAAATTCGCGTAAAACCTGCAATATCCATGATGAAGAATATGGCACTGGTCCTTTCCCTCTCGTTATTTTTAGCTTCCTGCGGTTCCGGTGAAAAAGCACCCGATGTTTCAAATATTAAAGTGGACCTGCAGACCCTCCGGTTTGAGAAAGATTTTTTTGCCATGGACACCAACCAGCTGGCATCCTCCTTTGAAGCGTTGAATAAAAAATACCCTGTTTTTACAGGGGAGTTTACAGAAATGATCCTGGGCATCCCCATGCAGGATACCTCCGGTATGAAATACTATGCCATGAAAAGGTTTTTGTCTGATTACCGCCCCATCAAAGAGGCAGCCGATCTGGCTTTTGGCGACTTCACCAAAACCGAATCAGAGATCAGGAAGGGTCTGCAATATGTAAAATATTATTTTCCGGATTACCAGGTGCCCAGGCAACTGATCACTTTCATTGGCCCGCTGGATGCGTATGCGGAAGCACGCACGGGCGGATACGGAGATATCATTACATCGGAAGCCCTGGCTGTAGGCATGCAGCTTCACCTGGGCAGTAATTCGGTTATATATACCAGTGAGCAGGGGCAGCGATTATACCCGGCGTATATTTCAAGACGATTCGATCCGGCCTATGTGCCGGTAAATTGCATGAAGAATATCATTGATGATTTTTTTCCCGGCTTACCAAATGATAAGTCATTACTCGACCTGATGGTTGATAAAGGCAAGCGTTTGTATATCCTGGATAAGTTGCTGCCACAAACACCCGATTCATTAAAGATCGGCTATACAGCCAATCAATTGAAAGGTGCAGATAAAAATGAGGGGCTGATCTGGAACTTCTTTGTAGAGAATAACCTGCTTTATGAAACAGACGGACAGAAGATCAAATCCTATGTAGGAGACGGGCCCAAAACAGTTGAACTGGGTGATGATTCACCGGGCTATATTGCCTTGTACACAGGCCGCCAAATCCTGCGGGCGTTTATGGATAAAAATCCCAAAACCAGTCTCAAAGACTTACTATCCCTGGATGCCAAGACAATCTTAAACGGGTCAAAATATAAACCCCGGTAATTTAATACAACCACAAAGACTAAAGTATGCAAACAAAAAAAGCCGGTTTCCACCGACTTTCTTATTCTTTATTCCTTATTCCCTACGCTGCCGGCCGTTGTCCCATTTCTTTCATGAACCTGAAATGTGATGCAATTGCAGAACGGGTTGTTGGGAAGTAGTTATAGCGCAGATCAAATTTTTCGCAGGTTTCCTGGACGATTTTACTCAGAGCAGGATAATGGATATGACTGATCCTTGGGAACAGGTGATGTTCTATCTGGTAATTCAATCCGCCTACCATCCAGGTGACGATTTTATTTTTGGCAGCAAAGTTAGCGGTGGTTTTCACCTGGTGAATGGCCCACTCATTTTCGATCTTTTTAGGTTCAAACCCAGCTGCTTCAAATTCTGCATGTTCTACCACGTGTGCCAGCTGGAATACCAGCGCAAGTGTGAGGCCCAGTGCAAATTGCACCACAATGAATCCAACGATCCATGCCTGCCATCCAACTACAACAATGGGAATGACAATATATACTGCAATGAAAAATAATTTACCGGCCCAGAAAAGGATATGGTCCTTAGTTTCCATTTTTGTTATGGGCGTAGTATATACTTTGCGTGTGAAGTATTTGATATAATCCATGAAGAACATGAATACGGAAGTAAAGCCATACAGCACAAACATATAATAGCTCTGAAACTTGTGCATGGGTTTCCAAGGCTGGGTGCTGCACTCGCGCATGAAAGGCATATTATTGATATCGTCGTCAATACCATCTACATTGGTATAAGTATGGTGAACGATATTATGCTTTAGTTTCCAAAGGAAGGCATTGCCTCCCAGAAAATTATGGGTGAGACCAAAGACTTCATTTACCCAGCCTCTGGTGGAGAAACTGCCGTGACAGGCATCATGCATCACATTAAAACCAATAGAAGCCATGGATACGCCCAGCACTGCACAAAGGAATACATCAATGGCCCAGTGCATCGGCACAAAAAGTAGCATTAAATACATTCCGATAGCGGCAGGGATGAGAATTGCCGTTTTCAGGTATAATCGCCAGTTACCGGTTTTCCTGAGGTTGTTTTCCTCAAAATATTTATCTACGGATGCTTTAAGCGTATTGAAAAAAACCTTGTTTTTGTTGTTGAATGTTACTTTATACATAGCTAATTGATGAATCCGCTCTTTTCGACGGATAATTACTTTTAAATTAATGACTATATAACGGGAAAAAAACACTAACTGGCATAAATGAAGTATCGGACCGTAGCAGAATCTTTCCATTGCCCATATCCCGGGCAGGGGCAAAGGTAAGAAATCCTGTGGCTCAGGACTGTTAATTAATTCATTTTAAAGGGTACAACCATGTGAAATACAGGGATATTGACCTCAAAATCCTGTTTATCAGCGAGGTTTTGCATCAAATAGGTGCCATGCATCTTACCCATTTCGGTCCTAAGGTTACAACCGCTGATATATTGGTATTGATCCCCCGGGTTGATCTGGGGCTGGACGCCAACAACACCTTCCCCTTCAACCTCACGCTGTGCGGCATTACTGTCAAAAATATACCAGTGCCTGCGCAGAAGTTTTACGGGATAGTTGTTGTTATTTTCAATGGTCACCCTGTAGGCGAACATATATTCGCCATTGACCGGATTAGAGTAATCAGGCTGGTAGAAGCTCTCCACACTAACTTTTACACCTTCCGTCACTTTGGATACCATGCTGAACGGGATTTAGATTAAAACTACAAAAAAATAAAACGCAGGGTTATAAGTTTTGTTTAATAAAACACGCCTCAATATCGATTAAGCCATTAATTTTGCCGCCACCCGGCGTTAATTCATTCTTCCCGACACCGGATTTCAACCATCCAGTATAAAATAAGTTAATATGAAAATAGCAGTTGCCAAAGGCGATGGCATAGGACCGGAGATCATGCAAGCCGTTTTATCTATTTTTGAGGCCGGCAAAGTTCCTTTGGAATACGAATATGTGGATATGGGAAAGTGGGTTTTTGATAAAGGATTTTCCAACGGCATGACCCCTGAGGCACAGCAAACCATTGAGTCATTGGGCATTCTCTTCAAGGGCCCCATGGAAACACCCAAAGGCAAGGGCGTGAAAAGCGTAAACGTAACAGCCCGGAAAACCTGGAACACGTATGCCAATAAACGCGTTTTCCAGACCCTGCATGGGGTTGATACCGTTTTCAGCAAAGCAGGTATTCCTATTGATGTTACTATAGTACGGGAAAATATTGAAGATACTTATGGCGGCATCGAACACATGCTCACGCATGATGTGGCCCTGAGCCGCCGCTTCATCACGCGTCCCGGCAGTATGCAGGTGATAAAATACGCTTTTGAAATGGCCCGTAAAAAAAATGCCAGGCGCATTACCTGCGGACATAAGTCAAATATCATGAAGATCACCGATGGACTGTTCCTCGAGTGTTTTTATGAAGTAGCCAAAGAATATCCGGAGATGAAATCAGATGACGTGATCGTGGATGATCTCTGTATGAAACTGGTTACCCGCCCGGATCTGTTTGATGTTGTGGTGCTAACCAATTTACAGGGTGATATCGTAAGTGATCTTTGTGCAGGCCTTGTTGGTGGCCTGGGTTTTGCACCATCCGCCAATATCGGCGATCATATTTGCATATTTGAAGCCGTGCATGGTACTGCGCCGGATATCATGGGTAAAAATATCGCCAATCCAACGGCACTGTTGCTGAGCGGACTTACCATGCTGCGTCACCTGGGATTGATGGAAAGTGCCGCAACCATTGAAAATGCTTTACTCTACACCCTGGAACAGGGAATTCATACCGGTGACTTTGGCGATAAATCTATTCCTGCACTCAACACAACCGAATTTGCCAATGCCATTATTGGCAATTTTGGAAAACTGCCTGAGCAAGGCGCCAAACCAACCTGGCCCAATAAACCTGTTACACCAACCACTTTTAAGCTGGAAAAGAACCCGCTCATCATGAGTAAGGAAATGGAAGAAGAAGTGATCGTTGGCGTTGATATGTTCATCGAAAGTTTTGAGCAGCCCACAGCCGTTGCAGAAAAATGCCTTCAGCATACATTAGACCTTTTCAAACTTGTTACCATCAGTAACCGCGGAACACAGGTATGGCCAAAGGGATCGATTTTTACCAACCTGGTAAACCAGTACCGTTGTCGTTTTGAAAGTGTGGGCGATGCGCCTTTAACGCAAACAGATATTATTGAGTTGTACAAAAGGCTAGCTATGGATTTCAAAATATGCTCCACGGAAATACTGAATATGTGGGGAGGTAAGAAGGCGTATAGTTTGGCACAGGGACAATAGGAAGTTGGAAATTGAAAGTGGGAGGTGGGAAGTGAAAGGCAAATACAATAAGCGCAGAGAAAAGAGAACGCAGAGTTTCGCAGTTTATTCCTGGCCCCTTTGCGGTTAAAGGCTGTTAATCACGGTATTTTAACCGCTAAGAAAAAAGGATGCAAGGATGTTGTCTCTTTATTATTTTACCCCATACCCATTTTTACTCAGCCACTGCTTTACTTTCTCGCGCTGGTCGCCCTGGATGATGATCTCACCGTCTTTGGCAGAACCGCCGGTACCGCAGGTTGTTTTTAATTTCTTACCCAGTTCCTGCAGGTCATCTTCCTTACCTGAAAAGCCATCAACAATGGTAACGGCCTTGCCTGCCCGGTGTTTTGTTTCCAGCCGGATTCGCAGTTTCTGTTTTGCAGGGGGCAGGGTCTCTGCATTATTTTCTTCTCCCCTTATTTGAAAATTCGGATCGGTACTATATACCAATCCGGAAGCATCTGCTTTATGTTTTTTACTCATGGATTTCAGCTTTTGTCTTCACTTTCGATTTTCCACTTTCGATTTTCGATTTACCCTTTGACTGCCTTCAGGCTCAAATCGAGGCTCCTTGCCTGGTGGATCAAGGCCCCGACACTTACAAAATCAACACCCGTTTTCGCATAGTCTTCAAGGTTAGTCAGATTAATACCGCCACTGGCCTCTGTCTCAAACTGCCCATCGATCAATTTTAATGCTTCCACAATCATTTCCGGTGTAAAATTATCCAGCATGATCCGGAAAACTTTACCCTTGCCTGCATCAACAACCTGCTTCACTTCATCCAGGGATCTTGTCTCTACTTCTATTTTTAAGCCCGGCTTCTTTAAAGCTACATATTCCCATGCGCTGTTGATGGCTTTTGCAATCCCCCCGGCATAATCAATATGATTATCCTTTAACATGATCATATCATATAAACCAAAACGGTGATTAATGCCGCCTCCTATCTTAACCGCTTCTTTTTCAAGCAGGCGAAAATTGGGTGTGGTTTTGCGGGTATCGAGGACTTTTGTATGATACCTATTCAAAATACGTGTATAGGTACGGGTGAGTGTGGCAATACCGCTCATGCGCTGCATGCAGTTGAGTACAATGCGTTCGCACTGAAGGATCGTGTGCACCAGCGCTTCCACTTCAAAGGCAGTTTCGCCTGGCTGCATCAGATCCCCATCTTTTTTGTGCGCCAGAAAAATGATGTCCGGCTGACGGATCCTGAAAATTTTTTCAGCAACCTCTACACCCGCCAGCACTCCGCTATCTTTGATCTTTAATATGGCCCTGCCCTTTGCTTCAGCGGGTATTACACTCAGTGTTGAATGGTCACCATCGCCAATATCTTCCCTCATGGCCTCCAGTATCAGGTGTTCAAGCTGTTGATCAAATGATTTCATGGTTTGAAGATATAAAAGATTTCCGCTGTGGTAAGCAGACCATATTGATAAAAAAAGGATTGCTTAAAAATTTATACAAAGATGGTTCGCCTGGAGGAAAAATACAGGAACAGGCAGCATAAAAAAAACCCTGCTTTGAGGCAGGGCGAATATATAGTGGTCAGGCATCAAGGCTACTTGGAATCCTCTTCAAATATCAGCTCTTTTATTACTTTTCTATCTCCTTTGACTTTCATATAGACCGTTGTCCTGTAATTTCCGCTTTCAGTTGCCAAATTGCCTACGCAGTATTCGGAATCATTGCTGTTTCCCCGGTGAACCACTTTAAATGACTTTACCCCTTTGTTGGAAAAAAAATCCCGGATGATCATTTCTGCCTGGCTTTTGCTGTATGCATGCCTTCTATCGTTCAGGGAAATTTCCACCATATTATCAAAATACCGCGATATCCGGTTTGCATCACCCACTTTAATGGCAGAAACTACTTCATCAATAGATGTACCGAACGAAAGCAGTGCCGTTGTGACAAATATGAATAATATGGTTCTGATAAAATACAATGGTCATTGATTAGATATTTACAGTATTCCAAAAATGTGCCAGAAATCAATTTTCGATTCTTTTAAGCATTGAGGGTCAATATTTAATTCACAAAAAGCAAAAAAATAAACAGTATTAACGGTATAGCATAAACGAAAATCAGGAAGTTTAAAACGCTGGTTATAACTTCGGGCTAAACATTGTTAATCAATATATTATCATTAATTTCTACGGCCTCTTCCAGGCCAGTATTGATCTGTCTAAGGTTAGTCCAAATACCAGGCCCCGGGGTTAAACAACACCGATTCCCTGAAATGGATTAAATTTGAGTTATGGAGCAAAAACGTTCAATGCTGATCATTATGGATGGATGGGGACTTGGCAAGGTAAAATCGGCCGATGCCATCCAGCAAGCCAATGTACCCTTCGTAACTTCCTTATACTCAAGGTTTCCAAACACAACCCTGGTCACATGCGGGGAAGATGTTGGTCTCCCAGAGGGTCAAATGGGCAATAGCGAGGTTGGGCATTTAAATCTCGGCGCGGGCAGGATCGTTTACCAGGAACTGCAGCGGATACATGTTGCCATCCGCTCAGGTGAATTTGCCGCCAATGAGTCACTTCAGGCTGCGCTGAACTACGCAAAAAATAACAAAAAACCCCTGCACCTGATAGGATTGGTAAGTGACGGCGGGGTACATTCTCATATTGACCACGTAAAAGCCATTGCCGGCATTTGCCAGGAAAATGGTTTAGAGGAACTTTATATACACGCTTTTACCGATGGCCGGGATACAGATCCTAAAAGTGGTTTCCCTTTTTTACAGGACCTGCAACAGCACCTGGATAAAACCACCGGCAAAATTGCCAGTATTACCGGCAGGTATTATGCCATGGACCGCGATAAAAGATGGGAAAGGGTAAAACTTGCCTATGATGCCCTGGTTAAAGGAACAGGGGTCCTTACTCAAAATCCATTGGCTGCATTAGAACATTCCTATGCAGAAAACATAACAGACGAATTCATCAAACCGATCATTGCAACCGGACCGGATGGCATACCACTAGCCACCATAAAGGATGGCGACGCCGTGTTTTGCTTCAATTTCCGAACCGACAGGTGCCGTGAGATTACTGAAGTGCTTACGCAAAAAGACATGCCGGAATTCGGAATGAAAAAGCTGGCTCTCGACTATACGACCATGACGGAGTATGATAAAACCTTTAAGGATGTAAGGGTTATTTTCCGTAACGACAACCTCACCAAGACCCTGGGCGAAGTACTTGAAGATAATGGCCTGAAACAGATACGCATTGCCGAAACAGAAAAATATCCGCACGTAACTTTCTTTTTCAGCGGCGGAAGGGAAACCCCTTTTGAAGGGGAAACCAGGATCATGAAACCTTCACCCAAAGTGGCCACTTACGACCTGAAACCGGAGATGAGCGCGATTGAACTTACAGATGCCATTGTCCCGGAAATTCAACAAAAAAGCGCTCATTTTATTTGTTTAAATTACGCCAATGCAGACATGGTAGGCCATACCGGCGATTTCCAGGCAGCCATTAAAGCAGTGGAAACTGTTGACCGTTGTGTGGAAAGGGTTGTTACCGCTGCCCTTGAAAATGATTATGTTGTTTTTCTGACGGCCGATCATGGAAATGCAGATTATATGATCAATGAAGACGGCAGTCCCAACACTGCACATACCCTTAACCCTGTTCCTCTTTTTGTGATCGATAAAACATGGAAGGGCACAGTTAAAAAAGGTAAACTGGCAGATATTGCTCCGAGTATCTTAACTATGATGGGGATTCCCATCCCTAAAGAGATGACAGGAAATGTATTAATCTGAACATGCGAATGCGCAAAACGATAGCCATTTTTGCATTATGCCTTGCGGCAGTTTTACCTATGTTCCTGTCAGGGCTATACATAGGTGGTCGTATCCTGATTCGTATCACGATGATGAAAAAAATGGAAAAGGCTGAACTGCAGACAATCAGCATACCTACAGACCAGATCCAATGGTTTAAAAAGAACCATGAATTGATGATCAATGGCAGAATGTTTGATGTGAAATCCATCAGTGAGCAGGGAGATACCAGTATGATCACCGGGCTTTTTGATGATGATGATACTGAACTGCACGAAGCACTAGCCGGCATGCATGAACAAAAAAATAAAGGAGATAATAATGCTCTTTTATTATACCAGGTTTGCTTGGGGATTATAGCAGTACATGACCCATATATAGTTCAACCTATTTCAGCAAACTTTGGATGTATAAAGATATCCTTTGCGGAGTATAAGGATAATATTTTACAATCTTATCTTCCAATATTTTCACCACCACCGGATTCAGTGTGGAGTTAACAAATTGTGTCTGATCGGGATAGGTATGCATGTATCTGCTCCGATATTTTTCCATTAACTGATACTAAACTTTATGGTGAAAAATAAATTCCGTTTTATACGGCTATTGGTCGTATGCATATACATCAGTGCCTATGCGCAGGCGCAAATTACTTCAGACACGACTATCAAAAATTTGGATGAAATAATTGTTCGTTTTAATAAATGGGAACAAAAGCTCAATGAAGTTCCAAACAAGATTGCAAAGGTATCCATGCGCGATGTCCGATTGAGAAATCCCCAAACAACCGCAGATCTACTCGGGCAAATCGGGAGCGTATTTATTCAGAAAAGTCAAATGGGAGGAGGCAGCCCCATGATACGGGGCTTTGCAACCAACCGGGTGTTGATGGTGGCAGATGGTGTTCGAATGAATAATGCGATTTACAGAAGCGGGAACATTCAAAACATCATCAGTATCGACCAGTTCAGTCTGGAAGATGCTGAAGTGATTTTTGGTCCGGGCTCTTTAATTTATGGGAGTGATGCCATTGGTGGTGTGATGGATTTTCATACAATCACGCCTCGCTTGTCAATTGATGAGAAAATGCTGCTTAGGGGGAGTGCGACAGCCAGGTATTCTACTGCAAACAAGGAAAATACTGTTCACGCAAATATTAATGCTGGATGGGAAAAATGGTCACTTTTAAGCTCATTTACCTATAGCAGTTTCGATGATCTTAAAATGGGAAAACATGGGGCACAGGATAGCTACCTCCGGCCGGAATATGTTCAAAGGATAAATGGTGTTGACAGTATTATACAGAACAGTGATCCGCGCTTTCAAAAATTCAGTGGTTATACCCAAACAAATTTTTTACAAAAAATCAGGTTTAAGCCAACGGAATACCTGGACCTCCAATACAGTTTTACCTATGGAGGCACAAGTGATGCTCCCCGATACGACAGACTTATCCAATACAGGCAGGGAAAACTTCGCTTTGCCGAATGGTATTATGGCCCCATGTTATGGAGGATGCATGGCCTGCAGGTAACGCATAGCCGAAAAAATAAATGGTACGATGAATCAAGATTTATTGCCGGCTACCAGGACTATGCAGAAAGCAGGGCAGACAGGACACTCGGCAATAACAATCTCAACACCCAGTCAGAAAAAGTAAATGCTTTCAATGTCAATTGGGATGCCCAAAAATCAAATGGCAAGGGCCAGCTTTTTTATGGACTGGAATATGTATATAATAAAGTAGGTTCATCCGGTTTCAGAACCAACATTATCAGTGGGGATGTAACGCCTTTTATAAGCAGGTATCCTGATGGCAGTACATGGAGTACAATGGGGTTATATGGCAGTTATAAAGTCAACCTGGATCCAAAGCTTACTTTTCTTACGGGGCTCCGATATAGTTATAATACACTACATGCTGAATTTGATACCACTTTTGTAAAGTTCCCTTACGAAGAAGCAAATATCAAAGATGGCGCCTTAACCGGAAATGCTGGTTTGGTATACCGACCTTGCGAAAACTGGCAATTAAATGGAAATATATCAACCGGCTACCGAATGCCAAATGTAGATGATGCAGGCAAATTATTCGAAAGTACGCCCGGTAATGTTACTGTTCCAAACCCTAATCTGCAATCTGAATACGCATGGAATTTTGAAATAGGGGTAGTGAAAAATATTGGCGGAAAAGTAAGAGGTGAAATAAATGGTTTTCACACTATTTTAAATAATGCCATCGCCCGGCGACCATTTACATTCAATGGGCAGGACAGTATTTTTTTCGGAGGAATCAACAGCAGGGTTGAAGCTTTACAGAATGTGTCAAAAGCAACTGTCTGGGGTTTACAACTCAGCGCTGAATTTAACATCACCCGGCAATTGACTTTCCAAACCTTTGCCAACTGGATATCCGGTGAAGAAACAGATGACACTAAGGATGAGCAGGTACCATTAAGGCATGCCCCTCCTTTTTTTGGCAATTCTAACCTGCGATACCTGTACAAAATGTTCTTTGTGGAGTTTTCTGCATTCTATAACAGCCAGATAAATAGTGAAGACCTTGCCCCGACAGAACAGGCTAAGCCAGAAATTTATGCTAAAGACGAAAACGGCAAACCTTATTCACCATCCTGGTATACTTTGAATATTAAAGCTTCCTATCAACTTTCGAGGCACCTGTTATTGACAGCGGGTTGGGAAAACATCACCGATCAACGATACCGTCCTTATTCATCCGGAATTGTATCCGCAGGCAGTAATTTTATTTTATCAGTAAGAGCAACCTTATAATTCTTATGAGTACAATTCAGCAAATATCCGCAAGTACACGCTGGCATAGAAAATTCCATCGCCTGGTTGCATCAGTATTGATGGTGTGTTTTTTCTTTGTATCGATAAGCGGACTCATGCTCGGATGGAAAAAAAATTCAAACGGACTTTTACTGGCTGAAAGTAAACAAGGCAGTTCAACAAAGCTTGAACATTGGCTTTCGATGGACTCCCTGAATACGATCGCTATTAAGGTACTCCATGACAGTATTGATGCCACATTATCAGCAGAAACAGACCGGATTGATATACGACCGTCAAAAGGCATGGTAAAGTTTACTTTTAAGGAACATTTTAATGCCATACAATTAGACGCATCAACCGGCAGTGTATTGATGCTCGAAAAGAGAAGGGCAGACTGGATAGAAAAATTGCATGATGGCTCATTACTGGATCATTATGCCGGATTTTCAGCCCAGCCTTTTAAGTTAATCTATACCAGTTTGCTTGGAGGAGGGCTATTCTTTCTGACTTTGACCGGATTCTGGTTATGGTATAATCCCAGACGAATCAGGAAAGAAAAATCGCATAAGTAATCATACGCATATATCCTTTCTGGCATATATATATGTGGTAATAATCAGGAAAATTATCAGTTAATTTTGCCTGATTATTTTTCCTGCTGGCTTATAGGAAGAAGCGTTTGAACTCAGGGAAGATGAATATTACCAATGATCTATGCCGGAAATATCATCAAAAATCAATATCCGGGTAAAAAATAGGTATTTAAGCAGCATGTAGTTTATAAAAATTGTCCTAAATTACAAGGAATCAATAACGATTTCATGACAGAAGAGGCCATGCTTCAGGGATGCATTCAAAATGATGCCGCCGCTCAACAGGAACTGTATCACCGGTACAGCCCCAAAATGTTGACGGTATGTTATAGGTATGCAAAAAACAGGGAGGATGCCGAAGACATGCTGCAGGAAGGATTTATTAAGGTTTTTATGCAGATCCGGCAGTTTCAGAATCGAGGTGCATTGGAGGGATGGGTCAGAAAAATTATGGTACATACCTGTATCAACAGTCTTAAGAAAAACAAGAAGTTCGCAGAAAGTGTGGATATAATTTATGCCAACAGTATCCAGGTAAGGGAAGATGCTATTCCATCCATCCTGCAGGCAAAACAGGTGGTTGAATGTATCAGGCTTTTGCCACTTGGCTATAAAACGGTTTTAAACCTTTATGCGATTGAAGGTTATTCGCACAAAGAAATAGGTGATATGCTGGATATAGAGGAAAGCACCAGCAGATCACAATACACCAGGGCCAAAGCCATGCTTGAAGATATCCTTATCCGTAAAAGAATCATACCATTGCCTAAAGAAAAACCCGGTTGGTTTTCAACTGTAAAAGTGAATTAATTTTTAACCTGAAGATGAAATCATTAGTGACCAACTTTGACTGACAACCTATGGAGAGAAATTATTACACGGAAGGGTTTGAAAGTTTCTTAAAGGAAAAATCGGATGAATACAAACTTTATCCCTCTGAGAAAGTTTGGAACAACATTAACCGGAAGCTTCATCCACGTCGCAAATGGCCTTTCCTGGCTGCGGCATTGCTTATACTTGGCATTGGTGTAGGCTCAAAATTTGCATTGGACGACTGGAACCAGTCACCTTTAACTTCACTTGAAACTAATTCAGTGCCTGCAGATATATATGAAGAGTTGAATAAACCGGCACCTTCGCTTCATGAAGAAAATGCAAGTAACGTTCAGAAACAAAACAGCACTGTACCTAAACCAAGATTGGCTGCAGTTAATCACAATGCAGAGTCTTCATTTTTATCCAGACAGGAATCCAGCCTTTTTGCGGTACCGCCATCTAATACAATAGATGCTCAAGACCAGTCGGTAAATGCCATAGAACAGTCTGATAAGGCTTTCAATCACAGCTTAAGCAATCACAGGGAATTTCAATCTTTGGCCCAGGCAAAGATCGTTCCACTGGCTAAATCCATCCCGGTTGAACTGAAAGTTGCTGAATCGCAGAAAGAAAACCCAATATCAGCAAAACTGGATGAAATCCTGACTACGATCGGAAAGGCAAGAAAGAAGACCATGTGGCAAATATATGTATCACCTACCGCCAGTTACCGAAAGCTCATTGGTAAAGCAAGTACGGCCAATTATAATTACAGTGGATTAGCTTATAGCGCCAACCTCGGTTTCCCTTCCGATGTCAATGATGCCGTTACACATAAACCAGCTATCGGTGTTGAAATCGGAACTGCACTGATTTATCCTGTCTCAAAGAAATTCAGGATAAAAGCAGGCCTTCAGTTTAATTTTAATAATTACAACGTGGAAGCTTATAGCTATGCCCCGGAAATAGCTCCTTTTGGCGCAAACGGTCCTGGTAACTTTGGTCAACCCATCAATACGGTGGCATATTACCGGAATTTCAGTGGATTTGACAGAACATGGCTGAGAAATTCTCATTTTATGATCGCTGTACCATTGGGTGTTGAAGTTACTGTAGTTGGAAACAGCAAAGTGAGCTTTAATCTGGCTTCCACCATACAACCTACTTATGTAATTAACAACCAGGCATACCTGGTTTCAACTAATCTCAAGAATTACGCACAGGAACCTTCATTGGCCCGCAAATGGAATGTGAACGCCGGCGCTGAGGCATTTATGAGTATCGATCGGGGTGGTTTTAAATGGGTCATCGGACCTCAATTCCGCTACCAGCTTTTATCCAGCTATAAAGATAAATATCCGATCAAAGAACATTTGCTGGATTTCGGATTTAAAATTGGCGTAAATAAAACATTAAAATAATCCCTATCATCTTCTTAAAAAACCATCGGCCAGGTCCGGTGGTTTTTTTTATTTTGTGCTTGGCAAGGGCTTCGATAATTTTACAGGATGAACCTGAAATCAGTATTACTTCATTTCGTTGTCATTTTTCTGCTGGCCTGTGGAAGTGATGAAACTAAAAAATTTGAACAGGAGGATAAGAATTTCTACCCAATTTCATCCTTTATCAAAGCGGAACTGCAGTTAGTAGACTCCCTCCCACTCGCTGTTTTTAAATACACCACCAAAGATGAAAAAAGTGATACCACGTTGATCGCAAAACCCGATTTCAGAAAAATCGCCGAATCTTTTATCAGCCCGGATATCACCAAAGAACCCCTTAAAAAATTATACACCGAATCTGTTTTCATGGATGCTACCATTAATATGGTAACCTTCTCCTATACCACAGAAGACAATACAGCAGAGATCAGAAAGATTGACGTTTTCATCAATCCTGAAACAGATAAAGTAAAGAGTATCTATGTGGAAAGAATCAGTCGTGGCGGTGACAGTACCATTACACAAAAAATGATCTGGACAACCGGGAAACATTTTTCCGTATCTACCATCAGGTCGCTTAAAGATCAGCCTGAACAAACCCTGCAGGAAAAATATGTCTGGGATATGAACCAATAAATCCTGGTTGGGTGCTTAAGCCTATTTTATATATTCAATGAAGCCGGAAACTTTTCAGGAACTGCAGTCAACGATCCCCACTGAACCGGGAATCTATAAATATTTCGACAAGGATAACACCCTGCTTTATGTAGGCAAGGCAAAGAATATCCGGAAACGTGTCAGTTCCTATTTCAATCGAAGCCAGAACAGCCATAAGACAAATGAGCTTGTCAGACGAATAGATCACATCGAATTTACCATTGTCAAATCCGAACAGGATGCTTTTCTTTTGGAGAATTCATTGATCAAAGAATTTCAGCCAAAGTATAATATTGATCTGAAAGACGACAAGACCTATCCTTATATAGTTATCCGTAAAGAACCCTTCCCCAGGGTGTTTCTAACCAGGAGAATGATCAAGGACGGGTCAGAATATCTGGGCCCCTTTACCTCTGCAGGTAAAGTGAGGGAATTACTTCAGTTCATCCGCCAGCATATACCTATTCGTACCTGTAAACTAAACCTCAGTGAACAGCAGATCCGAAATAAAAAATTTAAGGTCTGCCTGGAATATCACCTGGGTAACTGTAAGGGACCCTGTGCCGGATTACAGACCCCGGAAGACTATGATGAGGGCTTGCAGCGATTACGCAGTATGCTGAAAGGAAACCTCTCCCCTGTGATGCAGGAATACAAAAAGGAGATGAAGGAACTCGCCGATAAAATGGAATTTGAAAAAGCAGGGATCCTGAAGAAAAAAATCGATCATCTCCGTACGTACACGGCTAATTCAGTGATCATAAATCCGCGCATGGGTGACCTGGATGTTTTTACTATTTCAGAGGAAGAAGATGAGGCCTTTGTCAATTTCCTCATGGTCAGAAACGGGACAATTGTAGATACACAAACCATTTCACTCAAGAAAAAACTGGAAGAGGAAACTGCCGAAGTTTTACAATTTGCGGTTAAGCATTTCCGTGACCTCTTTAACAGCACTGCCCCGGAGATCGTTATACCCTTTACCATTGAATACCCCGATGAGCATGTAAAATGTATTGTACCAAAGGGTGGAGACAAGAAAAAACTGCTGGACCTTTCGGCGCATAATGTAAATTATTACCGGGAAGAGCTCAGGCGAAGGAAAAGGCTGCACCTTGATAATGAAGATTCAGATAAAACAGAATTACTAATGCAGCTTCAGGAAGACCTTTCCCTGCAGGACCTTCCGGTGCACATTGAATGTTTTGATAATTCAAATTTCCAGGGGAGCTTTCCGGTTTCGGCAATGGTTTGTTTTAAAGAAGGCATCCCCAGTAAAAAAGATTACCGGCACTATAATGTTCAAACGGTGGAGGGTATCAACGATTTTGCCACCATGAAGGAAGTAGTCTATCGCCGGTATAAAAAATTACTGGATACACAATCCCCCTTGCCGCAACTGGTGATCATAGACGGTGGTAAAGGACAACTGGGATCGGCACTCGAAGCCATTGAAGAACTGGGACTGATAGGCAGGATGACACTGACAGGCCTGGCAAAGAATGAAGAAGAAATTTTTTTCGCAGGTGATAAAGAATCGCTCAAACTGCCTTTCAACAGCCCCTCATTAAAACTGATACGGCAGATAAGGGATGAAGTGCATCGCTTTGGTATTACATTCCACAGAAAGAAAAGAAGCGCCGGTACTTTCAGCAATGAACTGGAAAAAATAAAAGGAATCGGCAAACAAACCGCGGATCAACTGCTGCAACATTTCAGGTCTGTTAAAAAAGTAGCCGCAGCAACAGAAGACGAACTGGCAGCAATCGCCGGACCATCAAAAGCAAAACTTGTATTCCAGCATTTCCATTCTTAGCGCCACTGAATCTTTGCGGAAAATGTATTTCATTTTCCATTTTCGATTTTCCACTTTCGAATTTAAAAAAAAGGGGCCTGGATAGAAATCCGGCCCCGTTTTTAAAATCCAATATCCTATGAAAAACCGATTAAAGATAAGGGAGTAAACACATGCAAAACCTTATTATGGAAATTTATTTTTAAACATTTTATTAATCATCATACAATCGGTTGTACCTGTGAAAATGCTAAATGGGTTTAGTAATTCCTCATTTTGACACCATATACGGGTAACCGTCTGAAGATCAATTTGATCATAGCAAATGGCAAATCTAAATACCAGGTCCTATTCATAACAGGGCAAAAAAAAACACAGTGTTTGCACACTGTGTTTTTAGCATAAATATCAATATTTCTTAGTAAGACCAAAGGTCCTGTTCGAAATTGAAAATCTTATCTTTCAGATTCTCACCCTCAAGTAACCTCAGGATATCATCCTTTATATATTGTTTGATATAAAGGTCGTAAGGATTTTCAATAGTAGACTTCACGATATAGCTGGAGAAAAACCTGCTTTCGAAAAGCTCTTCCCAACTCATCCTTGCTCCGAAGTTCTTACTGTTGTAAACTTCATACTTAGCCAGTATCGGGCGAAGATCGGGATAATAAACCCAGAAGATAGGTGATTCACCTAATACCTGGCCTGAAGCTTCATCAATATATGTTTTGACAGGGGCGATACCCAGGATACGGGCGTACATGCGTGATGATTCTTTGTCAAACACCCATTCTTCCTTGATCCTGAATTTGATGATATCATCGGGATTGAATTCCCTGCAAACAACTGAATCTTTGAAAATTCCCTTTGTACCGTTAGGATCTTTTGCCCAGTCTATAACGGGTGTGGTATCACATTTACCGGCAATCATTTCACCGATCTTGGAGGCCGGCATTGGCGTGGTGAACCTGTCGTCAACGGTTGGATCAAAGGCTGATACTTCACCGGTCCTGATGGCGTTCAGCAGGATGGCAATGAAACGTTGGTTACCATTGTCCTCATCAGCTTTATAACGGAAAGGCAGGTTCATTTTTTCGCGGATATCCAACTCCCTCCAAACCCTTTCGCGGTACCAGGCATCATCCTCACGGATATGCTCATACGCTAATGGAGTTCTTTCCTTCACCAGGTTACGTTCGATGGCCGCATCATTACGGAGCGACTTACGGGGCGTATCTATCTGGAGCGGATCTTTTTTGGGAGCTGCCACTACAGGCAAGGTATCCGTAGATGCTGCTGCAAGATTTGCATTAGACACCTTTGTATTTGTTTTCTTGGTAGTGGTTTTCTTGGCAGTTGTGCTACGGGTAGTTTTCTTCCGCGTTTGCGCATCCGCAACTGTTACCGTCATGCCGAAGGCAGCTACCAGTAATACGTATTTAGCCAATTGGAATTTCATGGTCAAAGATTTACAGTACAAAATAAACGATTCAGATTCAGTACTTATTGTTAAAAACTATTTCAGGTTATAAGATAAGCTTCCTGGCAGTGTACGAACGCGGCCGTCCGGACCCTTAACCTGGATATTG
>JBGSHT010000047.1:0-11165 GCA_041752135.1 Chitinophagaceae bacterium | reverse complement strand
TAAAATCTTCAATACTAGGCGGCAGTAAATATAACTGCTCATTTTTAACAGGCTTGAATTTATCCATAACTCAATGACAATGATCACTTAATTTTGGCTGCACAGAGAAGAGAATTCTCGGTCAGCCTCAAGACACGAACCATGGCACCCTTTAAAAGCCTTGATTTCAGTTTGTAAACATAGGAGGCTCAATTGCGTCCAACAACCTCAATCATTATTTGAACACTTCCACTGTTCCACCGCCATTATAAGAATGATACTCCCCGTTATACATCGCATCCGCACTCACAGGTCCCATGCGATACACACCGGGTGACACAGCTCGTACAGCATAATAGTAAACCTGCTTCCCGGTTTTCAGATCCACAAACAAATGTATCCGGTCGTCGCGTACATCCAGGGCCGTTGGATGCTGCGCATCTTTGATCCAGTCCATTCCGGGGATCTCCTTTGTTCGCGGGTTCTCAATTTCAAAACCCGCCGGCAGGATATCAGTGATCACCACATTCTCCACCGGAGTGGCAAAACTTTTTTCCAGCGTAATCTTCACGATCACCAGGTCGTTCTGCCGGAACCGGTTGCCCGTAATCAACTGCCCGCTACGCGTGTAAAACTGGCGCCTCACTTTAAGGTAACTGTCCTCTTCTTTATACACACCGGTGGCACTAACGCCTTCGGCTACCCAATAATAATATAAGCGGCCTTCGCCTTTCGTTGCAATGTCAATACTGCTTCCTCCCAATTGTTTTGCATTCAGTTTAAGGTCGTTTCCACTGAATTTTCCCCCCTGTTTTCCATTGACTTTTATATCAGCCGTTACATTGCTTTTAGCCGCACTGCGCGCCAGTTTGCCCAAGGCTAAAAAGCCAAAGGCCCTTTCCTGGGTACTGAGCCATTGGCGGTCCTTCAGGTAGGCTGATACATGTTTGGCCATCACCGGCACCTGCGCGTTGCCTGGGTCCACATCCATCAAAACATTCAGGGAGATGGCCTCATCCCGCACATCGCTGTAAAAACTGCCGCCAGTCTGTGCGGTGCTTACCTCTCCGCTGAAACTGGCCGGGAGCATAGCGGCATATGATTTTTTATCACCGCCCTGCGCATAGGCCGCCGCCAGCAGGTAGCGACTATCCAGCGCAAGCATATTCGGATTGGCTTTGTAATAATTCATCACACTGATCTGCGGACGGTTACCCAGCGCCAGCACATATAAACTGTAGGCTACTTCCTTGGGTGCAATCTTTTTCTTTGCCGTTCTGTTATATACATAGTCTATCGTTTCTTTTGTTTTGAGGCGATTGATCAGGTAACCCATCAATGTTTCCAACAAGCTGTTATCCACATCATACCCTGCTTTTTTGGCCTCGAGTAAAAAATGCGCGGCATAGACCGAAGACCACCAGTTGGCCGTTCCCTCGCCTTCCCAAAGCGTTACCGCGCCATTGTATAACTGTCGCATCTTGATCTTGCGGATGGCTTCATTCACATTGGCAATTGATGTTGCACCGCCTAATCTTCGTCCCGTAACTACATCAGCCAACTCACCATAATATAATTGCGGGAATGCCGCTGAAATGGTTTGTTCGGTACAGCCATAAGGATACTGCACGAGGTATTTCAACTGATCTCCTAATTCAAGCGCCGGCGATTTACTCACCACCAACTGGTAATCACTGCTTCCGGGCATGAAGCGGTCGGCAGCAATATTTACCTGCTGTGTTGCACCGCCTGCCATACTGCCACTGCCGCTCTCTTTTTGCAAAGTGGATGGCGGCCTTACCGTGATATTTGTTTCATCAAAGAAATTTTCCCCGAGGGCATTCACCTCCACGCGAATGGTTCCTGAATCAACCCGCTGTTGCGCCACAACTTTAAATATCGCGCTGTTTTCTGCATTGGCAGCCAGGCTTGCCTGCTGACTGGCAGAGCCAACCACCTGCAGCGGGCCCGTGACTTTGAGCGTCAGTTTGGCCGTGCCTGCATTCTTTGTGGTATTACTTAGGGTAACCGGCACTGTTATGGTATCCCCGGGACTCATGAAACGGGGAAGCCCGGTGGAGATAACGATCGGATCAGCGATGGTCAAATTGCTTTCACCTGAGCCAAATTTTTCATCCTTATAGGCTACTGCCATCAGCCTGATCTCTCCGCTGAACTGGGGCACATCAATGGCAAAACGGGCCTCACCACTGCTGTTGGTTTTTTGCACCCCGCTCCAGTAGCTCATGATCTTTATCCGCTTATTGGGAATCGGGTTTGTTCGCTTTGCCATCTCATCCATATCGCCGCCAGTACTGCTGACCCTTGCCCTGAGTTCCGGGAAGAGCATCGGGTACATATCAAATGCCGTAACTCCCAGCTGCCTGGACTGGTAGAAATAACCATAGGGATCAGGTGTTTTCATATTGCTTACCTGCAGCACGCCATTATCAACGGCTGCAAGGGTGATATAACTGTCGGGCGCAGCCTTCACGGTTACCTGTTGTTTGGTGCGACTTCGTGCTGATTTGACTGCGGTAATCTGCACATCCATCTTCCGGTCCTTTTCTTCCACCCGTATCGACTTAAATCCATGTGCAACCGTAAGCGGAATTTCACTCACGGTATGCGGCTTGAATAAGGTGGCCGTTACAAAAATATTGGGGAGATGTTCGGCAGACAATGGCAATTCAACGGAGGCAGAACGAAGCGCCACATCCACATACTGATGAGATACAACCTTGTCGTTCTCCATGGTGATGAGCATGCGGCCGCTGAATGGTGTTTTAAAAAGCACTTTAGCTTTCTCGCCGGCATAATAGGTTTTTTTATCCAGCTCAATATCGATCTGTCCTTCGGTATCCACTTCAAATGAAGCATTGTCACCGCCCCATGAACCATAGCTGTAAAAACTCCTGCTCACATAGGTATCTGCATTGGGCGCAAAGATGCGGATCTCATAATCACCCGGCTGACGCGGCACAAATGTATACCTGGTTTGCTCGCCGGAAATGTTTACCACTTCTTCCTTCACCAGCTTATCTTCTTTTTGCGATTCATAGCGATAATAATCGCCATTCTTGCTGAGCACGGTCCGGTATTCATGTTTGATCACCTGCACCTTTGCTGCTGCTGACTGTATTTTCTGGTCCTTACTCAGCGCGATCAATGGAAAGCGGATGGCCTGGTTAAGCGGATAATAATAATATCCATCGTGACCCAGTCCGTAAAATACCGATTGCGTGTACACATCAGCGGTAGTCAGCCTGCTCACCGGCCGGCCCGTTTCGTCAAAGACGGTGGTATAGATATTGGCCGAAAGCAGTCCCCGGTTCTTATACATCGCCGGCACGGTAAAGCCTTCGCGCGCATTGCCGTTGGCATCGGTCTTTCCTTCCCTGAGTACCTTATCAAAGAATGACGACTGGCTGCTTAGTGAAAAACTGTATGTATCATACTTCGGAGGAGAGAAATATGCCTGTTTGAACTGGATCTCACACTCGTAATTCCGGTTGGCCGCAGGCGGGCCAAAAAAGTTCACCGCATTAATATCAAGGGATGTTGAATCCCCGGCCGCCAAAATTTCTTTTCCCAGTTTGGCGGATACTTTGATGCGATCAGGTACAAATTCTTCGATGCTGAAATTCTTGCTTCCCAGCAACACATCGTTGCCCGAATACAATTCAAGCTGATAGGTTCCTGTAATCACAGCGGACGGAATATCGATATTCACTTCCGTTGACCCCTGGTCGTTCAGCATCCTGCGGAAACTTTTCAACTCCTTGCCATTGGGCATGATGAATTTGAGTTTCACCGGCAATTCGCCGGGTGTCTTCCAGTCATTGGTACGCAACACTACATTGGCATTGATCCGCTCACCCGGCCGGTAGATATCTCGCTCTGCATACATGAAAGCATCCATTCCCGTGAGGTTATAGGCCTTACCGCCAACATCGAAGCGGCTGGTATTCACCCGCGTTGATTGAAAGGGCAGGTAGTTGAAATCATCCCCTGATTTGGCGATCACCATGGCCGGTTTAAAGCCGCTGAACTCTTTCCTGGAATAGGCGATCTCCGCTGTACCATCGGTATTGGTTGCGCCCATACCCAGCACCTGGTTATTGGCGCCGTATACCGTAATGTTCACGCCGGCCAGGGAGGTTGCGGATTTAATGGAATTGGCAAAGACATACATTTTCTCCCGGCCCTCTTTGGCAATAAGGCCGATATCACTGAGTGAAATAAAACGGGAATCCCTTATCCAGTAATCATCGGCGGAACGAATGCTGAGGTGATAAATACCTTTTACATCAGGTATCCTGTCGGCAATGGTAAAATTGAACAACCTGCCGGAACCGAGTTTGGGCAGGGACCTGGTATCAATTTCTTTTTCATAGATCAAGTCACCCAGCGTGGCATCTCCACCTTCACCCTCATCATAATAATCATAATCATTTCCACCCGATGTTTTGGGGTTGTACCCGTATTTATGTGCTGCCAGCAGATTGCTTTCATAGATCTTTGAAATGACCACTTTCACTTTTTCCGTATTGGTGATCCGCACTTCAATATTTTTATTTCCCTGTGCAGAAAGATAGACCGCTTTGCTGTTCCGGAAACTGATGGAAGGCTCGAGTTCGCCAAAGGCGATATCGCCATTATAATTTTCCTTCAGTGTCCCTCCAAGTCTTCCGCGCAAACCCTTACTGAGCATCAGTTCATAGGACTTCCCCGCATCAAACCCATCGCCGGAAACGATAAAGCCGTCTTCTGCCACTTCAACGGAAAATTTTGTTGCCGGGTTGATCCTGATAAAATTTTGGAGTCCGGCTTCCACTACCTGCTGCGACGTGTATACTTTAACGGTAGCCGACAAACCATCGTGCCTCGATTCAATATTGGTGACAGCCAGGGTATAGGGTGAAGGAATGGTAAACTTTTCTTCCAGGGTTTCGGTGGTGGGATTCTTACCCCCGTCCGGGACCAATCCTTTATCCAGCAGCACGGTTGTGGCATAATCTTTATCTTCCGGTTTAACATCCAGCACCTGCACGGTAACTTTTTTATCCATGCCGATGGTTTGTATGGAATAGTTCTTCTTCTCGCCTTCCATATTCACTTCCAGCTTATCTTTCAGCACAGCCGGGCTGATGGTATAATTAAAGTAAAGATCAACCTGGGGAACCGCTTTCCCTTCCACCAGCACCCAGGTGATATTGGAATTTTCCAGTCCAAGTTCAGGGGTATGGAACTCCAGGGGCTTATCAACCGTAACCTTATCATATTCATTATTGGCCAGCAGTTCTTTGCCCAATGTAGCTTTATACGTTGTTGCAGGCAGCAGCGGAGCTGCCGGGGAGAAGACCAGCTCATCACCATGTTCCCAGCGAAAACGGCCACTGATCCGGGGTTCAAACTGCACGTAGGGTATGGAATCCCAACGGTTGAGCAAAGAATCAGGAACCAGCGGTTTACTGAAACGAAACACCAGGTTGCCAAGGGGCTGTACTTCGCCTTTTGCATTGGTATCGTTCAGGGTGACAGCATTTTTATTACAGGACACAAAAAGGGTGATCACTGCCGCTAAGAGCAGGTGCAGTTGGCTACGCATGACTGGAAGGTTGAAGAAGGTTTGAAGGAGGAAATTTATATATGAAAGTACTCTAGTTGATCGCATATGCACAAATCGTTTTTATTAAAGATTTGGTAAAGCCTGAAACCACTAAAAAGGATGATTGGAAATTGGTGAAGGTCGTGCTACATTTATGCAGTGGAACACAAGCACACCCTGCTGTTGAAATTACAAAGACCAGACTGGAAAAAGACCAGGCGGAAAACCTTGTTAGGTTTTTGTGGATTTATACTGCTCTTCGGCGTGCTCCACCTCGTTTTCCCTTTGCCGGATAAAGTTACCTACTCCACCCTGGTAACCGACAATAAAGGCGAAGTGATCCATGCTTTCCTAACGCCGGATGAAAAATGGCGGATGAAGACTGAGTTATCGGAGATCTCGCCGCTGTTGCGGAAAACGATCATTCAAAAAGAAGACAAATACTTTTACCGGCATTTCGGCATCAATCCCATTGCCATAGCACGGGCATTCTTTACGAATATATTTTCCGGCCGAAGGGTTTCAGGTGCCAGCACCATTACGATGCAGGTGGCCCGGGCACTGGAGCCAAAACGTCGGCATATCGGCAACAAAATGATCGAAGCATTCAGGGCATTTCAACTGGAATGGACGTACAGTAAAGATGAGATCCTGCAGCTTTACCTGAACCTGGTGCCATATGGCGGTAATATTGAAGGGGTGAAATCGGCCTCCGTTTTATACTTCGGCAAAAACCCCGATCATCTTTCACTGGCAGAGATCACGGCTCTATCCATCATCCCAAACCGGCCATCGAGCCTTGTGATGGGTCGGCACAATGAGGAGATCCTGCAGCAACGCAACAAATGGTTGCAAAGATTTGCAAACGAAAAGATCTTCACGCAAAAAGAAATTGAAGACGCACTGGCAGAGCCACTGACGGCCAAAAGAATGACGGTGCCCAAAGAAGCGCCGCATTTGTCATACAAACTCAAAAAAAGCGGTGAAGCCATTATCCAAACTTACCTCGACAGGAACACACAATGGAAGATGGAAAAACTGGTGGGTGATTATGTGCGCACCCAGCGCCTGAAAAATATTTATAACGCAGCGGTGATGATCATCGATAATGAAACGCACCAGGTGATCGCTTATGTTGGCAGTGGCGATTTTAGCGACAGCACCGATGGTGGCCAGGTAAATGGCGCAGCGGCGGTGCGTCAGCCCGGCAGTACATTAAAGCCGTTGGTGTATGGATTAAGTTTTGATGAAGGCCTCCTTACGCCTAAAAAAATCATGAATGATGTTCCCGTGAACTATGCAGGCTACGCACCTGAGAATTACGATAAACATTTCAACGGCCCGGTGAGTGTGGAGTATGCACTGGAACATTCGCTCAATATCCCCGCAGTGAAAGCATTGAATGTACTGGGAAAAGAAAAAATGATCACCCCATTGTCAGATATTGGCTTCCGGCAGATCGAGGAAAAACAGAAGGGACTGGGGCTTAGCCTGATCCTCGGCGGATGCGGGACCACGCTTGAGCAAATGACCGGATTGTACAGCGCTTTTGCCAATGAAGGATTATACTATCAGCCTCTTTACCGGCAAACAGATTCCCTGTACAAACCAGTACGCATACTCAGCAGTGATGCAAGCTTTATGGTAACGGACATCCTTAGCCGAATTAATCGCCCTGATTTTCCCCTGCACTGGGATGCTACGGCGCACCTGCCGCGGATCGCCTGGAAGACCGGTACATCTTATGGCCGTCGCGACGCCTGGAGCATTGGTTACAATAAGAAATATACGGTTGGCGTATGGGTGGGCAATTTTTCAGGCCTGGGCAATGCGCAGTTAAGCGGGGCGGAAACCGCTACCCCGCTGCTTTTCCGCATTTTCAATACCCTTGATTATGATGCGGACCGTTACTGGTTCTCCCCGCCTGAAGGGCTTGAACAACGTATGGTCTGCAGCGAAACGGGCATGCCGCCTGCCGAACATTGCACGAACCTCATACTGGATTATTTTCTGCCGGGTATTTCTTCATCGCAGGTATGTAATAATTATACAATGATCGCGGTAAGCGAAGATGAAAAGATCAGCTATTGCAAAAGCTGCCAGCCGGAAAAAGATTTTAAAATGAAAGGGTATAAACTGATCTCGCCGGAACTACAAAACTGGATGGAAGTAAATAATACATCTTTTGAATCGATTCCGATGCATAACCCGAACTGCGAGAAAATTTTCAGGGAGGGTAAACCCAATATCACATCACCTGTTAACGGAACAGAATACCTCATCAGCAAAAAAAATCCGGAGCCGCTGCAATTGGTTTGCGAAACGGGCAATGATGTGAGCCGGGTGTACTGGTACATCAATAACCGGTTTTATAAAGCTGCGGATGTGGGAAGCAAACAATTTTTTGTTCCAACCGAAGGCGCGAATAAAATTTCCTGCACGGATGATAAAGGCCGGAACAGGGATATCCAGATCAAAGTCAGTTTCGTAGATCTTTAACCGCTATGTTGCTGCCTTTCACTTTCGATTTTCGACTTTCGATTTTCGACTTTTTAAATATTCCCTTTCTTTAGTTCCTCCACTGCATGATTCGCGGCCCTTGCGGTTAATGCCATGTATGTTATCGATGGATTTTGGGTACCCGTTGACGTCATGCTGGCACCATCGGTCACAAATACATTGGCACAGTTATGAAACTGATTCCACTTATTGAGCAGGGAGGTCTTTGGATCCTTTCCCATGCGCACCCCGCCCATCTCATGGATATCCAGTCCGGGCGCCTGTTGGGTATTGGTGGCAACGATGTTTTTACACCCGCTTTTCTCCAGCATTTCCGTGCCTTGCTCCAGGAAATCCCTGATGATCTTCTCATCATTCTCACTATGGTCCACACTGGTTACCAGTTGTGGAATGCCCCAGGCATCTTTGAGCTCAGGACTAAGCTTTACATGATCCTTCTCCAGTGGTACGTGCTCGCCCTGCATCATCATAAACACCGACCACTGACCTGGCTCAAGTAGTGAATTTTTGTATTCAGCGCCAATGCCCGGCTGGCCGGCACCGCGGTTCCAGCCGGTGCGGTCGGCACTGTAATGGACCATGTAGCCGCGCTGGAAATCCATTTCCTGCTTATACACGTTCCGGAAATTGGGCATCATGACCGCTGTTGGCCTTCGGCCAAAATAATATTTATCTTCAAAGCCTTCGAAAACAGCATTTAGGTTTCCCCGGTAGTTGTGAAATGCGATGTATTTTCCCAGTAAACCGTTATCATTTCCAAAGCCATTGGGAAAACGCTTAGATGTTGAATTGAGCAGTATGAGGTTTGTATTCAGGCAGGCGGCGTTGATGAAGATCACTTTGGCGAAATATTCCGTCGCCTGGTTTGTTTTTGCATCGATGACCCTGACGCCGGTTGCTTTTTGTTTTTGTTCATCGTATATGATGGAATGCACCACGCTATCCGGACATATGGTGAGGTTTCCTGTTTTCGCCGCCCATGGCAGTGTGGATGAATTGGAACTGAAGTATGCACCGTATGGGCATCCGCGATAACAAAGATGCCGGGCCTGGCATTGCGCACGGCCTTGCTGCTCATGAATGGGGTTTGGTTTTGTCAGGTGGGCGCACCGGCCCTGCATTACGTAGCGGTCTTTATACGCCGCCATGATGCGCTTCTGCATTTCCTTTTCAACGCAGTTCATTTCAAATGCGGGCAGGAACTCCCCATCGGGCAATGTTTCCACACCGTCTTTGTCGCCGCTGATCCCGGCAAAGCGCTCCACATGGCTGTACCAGGGCGCGAGATCATCATATCGTATGGGCCAGTCAACCGCAAAACCATCCCGACCCGGGCCTTCAAAATCATATTTGCTCCAGCGTTGTGTTTGTCTTGCCCAGATCAGTGATTTTCCACCCACCTGGTACCCGCGGATCCAGTCGAATGGTTTCTCCTGCACATAGGGGTGCTCCTTATCTTTTACAAAAAAATGCTGTGTTGCTTCTTCAAAGGCATAGCATCTTCCTACAACGGGGTTCTCTCTTTTGATTTCATCGATCACTCCCCTGTGCTTGAATTCCCAGGGATCCATGGTGGTGGTTGGATAATCTTTGAGGTGCTCAACCATACGGCCTCTTTCGAGGACAAGGGTTTTAAGCCCCTTTTCGCAAAGTTCCTTGGCGGCCCATCCGCCGGAAATTCCGGAGCCTACTACAATGGCATCGTATTGATTTAATTCAGGCATATATATTTTTTACCGCAAAGAAAAAAGATAACAAAGAAACGCTAGGCATTTACAATTTTCATTCCGCCTTCTGTGTAACGCTGGCCCGCAGCAATATCAACCGGGAAAAGAGCAGAAATGGCTGTCAGTTCTTTTTCGGTAAAATGTATGACTGCCGCACCTGCATTTTCCTCAAGGTATTTAACTTTTTTCGTTCCGGGTATCGGGAAGATATGATCTCCCTGGGCCATGACCCAGGCCAGTGCTAATTGTGCCGGTGTACACCCCTTTTCTTTTGCAATGGCTTTTACCTTTTCCACCAATGCGAGGTTCTTATCAAAATTCTCCATTTGAAACCTGGGTGCATTTCTCCGCCAGTCGTCTGCTGCAAGATCATCAGGCTTGGTAATTTGTCCGGTTAAGAAACCGCGTCCAAGCGGACTATACGCTACAAAAGCGACACCGCTTTCTTTACAAAAATCCAGTATTTCTCTTTCCGGATCGCGGCTCCATAAAGAATATTCTGTTTGTACAGCACTTATCGGATGAATCGCCTGTGCCCTTTTCAGCGTTGCGGCGCTAACTTCTGATAATCCTATGCCACGTACTTTACCCTGCTTAACGAGTGTAGCCATGGCCGTTACAGTTTCTTCAATAGGTGTTTCCGGATCAACGCGGTGCAGGTAATAGAGATCGATCGTTTCTATATCCAGGCGCCGGAGGCTTTCATCGCAGGCAAGTTGAACATAATCGGGCTTGCCGCTCATGCCGCGCCATTGGCTGTCGGCGAGGTTACGTATAAAACCAAATTTCGTAGCCACGATAAACTTATCCCTTCGGCCTTTGATTGCTTTTCCTACCAGCACTTCATTGGTAAAGGGACCGTAGGCATCTGCGGTGTCTAAGAAATTAATGCCAAGCTCCAGTGCACGGTCGATTACGGTAAGTGATTCCTTATCCTCATGCGGTCCGTAGAATTCGCTCATGCCCATACAGCCGAGACCCAGTTGCGATGCCATGAGTCCTGCTGAACCAAGTTTTCTTTGCTGCATATTTTTGTAGTTTAAAAGTTTTTAATTGCCGGGTTCATTTAAAATTTTAGCCCGCAGAGAGCCGCAGAGAAAAAATGGAGGACCACAGAGTATCTACTGCATTGCTCTCTGGCCCTCCGTTGACCCCGTGTCGCTTCTAAGTTTACTAACTGAGTGCCATGGTTCGTGTCTTGAGGCTGACCGAGAATATTTTTCAAGGTGATTTTTAAAGGATGGATTTTTAAATATTTTTTAGTTTCAAATATGTTCTTTTCGAAAGCAGTTTTTTTAGGTATAATGGGGGTTTAACCCATCGTAAGC
>JBGSHT010000046.1:0-23849 GCA_041752135.1 Chitinophagaceae bacterium | reverse complement strand
CCTGCACAACTCCGTTTTATGGAAGGACAATTTTTTACTTATGCGCTGGCGCCGGGTTGGCAGGTGACGGAAGACGGGCAATTTGCTGTAGTTGCAATAGCACAGGATCAGAAAGCAGTTACCATAATGGTTGGCAACACCGGAATGCCTGCCAATTATTCTCCCGGTCAATATATTTATGAACGATTGTCTGCCGCCGGATACCAGCAACTAAGTCTTGGACAACCCCGGCAGGTCAAACCTATACAGGGTTGCAGTATTGCTTATGAATTCGATTACCGTTACCTCGTAAATGGTGCAGCCTGCAGAGGCATCGCCAGATGTCATTTGGCGCCTTCATATGATATGCAAACAATGATCATGACAGCGGCGGCATCCGTTGAAACACAATGGAAAAATTACGCAAGCTGGCTCCCGGACGTGGCAGCCCTTGCACAGGCCAAGGATGGTCGTGCATTTGGTGCACGGGGTATCATGGAACAGAATATCCGTAACTCCACCGCTTATGCAGAAGCCGCACGCAATTACCGTGAATGGTCGGCCAAAAACTGGCAGGCGGTTACAGATGACCGTAATAAATCAGTTGATGCAAGGAACGAGCAGTTTCGCGAAAATATCGGTGCGGTTCAAACGTATATCAATCCCTATGATCCGGGTAAAACAATTGAATTGTCAACACAATATAAATATTACTGGATCGACCAGCAGGGGAAAACCTGGGGTACCAATGACCCATCAGAGAACCCGAATACCGGTTCAACAAAAAAATGGGTAAAGATGAATAAGAAGAATAACTGATCTTTCAACTTCCTGGCGTCTTTTTTTCATGCCGGTCAATGTATTACTAACTTTACATCATGCAACGTTCCACACACATCAACATTAATCAGGAAGACTTCAAAAATATTGGCTATAAATTAGTAGATACCATCGCCGATTTTTTTGCAACGATCAGTGATAAACCGGTAACTACTGGTGAGACCTCTGAGCAATTACAAAATTTACTCGGCACCGCTCCCCTGCCGGAAAAAGGCAGTGATGCCGGCGCATTAGTATCCAAAGCAACAGATTTATTACTCAGCCATTCCTTACTGAATGGCCATCCCAAATTTTTAGGTTATATAACCGGCTCACCCGCACCTATAGGCGCATTGGCCGATATGCTGGCCGCAACGGTCAATCCCAATGTGGGCGCGCAGATATTAAGCCCTATGGCCACTGAAATAGAAAAGCAAACCGTGCAGTGGCTGGCGGGTTTTATTGGACTTCCACCCGGTTATGGCGGCATCCTGGTGAGTGGTGGCAATATGGCCAATTTTACAGGCTTCCTGGCAGGCAGGACTGCAAAAGCGCCAAAGCATATCAAAGCAGATGGCATATCGCAATCATCAGAAAGAATGGTGATATACTGCGCTAAATCAACCCATACCTGGATCGATAAAGCCGCTTTCTTATTTGGCCTGGGTACCAATGCCATTCGCTGGATCGAAACCGATGATTCGAATAAGATGAATATTGATAAATTGGATGAAGCCATCCGAAATGACCTGTCACATGATTACCTGCCCATCATGGTGGTTGGTACGGCGGGTGATGTGAGTACCGGCGCGGTGGATGATCTACTGTCCATTTCACTTATCTGCAAAAAATATGATCTCTGGTTTCATGTGGATGGCGCCTACGGCATACCGGCAGCCGTTGTAACTGAATACAAATCTTTGTTTGATGGCATTGAAGAAGCGGATTCCATCGCCCTTGATCCGCATAAATGGCTGTATAGCCCGCTGGAAGCGGGTTGTACGCTGGTTAAGGAATCTAAACATTTAACAGACACATTCAGTTCTCATCCTGACTACTATAAATTCAACAGTGAAGGCGGCGGCACGGTACAAAACTATTACGAATACGGTCTGCAGAATTCACGCGGTTTCCGGGCCTTAAAAGTTTGGCTGATGCTGCAGCAGGTAGGCCGCGCGGGTTATGAACAACTAATAAGGGAAGATATTGAACTTTCAGAACTGTTATTTTCCAAAGCAAAAAGCCACCTGGAACTGGAAGCGGTTTCTCAAAACTTAAGCATCACCACTTTTAGGTATGTGCCCATCGACGAGATGGAGGACAAAGAGACGTATTTAAATTCCCTAAACGAAACACTGTTAAATAAACTGCAGCATGACGGGGAAGTGTTTTTATCCAATGCACTGGTGAAAGGTAAATTTTGCCTACGGGCATGTATCGTCAACTTCAGGACATCGGAAAAAGATATTGATGAGATCGTTGACATCATTTTGCGGGAAGGCAGGCTGATGCATGAGCAATTAAAAAACCAGTAAATGCTAATTATAGAAAGCCTTGGATCGTGTCCTGACGAGTAGATATTTCCCGTTGCGGGTACAAGTTCTTTGAAGATGATACATTCATAAGTGACGTTAAGGAGCTAATAGAATGTCGCCCCGCTGGGGCTCTATTGAACAATTAAATGTTTTCTACAAGAATGCCGCTCCGCAGGAGCTGAAAGGCAAAACAGCAAAACAACTACAAGTATTCATTTTTGTATTCGAGCCCCAGGGGGGCGAAATTCTTGTAGACCCGCATTTATTTTGTCTTTAGAGCCCCAGCGGGGCGATATTCATGTAGAACAATTCAATAAGTTTTTATCTATTTAGTATTCAATTATATACGCGTTGTGTCTTTGGCAACCATCAACATAAATATTTCGTTTTCCGGTTCGTGGAGACACGAATGAGGGCTTCCGGAGAATCTAACAGTTCACTTCTTTGCGGTAACATGCATTTATTCTTTATCTTGATCCTATGACCCAATCCAACGATTCCCGTCTCCATGTGGTTGATGCCCTCCGCGGCTTTGCCCTCATGGCTATCGCGCTCCTGCACAATATTGAACATTTCGATTTTTACTTTACGCCCACAAATTTACCGGCATGGATGCAACCCATTGATAAAGCCATCTGGGATACTCTTTTCTTCCTCTTCGCGGGAAAAGCCTATGCCATTTTCTCGGTGCTATTCGGACTTACCTTTTTCATACAATCCGATAATCAATCAAAAAAAGGCAAAACTTTCAATGCGCGTTTCGCCTGGCGCCTCGTACTCCTGTTTTGCTTCGCGATGTTCAATTCCATGTTTTACCAGGGCGATATCCTGGGCACTTATGCGGTGATCGGTTTTGTTTTGATTCCTGCTTCTTACCTGAATAATAAAACGGTCTTCTGGCTGGCGATTCTATTGATGCTCCAGCCTTACGAATGGTTTAATGTTTATACCGCATGGCAAAACCCCGGCATGACATTGACAGACCCGCCATCCTGGGCATACTTCGGGAAGATGGCACCGTATATCACCGGGGATTCTTTTATTGATACAGTAGTGGGCAATATCACCAATGGCAAAAAAGCAGTAGCCCTATGGACCTGGGAAAGCGGCAGGACCTTCCAGACCGCCGCCCTCTTTATGCTGGGCATGCTGGCCGGAAGAAAATCCCTTTTCAAAATATCACCGGAGAGTAACCGCTTTTGGCGCATGACACTGGTATATGCAGCCATTGCCTTTATCCCGTTATTTTATGCCAGCACCAACCCAAAAATATTTACGGAAAGCGAAGCCGTTATCCGTCCCTTGCAACTGATCATCAGTTCCTGGTCGAATATGGCCTTTATGCTTGTTTTGGTTTCGGGATTTTTCCTGCTTTTTCAAAAAGCCTCTTTCCATGGGGCTTTGAATACCTTTTCACCATTGGGCCGGATGAGCATGTCTAACTATATCATTCAATCGATGCTGGGTTCCTTCATTTACTACGGCTATGGATTGGGGTTATATGAATTCGCCGGATCAACTTATGCGGTATTGATTGGGATAGGACTGATCACGTTACAGATCTTATTCAGCCGCTGGTGGATGAAGACCCATAAGCAGGGGCCATTGGAATCGATCTGGCATAAGCTCACCTGGTTAACCGCGAAGTAACGAAGGCGCAAAAGAATTACATAAGTCTTCGTTACTTTGCGGTTAGTTTAAAATTAACACCATGTACACCTACACCATCGGCGGTAAAAAAGGTCAAAAGATCACGTTGCAGGAAAGTAAAAACCGGGTTGTCGTCCGTACCAGGAATGCCCGAAAACTCAGCAACGCCATCTTCTCCAACGCTTCCAAAGAAGCCATGGAAGATTTCAACGTGGAGATAGAATTTCCGGAAGCTGATATCACCATCCTCAAAACAAAAGAGGCCGCCCCAACAAAAAGTACCACCCGGGATAAAGCAAGAAAGGCTTTTAAGAAAGAACCTGAATTACGTTTTGCAGGCAGGGTCCTCGTGGATAAAAATAGTAAAGCGCCCGTTCTCTATACGGAAAATCTTTTTATAAAATTCCTGGATAAAGTTACAGAAGCTTCATGTGAAAAAATATTGACGCAATACGATCTGAAGATCAAACAAAAACTCACTTATGCCACCAACAGCTATTTCGTGCAGGCGCCGGAAGATATCGGACTGGAAATATTTAAACTGGCGGAAACATTACTGAAGAAGAAAGAAGTGGAGCTATGCCACCCGGAACTGATCAGGGAGCGTAGTTACAAAAAGATACATCCCAAACAATGGCACCTCAAAGCAACTACCATCAATGGAAAAGAGATCAATGCACATGTTAAGGCAGACCTGGCTCACCAATACACCCGGGGCGAAGGCATCGTGATCGCCATTATTGATGATGGAGTGGATATTGATAACACAGAATTCAATATCCCTGGAAAAGTGATACATAGCAGGGATGCCACCCTGAGCAGTAATGATCCACGCCCCAAAAAAGCAGACGACAATCACGGCACTCCCTGTGCCGGCGTGGCTGCCGCAGCGGGCATTAACGCTTCCGGTGTGGCGCCAAATGCTACGCTGATGCCGATACGGCTGCGTTCCGGCCTCGGTTCACAGGCTGAAGCCAGCGCCATCAAATGGGCCGTTGACAAAGGCGCGGATATCATCTCCTGCAGCTGGGGCCCGCCCGATGGCGACTGGTGGGTGCCGGGAGATCCCCTGCATGAACAAATGTCATACCTGGTTGACAGTACCCGGCTGGCCATTGATTATGCGGTTACCCGTGGACGTAATGAGAAAGGCTGCGTGATATTTTTTGCGGCGGGCAATGGTAATGAAGATGTGAAATATGACGGCTACGCCAGTTATGATAAAGTGATTGCCGTAGCTGCCTGCAACGATACCAATAAACGCAGTGTTTACAGCGATTTCGGAGATGCGGTCTGGTGCTGTTTTCCAAGCAGTGATTTCGGACACGCGCCCTACAACCATCCGGAAGCCTTGACCAGTGGCATTCATACTACAGACAGACGCGGCAACCTGGGTGATGGCAGCGGTGAATATATTGATGATTTTGGCGGCACTTCAAGTGCCTGCCCGGGTGCCGCGGGTACAGCTGCCCTCATCCTTGCCGCTAATCCGGATCTCAATTTCCTGGAAGTAAAAAATATCCTTAAAGATTCCTGCGAAAAAATAGATGTTGCGGGCGGGCTATACAATACACAGGGTCATAGTAAAAAATATGGCTATGGAAAAGTTGATGCGGAGAAAGCGGTGCAGAAAGCTGTTGAGATAAAAAAAGGAAAATCAGCCGGAAAAGTAAAGATAATTTCGGCCCTTATCGATCCGGCAGGTATTGATACCCGTAAAGAAAAATTAACCCTGCGCAATATTTCCACAACAGACCTTGACCTGGGCGGGTGGTCAATTGAAGTGAAAGGGAAAAAACAAATATTGAATATCTCATTAGCCGGGGGCCAAACAAAAACAATCAGCCTGAACAAACAGGTTAGACTTAATAATACAAGCGCAACCATAAAACTGCTGAATGATCAGGAACAGATAGTAGATAAGGCCACCTACAAAAAACAACAGGTAAAAAAAAGTGTGCCGATCAATTTTGAAAATGCTTAGCACTTGATGGCTAAACTTTTTTCAAAAAAGGGCGGGAAATTAATCCCACCCCAGTGGTGTTAGCAACGGCTCTATTGAGGTGTTAGCTTACCACGCTTTTAATGATTTGCTAATATTTTTTCAGGAACCCCAAAAGTCCTTTGGCCTCTTCGTAATGAAAGAAACCTTCGCTGAGCAGCGTGTACTTTTCCATTGACAAAAAGTGAGAAACCGCAATCCTGTTTATTACTTACAGCTACTCAATTAAGCAAATATGCATTGGGGGTTGTTATTCAACAACAGGAAAAACCCTGAGTTTTATACCGGATTTTTCCTGTTTATAAAATTTTATGCCTCGAAAGCCATACTGGCTGCTTATATTAATAAATACAGGGATACGATAAAAAAATCCTAAAGGTTGTCTGTAATTATGCTCAAACGTGATAACCTTTCTGATTAAATCATGTTTTATAAAGTACTCTTGCACTTATAAAAAAATCGCTATTCTAAATACACCTGTAAAAAGAAATATATGAAGTTCAAACATCAAAGACCATTGCGTATTTAGAACTGGTTTCAAAAAAAGTATTTAAAATGTGCATTTAAAAAACAGGTTTTCAGTGGAAAATTCAGGAAGAAAATTGAACCTTATCTGCATGACCATTAACAGGAATCTTTACCTTTCCATTAAAACCGTACGCTTTTCGGGAAGACTTCAACCAGCTTATTAAAAATGCTTACCATCTTTTTTTTCTTTACATTTCTGCTGTTCTTTATTATTATAATGGTCCTGATGTGGCTATATGACCGGCGAAGAAATACAATTGCCAGGCAAGAGGCCATAAAACGGGAACTTAACCAAACCTTTTTGGAGTCAAAACTGGAGATCAGTGAAAAAACTATCCTGGATATCAGGAAGGAACTGCATAATAATATCGGCCAACTGGCGAGCCTGATCAAAATTAACCTGAATACCCTGACCTTACAGGAACCGAAATTAGTTGGCGGTAAAATTGACGAAACCATGGAAATTACCCAACAACTGATCAATGATATAAAATCTTTATCCCAGAGCCAGGGTCCCGGGCACCATACCCCATTCGGTCTTGATGAAGCACTCGAAGCTGAAGTGGAACATTTGAATAAATCTGGCAGGGTACATGTAACCTTTGTGCATGAGGGAAATTTGCCGGTGCCCGACCAGGTGAGAACAATCATCCTTTTCAGGATTTCGCAGGAAATTATGCATTACAGGATGAAACATGGCAAGGCAAAGCATTTGAGCATTTTACTGCAGGGGTTGGAAAATGCATTAATTTTATCCTTCAAAGATGACGGTTCTAATGCGGAAGAAGACCCTGCAAATATGTTTGCAGGTGATTTTTTGTCTGTCCTGGATAAAAAGACCAAGCCGATCAATGCTCGGCTCCTTATGGAAAGTACATCCAGGGGGAAAAACGGCATACGCATTGAAATGCCTTTATAAGCTGATAATCTATGTCAAAATCACCTCTTGTCAAACTTGCACTGGTTGATGATCACACCCTTTTCAGAAAAGGTATCAGAAGCCTTATCGAAACGGCATATGAAAATTGTAAAATCCTTTTTGAAGCTGATAACGGAATTGATCTCCAGGAAAAAATCGATAAAAATAACCTGCCGGATCTCATCCTGCTCGACATCAATATGCCGGATATGGACGGCTTTGCCACGGTTCGCTGGCTGAACAAAAATCACCCGGTTGTTAAAATACTCATTATGAGCATGATCGCCAATGAAGCAACCATAGTACGCATGCTGCAACTGGGTGTAAAAGGTTATCTGAGCAAAGATGTGGATCCTGATAAATTAACAGAGGCCATTGATTCGATCATGAATAAAGGATTTTACTACACAGATTTCATGACCGGAAAACTGGTGGATTCCATGCAAACAGAACATACAGGCAATACTACTGCTGCCATATTCAGCTTGATGTCTGCCCGCGAAAAAGAGTTTCTTCAAATGGCCTGCACCGAATTTACATACGCTGAAATTGCCGCTAAAATGTCATTAAGTCCTAAAACCATAGACGGTTACCGCAATGCATTATTTGAAAAACTGAACGTAAAAAGCCGGGTAGGCCTTGCACTCTTTGCGGTGAAAAACGGACTCGTTAACCTCTGATGCCTTTCCAAAATGAGGGTAAATTCAAGGCATTAGTTTGCCTACCTTTACAACCCGATTCAGAATCAAAATCGATAACCATTACTGATGAGTTTTGCGCCTTTAAAGCTGTCTGAACTGGCCGAAGAAATTCGCAGGACACTGGAAGACTCCTTTGCCGGTCAGGTTTTCTGGGTCATGGCAGATGTGACAAACCACAGCTTTTATAGCCTGAAGAAACACCACTATTTCGACCTCGTGGAGAAAGGAAAAAACGGTATCATCAGCAAGATACAGGCCGTGGCATGGGCAGATGGCGACCGCCACATCCGGGCCTTTGAAACCACAACAGGACAGGCTTTCAAAAATGATATACATGTACTTGTTTGTGTTCGGGTAGACTTCCACGTTGTATACGGACTAAAGCTTACGTTGCTTGATATAGATACGCGCTTTACCCTTGGTCAGCTCGAAGAACAAAGGCAGGCCACCCTCCAGCGCCTGCTCACCGAATGCCCCGGATATATCAGAAAGGAAGGTGATTTTTATATAACCCTGAACAAAGAACTTTCTTTCCGTAAAGTACTCCAGCATATTGCAGTGGTAGCCTCCCAATCATCTGCGGGCTATGAGGATTTCATGCATACCCTGCTGCACAATGATTATGGTTTCCGGTTTCGCATTGATCCGTATTTTACCAAGGTACAGGGCCAGGAAAATGCGGAAGAAGTTGCCCTTAAAATTACTGAAGCCGCAGAATCAGGAATACCCTATGATGCCATTGTGATCATCAGGGGTGGCGGTTCACAGACAGATTTTTTGATCTTCGATCAGTTTATACTGGCCATGGCGGTGGCTAAATGCCCCATCCCCGTCATCACCGGTATCGGCCACCAGCGTAATGAGACCATTACAGACATGATGGCACACACGGTTACCAAAACACCTACACAATCGGCAGAATTACTGATCGCGCATAACCGGCAGTTTGAGGAATCACTCATTACATTGCAGAAAAACCTGCTGCTGAAAGTACAACAGCTGATCGCCCGTAAGAACCGGGAACTGAACAGCGTCAAAATTTCTGTAACTCAATCTGCGCAGCACTATCTCCGCCACTATAAAGACGAACTGGTGCATTTTTACCAGGTTGTCATCAACAATTCCCGGAACATGGTTTTCGGCCATAAGAGCCGGTTGATGCACATTGGCAACGCCATGATCATGAAACCGCGAAAAATGGTTGACGGCCGTAAAATGGAATTATTGCATACCATCAATATGCTGAAAAGCTTTCAGTTGTCTTACCTGAAGAACCAAAAGGGATACCTGAATCATTTTGTCACTTTTTTCCGCATGGCATCGCCGGAAAACATCATGAAACGCGGCTTTGCACTGATCAAGGTCAACGGCAGGATTGTTTCTGATGCGGACAAAATAGAGCAGGGTAAAACCGTCACCATAATTTTAAAGGAGACAGAAATTGAGTCAATCGTAACTTCAAAAAAAGGGTATAATGGAAAAGACTTTGACATATGAGACAGCCTATGCAGAACTGGCCCTGATCGCTAAGGAAATAGAAAATGAATCGGTATCGGTGGATGTTCTTGCCCAGAAGGTAAAACGTGCTGCCGATCTCATCACTTTTTGCCAAACCAAACTGCGTAGTACGGAAACTGAGGTGAACAAGATCATTGAACAAATGCAGGGGGAAAAACCCGATGAGCCTTTTTGAGCAGATACCTTTCAAGGGTAATACTTTGTGCTTTGTATAAGCGGGTATATATAGATTTATCATAACTTGTACAGATATGAAGTTTCTTATTACCATAGCAACGTTATTTTTCACGGTTGTTTCCCTTGCGCAAACACCCGATATCATCCTCCACAACGGAAAAATATTCACCGCCGATAAAATCCACCAATTCGCCGAAGCGATCGCCATTACCGGTGATAAAATTTCCGCCATCGGTAAAAACGAAGCCGTAACCAAACTAAAAGGCGCCAATACACAAATGATCGACCTCGGCGGGAAAACCGTTGTGCCGGGATTTAATGATGCACACAGCCATACGGGCCCGGAATATCCTGCCCGTCATTTCGAGATCCTGAAAATGCCCGGCGACCCTACACCCTGGGAAAACATCCGTGACAGCATCCGCAAAATTGTGAAAGAAGTACCGGCGGGTACGCTTATCCGGTCAACCATTGATGCCGCGATTCTGGATGATCCAAGGGTCAGGATAAAATCACTGGACAGCCTTGCTCCTATGCATCCGGTACTTCTTGCGGCATGGACGGGCCATGGTGTTATTGGTAACAGTAAAGCCTTCGAATTACTGGGCCTTACAGATAAGTCTGTTTTCTTTGGCGGCAAACTGCAAAAGGATCCTAATGGAAAATTTAACGGGGTGATGGAAGAATATGCTGAATTTATGATCAGTGCATTACTGGCTGAAAAAATGCCTATGGATGAGGTTACCAATGGCCTTAAAGCTTATTACCAACAGGCTTTGTCATTTGGAATTACATCTGACCAGGTAATGGCAACGGGCCTTCCTGCTACTACATTTGAAAATGTATTTGCCGCTAATGATTTTGGTGTAAGGGCACGTATCGTTGCTTTTCCATTTACCAGCGAAAAAGAAATTTTATTTTCCAACTGGGCAGGTCGTTTCAAAAGACTCAACGCCCAAAATGAGATCTCAGGAGTAAAGCTCATATTAGACGGCACGCCGGTGGAAGGACTCGCGGCCGTATCCCAGCCATACACCAACATGCCCGGCAACTTTGGACGGATCAATTTTGATGAAATAACAATCAGAAAATATATAACCTTCTGCCTCCAAAACAAGCAACAGATCATGGTGCATGCCGTGGGAGACAGCACTATTCATTCATTTATCCGGATAATGCGGTCGATGCATCCTGATGCATTCTGGAAGGATAAACGCGTTAGACTGGAACATGGCGATTTGGCCATCATGAAAGAGGCAGACTTCGCGACGATGAAACTGCTGGGTGTGATCATTGTGGTAAATCCCACACATTTCGCTATCCCACAACTTATGGGCCCAAGGCTCGGTGGCAGGACACCTTATTTCCAGGCAATGAAATCATTAATCACAAATGATATCCCCTGGGCTATAGGAAGCGATGGCCCGATAAATCCTTTCCTCAATCTCATGCTTTCCGCCATACATCCTGATAACCCCAAAGAGGCAGTCTCCATCGAAAACGCCGTTATCGCCTATACGTATGGGTCAGCTTTTGCGGAATTCAAAGAAAAAGAAAAAGGCAGTTTAACACCGGGTAAACTCGCCGACCTGGCAGTACTGTCGCAGGATATATTTACGATACCAATACCGGCGCTGATGGGCACCAGATGTGTAATGACCATTGTTGGGGGTAAGATACTTTACCGTTAAGAAACAAAGCCATCACTGGCAAGTTATCAGCTTGTAAAAAATTAAAAAAGCAGGTAAAATCAAAATTGTTTATCTTTAGCAAACGCTCTGCTACATTTTTCCCTTTCTCTAATCATCAAAAAACAAACACAATGAAAAAGTTCATTATTGTGTTGGCAGCAGCGTCATTTTTTACCGCCTGCTCCAACGAACCTAAAACCGAAACGCCATCAGTCGAGGCTCCGGCAACAGAAACAGTTGCAACGAACCCGGTAGTTCCCCTTCCGTATGTTCCCACTTATTCCAATTCATTTGAATTCGGGAAAGGAGAATACGCAGCTATGATCCTCCAGGGCAGTTGGAAAGACTGGGACGAAAACAAACTGGATAATATGAAAAACTGGGTGGCAGATACCATTACCGCAATACATTCAGATATGTTGATGGTAAAAGGCGCAGATAATCTCATGGCGAAATGGAAAAACGACAGGGCTAATTACAAATCTGTAAATAATACCATAGATGTAGTTATGCCTATATATGCTAAGGATAAGAATGAACATTGGGTTCTGGTTTGGGCATCTTCAACTTCTGTTGATATAAAAGGCAAAGCAGATACCATGAACATAATGGAAGCCTGGCGGATCAACAAAGACGGCAAAGCTGATTTCCTTAATCAGTATGACCGCGCCAAAAGAAAAAAATAACGAAACGGCTTCAAACTATTGATAAACCCCGCCAAACGGCGGGGTTTATTTATTTCTTAACGATTCTTCGCGCAATTCATTACCAGCACCATTATCAGCACTTTAATATATAATATCTATTATCAATTATCTAATATCCATTACCTAATGCGCACCTGTAACCACAACCGGCTTACTGTCATTGGCCTGTTTACGGATAAAATGCATGATAGCCGTCAACTGATCATCGGTCATATCCGGAAACATAGGCATGGCTTTTTTGGCACGGGTACCGGCCCTGACAACTTCTGCAAAGGATTCCAATTTCAATGGAACGGCTGATGCCCGTAAATCAGGCGCCATGCCTTTTGACTGCGCACCACGACCATGACACCCACCGCACAAACCAAACAATGCACCGCCTTTTGCTGCCAGGCTGTCATTAACAACAAAACCTGGTTCAATAATGGGCATTACAAAAGTGGGTGGTGGTAATACGGGGATTTCGGCCTTACCATCGAGCGAAAAAGAAATCAACCTGCGCCGGTGAACACCGTAAGACCAGCCCAGATCGGTACCTAATCCGGAAAAAATTCCACCCCAGCCTACCAGCAAAGCGATGTACTGTTTTCCATTAACCTTATACGTTATAGGGGGTGCAGAAATACCCAGGCCGGCATTGAATACCCAGAGGCTGTCTCCGGTTCGGGCATTATAAGCTATTAATTTTCCATCCGATCTTCCCTGGAAAACCAGGTTACCGGCAGTGGTTAAAACACCTGCATTCATGGGCGTCTGCTGCGGAATCGACCAGGCCGCTTTTTGCTTCACCGGATCCCAGGCCTGCAGGGACGCCGGGTATTCCCTGGGTTTTTTACTCGTCCCCGATGTGTTTACACCAGTGCCACCAAAAAAAGCAACGGATTTCCAATTACGGATATCCATACCCGAATCCGAATAGGCAGCGGCATAATGTATCGTTGGAATATAGACCAGTTTAGTCAGCGGATTATATGCCATGGCGTGCCAGCTGTGCCCGCCCCATGCATTGGGTGTGATGTATGCTTTGGCGGTTTCATATCGTGCACCGGGAACTTCAACCGGACGACCGGTTGTCATATCAATATGGGTGGCCCAGGATGTTTCTGTAAATGGTTCGGCGGAAATGAGTTTGCCATCATGCCGGTCGATCACATAAAAGAAACCATTCTTAGGCGCATGCATCAGGGCTTTGATCTTCTTTCCGTCCTTTTCGATATCAGCGAGAACAATATCCATATTGGAATTATAATCCCAGCTCTCTCCCGGTGTTGTCTGGTAATGCCATTTGTATGTACCACTGTCAGGGTCAAGGGCCACTACAGAACATAAGAAAAGGTTATCGCCGCCGCCCGGGCTGCGGATCTTGCGGTTCCAGGGAGATCCATTTCCGGTGCCAATATAGAGCTGGTCAAGTTCCGCATCATATGTAAAGCCATGCCAGCTGTTTCCGCCGCCGCCATGTTTCCACCACTCTCCTGTCCAGGTTTCAGCTGCCATTTTCATGGCATCATTTTCGAAGCCATCGGCCGGATTTCCCGGAACGATGTAAAACCGCCAGGCCTGCTTACCGGTTTCCTGGTCATAAGCGGTTACATATCCCCGTGAGGGTCCGTTTTCCGTGCCGCCATTACCGATCAGTACCTTATCTTTAAAGGCTTTAGGTGCCCCGGTAATATATAATGCTTCGTTATCGCCAAAGGTTTTTACAGACCAGATCAGCTTACCTGTTTTTGCATCCAGCGCAAAAAGACGGCCATCCCAGGTTGCAGCAAATATTTTGCCTTTTGAAAAACTAATACCCCTGTTGTGCACAAAGCCAACCTGCTTTTTCCGGCCTACTTCTTTAAATACTTCCGGGTCATAGGTCCATATAAGCTTACCCGTGGCGGCATCTACGGCCCTGATAACATTCATGGTGCCGGTGAAATACATTACGGCATCGATTACCAAAGGTGTGGAAACCAATCCCACGTCATCAGGCAGATCCATGAACCAGTCTGGTTTCAGGTTGGAAACATTCCCGGTATCTATCTCCGCAGAGGGACTGAAACGCTGTTCACTGTGTGTTCGGCCGTACGCCAGCCAGTCGTTTTCCTGTGTTTCATTGGCAATAATTTCATCGCCGCCCATCACATGGGTTTTCATTTGATTACAGGAAATATACATCATAAGGAACATCGGCAACGAGCATAATGCCGTCAAAAAAAAATAATGGCGCAATCATTTCATGTAAGTTGGTTTGTTGTTGGGTTGCGCTTTCGGAGGGAGCTAAAATTGTAATAAAAGATATAGAATAATAACTGATATCAAAAAGTTTTTCTTTCCACACGAATTATTTTTTAAGTTACTCCATAACCTCGGGGGAAAATATGTCTCGCAACACGTTGATCATCCTTTTTTTAGATCTATAATATTAAAAAAATGCTTTTAAAAAATAAATTCAAATATTTACAAGCATAAGCCTTTACTTAGCGGTTAATGTATTTTTAACTGGATTTAAACAACGGTTTCTCAGATTTATGTTTTCAGTATACATGAAAAAATTGATTTTTTTTGAGACTAAGGCAACCAAATGTTAAAATTTCAAGTCTGATTAACAAATGAACAATCCTTAATAATTGATGCGATTTTACAGAATACAACTAGATCAAATTCGGAAAATGAAATATTTTTTATACTCCGAATAAAGTATAGCGTATTTGGGGTTCATACTGGCAATTTTCAAGCAACCCAACAATCTTTAAAGATTTTTTTCTTATCAGCTTTCAATGACTATTTTAGTGCCTGCTTATAAAAACACAATTTGAAGAATAATGGAAATACTAGATAGCCTGGAACCTTTATTACGCACATTTTGGTTTATTGCCATTCCGGCAAGCCTTATCTTCCTTATTCAGACTTTTATGACATTTACAGGGGCTGACGCTTCTGATGGTATTGATGCAGATTTTAACAGCAACCTTGAAGGTACAGATGCTCCCTTTCAACTTTTTTCTTTCAGAAATCTGATCAATTTCTTATTGGGTTTTAGCTGGATGGGTATATCATTTTATACAATTATTTCAAACAAAACTTTACTAATCTTATTATCGCTTGTTGTTGGAACCCTCTTTATTTATCTTTTCTTTTTACTGATCAAACAACTACAAAAGCTGGCAGAAGATAATTCATTCCGGATAGAGAACACTTTACTGAAAACTGCGGAAGTTTATTTAACCGTTCCTGCTAATAAAAGTGGTAAAGGTAAAATAATGATAAGTGTTAATGGCTCTTACCGTGAACTTGATGCTATGACAGATTATGATTCATTACCCAGTGGAACAATTGTCAGAGTAGTTAGAATCGAAAATGAAAATATTTTAATTGTCGAAAAAATTTAAACTTTTTAAAAAAATGTCACCAATCTATATCATAGTTGTAGCAGCAGTTGTTTTGTTTGTAACAATTTCAGCATTAGTTTCAAGATATAAGAGATGCCCATCAGATAAAATTCTGGTCATTTATGGACGCACAGGGGGTACATCTGCCCGCTGTGTACACGGTGGCGGCGCTTTTATTTGGCCAGTAATTCAGGACTTTGCTTTTCTGGATTTGAAGCCTTTATCCATTGAGGCAAATCTGACAAATGCGTTAAGCAGGCAAAATATCAGGGTTGACGTTCCTTGTCGCTTTACGATTGCCATTTCAACTGAAGCAGAGAGTATGAATACTGCTGCAGAACGACTGCTTGGACTTACTTCAGAACAAATACAAGAGCTGGCAAAAGACATCCTTTTTGGACAACTTAGACTTGTCATCGCTACTATGACGATCGAAGAAATCAATTCTGATCGGGATAAGTTTCTGGATAACATTTCAAAGAATGTAGACAGTGAATTAAAAAAGATTGGACTTAAGCTTATTAACGTAAACGTAACAGACATCAAAGATGAATCAGGTTATATTGAGGCTCTTGGTAAAGAAGCTGCAGCAAAAGCTATTAATGAAGCCAAAATAAGTGTAGCTGAACAGGAGAAAATTGGCGAAACCGGGAAGGCCCTGGCTGATAGAGAAAAAGATACGCAGATAGCTGAAACACATCGCGACCGTGATGTTAAAATTGCCATCACTCAGAAAGACCGGGAGATAAGTATAGCATCAGCTGTAAAAGATGAATCAATAGGTAAAGCTGAAGCACAAAGGGATACCAGGGTTAAAACATCAGAAGCTAATGCAATTGCTATAAAAGGAGAAAACGAAGCTAAAATTGCAATTGCCAATTCAGAGGCTTTACGAAGGGAAAAAGAGGCTGAATCCTTACGCATAGCCATAACTGCAGAAAAAGTACAGCAGGCACGAGCTCTGGAAGAAGCTTATCTTGCTGAACAAAAAGCTGAACTTGCTCGTTCGGAAAGAGAAAGGTCTACTCAGATAGCTAACATCGTAATTCCAGCAGAAATAGCAAAACAACGTGCAATAATTGAGGCACAAGCTGATGCAGAGAGAATAAGAGAAAATGCAAAAGGAGAAGCGGATGCTATTTTTGCCAAAATGGAAGCCGAAGCAAAAGGCCTTTTTGAAATTCTGACCAAGCAGGCTGAAGGATATAAAGAAGTTGTAGCTGCAGCCGGTGGAGATCCTACCAAAGCTTTCCAACTGTTGTTAATTGAAAAACTGCCTGAATTAGTCAGGACACAAGTTGAAGCTGTGAAAAATATAAAAATTGACAAAATTACTGTTTGGGATTCTGGTAACGGGCAGAACGATAATGGGAACTCTTCGACTGCAAACTTTGTATCAGGTATGATGAAAACAGTACCCCCATTAAATGACTTATTCAATATGGCAGGTCTGAATTTACCTACCTACCTAAAAGGCGCTGATACCAGCAAAGACGATTCAACAAATGAATCTGGGAAAGAAAAATAATTGAAAATAAATAATACTGCTATGTAAAATTAACTTTGAATACCATAGTTGTTATTGCTGTTTTTTCTATTCTTTTAAAACAAAGGTTCCTCAGATTTGTATTATCTTTTCACAAAGAAATTTTTGATGGACGCTAAGCTCACCAATCCCAGGAAAACCTATAACCGAAATAATGCATTTCCTTTCCCCGGTTCTGAAGAAGAGAACAAAGCTTTCAGGGAACTGCAACATAATTTTGTAGCCCAGTACGAAAAGGTATTCCCTGATAAACTGGCCCCAAGAACCATCGTCATCCTCCCTTCCCTTTCCCTGGACACTGAAATACTTTCCAAGGTAACGGGTGCCGTTCATTACGAAGAAAGGATGCTCTGCCTGCTGATGCTCCTTCGCATGCCACTGACCAAAATAATATATGTTACCAGCACTCCCGTAGCAGACAGCATCATCGATTATTACCTGCACCTGCTCCCGGGTATAACGGGCAGGCATGCCCGAAAAAGACTTACCATGCTGAGCTGTTATGACTCCTCCGTTAAACCTCTCACACAAAAGATCCTGGAGAGGCCCCGGAAAATAGAACATATAAGACAACTCATTGCAGATAAGGATTCCGCACACCTGACCTGCTTTAATATCACCCCTTTGGAAAAAACTCTGGCGGTTCAGTTAGGCATTCCGCTTTTTGGCACCGATCCGGATATGGCTTACGAAGGCACTAAATCCGGTGGCCGAAAAACTTTCCGTGAGAGTGGTGTACTCTTCCCAGATGGATTCGAAGATCTCCATAGCCGTGAAGAGATAATAAATTCGCTGGCTGCGCTAAAACGAAATAACCCAAAACTTCGCAAGGCCGTTGTTAAAGTAAATGATGGGTTCAGTGGAGACGGAAATGCAATTTTCACTTATCCCTTAATGTCTACCGATAAACTGCTTGAAAATAATATTGATGAGCATTTTTCCGCTCAGCTTAAAATGGTGGCAAAAGATGTGACCGAAGAATTGTTCCTCGAAAAATTTCATGCCATGGGCGGCATCGTGGAAGAATTCCTGGAGGGGGATATAAAAATGTCGCCTTCCGTACAATGCGTTATCAGTCCAACAAAACAAGTAGATATTGTAAGTACACACGATCAGCTGCTGGGCGGTGAAGACAACCAGGTTTACCAGGGCGCCATCTTCCCGGCGGATGCGCAATACAATATAACCCTGGCTGCAGAGGGTAAAAAAATCACTGAAGTGCTTGTCCAAAAAGGCGCGCTTGGGCGCTTTGCCATTGACTTCATCTCGGTCCTGCAGGAAGACAATACCTGGAAGCATTATGCCATTGAGATCAACTTGCGCAAAGGCGGTACCACCCATCCCCTGTTGATGCTGCAGTTCCTGACAGACGGAAAGTACAACCCGGATACAGGCGAATACCGCACTGCCAGCGGCCATAAGCGTTTCTATTTTGCATCAGACAATGTCTCGAGCGAAAAATACAAGGGACTCACGCCAGATGATCTGATCGATATTTCTATTTTCCATGAATTAATGTACGACGGGGCCACCCAGGAAGGAGTAATGTTCCACCTGATCGGAGCGCTTTCGGAACATGGTAAATTTGGGCTGCTCTGTGTAGGCAGCAGTCCTGAAAGAGCCAAAGAATTTTATGATAAAACTTTGCGTATTATGGATTTTGAATGCAACTAATAATTTGTATAACCGCTATGAAATAAAGGCGCTAAGCGTAGCTCAAACCTCAATATCATGCTCCAAATAAGTAATCTCTATATATACCCTATCAAGTCTCTCGGCGGCATTGAAGTGCAAAATGTTGAGCTTACAGACAGGGGCCTGGCACTTGACCGCCGTTGGATGCTTGTGGATGAGCACAACCAGTTCCTTACCCAACGCAGTTTTCCACAGATGGCGCTGCTGAAAACGGCATTCAAAGAAAATAAGCTTATTGTCTTTGAAAAGGATAATGAAGAAGATGCTTTAACCCTTGATCTTGAACCTGTAAACGGAAATAATATACTGGTAGATGTTTGGGACGACCATTGCGAAGCCCAACAGGTAAGCACAACCGCAGATGTTTGGTTTTCTGATAAACTCCGGCGAAATGTGAAACTGGTCTATATGCCGGATACGTCGAGAAGAAAGGTGGATGAAAAATATGCCCTTCATGACGACATCACGAGTTTTTCTGACGGATACCCGGTATTACTCATCGGGCAAGCTTCACTGGATGACCTCAATTACAGGCTGGATCAACCAGTGCCAATGAACAGGTTCAGGCCCAATATAGTTTTTACAGGAGGATTACCCTACCAGGAAGATGAGATGAAACATTTCAAAATAAATGACCTTGACTTCTATGGTGTCAAACCCTGTGGCCGTTGTGTGATGACCACCATCAACCAAGATACGGGGGCTGCTGGAAAAGAGCCGCTCAAAACACTTTCAATGTACAGAACTGCCAATAATAAGGTCAACTTTGGCCAGAATATCCTGCACACGGGTTTTGGCAGGATCAATGTTGGCGATGAAATCAGACTGATAAATTAAAACTGGTTTTACCGCAATGACGCAAAATATCTTTGTGCCTTTGCGGTTAATTTATTTGTTAAAAATTCCCAAATTTCCACCCACTGCTTGGTCATTACGAATCAACTCGTATATTTGGATACGATAATATTCGTATAACAATCCTTATGCAAAAAGCGATCAAACCAACGGAAAGTGAACTGGAGATCCTGCAGGTACTCTGGCAGAAAAAAACTGCCACAGTGCGGGAAGTACATGATGAGCTGTCCAAAACCCGCGACATTGGCTATACCACGGCACTGAAGCTGCTGCAGATCATGTTTGAAAAAGGCCTGGTAACCCGCGACGATTCTTCCAAAACACATATTTATATACCTGCCGTAACGAGGGAAAAAACACAGAAACAATTGGTAGGCAAAATGATCAGTACCCTTTTTTCAGGTTCTTCGACTGAACTGGTGATGCAGGCCCTGGGAAACCAGCAAACCAGTAAAGAGGAACTCGACGAAATTCAAAAAATGCTGGATAACCTCAGAAAAGAAAAATGATCCCATGGCAATCCTCAACATTTCCGCACTTTTGTATGCATTGGGTTGGGCCATCCTGCACTCCTTCTGGCAGATGGGCATCTTATGGGTTGGATACCAGCTTATTTTTGGCATACCTAAAAGATGGAGCCCCGCCGCAAAACACAACAGTTCATTACTGCTTCTCTTTGCCGGCTTTGCATGGTTTCTATTAACCGGGATAACTCATTACCAGGAATATATTTCGGTTAAACAGTATGTTGACTTTTTGCCTTTGGCTGACAATAATCCGGCATCAACAATGGTGTTTGAGCAAAGCAGCAGCTCTTATGCATTATATGCAGATACCATTTCACGTTTAACGGAAACTTCAACCCTGTTCCTGGAGAACAATATTGGTTATATTTCTGCCGTCTATTTATTTATCCTCGTTTTAATGATGTTCCGGTTCACCCATGCTTACCTTTATTCCAATCAGTTAAAGAAAAAAGGTTTGTTTCCGGCGGGTCATCAACTTGAAAATAAAATGTCGGAATGGACCTCGGTTATGGGTATACGTGAACAGGTCAATATTTTCTTAAGTGATCGTATAGATATTCCGGCAACCATAGGTTTTTTAAAACCGGTTATTCTCCTACCGGTTGCAACCGTAAACCAGCTCAGCATGCAACAGGTGGAATCCATCATCCTGCACGAACTGGCGCATATCCGGCGAATGGACTATGTGTGGAACATTTCCGGGGCGGTTATTGAAACTATACTGTTTTTCAACCCCTTTGTATATTTACTCACCAGTGTCCAGAAAAAAGAAAGGGAATTATGCTGTGACGATTTTGTCTTAGGGTTCTGTCGCGACCCTCATAACTATGCCTCCGCATTACTGGAACTGGAAAAATCCCGGATCGCCGGTAAAGCGCAACTGGCATTGGCATCCAACGGGCAGGAAGGACAGTTGCTCACCAGGGTTAAACGCATTCTGAATGTACAAACCCAAAAACTGCAATATCGACAGCGTTTCCTGGCATTGCTGTTCGTCACCGCATTTTTTAGCGCCCTTGCATGGTTGCAGCCGGCTCAATGGAACCGGGAAAATCAACTCAATATCGCAACTGCATTCCCCGCACCACAATGGATGCTTGAAAAAAAAGAAGTGCCTGTCCCAACCCTTGCAGACCTGATAAAGAAACAGGATCATTTTGAAAAAGAAGCCCCTAAAAGTGCTATAAAGCGCTCAATTGAAAAAGTATATAAGTCGGTGAAGAAGGCTCCGGAAAATATATTTGAAAAAGCTGAATTGTTCCCTGAAGCATCCTACCGTTACCCTGTAACCGTAAATACACCTTTTGTTTTCACTTCTCCACCAACACCATCCCAACCCGGTGTATTGAATGAGGTTTGGAACTTCGGCGCCTTTGAAAATATCAATCCTGAAGTGGTAAATGAACTTGCAAAAATTCGTAAACGCAAGCAGGTATATATGAATGCGCCCCCTCCTCCCGGCTGGCAGGAACACAGGCTGGAACAGGAATTCAGGGTACAGGAAGAACTTGCGCGCAGGAATAATGCCGATATATTTAATCAACAACAGGACCTTGAAAAAGAGTTCAGGGCAATTTCTGAATTACAAAATAAAGAATTCATAAACCTCAGGGATCTTTATTCATTTGAAAAGCTGGCAGAAACCATATCACCTGATAAACTGAAGGCCCGCATCAAAACCAGGGCTTCGGCACCAAACAGGGTGTATATTAACAATAAACCAATAGGTAATAAAGTAATATTAAATGAAGAAGATGCCTATATCATCCGGATTGAAACAGATGATGAATCTATTGAAATCAGCATTGGCACCGATACACTTAACCGCAAAGTAAAAATGACGCCAGGATCTGCTACAATGGCGCCTTTGCGGTCGACTACCAAACGTTCCGCGGACACATATCCCCGTAACCGTTATTAAGCAGGAACCCCAGTACAATCTCATGTGTGCCTCTCTGCATGGAACTAATCAGGTAATTTGCATTATTGATATCGTAAGAATAACTTAAGTTGAATGTCTGTGAAATATTCACCCCGGCCATTGCCGCATATCCTTCCTTGAACCTATAGCTTCCCCCGATCCAGAACCTGTCTCGGTACTGCATCTTCACATTGATATCAACATATAAAGGCATTGAGCTGATATACCTCGTCATTACGGATGGCAATACGGTCCAGTCTTCAGTCATAAACATTCGATAACCTGCCGTAGCAATAAGGTGTGGAACGAGTGTGGATTTATAAGCCGAACTGTCAACCAGGTTTACTTTTACAGGTATCACCTGAAGGGCAGAAAGTCCTGCAAAATAATTTGCCCCGTATAACCAGAGCCCCACATTTAATTCCGGCTTGGTTTGATTGATCTCACTGGTCCCCGATCCTATCGCAGGATCAATCGGATTAGCGAGTTCAATTTTGCTGCGGTCGACATTGGTGCCTGATAATCCGGCACCAAAGCCTGCGGCAAGAGTGGTCTTTTCGCCTATCCCTAAGTGGTAGGCATATGTGCCATAGACCGTAAAACGGTTGATATAGCCTGTGCGGTAATTCATGATGGTGGCCCCTATTCCATGATGCGGCGGGGAGGCGGTATACTCTTCCCAATATTGTTTTCCGCGGGGATTCTCACCCTTCATATCAAAAGATGTGGCCGATGACTTGAAATCCTGCTTGCCTATCGGCGCGTGTATGGTAGCATAAAAAGTGGTGGGGGCACCCGGAATACCTACCCACTGGTTCCGCATGCTAAGTTTTACATCTGTATAATTCTCAATTCCGCTTATGGCCGGGTTGAGTATATAATTATTTAGAATGTACTGGGTATAATGAGGCCTTTGCTGCGCAGTAAGCCCACACATCAAACTCATAAAAACGCCAAACAGCAAACAAATTCTCATACACATTAATTTATTTTCCTCCTTTACTATCGCGGGCATTGTTTCTTTGCCGTTAACAAGATCATCATTTAAAAACAGTCACATATCCTGCAATCTTCGACCGCCCGTTTTTGGGATCTATCACATAATAATATGTACCTGCAGGAACCGGTTTCCCATTCCAGGTTCCATCCCAGGGCTTATTATATCCAACCGACCGGAAAATCAGGGCTCCTGTTGTATTATATACTTCAACGATACATCCCGGGTATGAATCCAGCGAACTGATTTCCCACAAATCATTATAGCCGTCGCCATTGGGTGTAAATGTATTGGGGACAACAGGCTTCAGCAATACCTTGACAAAAACATCGTCCGATGCGCTGCATCCCTGTCCGGATGTAACCTGCAATGTATAGCGGGTATCTTCAGTTGGGGTAGCCCTTGGCGTTAGTACATTTGGGTTATCCAATCCGGTTGGGGGTGTCCAGTTGATGCTTAAACCGGTACCGGTACTGGTGCCATTTATAATTATGAAGCCGCCTTCAAGCACGGTCCTGTCCGGCCCTGCATCTACCCTTGGCGTAGGATCTACCTGGATGTTTTGTTCGCGGAATGCCGTACATAAGTTTGCGGCATTGAATGTATACCTGATAGTATAATTTCCCGGCCTCGCAGCTCCCGGATCAAAAAGCCCCGTTGCACTAACACCGGTTCCGGAAAAAATACCCGTGCCCGCCAATC
>JBGSHT010000045.1:0-48939 GCA_041752135.1 Chitinophagaceae bacterium | reverse complement strand
CCGGTTGGCTGATGTAATACATTCACTTCGAAATGATAGGGTGAAGGATCTATTTTCGTAATCTTATAAAATTTCTCCTCAAGCATTATTCTATAAAAAATTGAAAAGCTTATTTTCTGAATATTTCAATAGCACAACACGTTAGTTTTAAATATTACCACACATTCCAATCCACCGCAATGGCTTCATTCCTGGATGTGGGTTTCTGCATGCCATTGGTCAGCTCCTGCACCCTCGTACCCACGATCTTTTTCAGTTCACTAACTTTCATTGCAGGATATTTATCCATCGCTTCCATGATACAATACGTAAACACCCCATTCTTTAAGTTACCGTTCTCCAGCGCAAATTCTGTTCCTGCAGCTGCAGAGATTATTGTAGCGCCAGTGCTCTTGCCCACGTTCACAAACAGGTTCTGCATCAGCTCAAAGCTGTTTTTCAGTCCCAGCTTTTGAGAGCCTTCTTCCGATTCGGCAATTTCGCCGCCCCTGGATACCACATGGTTTGCAGCAAGCGTTGACTGATTGACCCTTACCTGTTGAAATTCTTCCTTATCCACTTCGCCGCTATGGCATGCATCGATGAGCATCAGCTTCTTCCTAGCGGGGATGCTGTCCAGTAAACTTTCCAGTTCATCATAAGGCAATCCGTTCTCAGCAGGATTTTTAAAATTGACAGCATAGGTAGAGAGAAAATAATCATAGTCCTTACTCAACAGGCCATGGCCGGAATAAGAAATCAGAACCTTATCATTCACTGTAGTTTGTAGTAATTTTTGTTTTAGTGCTTTGACATTGTTACCCGTAACATTTTCGTTAAAGAGTGTATCGATGATGATATCATTGCCAAATTGCTGTTTTAATTTGGCTGACAAATCACGAATATCTTTTACACTGTAGTTCAGGTTATAGGAAGTATCCTTGAACTGGTCAATGCCGATACCAATAAAATAAGTTTTTTCTTTTTGTGTTGATGCTGGAGTATAGTTAACCGTCAATGGCATGCGGTAGCTTTCGGTACCATTCACATTGGTGACTGATGTTTCAATGCGGTTCCGGCCACTTGATAATGTGATGGTGGTTGAAAAATCCAATTTTTTAGTCCGGTTTTGCCGGACACTCTTCCCTTTTGAGCCAAAGACCGGAACTTCATTCACCCAAATATTGAGCCGGTCAAGCAAATATGAACTATCGCTGGCTTTTATTTGTAGCAATAGTTTTTCAGATAATTGGACCTCCGATATGGCATTCCTGTTTGTAATATCAGCGCGGGGCACACTGTATCCTTCACGAAATGCAGCAGTGTCGATACCCAGTTTTTTGATTCGCTTTACATATGCATTCAGGTTCATATTTATTACATTCGTATCTGCATGACCCATTGTTTGGAGCACGATATCCGGCCGGTTATATTTTACATCCAGTTGCTCAAAACTGATTACCTGTAAATCATATGTCGTATAAAGGAGGCGCTTTGCCGCATTGGGGGTGCCCTGGTAATAGCCCGATGGAACCTGCAGAATATAATCGGTGCTGTCTAAAAATAAAAAACTGCCGGTAAATGCCTTTTTGTCGATATCGTAGATTTTTACATTATTATCTTCTGTCAATACAAGCATTTTATTTTCCTTCGGATGTATTTGAATATCTTTAATAATTACATCCATGCCAAAAGCAATGTCTGAAAAAGTACTATCTTCATTTAAAGGAATTAAAGGAAAAATATTAATCACATTGCCAGCCCAATTAATTTGATAACTTGAATTATCAGGAATCAAACTCGAGCCTGGCTTATTTTTACTTATCCAATCACCGGTATTCAATGTGTCTGACAATTCATGTGTAAGTACGCCGGTTTCCCTGTTCCATGTTTTTAGCATTTTACCAGAATAAATTATGATTTGTTTGCCATCATCACTAAACCTTGCATGGTCTATGGCGCGTATATGTGTTGTAAGTAAAGCAGTCTGCTCCCTAGTTTTCAAATCCCAAAAAATCACCGTTTTATCTTTTGATCCCGTAACCATTTTTTTGCCATCGGCGCTGAATCCAATATCAGTCACTCCGCCTGAATGCCCTTTCAGCATTCCCAGCATTTGTCCGTTAGCAGCATTCCATAAACGCACAGTGGAATCATCTGAGCCTGTAGTAATAATTTTATCATCAGGGCTGAACCGCACAACATTTACAGGCGATAAATGTCCACTCAGTTCCATTTGAATTTTACCGGTGGCGGCATCCCTGATGACCACTTTGTTATCATTATGAATGGTCACGATTTTCTGTCCGTTACGCGTAAAAAATAAAGGATTTTTTTGTTTGGAAAGATTTAGAAGGTCATATAAATACTTGCCGGAGTTTGTTTGCCAGACAAAAGCACTGTCCGGATAGGTTTCACTAAAGGTCGAATCATCCGGGATTGGTTCGGAATAGGAAAACCATAAATCAGCACGCGGACTTAGTTCCCTGAATAAATCAATATCCCAGGATGGATAATAAACCGCCTCCAGGATTATCTTGCCCGTTGCTACATCTATTCTGTACAAATTATTTTCGCTGTTTCGTGCTGAATTGTTGATCGTAAAAATATACAGTGATTTTTGGTCAGGGCTGAAACGGATAGCGTTAATGGATTCGGCTTTGAACTTCTTTTTGATCAAAAGTTTTCCGGTATTTGCCTCATATATACCAACTACATTGTCTGTTGCTGCCGTAGCTATCCATTTCCCATCCTTGCTGTAACAGGCAAGATTAAATTTAACGGAATTCCCCTGCAGCCGAAATAATGGTTTTTTATTGGCGATATTATAGACAGTGGCTCCATCTTCTGTATCAAAAAATACTATGCGTTTCCCATTTGGGCTGATGTGATCCAGCAACGAATTAACAGGCGCGTCATGTGCATTATACACCCAATCCCAGATGGGCTCCCCGGCGTTTAATCCCCAAATGGCTGAATATTCAGATTCATACCCGGCAATGATATGCTGTCCGTCAGGACTGAATATCGCCGACGTAACAAAGGCAATGCTGGCATCACCACCGGCAACAAAGTCTTTGAGCAGGAACCCTGTAGCGGCATCCCAAAGCTTTGCGGTACCATCCGCCGAAAGCGTAAGCACTTTTTTATTATCCGGACTGAATTTTGCGGAGATAATTTGCTTGGTATGCCCAACCGGCAAAACCAGCTTTGGTGGCTGTGCCCTGAGCATAGATATCATTGAGAACAACGCCACTAAAAAAGCTAAATACCGCATTACATTTTCATTTGACTTGAAGTAAAAAATAACGAATTGTATTATTAAAATGAAAATCGAAGGTCCCCCGAATATTGAATTAAGATCCTTCACCCTATGCCTTTAATGTGAAATAAAGTTTAATGTGCCCGGGATCAGGATGACAAACCAAAAGAAAACCTATAGCAACTTTACCTAAAGAATAAAACTCAACCATTTTGTCATCCTGAACCCGGTTTCGCAAAAGCTCTTTTATACTCAGGGAAACAGGGTGAAGGATCTTATTCAGATCCACATTGAAAAATGTTTATTGACAACGCATTAAATAATATTAAGCGACATACTTACTTTCAGAGCGAAAATGCAAAGAACCAAATGTTGTTCATGAATACTGAACACATTTATCAGGACTTCTACGCTATTGCCTGGTTCTGTGTTGCATTGGCCAGGAAGCAGGATTTCTGCATGCTATACAAATTCAATACCCTTACAACCTGGCCTTATTTTTTTATAATATTAAATTGGATACTCATGGTCATTCCATCCGACTCCGAAACACTCACATCACCCCCTCTTGGTTTGGTATAACTGTCGCGAACCAGTTTTTCAAACGAATTAAAATTCCCCCTCGCGGTTGAGCCATTGCTTTCACTTATTTGTTCCAGGTCAATTTCATCGGTGGATATAAAGACCTTAAAAACCTCTGTTCCATAAGGTGGAGAAAAGGTGATCTTATTCCTTATCAACCTGGCGGAACGAGGTTCGATTTTCAGGTCAGCCGGGTATATTCTTCTTTTTTTGTATGGTAAAATCGGATTGATTTTCCCATCCGGTTGCAGATCCAGGATATTAATGTACACCGGGAAATCGCCATTGTTCCGTACCCATACCATGGCAGATTCTCCTTCCTTGAATTCCAGCACACCGCCATTTAATTTTTTACCGATCTCCATGGAATCAGGTTCACCATTCACCAGGGGTATCAGTTTCACTTCAACATGATAGTTCTCTGATTTCACTTCCCTGAGTAAAACCTTATACTGCGCATAACCCCGGATCGCTTTTTTCAAATCGGGCGCATAGTCCCTGCTGTTATCAAATGATTTAAACACGTAGCCGTTTGACATGATGACGAGTTCATCTTTACCATTACCTTTCCGCAAGGCCAGTTCCGGTTTTGAGCTGAATTCAACAAGGGGATCGTCTTTAAAAACCGTTTTGGTTGCCTGCACTTCCGCATCTGTGAAAAAGACGGTGGCAAAATCTTTTACCGGCAGGTTCCGGGCAGTAATGATATCCAGTTTTACAGGATCGATTTTAAAAACAGTTTCTGTAACAAAGGCCCTGTACTTTGCCGTTAGTGTATCATCCAGTGGATTATCCAGTTGAATGGTTGATTCATACAGGGAAGTAGAAATCACCTTACCCGCAGTAAGCATGGTTGCATTTGACGGGTCAACGGTGATGGAAGGATACAAACCAACTTTGGCGCCTTCATCCAGACCGGAAAGTTTACCGCCATTCACTGTAATTTTATTGCCGTCAATTTTCTTTAGCTCCAGGTAAGGTTTTTGTGCAACAATGTCACCACCAAATACCTTTCGGTCAAGGCCGTTTCCCTCCAGCACAGGTTGCTGTGAAGGAACTTTTTGGTTCATGACGATCAGCATGTTGGCAAACAGGTTGCGGTATGTGGTATTTGAATCCAGGTTTTCAAAAACCTTACTGATGGAATAAGATAAAGAACCCATCGGATTATAATTATCGTCGTAGGTCTCCCAGTTCAGTTCTGCTGCCCGGGCTGCAGAGATCACTACATAAGTGGCCATCGATGATTCATCAAGTTCGGCGGCAGTTCCTTCCCGGAAAACACCATTATCTTTTTTACTTCCGGCTTTTTGCATATCAAAATCCTGTGACACAAGCGGCGGAAGCCCGCCCCGTGTTTTGGCCATCCCACGTGTACCGGAACCAGAATGGCAGGCATCTATGGTTACCAGGACATCGCCCTCTTTTCCTAATTTTAACCGGAGCTCATTAATAAGATCACCAAACTCATCATCCCGAAAATATTTTTCCTTATCCTTTTTGAAATCTTTTGATGCCCTTGAAGAAGGTGCATCATAAGGCACTATCGCTTCATCCAGGCGATCCGTCTCATCTTCATTATCATCCTCGATCTGGGAACCATGGGAAGAAATATGAATAACGACCACATCGCCTTTGTTAACCTTTCTGATAAGATCCTTTAGCGAATTGCTGATACCGCTCCTGGTAGCCGCCTGATTGTTTAATATTTGAATGTTACCTGATGGGAACCGCTGGTTTTCCAGCGCCTTTTTAATATAGGGCAGATCGTTATTACTGTTGATATTATCCCAACCAACCCCGGGGGCATATTCGCCGATGGTAATGATCAAGCCGTGTTTATTCCCGGATTGCTTTTGTGCATGCACATTCCCCTTTGGCAAAAAGAAGAGGATCATCATCGCGCAGATAAAAAAGGTTGTTCGCATAGCATTAAATTTTTTGACATTACTCTTCGCTGTGATCCTTCATTACTTTATCCACTGCTTCAATCGCTTTCGCTAATCTTTCCTGGTCTGTACCGCTGATACCTGCCCATGGAACAGATTGATTAATGAGGATATCCTTATACATATGAAATAACTTTTCCCTTGTTTCAAGATCAGGATACTCGCGCAGTTCATCCTTCTCCCAGGGGATATCTGTATGGCACAGCAGATAGAGATCATATTTCCTTTCCACGATCTGGTCGATGATCCACTGATGGCATTTGTCAAAAACAAATTCGCACCAGACTTTCATTACATACATGTCCGTATCAACAAAGAGCATCGGGTTTTTTGAGAGGGATGTCCTTTTCAGCTCCCAGTTATGTTTTGCCAGTACAGCGTATTCATCTTCCATGGCCAGCTGGCCTTTTGCAATAGTAAGCAGATCTTCAAACTGGTAATCAGTGCCATAAGTAAGTAAATATTCACGGGCGAATTCGGGGCACCAGGGTGCATCATAGTGCTGGGCAAGCTCTTCACAGAGGGTACTCTTCCCCGTTGATTCGGGGCCAATGATCACAATTTTAAGTAGGTCCTTTTTCATGCATGAGTTTGATCCGCCTTTTTTCTCCACTCGATCAATCCATATATGGCGAGTATCAATAATACAAAATAATATACGCTTGTGAACACATAGCCCTTCACAAAATACAAAGGGATGGATGCGATATTTGTGAGGATCCACCAGATCCAGCTCTCCACTTTCTTTCGGGTCATCAGCCACATGCCGGTATAGGCCGTTGCAGAAGCCAGCGCATCTGCCCAGGGAATCGCTCCCGGTGCAAAATTTGTTTTAAGGAATTGCAGGGCGAAATATATTGCGAAATAGAAAATCCCGAAAAACAGTAACTGGTAAGCCCATTCCCTTGCAGACGAAAACCGGATATGAAGTATATGCTCCTTTTTTTCATCTTTTCGCGACCAGAGTATCCAACCGTAGATGCTCATTACGGTATAATATAAATTCACACTGGCTTCGCCAAACAAATGCCCTTTCAGGCTCAGGTAAATATAGATGACCGTATTGATGAGCCCGATGGGATAAACAAGTATGTTTTCTTTTTTGGAGAACCATACGCTGGCTATGCCGGCAAAAACGGCTATATATTCCAGTAAGCTGGTTTGGCGCATGCCATCCATAAATTGCTGAACAATAGTTTCCATGATCGCACCAAAAATCAATACTAATTTTTACATTGCCTAAATAAATTCAGAAATAAGACAAATCAATGAAAGATAAATAAAGGCTTTAGCTATGTATTCGTTAAAGATCCCTCCTTCGTCGGGATGACAAACATAGGATGACAATAAGCTCTTTTTTTCATGCTGACGCAGGAGGCATCTTCCTATTGCGCATTGATAAGATCCCTCCTTCGTCGGGATGACAAAATAGGATGACAAGTAAGTACTTGACAAATAGCAGCTATTCCAAAAAAAGATTATCCCTCCAGACTGTCATCCCGACGAAGGAGGGATCTATTTGAAAATTATATCAATACATGATACCATTTGTTTACCATATTTTTATTTACCCTACACTATATTAATGAGTCAAATAAACAATACTACGGTACTGATAACAGGCGGGGCTTCCGGCATCGGACGCCTCATGGGCGAACTTTGCCTTGAAAAAGGCGCAAAGCGCTTGTTTATATGGGATATGGATGCGGAGAACCTCACTGCAACAACAGCCGACCTGAAAAGTAAAGGCTATGAAGTGATCAGTGACCTGATCGATATTACCGATACGGAAGCTGTAATAAATGCAGCAAAGCATATTTTAAACGTCTACGGCCCTGTAGATATCCTGATCAATAATGCGGGTATTGTGGTAGGTAAGTTTTTTGAGGAACACAGTCACGAAGATATCGACAAAACCATGCAGATCAATACCCAGGCAATGATGCATATCACCAGGGAATTTCTGCCTGCGATGCTGTCTTCCGGCAAAGGACATATCGTGAACATTGCTTCCGCAGCAGGCTTGGCAGCCAACCCGCAAATGGCAGTCTATGTTGCCAGCAAATGGGCCGTGATCGGCTGGAGCGAAACACTAAGGCTTGAACTTGAAAGCAAATCAAAGGACCTGCACGTTACCACCGTAACCCCATTTTATATCAGCACCGGCATGTTCGAAGGGGTGAAGTCACCCATCGTGCCGATTGTAAAACCAGGTTCCGCTGCAAGGCAGATCATCACTGCCATTGAAAAAAACAAGACCTTCTGCCGCATGCCCTGGATCGTATATGCCATGCCGTTCTTTAAAGGTATCCTGCCCCAGCGCTGGTTTGATGCACTTATTGGTAAATGGTTTGGCATTTATTCCTCCATGGAACAATTTAAGGGTAAAGTGAAATAAAATCTCTGCTTACCTTTGTGTCTACGCATCTCCGCGTTAAAATTTTGTAATATGAAAATAGCAATTTTAGGAGCAGGAATGGTTGGCCGCGCAATGGCCCTTGATCTGGTACAGCAACATGACGTAACCTCTTTCGACATAAGCGAAACAAACCTCTCCCTGCTTGCATCAAGGGATCCGCATATACATACCCGTATCGCCGATCTCAGGGATTTCAGCGCTTATGCAGATTTGCTTGAACCATTTGACCTGGCCATAACGGCCGTCCCCGGCTTTATGGGATACGCCGCACTGGAAGCAGTTATCCGTTCGGGTAAGTCGGTTGCAGATATCTCTTTCTTCCCGGAAAATGCACTCGACCTTGATGCACTGGCGAAGGAGAAAAATGTTACCGCCATTACCGACTGCGGCGTTGCGCCGGGCATGAGTAACTATATCATTGGCCGGTACAACGAGATCATGACCATCGATTCTTTTGAGATCTATGTAGGCGGCCTGCCACAGACAAGGAAAAAACCATTTGAATATAAAGCGCCTTTTTCTCCGGTTGATGTGATAGAAGAATATACGCGCCCGGCCAGGTTAATGGAAAACGGCTACATAGTTACCAGGCCCGCTTTAACCGATCGCGAATGGATGCACTTTGATGAACTGGGTACTTTGGAAACATTTAATACCGATGGACTGCGTTCTCTTTTATTCACTATGCCACATATCAAAAATCAGAAAGAAAAAACACTTCGATATCCCGGCCATGTTGAACTGATCATCGCATTGAAAGAAAGCGGTTTCTTTGATACAGAGCCCATTACCGTTAAAGGGCATAAAGTATCGCCCCTTGATGTTTCTTCGCAGATACTTTTTAAAGAATGGAAGCTGGGCGAAGAAGAAAAGGAACTGACAATCATGAAAGTGATCCTGCACGGACACGATAACGGCGAAAAAAGAACCATTGAATATAACCTGCTCGACCGTTATGATGATGAAACAAAAATTTCTTCCATGAGCAGGACCACCGGCTATACCTGTACAGCCAGTGCAAACCTGCTGGCGCATGAACTTTTCAGGGAAAGAGGCGTATTCCCGCCGGAATTAGTAGGAAAAAATGCTGACTGTTTTAATTATGTAATGCATTATTTAGGGGAAAGGAATGTACGCTGGCATAAAAAAGAAGACTAAGTTCCCTTCTATAAAATAAGAACGCAAGGTATCCAATAAGGGTACCCTGCGTTTTATGGTGGGGTTTCTATTTGCTCATTCTGCTTCTGCTACTACTTCCGTCACTTCCGGGATCATACGTTTCATCATGCCTTCAATACCTGCTTTCAAGGTGATCATGGAAGAAGGGCATCCGCTGCAGCTTCCCTGCAACATGAGTGTCACCACTCCTTCATCAAATTTCTTGAACTGTATCGCACCGCCGTCCATTTCAACTGCAGGCTTCACATAATTTTCGAGTAATTCCTTGATCCTTTTCACTACATCGCCATCCTCAGATAAAACGATATTGGAACCTGGCTGTGCAACGGTGGCCACTTGGTCTTCATTGATCACCACTTTGCCTTCCTCCAGGTATTCTTTCAGGAACTGGCGGATAGATGGTTTTACATCTTCCCAATCGGTATCCGGCGTTTTGGTGAGGGTCACAAAGTTGCTGGCGATGAACACGCTTTTCACAAAAGGAAAGCTGAACAATTCCGATGCCAGTGGTGAGGGCGATGAACTGTCCTGGTCAGGGAAATCAATGCTCTTACCCGGATAAAGCAGCTTATTGGCCACAAATTTCATGGTTTCCGGGTTCGGGGTCATTTCCGTATAGATACTGATGATGAGGTTGCCTGTTTTGATCATAACCGCTGTTTTCTGTTTATGTATGTAAAATTAACAACAAGCGGGGGCTTTTGGTTGTTTAGAAAAGGTAATGGCTTAATTTTAGCCTTTAAAAGGCCATTTTTTACCAAATTCGTAAACCATTTTTTAAACTCATTCATATGATTTCTTCAAAAATTGAAAAAGCACTCAACCAGCAGGTACTGCTGGAAGCGGAATCTTCCCAGATATACCTTGCCATGGCCTCCTGGGCTGAGGTTGAGGGCCTGAACGGTATCGCCGAATTCCTTTTCACCCATTCCGATGAGGAAAGGATGCATATGCTTAAACTCCTGAAATTCATCAACGAAAGGGGCGGACATGGCATCATTCCTACGCTGAAAGCGCCGCCTTTGAAATACAAGGGCATTAAAGAATTATTCCAGGAAGTGCTGGACCACGAGATCCATGTCAGCAACGAGATCAACAAACTGGTTGACAGCTGCTTAAAGGAAAAAGACTACACCACCCATAATTTCCTTCAATGGTATGTGAGCGAACAGATCGAAGAGGAAGCACTGGCGCGAAAGATCATGGACAAACTGAAATTGATCGGAGACGATAAAGCGGGCATGTACATTTTCGACCGCGACATCGCCACACTCGCCGGCGGCGGATCTGCCAAAGGAAAAGGCGGAGAATAATATACCTGATCCTTTTATAAAAACGAGGAATACTGCATCGTAGCATTCCTCGTTTCTTTTTCTCTTTGCGGTTAAACTTTTGGTGGTATCAATTTATAAACCACCGGTGTTACCACGCGGGAAAGTATAGTCGAAGATAACAATCCTCCGATCAGCACCAACGCCAGCGGCGACACCAGCGGATTACTGTTTAACGCAATCGGGATCAACCCGCCGATCGCCGTAAGGCTGGTCAGCACAATCGGTAAAAAACGCACTTCCCCTGCTTCCTTGATCGCTGCATTCAGTTCTTTCCCTTCCGACCTTAACTGATTAGTGAAATCAACCAGTAAAATCGAATTCTTTACCTCAATACCCGCCAGTCCGATAAAACCAATGATCGCTACAAACGACATCGGGTTACCCGTCAGCCAAAGCATCATCACCCCGCCGATAATACCAAGCGGGATCACCGATAATACGATCAGTGTGCTCTTGAATGTCTTGAACTCTAATAATAAAACCATGATGAACAGAAATACCGTTGCAATGATCACGGTCATGAACCCCCCGCCAAAAGCCTCTTTCTCACTCTCCGCTTCACCTGCCATCTGCCATGAATAGCCTTCTGGTAAATTCAACTGGGCCGCCTTTTCCGAAAAAGCTTTGGTGATATCTGCAGACAGCACACCCTTGTCATTGAAAGCAGAAACAACCACGTAACGTTTCTTATCCAGGTGTTTGATACGCGTGGAGGATGATTCAAATTCCAGCTCCGTTACCTGGTTCAAAGGAACCGGTGTTCCCATCGCATTGTTAACATAGATGCCATTAAAAGATTGCAGGGTGGCAAATTTATCCCGTGGTGCAGATAACCTTATCTGGTAATCATCTCCCTGTTCATTGGTGTATTTTCCCACATCCAAACCGGCAACGGCTAACCGAACAGTTTTGTCGATATCCGCAGTCTGGATGCCCAGGCTCCGCGACTTATCCGTCTGTATCCGCAGTTTCAAGTCGGACTTCAACACACTCACTTCATTCTTTACATAGATCGCACCAGGTGTTTCTGTTAGTATCCGTTCTGCCCTTGAAGCCAGGACCCGCAGCGTGTCCAGGTTATCGCCCAGTATCCTAATGGCCACAGGCGCCTCTATCGGCGGCCCCTGTTCAAAATCCTTCACTTCTATCTTTACACCGGGTACCGTTGAAAATTGTTGCCTTAACTGATCGATCAACGCTTTCTTTTTTGTGGGCGAAGTATTCTCCGCAAGTTGCACGAAGAATTGTGCAAGGTCCGGTTTTTCATTCTCCGGTATCTCATTGTAATAAATGCGGGGATTACCGTGACCCACATTGGTAGTATAATAATTTACAAGAGGTTCTGCCTTCAATACTTTCTCTACTTTCCTTGCCATCGCATCAGATGCTTCAAGGTTGCTTTGCAAAGGCATGTTTACATTGATGAGGAACTGTGGTTTTTCAGAGGTAGGAAACAACCGGAAACCAATAGTACCAAATAATGATAAGGAAGCTCCAAATAAAGCGAAAGCAATAACCAGCGTCAATACCGGGCGGTTCAGTGCCTTTTCCAACAGTTTCGTATAGCTGCCGCTGATGAGTTTTTTAAGCCCACGCATGAATATATTTCCTTCAGGGCTATGCGAGGTCTTCAATAACTTACTGGCCATAAAAGGGACGATGGTCAGCGATACCAGCATGGATGCCAGCACAGATGAAATAACTGCCATCGGTAAACCACGGATGAATTCACCCGATGCTTCGGGCAAAAATATCAAAGGCAAAAAAGTAATGATCAGGGTTGCGGTACATCCAATAACCGCGAGGGTTATTTGTTTGGTGGCCATGATTGCAGCTTCCTGGCGGGAGTGCCCTTCCCGCAACCATCTTTCAATATTCTCTACCACAACAATGCTGTCATCAACCAGGAGACCCAATGCCACTACCAACCCTACAATACTTAACTGGTTCAATGAAAATCCCATCGCATTCAATGCAACAATACCTAAGCCAAGTGATAGCGGAATGGCAACCATCACAACAATAGAAGCCCTTCCACCCAGCGGCAATAAGGTAATCATTACAAGCCCGATTGCGATGAGAAAGTCGATGCCCAATCCCCCCAAGCGTTTACTCACATTATCTGCCTGGTCGAAATGACGGACTAGTTCAATGTTGGGAGGAAGTTTCTTTTCGTATGCTTTTATTACAGGCAGGTAGGCATTTTGCGTGCGACTGATATTCTCACCCGATTTCTGTGCAGCAGTCACCAGTACGGCACGATGTCCGTTCAAACGCATGATGTGTTTTTGCTCACCATTGCTCAGGTTGACATCGGCCACATCTTTCAAATACACCACATTCCCGTTTCCACTATACACCACCGTTTGCCTGATCTCCTCAATATTTTTATACTTGCCGCTTGTTTTGATATTAAAACTCTTTGTACCGGCCCGCACACTGCCGCCGGGGATATTGGCCGCTTCGCTCGTGATACTGCCAATCACATAATTCAACGGAATATTCCTTTTAGCGATCTGATCAAGCCGAAGGTCAACCCGCACTACCTGCTCCGGTACGCCCCAGTACGCCACTTTTTTAAGGCTCTTGATCTTTTCCAGTTCCTCTTTCAGTCCCTTTGCGGCAGCTTTCATTTTTTCATCGGAGGCGTTTTCAGACACCAGGGCAACCTGCAAAATATTAACATCCGTAGGTGTTACTTTCCTGACTTCAATACTGTAAATATCTTCAGGGATCTCAGACCTTAAAGCGTTCATCTCCCGCACAAGTTCCTGATACTTGTCGTCCACATTGCTTTCATATTTATATTCCACACTGATCACTGCAACGCCATCATCAATGGTTGTTTTGATCTGTTTGATATTTTCCAGCTCACTGACTTTTTTTTCAATGGGTTTTACAACCAGCTCTTCCATATCCTGCGGACTTGTTCCCGGATAGATCACCACAATGGGAAATTGCGGCGGATTGATCTCCGGGTCTTCTGCCCTTGGCATATTGATCATCGTGGTAACACTCACCACCACGATCATCAGGAAAATGACCAGGGTAAGCTGATAATTCTTTACAAAAAATGAAGTGAAACGCATATAAAATATTTTGAAATGGCTTTTGGGTTATCTCACTTAATGATGCGGATCGGTGAATCGTCTGTCAGGTATGGACTCCCGGAAATGATCACTTCCCTGTATCCATCAAGCCCGGCCGCGATGTATACCACATTTTGTTCTATACCGGCTATGGTTACCGGAATTCTTTTGGCTGTTTTCCCGTCGTTTGTCACAAAAACAAAGCCCGATTTTCCGTTTGCTTCAAGCAATGCCTCATACGGTATACTATAACCGATAACCGGCTGCGTGGTCATGATCACCGCTTTTCCATACATACCGAGCGCCGGTTGTACATTCCCGAAATCAACCTGTATCTCTGTTTCAAACACGCCACTGGCCTGGTCTGCAGCAAGGGCTTTGCGACTCACAATTGCAGAGAATTCTTTTCCCGGAAAGGCATCGAAACTTACTGTTGTTTTGTCTCCTTTTTTAACCAATGCCCAGTCCCTGTCAGACAGGCCAACCATCAGTATCCACTTGCTGGAAGACGAAACGGCACGGGAAATAAACAAAGGCCCGCCGGGCTCGGCCAGTTCACCTTCATTTTTAAGTTTCTTTACGATAAAGCCATCCTCCGTTGCATAAATTTTTGAGTACTGCTGATTGAAACCGGCCTGTAATACATTTTGTTTGGCGATATCGAGCCCGGTGCGTGCATTCTGCAGCTGTTCCAGTGTGGCCACACTGTCTTTATATAAATTTTCCGCACGCTGGTAATCGCGTTTGGCTTTTTCCAGTCCCAGTTGCACCTGCTGCACCTGCGATGAGATCTCTGTTGATTTGAGGGTGGCGAGCAATTGTCCGCGTTTGATCTTTTCGCCTTCCTTAACATAAATCCGATCTATTACTCCACCGACTTTGAAAGATAATCTCGCCTGGCCTTCCGTACTCAGGTTCCCGGAGCTGATGAGATTTCCCGAAGCGCTATCCATAGAAATCAGGGCCGTCTTTACCGGAATGCTATCATCCTGTTTTGCCGGTGCCGGTTGGCTGGCGCGGCTGCCACAGGAAATCGCCAGTATGCTTATTGCTGTTGTTATAATTATGTTCCGCATGGTTTTAGTTATTGAGTGTGTATGATGAGGTTTGACGTTCGTAATCTGCCAGTGATGCCAGGAACCGGTACTTATTGAGCGCCACCTGTAATTGCGATTGAGTCAACTGGTTGCGTGCGTCGAGCAATTCAATGAAACTGTTGATCCCTTCTTTATATCCCCGGTCGATCAGCCTGAAATACGAAGCGGATGATTCTTCCGTTTTAAGGGAGGCATTATAGTTACCGAAAAGATTGCGGGCATTGCTTTTACTGTTGAATGCTGCAAGCTCCAGTTGTTTTCGGGTATTGCTGGTAGTGAGATCAACCTGCTTCAGGTCATATTCATTTTGCTGAATTTTATACAGATTCCGGTTCCCGGAATAAATAGGAAATACAGCCTGTATACCACCTAAATAAAAAAATGAATTATCATTTACCAGGAAATTAAAATTCTGTGCTGCCAGATCCAGGTAAGCATTAACCTTTGGCGTCCTGAATGATTTATTCATTTTCAGCAAATCTCCCTGTATCCCTTTTGAAATCTGCAGGCTCTTTAATTCTTCCCGTCCTTCAATTGATTCCTGGTTTGATTGAATGGCCATTGCCAGTGCTTCTTCCGGTTTTGGATCAACAATGGTTACGGAATCCGACATCTCTTTATTCAGGAGAACATTAAAATACGCCCGGGCTTTTTCTTTTTCGTTTTTAGCATTCTGCAATTGTGTTTCTACTGATGTCACTTCACTTTCGGCACGGGAAACATAGGCCGGCAGGCCTTTTCCATTCTGCAACATCGACTGGTTTACTTTCAGGTTTTGTTTTACCACTACCATGGCGTTTTCGTAGATGGATATGGCCCTGTCTGCCATGAGATATTGGTAGTAAGCCGTTTTAATTTCCCGGATCAGTTCACGCTTATAGATCGTGAGTTCATTTTCCCTGATCGCTGTTTCTTTTTGTTTGATATTACGGTTTGCCTTCAATTCATTATTTACAATGGGCATACTGGTACGGATACGCAGATCGTAGAAATTATTGGGCAGCAGTTGTTCTTCAACGTTAGAGATGGTAGGAAACTTATCTGTTCCGGTAAGTTGATTCAATGTCTGGTACACCGGGTTCAGCAGATCGCCTACAGGAATACTTATTGCACGTCCTCCCTGGGCAAGTGTGTACTGTCCATCAAAATAAGAAGTAGGCAGGAATAGGCTACGGGCTTCTTTTAACGCGAGCAGGCTCTTCTCAAGAGAAACCTGTTTGGATTTTATAACCAGGTTATTATTCAGGCCTTCCCGGATATATGAGTCCAACGGATCCTGTGCCTGGGTGAATGCGGAGATCAGCAACAGGGACAGGACCGCCAATACCTTCCCGGCTCTTAGTGTTTGCATAAAATTTAATATTAATATAACCAATGTTTAATAATTGAACGATGTTCAGTTAACTGGCAAAAAAAATCACATCTTCTCCAGCATATCAGAAAATATCTCAAAGCCTTTTCCCATCAGGGTTGTAGCTTCATGATCCGGGTATACATTACATCTTTCCCTGCAATACAAAGCGCACATGCCGTGCATGGAAGACCATATAAAAAAGGATAAATATTCAATATCGTAGCCTTTGAATCTCCCGGCTGCCTGGCAATCACGCAACACATTTTTCAGGTGATCAAGGGTCCGGTCGCCCATTTCCCATTTATCCCTTTCCTCCATATTCATCGGTGCCTGCATGATGAACATGAGATCGTAAAAGTCTTTATTATTCTTTGCAAAGTCCATGTAGATGCGGCCCATGGCTTTTAAACGCTCAAATGGGTCAGAAACGAACTGTAGGGGTGCCATCTGTTCCATAAGCCGGAGGAAACCTTCTTCATGCAGGGCATGGAAGATCTCATCCTTTTCCTTAAAGTAGAGATAGATGGTACCGGGACTGTATTCAATTTTCTCGGCAATATTGCGGATGCTGGTCTGGTGGTAGCCCTTTTCCAGGAAAATGCTTCTTGAAGCATCGAGTATCAATTCGCGCATTTCTTCCTTTTCCCGTTGTTTTCTGTGTGCTACCGACATTGTAATATTTCAGGCACAAACGTACTGAACACTGTTCATTTTACAAAAAAATTTTTTGATCTTTTTTTGTTTTTGCAAATTGATATTGAAAATTAGGGCCTTATAAAAGGAGATGTTGGCTTTTGGCCTAATTGGAATCTGAGTGATTTAAAAAGGCATTGGGATTTGTGTTAAAAGCCTGCTTGACTGAGAAAAACGGTTTAATTTTAAGAGTGTATATTAAAAGAATGCAGGATTTCGGATATTTTTTAAATACGATTTAACATTTGAGTGTATTTGTGGTTTACGAAAATATACATGTTTTATGATTTACTATTAAAGAACACGCTCTCTAAAAATAATTACCATGGAAGAGATTGTACACCTGCGCATCAAAAAAGAATATGCAGCAGAGTTAATTCAAGACCTGATACGTGCTCAGGCATTGGAACCCGTAACAGAAAATGATACGGATATCCCCGAGTGGCAAAAAGAAGCCGTACGTCAGACCCTGCGCCAGGTTCAGGAACATCCCGAACAACTTCAGGCCTGGGATATAATTAAACAAAAATATAAGTAGCCCTGATGTATGCTTTGCAACTGGTGCTTGCCAGTGATGCCATGAATGATATCGATCAGGCCGTGAGATATTATAACAACATATCCGATGGACTGGGATTTGAGTTTGCCAATACCATTGATCGGTATTTTCAGAAAATCCTACAGGTGCCCACCGCTTCTGCTATCCGATATGATATGGTACGCGTGAAGCCGGTAGACACTTTCCCGTTTGCCATCCACTACACCTTCACAGTTTCACAAATCATAATTCTTCGAGTGTTTAATACACATCAGAAGCCAGTTTAAAATCAAGATTCTTCATTAAGAATATCATGTAAGTATTCTTGATCTTCGCCATTCAACAACACTGCGTTGTGTTCTTTTTCATGATACAATTTAAATACTCCTTTATCATTAGATTCTATTGATCTAACTCCATCGAGTACACAGAAAAATCCAAAAACACTTGTTTCCGCTGATTCCCTAACAATTTCCAATACAATATTTTTATTGCTTTCATCTAAATTATTGTACCATGTAGATAAATGAATCATTCTTTCTGATGGCTTTCGACCCGGAGGTGCATTTAGATTTGATTTCACTGACGCTATAGCCTCTTCCAATACCTCGCTCCGTATTGCAGCAACAAACTCTCTTTTATCCATAATCATTTCTTTTTGATAAATGCATCAGGATACATTCGTTTATTTAAATCAAAAATTTGAGTTAAACTTGAATTAGGAGATTATCCCCCTTCAGAAACTATTTTAATGCCTTTTCAAAATCCCTAAACCGACTGCTATAATCCAATATTACTTTATGTGTTGCTGTATCAATATTATACACCGAATACCATCCCTGCGGTTCGTGAGGCGGATCACCCGTAAGCGGATCGCCTTTCTGCCACATCGTACCCGGGATCTTTGGCCTGCCTTCCCCACCCCAGGCCCAGAAATTAACCCCGCTGGCCTCGCCTTTTTGTACCAGCGACCATACCCCGTCAAAAACCGCCTGGTAATAGGTATCACGGTTACGGGTAGTGGCAGTTGGCTCAAACTCGCCTTCGTCTTTCATAATGCCAAACTCTTCGAGTACAAATGGTTTGCCGAGTTGCTTTGACTCTGCGGCATGCCTGTTGAGGTAGGCCATCATTTTTTCTTTTGCTCCGGCATAGGTACTGTCATGTTTTTGCGGATCGTACCAGCCCCAGTTCTGTATCCAGATATGTGCTGTGGTGTAATCGATGTTTTTGCCGTCATGCATTTTTATGAAATCCGTTCCGGCTGATTCCGGTGAGGGTGTATATCCTTCAGCACCGGTAGTAACAAGGTGTTTAGGATCGAGGCTTTTAATATACCCCGCTGTATTATCGATCCATTGATTGAATATTTCTGTCTGGTCGATGCCCCTTGGTTCGTTGCAGAGTTCCCAGGCCATGATGGTGGGGTCTTCTTTATAATTGACCTGGTTGATGGAGTTTTTCCTTTCTACGATCTTCTTAATAGCCGCCTTATTTTGTTCCACTGATTTTGCACTGGCATAAAAACCTGCTGTGAATTTCTGGTATCCGTCCCAGGTTCCGTTGGGATGTGGCGGTGGATAAGGGATGCTGTCGGCACCGTTCCATTTAAGGTATTGCGCCATACCACCCGACCAGGGCCAGAAATTATTCAGCACCACGATGGCGGTCATATTGCGTTTGCCCATTTCATCCAATAAAAAATCCAGACCTTGAAGGAGTTCTTCTTTTAAAGCGCCTGGTTCATCCTGTACGGCTGGTAATACGCGGTATGGACTTCCGTCAGGGCCTTCACTAAGTGCGAGTATGCGCAGATTGGTGATGCCCGTTTGTTGCATCTGGTCGAGTTCACGTTTGAGCCTTTCCCTGTCACCGCCTTCGCCGGGTGAACCGAGGTTCATACCCTGCCAGTAGTTGGCCCCCATGAACAGGTAAGGTTTACCATCACGGATGAATTCATTTCCTTTTACAGTGACCAGCGAAGGGCCTGTTGGTTTTTGGGAGCATGATAGAATGAGTGTACAAGAAATAATCAGCAGGGAAATTTTCTGGATCATAATGTGACAGTTTAACCGCGATGACACTAAGTTAACGAAGAATGGAAATGTTTACTCCACTTTTTGTGGGGCCGTTCTTTTACTCACTCCATTCTCGTTGAAAGCCTCTATCTGGAAATAATAGGTGCGATCAATGTCCATTGCCCGGAAATAATATTCATTCTTCCCAAATACCATCACACTGTTATACATTTTATCCGGCGCAATGCCTGAGTAAATGGTATAGCCTGTGGCATCATCCATGAGCTGCCATTTCAACCAGGCATTCCGGCGTTCTGCATCTCCGCGGAGCGCAATGAATTGCTTAACCGCTTCGGGAGCTTTGCCATTGCCTTTACCAAATGCCCTCAAACCGCTGATGGCGAATTTACCAGCAGCCATATGATGGTTTTCCAGTTTGATATAGCGTGCCCTGACAGGCTTTCCGAATTCTATATAATCATGCGGAACATCATTGGTGTTTTTGCTCTTATCCTTAAGTACGGTCCAGGTCTTGCCATCAACAGATCCATAAAGAATATACTGGTGATAAATCCCTGCTTTCTTGCCAAGTATATCCGCATCCTGGTCGGCATAATTTACCTGGATGGCATTAATTGTGGAAACTTCGCCGAGATCGGATTGTATCCATTCTCCTTTATTTCCGGTCTTCGCACTCCAGTAGGTTTTTATGTCCTCATCAACGGCATTGTTTGGCTGATAACCACCAAGTGTAGACGAAACCTGAACGGGTTTATTATAATTCAGCAGCATCCAGCCGGTGAACTGCTTTTCGTTTTTTTGGAGCGGGTGGGTGGGTACATAATGAGGGTAATCGCCGTAAGCCGTATTACAAAACATTATACCATCTTCATCGAATCCTACGGGCCAGATACCGAGCCTGCGTTCAAAATTATTTTTTACAGCCACCACCATCGTTGAGATATGCCACCAGTTGCCAAAGAGGTCCTTATAAGATGCGCCATGTCCTGCTCCCCGTGCAAAACCTCCGGGCTTGTAGGAGAATGGATTATGGTCCTGGTAGGTAAACGGACCCAACGGGCCATCACTCACGTATACGCCATCACCATAACCACTGAACTCGGTACCCGGCGCACCATATTGCAGGTAGTACCTGCCGTTATGTTTATTCATCCAGGCACCTTCGGTGAAAGGATTAAGAAAGGTATTATCATTGCCTTCACCGAAACGCTCCCAGCCATGAATGGCATCATTCAGCCGGAGAATTTCTTTCCGGATGCCAATCGGTGCAAAGGTTTTGCGGTCGATTTCCTGGGCATACAGGGGGAAAGTATTACTGGAGCCAAAGTAGATATAAAACCGGCCGTCATCATCAAGGAAAAAAGCGGGGTCCCAGGCGCCCACATCAAAGGAATCGATGGCTTCCTTCCAGTTGTCTTTCCGCGGATCGGTGCTCATCCAGATCGGGAAATTTTTCGCATAGGTAGATCCTAATAACAAGAGTGTATCGCCCAGCGCAACAGCTCCCGGGGCGCAAAGTTCATCATAGACTTTATGCCAGGGTTTTAGAAACAATCGGGGGATGAATTTCCAGTTGAGCATATCCGGACTCACCCAATAGCCCCACTGATTGGTGGAAAAGAGGTAATAATTGTCTTTAAATACCACGATCACCGGATCTGCCGTTGCCCGGTGCCTGCCCTGTTCCGAAAAATTGGGGATCGGTGTAAAGCCGTAATCTATGTTGATGGGATTGCAAAAGGTCTTTTGTTGGGCCTGTAACGTGGACAACGTGAGAACAAGAGAAAATAGAATTAATATCCGCTTCATATATTTAAGATTAAGATGTACGAAATTATCAGTAAGTGTCAGCCGGAATGTCAAATAAAATTAGCCTAAAGAGAAACACAGCGTTAAAAAAAAGAGAGAAGTGCCGTACATTTTCTCCGTGGCTCAGCATTTGCTAATGTGCACGCAAAATTTAGCCCACAGAGTACCGCAGAGATTTATCTGAGGACCACAGAGCCATACAAAACTCTGTGGTTCTCTTTTTCACTCTGTGGCTCTCAGTGGCCTGATTTTACCTCCTGTCCAATGCAAGATTTATGTATGTACTCTTTTCCTTTTCTCAAAAAATTCCTGCTATATTTTTACTTTGTACTTATATAGCAGGAAATATTGAAAAAAGTGCGTATTGACAATCTCCATTTACTTCCCGCCTGCCGTATCTTTGCATCGAATGAAACCCAATCGCATCATACTTATACGCCATGGAGAATCCCAGGGTAACGAGAACAGGGAGATCTATGCCACCATACCGGATTATGCATTGGAACTTACGGAAAAAGGGAAAGAGCAGGCGGCAGAGGCCGGCCGTAAACTGAAAGAGATCATCGGCGATGAGTCTGTCTTCTTTTATATCTCACCCCTTTGGCGCACCAGGATGACCTTTGAAGAAATTGCCAGCGCCTTCAACCTAACCCAGTTTCGTTACCGCGAAGAGCCACGCATCCGCGAACAGGAATGGGGCCACCTGCGCAACCTGGACGACAATGAGATCATTGATGAAGCCCGCAATGCTTTCGGATCTTTCTATTACCGTATCCCGGAAGGGGAAAGTGCCGCTGATGTATACGACCGCATCAGTGATTTTTTTGGAACATTGCACCGGGATTTCGATAAAGAGCATTTTCCACAGAATGTTGTTATCGTCACCCATGGTATGACACTCCGCTTATTCCTGATGCGCTGGTACCATTGGACCATCGAAGAATTTGACACTTATGCCAATCCGCTCAACTGTGAATTTGTAATGATGGAAAAAAGGGAAGACCATAAATACCACCTTGTTGGCGACCTGAGAAAGAGGAAACCACAGCATTCCTATCATCGTCCTATCAGGCTTCGTAAAGATGACTAACTCCTCTTCTTATAGGCAAACACAGCCCAACTGTTAAGCACAACCGCAAATATGGCAATGACACCCAGGTGAGGAAGTATATCTTTCAGCTTACTGCCCTTGAGCACCACCATTCTCATCACTTCAATAAAATAAGAAACGGGATTAAATCGTGTTACCGTTTGAGCCCAGCCGGGCATACTGTCAATGGAAGTATACAAACCTCCCATCAGGATAAATATCATCATCAGGAAAAAAGCTATCAGCATAGATTGTTGCTGCGTCTGCGCATAAGCGGAAATTAGTAAGCCCAGGCCAAGTACAGACAACAGGTAAACTGAGGAAAAAAGATAGATCAACCCGATATTTCCTTCAGGTATGATGCCATAAACCACCCGGCCGATCAGCATTCCAAGGGTCAAAACTATCTGGCCCATTATCCAGAAGGGAATGAGTTTGCCCAAAATGAAATGAACTTTTTTTATGGGTGTCACATTGATCTGTTCTATCGTACCGATCTCCTTTTCTTTTACAATATTTAGTGCGGTAAGAAACGCCCCTACCATGGTAAGTAAGATCACCAAAATACCTGGTACCATAAATTTCTGGTAGTTCATATACACATTGAACCAGTTTGAACTGGTGGTTAGTATACGCGGTTCAGTATTGAACCGTGGCATCTGTATCCACTGCAGTCGAACCTGCTGGTTATAATCCCGGATAATGGTATTGAGGTAAGAGGAACCGATATTTGCCTTGGTACCATTGATGGCGTTGACGGCCATAAACAGGTTTGCTTCATTTTCCCTGACCAGTGTCTTTTCAAAATCAGCCGGTATTTCAAGTACAATATCCGCCTTGTCAAGTTCAACAAGCGAAAGCGCATCTTTATAGGAAGCACTATAACCGGTCAAAATAAAATAGCCGGAAGATTTAATTTTATTGACCAGCTGTCTTGTATAGGTCGAGTGGTCATGATCTACAATTGCCAGTTTCACATTGCGCACTTCATAATCTGCAGCCAGCGGAAGAATTATCAATTGAATCACAGGCATGATAAACATCATACGCAGTATGGCCGGATCCCGGAAGACCTGCCTGAATTCTTTTTCCAGTAAAAATCTTAGTGTTTTCATGTTACTGTTTAAGCGAGCCGGATATTGTATTTTTTAATACTCAATCCCAGTAAGAAAACTGTCATCCCGGCCAGGATGAGGGTTTCTTTTAATATGGCACCAATTCCCAAACCTTTAATCATAACAGCCTTCACTATATAGAAATACCATTTGGCCGGAACAATGTTGGAAATGACCTGCAGCGGCACAGGCATATTTTCAATTGGAAACATAAAACCACTGAACATCAGCGTGGGTAAAAACATACCTACCAGTGAGATCAGCATGGCTACCTGCTGTGATGCCGTTATGGATGATATAAGTAAGCCAAGCGAAAGGGATGTGATCGTAAATAAAATGCTTTCACCAATAAGTAATGGCAGGCTTCCTTCAATGGGAAGCTCAAGCACAAACACACTTAGCAAGAGTATACTGGCGATATTGATCATCGATAATGCCAGGTAGGGAACCGCTTTTGCCAAAATCACCAGGATGGGCTTTAACGGCGATGCCAGTAATATCTCCATCGTACCTCTTTCTTTTTCCCTGACAATAGCAATGGAAGTCATTAGCGTACATACCAAAAGCAGTATCATGGCCATCACACCGGGTACAAAATTATACGCGCCTTTAAGTTGCGGGTTATACAGCATCTGCATTTCGGTATGAATAGTGTAGGGTAACTTATTGCCGCCCTGTATTTCCTGCTGATAATCCTGCACGATGGCATTGGCATAACTGGTAAGTGTAGTGGCAATATTAGGATCAGATGCATCTGCGATGAACTGAATGGTTGTTGTATTGCTTTGTAAAAGCTCTTCCCTGAACTGTGGGGGAAAAATGATGGTCAGTTTGATCTTGCCTTCCCGAAAGGCTTCTTCAATTTGCGCCTGTGTTTGCAGGTTCTTATTTATATCAAAATACCTGCTTGCTTCGATACGCTGCGTAATGGCGGTACTGGCAATATCTTTCGACGGATCCAGCACGGCGATCTTCGCATTCTTTACTTCATTGGTAAGGGCAAAACCAAAGATCATGATCTGCGCAATGGGCATGCCAAACAGGATCAGGAGGGTTTGCTTGTCCCGCCAGATATGATAAAACTCCTTCTTTACAAATGCGATAAATTGCTTCATGTCAGAACCTTTCTTTGCGGTTACCTACTCACCCCCGGCCCCTCTCTTCCAGAGAGGGGTGCCTGCAAATAGTAAATTCTCTGCTCTTCACTATTTTCTTATTTCTTTGTGTTTATTGTATTTCACTTTCGATTTTCGATTTTCCACTTTCGATTTTTCTTTTAATCTGCTATTCTCGTTGCTTTCCTCGCCAGTTTCAAAAACACCTCTTCCATATGCTCTGATTCATACTGTTTCTTCAGGTTCGCCGGCGTATCCATCGCCTCAATCCTCCCATCCACCATAATGCAAACCCTGTTACAGTATTCCGCCTCATCCATATAGTGTGTAGTCACAAAAACCGTAGTGCCCTTGTGCGCGGCTTCATAGATCATTTCCCAGAATTCACGCCTCGTTACCGGATCTACGCCGCCCGTTGGTTCGTCGAGGAACACAACACTGGGATCATGAAATATGGCCACGGAAAAAGAAAGCTTCTGTTTCCAGCCCAGGGGCAGTGACCGAACAAGCGTATCCTTTTCTTTTTCCAGATGCAGGTGTTCCAGTATATATTGCGTTTTAATTTTGATCTGAGCAATGCTCATGCCGTATATACCTCCGTAGAAACGCATATTCTCCCGAACGGTCAGGTCCTCATACAATGAAAATTTCTGGCTCATATAGCCAATGCTTTTCTTGATCTTTTCCGTTTCGGTATAGACATCAAATCCATTGACGGAGGCCTTCCCGGAAGTAGGAAAACTCAACCCGCATAACATCCGCATTGCCGTCGTTTTGCCGGCACCGTTAGCTCCGAGAAAACCAAAGATCTCCCCTTTGGCAACATCAAAACTGATCTGGTCCACAGCGGTGAAATCACCGAACTGCTTGGTCAGCTTATCTGCCGTGATCATATGTAAGGATGTATCAGTCATCTGTGGGTTTCATGAGTTCCATAAAAACATCTTCTATGCCGGCCTGTATTGGCTTTACTTCAATTGCCTGATGCGATTGCTTTAACAGATACCCGGTAATATCTTCCTGCATTAACTTATCTGACTTTAGTGCCAGGTGGTAGTATTCACCAAAAGGATATACACTGGCTATGCCTTCAAACTGCCTCAGATCCTGTTGAAGCTGGTACATATTGTCCGACTTCACCGCCCACAAAGGTTTTTTAAATTGCGATACGGTTCCCTCCGGCGTGTCGATGCTCAGGAACTTACCATTTTGTATCAGTGCTACGGTATCGCATAAAGCGGCTTCATCCATATAAGGCGTTGATACCAAAATCGTGATGCCTTCTTTTTGCAACTGCTTCAGCATCTGCCAGAATTCTTTCCTCGAAACAGCGTCTACGCCTGTTGTTGGCTCATCAAGAAAGAGTACAGAGGGCCGATGGATCAGCGCACAACTTAATGCCAGCTTCTGTTTCATACCGCCCGATAATTTTCCGGCACGCCTGTTTTTGAATGGCTCGATCTGCTGGTAAATATCTTTGATCAGGGAATAGTTTTCCTTGACCGATGTATTGAAAATCGTTGCAAAAAACTCGAGGTTCTCCTCAACGGTAAGGTCCTGGTACAGTGAAAATTTTCCGGGCATATATCCGATCCGGTTGCGGATATCCTTATACCCTTTCACCACATCAAATCCGTCTACCGATGCAGTTCCTTTATCGGCCAACAGCAGTGTCGTCAGGATTCGGAAGAGTGTTGTTTTACCCGCGCCATCCGGACCAATCACGCCAAACAAAGCACCTTTGTCCACTTCGAAGCTGATATCCTCCAAAGCCACAACCTGCTTCTTTTCGGCAGTGAATGATTTACTGATATGTTCTGCAACTACACTGACCATATTTATTTTTTAAAGAGCACTTCACCATACATCCCGATCTTCAGGTAGCCGTCGTTGGGTACCTTGATCTTTATCGCATAGACCAGGTTGGCCCTTTCTTCTTTTGTCTGGATGGTCTTGGGGGTGAACTCCGCCTTATCACTGATCCAGGTGATGGTACCAGCATAGGTTTTATAGTTTTTGGCGCCCTCATCAATTAATACGCTTACCTGCTGGCCTAGTTTGATCTCCGGCAACTGTTGCCCGGTGATATAGGCGCGAAGTAAAACATAAGACAGATCTGCGATCTTATACAACGGCTTTCCTGGTCCTGTTACCTCGCCGGCATGAACATATTTTGTGAGCACGGTGCCTCCCACCGGATTAATTACATTGGTCCTCGACATTTGATCTTCCAGTTGGGCCACTCTTTTTTGTAATGGCTCCTTCTCGCTCATGACCGAACGATTTTGTGTACCTACCTGGCTGCGTTGCACATCTATCTGTCGTTGAGTTACGTTGATCTGCTTGCGGACAACATCCAGTTGCGCCTGTATATCATCCAGTTGTTTGGGTGTTGCAGCATCTGCTTTTACCAGGTTTTCAAAACGGGCTTTTTCTTTTTCCAGTGTTGCCAGTTGTGATTGCTGCACGCGGATCTGTTCTTCAAGCAATCGAATCTGGGGCTGTACATCATTGGTTTTTTCTTTCAATGCGTTGATGCTTGCTTCCACCTGCTCTTTTTGCAGAGACAGGTTGGTGGCATCAATAACAGCAGCAGTACGTCCTTTTGAAAGGGTATCTCCTTCTTCGGCATAAAAGGCGAGTATCTTACCGCCTACTTCTGCCGATACGATCACTTCATCCGCTTCAAAGACCCCCGTGGCATTGTGTTTCATGTCATTACCATTACAGGACATCAAAAATGCTATGGCCATAAAAACGGGCAGAAATTTATTGCGCATAAGAATATATTTAAACTTCATTTGATCTGGCTTTTATTGTCCGGAAATGGTTTGATAATTTATAATGGATTGCACCCATTGCAATTGGTGAAATACTTTATTCAGTCTTGCCTGATCCTCCGCATTCACTTCCCGGATATAATCACTGGCATTGATGACGCCATTGTCAAGCTGTGCCTTTGCTGCGTCCTTTATTTCGGTTTTCAGTACAATGATCTCTTCATCCGTTTTGAGCAATGATGCCCATTTTCGGATCTCGGCCTGTTGCTGTATCTGCTGTGTGCGCGTTTGGATTAAAAAATTATCCCGCTGCACTTCCAGTACCTGCCGGTTCACTTCAAGCAACTGCCGGTCTTTTTTACTGGTGTAAAGCGATGAAAGCTGCCAGCTGGCCCGTATCCCGGTCATATAAAAAAAGTCGAATTCATTTAACAGCATATTCAGTCCGGGCTTTCCGTAACCGCCCTGCACGAATGCACTGAACTTAGGCCTGTTGCGCACATCGATCAGCCTGTCTTTTTGCTGCAGGAGGCTGTCCTGGAAATTCAACAGGCTTAATTCACTTCGATTGATCGTATCAGTTAGCATGACAGTCTTCGCATTGGGCCATTCCAGTTTCACGGATTCGGAAAGTGGTGAGCCGATGAATTCACTCAGCACCCGGACCAGGCCTGTTCTTGTTGCCTGCCATTCAGTTTCCCGCTGCCCGTTCTTGAGTTTTTCCGCTTTTAACGTGGAAAGTGCAGACCGATAGGCCGTACCGTTTTTAACCTGTGCATCTACGCGACTTATCCCCGCATCAAGGTCTTTATCTATAAGTCGGGTCAGGGTGATTTGTTCCTCTGCAAATAAAGCATTGAAATAAACCTGGTTGATCCTTTCGCGCAGCTTCTGCAGTTCCACTTCTATTTTCTGATCCTCGATCTTATCATTCCATAACTGTACTTTTCGCTGTTCACTGATCGAACCACCATCATAGATCAACTGGCTCACGTCCAGCAAGGCACGATACTGGTCCTTACTCAATGGTTCAAATTGCAATGCCGGAGTCTTGATGGGCACTTCGGTTACGGCCGACTGGTATGTTGCCTGTGCGGAAATACTCACCTGCGGAAGATAATTTGTCTGCAGGTTATCCAATGCAAGCCCGGATGATTTTTGCGTCAGCGCTTTTTGACGCAGCAGGGGATAATTTTTTGCGGCCAAAGCATTGGCCTCTTCCAAAGTGAGCACAGTTATTTGCTGTGCTGCCATTCCAAATGGAAGAAGTAAAAACAGTGTTAGATATTTGATCACCCGCATAAACGGTTTATTTTATCGATTGAATAATAAAGTCTGCCACTTCGGTTTTTCTTTGTTCCATTAACTTTTTAAACTGGATATCACTCATGTTCATGACCAGCTGAAACATTGGCCGGGCAATAAAAGGGAAAAGGCATAATGACAGCATATTCATAACCAGTTGGGGAGGATCTATGGGCCTGATAAGGCCTTGGTCAACAGCTTTCTTGATCTCCGCCTTTACCAGGAGGATAGGGACCTTTTTGGGAATATCACCAAACAATTTTTGAAAATGCTGAGGGTCCGAATGCATGGCGTTCAATACAAACAGGGGAATGAAAGGATTCTCGACAGCCATGCTAATATAGGCACCGGTAAATGCCCTGATCTTATCATAAAAAGGAAGGTCGGAGGAAAACACATCCGTGATGTGGGGAATGAGTTTCTCAAAAGCTTCCCGGAAAATGGTTTCAAAAAGCTTTTCCTTACTGCGGAAATAATAATGCAGCAGCGCTTTATTGATACCGGCCGCATCAGCGATATCCTGCATCCGGGCGCCGGCAAACCCTTTTTGAAGAAAAACCTCCCGGGCTGCCGAAAGGATTTTTTCCTCCGTAGAAGTATCAGTCACAGTATTAACCATTTGTTTTAACCATTTGGTTAAACAAAGCTAGCCTTCTTTTTCTAAATGCAAAATATTTTTTTAAAAAGTGTGAGAATCAGATGCGTGCTGCCTGTCTTAACCTTAAAACACCAAGGAGCAGGATGGTTACAATCCCGGCCAGGGCCGCATATCCAATTGCAGGAGTCATTTCACCCTGACCCCGGTAAATCCCAAGCAGTGCCCACGCAATAACCAGCGCATAGGCCCTGTCTGACTTTTTCCAGATAAAGATCATGGCTAAAAGGGATGCAATAATTATCATTGTGATACTCCATGAAGCCTCCGACAAAGGGCCACCCTCCCATTTATAATGCACCAGCAGAGCGGTTATGTTGGCAATGGTTGCTACGGAGATCCATCCCAGGTAAACCACAAAGGGCGTATAGAGGAATAATTTCTGAAAAGGGCTTAATAATGTCCTGTATGACTGTAGCTTAAGATAAATATAGATCAGCATCCCCAGGAACGCCAGCATAATTATAACGGAAATCATTACCTGTAAATAATGCCAGGCCAGGATCCATGACGCATTCAGCAAACAGGTTATCATAAATAATGGAGCGATTGCAGCGGCAAGCCGGCCGGGAACCGCATCTTCCTTATACCATAGCCATTTTGTACTGATTACCACGAACCCGATCAACAATAGATAAATCACACTCCAGATACTGAAGGTAAATCCGTCCGGCACAAAAAGGTTGGGATAGAAGGCAGATATCTGCCCTGTATTATAGCCGTTTATGGGTAAAGCATTGGCCAGCGTATTGGCGGCGAGCATGATGATGAGGGCGATCCAGTTGAAAATAGCCAGTAGCTTTTTTGTCATTCAGGGTGTTCTTTGTGCCTTTACGGTTAGAGCTAAGCATTCAATTTGTCAATGGCTTTTTCAGCCCTTTCATATGCCACTCTTTTTTTGTAACTGAACCATTTTTCATCACTTATCTTCCGGCAGATATTATCCGTTGTGCGTAAAACTGATAAGTTCCAGATGCCTCTTGAAAATGTTGGCAGGCTATTGGCCATGGTACGCAAAGCAAGCCCGAAGCCGCCTTCAAGGTATTCTATATGATGCCAGTACCCGCTGGGCATGAATAAGGTGTCGCCATGTTCCAGAATGGTACTCATCCCTTTGGCATATTTCAGGCCAGGGAATTCCTGATAGTCAGGATGATCAATATCCACTATAGTATGCACATTGAATGGTAACCGGTAAAGCAGGTCTGATTGGTCAGGTGCGAACAGCACTACTCTTTTCCTGCCATGAAACTGCGTAAGGAAGACATTGCTCATGTCGATATCCTGGTGCATGCGCACAACGGATTTGGTGGGACCAAAAAACATAAATGGCATTTTGATATACCGATTGGCAATATCCGGATAACCGAAATCTTTTAACAGCTCAGGCTTATGTTTAAATACCGGGAAAAGAAATAACCTCAGATCTGTTGGCTGATGTTCTATAAGATCAAGATATTCATCAAAACGCATGGTGGCATTAGGTACCTGCAGGGTTTTAGAAAGATCTTCTTTCCGGTTTCCAAAAAGTCCTACTTCGATATTACCCATGCTTTTCCGGAAGAAATCCATGGTCCATTTCTCATATGCAGGATACTGTTTCCATAATCCACGCAGGACAACCGGTTTTTGTGGCTGATAATAATTCTTCTGGAAGAATTCTTTGTCCAGGTTTGTTGTGTCAACTACCGGAATCGGAGTATGTATATCCATGACTGATCAAACTTTATTTCACCTGCAAAAGTAAAACATGCTGGCCTAAAACAACAAGTTAAAAGAGCATAATACAGAAAAATGACGATTCCGGTCTCAAACCAACAAGGGATTCCCACAAATACATTTATTTTTATCGGATGAAATTTCTGCTTATCTGGATTCTTTCGATCTGTTCCCCTTTTTTAAACTCTTGTGAACCTGCACAAACAAAACCGGTTGATGATTTTAAACTCACAGTTTACCGGATCATAGACGGAGATTCTTTTGAGGGCCGGGCAAATGGACAAACTTACCGTATCCGGCTATTTGGCATTGATGCACCGGAAAAGGGGCAGGACTTTTATCAGAAAAGCAAGGACCGTTTAGGACAGCTTTGCAAAGAAGGGCCTATAACCATTAAAATCCGGAACAAGGATTATTTCGGCCGGTGGGTGGCTGATGCTTTTACTTCAAGAGAAATATTTATTAACCAGGTTATGGTAAAAGAAGGCCTCGCCTGGCATTTTACAAAATATTCCAAAGATCCAACTTTAAAAAAGCTGGAAAGGGATGCAAGGGATACACAGATCGGGATTTGGTCGATCAAAGACCCCGTTGCCCCATGGGAGTATAGGAAAAATAAAAAAAGCAATTAACCACAAAGAAACGATGATCTATAGTTCCCCCTTCTTCATTTGTGCCATTGCATAATCCGCTGCCCTTGCAGTTAACGCCATATAGGTTAGCGATGGATTCTGTGTAGAGGTGGATGTCATACAGGCTCCATCGGTTACAAAAACATTCTGGCATGCATGCACCTGGTTCCATTTATTCAGGATGGATGTCTTTGGATCATGCCCCATTCTGGCGCCGCCCATTTCATGAATATCCAGTCCGGGCGCTTGTTTGGAATCATTGGTTTTGATATCGGTAAAGCCGGCACGGGTAAACATCTCCGTCATTTGCTCCAGGTAGTCCTTCACCATTTTCTCATCGTTATCATCATAGTCGATATTCACTTTGAGTAAAGGCATGGACCAAGCATCTTTGAGAACAGGATCAAGACTTACCGTGTTGGTTTCTTTTGGAATAGTCTCGCCCATCATATGTGAGCCCACGCGCCAGGGACCGAGTTCGGGTTTGTCAATATTATTTTTCAAGCCTTCGCCAAATCCGTCATAATTGGTTTGATTGTAGCGCCCGCCGGAAAATCCGGCCGCATATCCGCGCAGAAAATCAGTCTCCTGTTTTTTTACATTCCGGAAACGTGGAAGATAAGCGCTGGTATGGGAACGGCCATCTGTGGTGGAATCTTTGAAGCCATCATACATGGCAGAAATCCTGGCCCTGTAATTATGGAAAGCAACATATTTTCCGAGTAACCCATTATCATTTCCTAAACCGTTAGGGAAACGGGATGAAGTGGAGTTAAGTAAAATGAGATTTGTATTCAGTGCAGCTGCATTAACAAAGATCACCCTGGCGAAGTATTCTGTTAAGGTATTTGTCTTTGCATCGATCACACGCACACCGGTTGCTTTACCTTTCTTGTCATCATAGATCACTGATTGCACAACCGAATCCGTCATCAATGTCATATTACCCGTTTTCTCGGCCCAGGGAATAGTTGAGGCATTGCTGCTGAAATAACCGCCAAACGGACAACCCCGCTGGCATATATTTCTTTTCTGGCATTGCGCCCTGCCCTGGTCCAGATGAATCTGGTTTGGTTTTGTGAGGTGCGCGCAACGACTATAAATAACATGACGATCAGGGTAATTCTTTGCCACAACATCTTTGAAATAATTCTCCACGCAACTTAATTCCAGCGGCGGCAGAAAATCACCGTCTGGTAAAATATCAAGCCCATCTTTATTGCCGGAAATGCCTGCAAATTTTTCTGTATAGCTGTACCAGGGCGCAAGGTCTTTGTACCTGATGGGCCAGTCAACGGCAAAGCCATCACGGGCAGGGCCTTCAAAGTCATATTCGCTCCAGCGCTGGGTTTGCCTTGCCCAAAGCAATGATTTCCCACCCACCTGGTACCCGCGAATCCAGTCGAAAGGTTTTTCCTGCACATAGGGATGCTCCGTATCCTTCACCATGAAATGCATCGCATCTTCCCGGAAAGCATAGCAACGACTTACCACCGGGTTCTCTTTTTGGATCTCATGCGGAATTTCACCCCTATGTTCAAATTCCCAGGGCATCATATTGGTGGTGGGATAGTCCTTAATATGTTTGACATCTTTTCCTCTTTCCAGCACCAGGGTCTTCAGTCCCTTTTCCGTAAATTCTTTTGCGGCCCAGCCACCGCTGATACCAGAACCAATAACGATGACGTCGAAGTTGCGATTATTATCTCCCATGGAAATTGATTGGAATGTTGCTAAAATGATTAGGCGGCTTTCACCGGAACACAGCCATGGTATCGGCTGGGAACGAGTTCATAGACCTGCACTTTGGTCAGGAAAAATTCGGAGGAAGAATAAGCCTGTATGGTAAACCGCTTCATGGTCCTGTAAAAAGCAACGGCATCTTCTTTTGATTCCTTATCCTTTTCCATTTCAGTTAATACCGCCTTTCTTTCTTCAGCCGATTGTTTCACAAATGATTTGCCGGAAATCTTGTCCGCCTGCTTTTCAAACGCGGCCAGTCCTGCCAGGAATTTCTCCTGGTCCTCTTTACTGCGACAATCGTCCATCATTTTCAAAGCAAACCGGTGTGCCGAAATATCTTTGGCGCCTGGAGTGGTTGTTTTTGGAATGATGCTTTCAGCCAATTCTGCAAGGAGCGAATCCTGGTCCGCGCTGATGCTGAAATTTTTCAGTTCAACAGCAGGCTTGCTTTTGTCCTGCAGGCAGGAAGGTATCAGGGCCATACCTGCTGATACAAATAGAAATTGCCTGATGGCAGATCTCCGGGAGAGTGGCATAAGCATCGTTGATTTGTTGCTAAATCGGTTTACATCTAAAGGTAGGGAGAAAAAACATTCCCTTCAGGAAATATTTTCTGCCTGATCGATCCCGAAATATTTCGGTTTTATCCTGCTGTTTTTTCTGAGAAAGATTGTGTGATAAGTTGTTTAAGTGTACTATAAATGATTCCAAACATCAGGGAAAATATCATTGTAAAAGCCCAGATCCGTGTATTATCAAAAGGACTGAATACATGGTTTGCCATGGCTGATATGAGGTTGATGGGGTTGGTCAGGATATCCCAGCTGTTATATCGAAGGTACCTGCCCAGGTAAATACCATATCCGCATAAAAAGATGCACAACATGGTTATGATGTTTGCCCAATTTCCCGAAAGTTTTTTACGCAGGAACTGTTCCACCTGCATCAGCGATATAAATCCAAGCAACATTCCATTCCATGTTCCCGAAACCACCAGCACCAGGTCAAACCAATATGGTACGCCCGGGTCTTTGGAAAAATGAAAAAGGTCGGTGATGATGTATGGCGCATTCGGGAAAAACAAGAGCCAGCCTGATAAAAGCCCCACTGTGTACCTGTCCCACTCTTCTTTTTGTTTCAGCTTTCTACTGAAAAGCAGCGGTACCACGGCCAGCAGCGTATTCCATGGAAAGAACCCATAGGTCAGTTCCCTGGTGAATAAAACACGTACCACTAACAAGCTCATGGTAAAACCAATGGAGAGCAGTATCATTTTCTCGAGTGAACTAATTCTCTTTTTCATATTATCTGCATGATTTTAGGGATGAAAATGCACAAGCCTGCGAGTAAAGAAAATATCGAGGCCCATAGAACAGCACCTGCTGCCATGTCTTTGATCACTTTAATATGTGGATGCCAATCAAGGCTGATATGGTCGCAGAGTTTTTCCAGGGCACTGTTGAACATTTCAAGGGAGATCACCAGCGCCGTAAACAAGAGTATGATAAGCCATTCGGTTATTGAGATTGATAACAGTATGCCAGCCAGGAAAACACATCCTGCGATCAATACCTGCAGCCTGCCATTCCTTTCCTTTCTGAAAAAATAGCTGACCCCCTGTAACGCATAGCCGAAGGATTTTTGCAAGGGACCCTCCTGCCAGCTTTTTCGATTATAGGTATTTTCATTCTTTGTTATCATTCATATTGATTTTTAGAATACACTTTTACATCACTTTAGCAACTAACAAATTTCTTTGCTTTTGCTGCCCACTAACCTCTATCCTCTATCCTCTTTATTCCCTTGTTCCATACCAGTTTACTTTCCTGCTGGCATACATGACAATGGCAAGTACCAGGAATAATCCGATGCTGCCCACCAGCAGGGCCGTATCTTCCAGGCGGATCAGGATAAAAATGAAGCCGTATAAAAGACTTAGTATGCCTGCAAAAATGCCTGCGGATCTCCAGCTTTGAAAATGCGACCATGCATATAAAGTGATTAACATTACTGTAGCCAATGAGGCAATCCCGTATGCAAGATCAAATACTATAAATTCACTGATGGCCAGCAGCAACGTATAGAAAATAACCAGTGCAAGTCCGATCAAAACATATTGCACCGGGTGTACAGGTTTTTTCTGCATGATCTCCACGATATAAAACAGGGAGAATGTCAAACCGATAAAGAGGATAGCATATTTTACACTGCGATTGGTCTTGGCATACTGATCAGCGGGTTGCAGCAGTGTCACGCCAAAGGCAATGGCGTTTTGATCGAATTTGAAATCTTTCAGTATCGTACCAAATGGCAGGTTGGCTTTATTGAAGGTCCAGCTGGCGGTGAAGCCGCTGTCTCCCACTTCCCTTTCGCCCGGCAAATTATTCCCGTCAAAAGAAGGATTGGGCCATTTGGACTTCAGTGAGTAACTGCTGTTGCCGCTCAAAGGAACAAAATGCAACTGCCCGCTTCCTTTTAATTTCAGTTGCAGGGAAAAAGGGATGCTTTTTCCGATAGAAGCAGCAGTTAAAGGTATAACTGCCGACAGGCCGGTTGAATCAATTTCATCAGAAGGCAATCCCGGCGACAGTTCGATATCGGCTCCATTCAACCGAACAACAAGTTTTTCTTCTATACCCTTGAAATCGGATAATCCGAAACAGATCTTCACATCGCCCCAGATAACATTACCGGAATCCAATCCCTTTGGCAACTGCAGAATGAAATTTCCGGCTTCATTTAATATAGTCCTGTAGAGTAACACTTTATAAATTGACCGAAGCCTTATCTGGTGCTCTATAACGCCTTTCATTTGCAGGTTTTCAGAGAGCAGCCAAACATGTTCAACCCATTCGGTGATCTTACCATCTTTGTCTTTGCCATACACCTTATAAGGTATAAATAAATAGGGCCCGGTAAGTGTTTGTGCAGCAGACCATTTCCGGCTTACTTCTTCAGCCACTTCCCGCTGGCGTTGTTCCCTTTCCCTTACCAGTCCCCTGATAAAAACAGTTGGGATCAACATCAGCAGAATCAGTCCGCCGGTCATTAGTCCCTTGATCATGTGTTTATTCCCTGAAGGAGGCAATGTTTCCTGTTGACCGGAATCTCCGGTTTGCATAGTTGTTTCCATTGTATGTGTTTGATGATTGAATAATGATTGCTTATTGAGTAGAAATTGGTTCAGCTTATGGCGGACGGTATAGATCCCAAATGCAAGACTGGTGAATAATAATCCGGCGACAGTAACTAAAGTCATCAGGAATTCATCCTTAAAAATTAACGGCGGATATAAATTATAATTGATCACAGATAAGACCAAAGCATATGGCAAAACGGAAATAAAACATAACCACACAAACAGATTTAATTTTTGAGTACGTTTTAATCGGGATAAATGGAGAAAGTAAAGACTTAGCGTCATTACAAACAATATGGGTAAACTTCCCAGGGCTGCCGCGACAAATGCAGGCAAAGCGGTCCAGATATAATCTGCCTCTCCAATCAACAAAGTCCCTGCCAGCCAGTATAGCCCGAAGACGATACTGGCCCTTATCCAAATACCCGCCGAAATTGCAATACCGCTAAAATAACGTTTCATAAAAGCACTTTGTATTTCAAAGTATAGATGCAAAAAAATTATTCCAGGGACCTGATCATTTGCTCCAGTGCATCCAGGTGGAGTTTAAAGGCTTTTTCGCCGGATTTTGTAACAGAATAGGTTGTATTTGTTTTGCGGCCGATGAATCCTTTTTGCACTTTGATATAGGCACTTTCTTCAAGGGTTTTTAAATGGCTGGCCAGGTTACCATCGGTTACCTGTATGAGTTCTTTCAGGTCGTTGAAGTTTACGTCCTCATTTACCAGCAGGGCACTCATGATGCCCAGCCGGATGCGGCTGTCGAACACTTTATTTAGATTTTCTATGGGATTCTTCATTGAACGCCGTTGTTAAATAACTGCATCGATAAGGTAAATATCAATTCTTCCTTTCATATTTCCACCACATGGTAATTCCATATATGATATGTAACACACCAAAACCAAATGCCCAGCACTCCAGTCCGTAACCTATGGCCCAAAGATTAAAAATACCGGTTGCAATAATAGCGTATCCAAGAAAACGAACTTCGCCGATGGTGAATTTACTCCCGTTGACCAGTGCAAGTCCGTAAAATATCAACGAAGCAGGGGCAATGAGTTCATACTGTTTCAATTCCATCATGCGCCAAAGCAGGAGGCCCCCGGCTGCCATGGGCAACAAGGTATTCCACATGAGTCGTTTGGCTGATTTACCCCAGATCGCAATACCATCTTTCCGGCTTTTCATATAGGTAAAGAAAACGGCGCCGGCAAATGCCGTCATAAAAACAATTGCTGCCAGAAGGAAAAGCTCATTTCTTAAACAAACAGGGCAGGCATCGGGTCTTCCATAAGATTCCTGGTAATAGGAATTGATCTTTTGCCTTGCCAGCCAGGCCCCAACCAGGGCGGCGGTTCCGGCAACAATACCACTCCAGCCACTGAGACTGATAAAACGGCTGCTTCGATCCATCATGGACCTGATCTCATTGAGGGTAGCCAGGTTTTGTTCTTTACTATTCATAAAGCGCTTTGAATTACAAAGTAAACAAGAAGATTTTACATTTCCAATTTTTTGTCCCAATTAAAGATTAGCAGGAGGACTTTTTATTTTGGCAACTTCCTGGCGGTAAAGCCTTCCAATTGGAATTTCAATTTTCCCTATCTCAATATCATGATGGCTCATGGCAGTGACTTTATCCTTTGCCACAATAAACGAACGATGCACCCTGACAAATAAGCTGCCCGGCAGCATTTGTTCAGTGGCCGTAATGGATTGCTTTACCAGTAATGGAGGATCTGCTTTCCGGATTATTTTAATATAATCCTTTACACTTTCTATATACAGTATTTCATCATAAAAAAGTTTAACCATTTTACGGGATGCACGGAAATATACAAACCCGCTCCTGGTCTCTGGCAAAATTTTTTCTGCCTCATTTTTCGGCTGTTCTGCATGGATCAGTTTATTAACAGACTTCAGAAATCTCTCCATTGATATGGGTTTCAGCAAATAATCAACCGCATCCAAATCAAATGCTTCAATGGCATATTCCTTATGTGCTGTCGTGAAAATTACTTTTGGCGGGTTCTGTAAAGTGCGGATAAATATTGTACCCATCAGTTTGGGCATGTGGATATCAACAAACATCAAATCCACCTGGCGCTCCTGCAAAAAATCAATGGCTTCAAATGCATTCAGGCAGGAACCTGCCAAATAAAGGTATGGCACATTTGCAATATGACTTTTAAGTACTTCAATAGCCAAAGGCTCGTCATCGACAATGAGACATTTCCAAATCATTATTTACTTTTTTTCTAAGTCATTTTTTGTTGAGCTGTATAAAGGTCAATTGAAAGATGTAAGAGAAAATAATCGTCCTCTTCTCTTATTTCAACTGAATGTTTGTCGGGATAAATAAGTTCCAGCCGTCGTCGCACATTTTCCAACCCGATTCCCCTGTATGTGTTATTTGTTTCTTTCCTATCCGCATCTTTGCTGTTGACCAGCTTTACCTTTAATTTGTTTCCCTCAGCCTGGATATCGAGACTGATCCAGCTTTGATCAAGTTGTTTAGCTATACCATGCTTGAATGAGTTTTCTATAAGGGGCAGCAATATTAAGGGGGCAATCATTTTTTCTTCGATATCTCCTGTACTGGTCAAAGAAACATCCAACCGGTCTCCATAGCGCATTTTCTCCAGGTCAATATAGTTTTTTAACAAAGCAATTTCCTTTTTAAGTGGTATAAATTCAGCCCGGCTATCATAGATCATGAAACGCAACAAATCAGATAATTTCAATACAATATCCGGAGACTCACTGGATTGCTTTATCGTATGCGCAAAGAGATTATTCAATGTATTGAAGAGAAAATGCGGATGTATCTGCGCTTTTAGCAGTTCAAGTTCAGCCTGCGTTTTCATTTGAAGGGCATCAGACGCCTGTTGTTGCTGAAAATAAGAATACTTAATAAGTTTTACAGCCGTTGCCAGTCCGGCAACATGCACAAAAGGCAATACATTTTTACCAATAGTCCATGTAAAACCCTTGAACGCATCGTTTTTATGGATCTGTAAAGGGATCTTGAGCAGTTCCATGGTAAATGCACATAAAAATAATAATCCCGCAAAGCTGCCGAAAAAGAGAATAAATTTTTTCTTTACCAGGAATTGGGGAATGAGCAAGTACAATAATGGATACACAATCATTAAATGACCAGGCAAAAAGATCAATGAGTTAAGAAATGATTTCTTGAACTGTTCTTCATTCAAGCCAAATCCCCAGGCAAAATAACTTATGATAAATAACCAGAATATACAATGCCTGAGTAGCCAGTGGTGCAGCAGGTAATCCATGAAAGTTTTGTTTGCTTTCATTTTGACCTTTTTCCAAATGTACTTAATTCAACAGCTACAAAATTCCTAAAAATCTTTTATAGATAAACAACCGTTTTGCGTCGACGAAATGCATCAATCGAAATATGCTTGCATTTGATCGCCTGTTCGCATCCTTATGCAGATGAAACCTCGCCTTTCGGATAAATATAAATATAACATACTCCAACAATTGTAATTTTCAATAAATGGTATTAAAAACCAATTACATTATGTCATTTTTATGTTCACCTGAAGAATTCAATTTTTTTTTAAAACATCAATTTTTCATCAAGAAAAATATTTTTTAAACACAAAGGCTTGCCTGCCTGGTAGGTGAAGAACAAGGAACCAATGTGGCAAACTATATTTTCCATAACAACCTTTAGGAAAATGATGAAGAGGATAATGAAATAATAAAAGGGTATCGTGATGTGGTTTATATCTTTTCCCGAAAGACTCCATATATAAACATCTTTAATGATAATACCACCAAATACTAAAATCATGAAAGCACTAAGTAATTTAAGGCCTGCAATAATTCTGGTTGTTTTGTTGAACTGCATCTCCTGTAATGAGAAATCTGATGTACCAGATCTGAGCCCAATAGCAGGCAGGTATTCTGCAAAGGTTGCCACAGACTGGATGAACCTGGCAACCGAAATGATTAAATCCAGGGCACTGCCCCCACCGCCAACGATAAGGATATTTGCCTATTCCTCTTTAGTACTCTATGAATCTCAGTTACCGGAAATGAAGGATTACCAATCCATGTTTACTCACTTCAGCGGACAGCAGGTTGTATATAATACAAATGGCCAATACTATGGACCGGCGGCTGCAAATTCTGCCATGGCTGCAATCCTGAGGAAATTTAACCCGGCAGCAGCAAACATCAGGACCATTGATTCGCTTGAATCAGTTTATAATGCCTTTTTCAAAAATGTTACAGATGCTGACAGGCTCAATGAATCAATTGACTATGGAAAAAAGGTAGCAGATGCGATTTTTGAATGGTCTAAATCAGACGGATTTTCAACACCATGCGCGGCATGGGTCCCACCGGTTGGACCTGGCTTATGGGAACCAACGCCACCTGGATTTTTCCCGGCAACCGGTGCCTGCCAGGGAAATATCAGGACCTTTTTAAAAGATATAACCAAACAGGCCGACCCCGGACCACCACCGGCATTTTCCTTAACACCGGAATCCGAATATCATAAAGCTGCGGATGAAGTATTACAGTATTCAAAAAAATTAACCCGTAAAGACTCTTTACTGGCAACATCATGGAGGGATATACCGCCTGTCAATTATAACACTCCATCGCACATGAATAAACTACTGACTAATTTCCTTTCTGCTAAAACCAGTTTTCTGAATGAAGTGGTTGTTGCATATGCTAAACACAACATTGCCATGTTTGATGCGATCAATACAGTCTTTGCCGCAAAATTTAAATATAATCAGATGCGGCCCATCACTTATATCAGGCGGGAAATGAGCCAGTCTAATTTTAATACAGTTATTCCCACCTTACAACACCCCTCCTATCCTTCTGCCATAGCAGGTGTAAATTCTGCCGGTGCCGGTATTTGGGAAAAGGTACTTGGCCCGGATTATGCCTTTACAGATCAGACACAAGAAAAATTGTACGGCTCTTTCGCGTATAATTCCATTCAGGACTTCATAAATCAAACGGCTGAACAAAGAATCAGTTCCGGCATCAATTTCAGGTTCAGTGTGGATGCAGGTAAACAAATTGGCAAAAAGATTGCCGAACAAGTGAATCAGCTTCCATTTAAGATTAAGTAAAAGTTGATTTACTAAGAAATTTTTTAAAATAACATTCGGATCATAGAAAGGGAAGGATAATCAATCTGAACTATTCCTCCCTTTCCTTTTTTAATAACATAAATTTCATATTAAAATATTTACTACTCAGCATTGGATAAACATGTACATTCTGTTAATTAAATCAGAATCATTCCGGCAGCATTGACATTTTTAAGGGGAATGACTACTTTTATTTTTAAGATTAATACCTTATGAAAAAAATGATCCTGTTACCCCTGGTAATACTAATTTCTATTGCCACAATAACAAATGACATTTATGCCCAGGGCGGACCTCCCCCATGGGCTCCGGCAAAAGGATACCGTGCGAAAGCGCGTTACACCTATTTTCCCTCATTGAATTTTTATTTCGATACAAAAATCAGTATCTACTTTTTTCTTGAAGCCGGAATATGGGTTCAGAAAACCACTTTGCCGGTCAATTACAAAAACTATAACTGGAGCAAATACAAATATGAGGAATTCGACTGGAGCAATAACCAGCCCTGGGAAAAGCATAATGGAAAAGGAAAAGGGAATAATGGTAATGGGAAAGGAAACGGAAAAAATGGCTGATGTCAAAATGGCCTTAGAATATTATTCAGACAAGCTCCATAATGAATTTCCTCACTTTACTGATTAAAATCATTTCAAAGGGAGAAATTATGCTGTAAATTGTTACAGATAAGAAAATTGAACCCGATCAAGCCTGTTGTATGAACAAGAAAGATAAAAAGGATATTCCGGAGGAACTTAAATACCCCCCCGAAGAAGACATTTATAATAAGGGTATCAGGGCCGGACATAAAGTTGTTGACGAAAACACCGAGTTTGAAACCGGCTATAAAGGCCCGGATTCCATTGAAGAATTGAATTTCAGAAAAAATCATAAAACCAGCGGTTTGGACGTACCTGGTGCAGAGTTGGATGATATATCAGAAGAAATCGGAGAGGAGGATGAGGAAAATAATTATTACAGCCTGGGTGGTGATAATCACGAAAACCTGGAAGAATCCTGAGAAGTTTTTCTTCGTGTCAATTTTTCTTCGCGGTTAATGTCATTTATGATCTGTATATTTTTGGGGAGGAATCGAATCCTGTAATATTTTAATTTCTTCCGCCGATAACGAGAGTGTACTCATTGTACCAGCCACTTCTTCCAATTGTTCCAGTGTACTAACGCCCACAACTGCTGCAGTAATCGCAGGATTTTGCAACACATATCGCAGCGCTGTTTGTGATGCGGGCCTGTCTTTGTTCACACAGCTATTTACTGCACCTGCGACTTTTTTTACGTCTGCAGCCGTATGTCCCAGGTAATCTTTAGGCGTCTTACCCGCCAATAAACCCTGCGCCAGTGATCCCCTTACCAATACGCCGATATTATTTTCCTGCAACAGCGTTAAAACAGATTCTTCGGGCCGGCGGTCAAGCAGGCTGTATTGCATCATTACACTTACGATACCCGATCGCTTTACATATTCACGTATCACATTCGGCCTGATGGATGAAATTCCGTAATGAAGGATCTTACCTGACTTTTTTAAATGCTCAAATGCTTCAATGGTCTCATCAATCGGATCTTCGATCGTACCACCATGTAACTGGTACAGATCAATATAGTCTGTTTGCAAGCGGCGAAGGCTTTCTTCAACCGCCTTTATGATGTACTCTTTGTGTGGGTTCCAGTCCCAGCCGCTTCCATCTGCCCGCCACTGGTTGCCTGCTTTAGTAGCGAGAATAATATCCCGGCGTTTATGTAAAAGAGCTTTACCTACAAGAATTTCATTGAGACCCATATTATACAAATCAGCAGTATCAAAATAATTAACCCCCAAATCAATGGCACGATGTATGATATTTATTCCATTCGATTCTCTTTCCGGATCCAAAGACATACACCCAAGGCCGATCCTTGAAATGTGAAGGGATGAATTTCCAAGCTTTTGATATTCCATAAACAAATTTAACCGTTAAGCAGCAAAGGAACCTCACTTCATTTTTTAGACAATGACAAAAAGTAAAAAAGCAGCCGTGTTCCGAACCGAATGATCGTTTGTTTTGTATTAAAATTTGTATGAAATATCTATTTATCTTTTTTCCCCTTTATCTCTTCTTCTCAGGAATTGCATTGTCACAGGACCGCTACCAATACCGTGATGGCGATATGAACGGCATCGGCAAATGGTATATGGGAAGGGAGATAGCCTATGTTATGAGTCATTATGGTATTTCCTGGCTGGAAAGGCCAGAAAGGGAAAAGGAAGAAAGGGTTACAATTCTGCTGAAAAACCTGGCGCTTAAGCCTGGCATGACAGTGGCGGATATAGGCGCCGGTAGTGGCTATCATGCGGTCCGCATGTCAAAAATGGTTGGTGATGGTAAAATTTATGCTGTGGATGTTGAACCCAAAATGATCGATTACCTTGATAAACGAATCAAAGACGAAGGATACTTAAATATTAAAACAGTACTCGGTAATGAACAATCCGTAAACCTGCCCCCGGCAAGCACAGACATCATCTTATTGGTGGATGTTTACCACGAACTTTCTTTTCCTTATGAAATGGCCAGATCCATGATGGAGGCACTTAAACCCGGCGGAAAATTATACCTGGTTGAATACAAAGCCGAGGACATTACTGTTCCCATTAAAGAAGTCCATAAAATGACCCAGAAACAAGCTGTTAAAGAATTAAAAGCAGGCGGATTCATTTTTGTAAAAAATATAGGGAACCTCCCCTGGCAACATTGCCTGGTTTTTAAAAAGCCGGAATAATGAAAGCCCTGGTATCAATTTTGTGCACTTCTGATCAATTTATCATTTTCATAAGCCATTTAACATAAAGACTGTATATGCATTCGAAGTAAGGCCTATTTTGTCCTTACCTACGCTTATGCAGAAATGGCTATTTTTCATATTATTGATATGTCTCACAAATCCAGGCATAGCCCGGCCTGCCTCTGAAAAAGATTCATCCATTCTGCTAATAATTAGAAACGAAAAACAGGAGCCTGTAGATGCAGCAACCATTGCATTGATCAGGGTACGTGATACTTTCCTGGTAAAAACAGTTTTAACAGATGAAAAAGGTTTTGCGATTATCCGGAATATCCTCGCCGATGAATACCGTTTTGAAATAAGCCTTACAGGCTATCAAACTTACTTCAGCAAAACGTACAAACTGGGGACTTCAGATACGGATACACTGCATTTTGAACTTACCCCATCAGGTTCTGTTTTACAAAATATTACCATAACCGGAAAAAAGCCGTTGATCGAAAGAACCGAAGGGAAAGTATTGATTAATGTTGATGCCGCTGTCACCAATGCTGGTGCTACTGTACTGGAAGTATTGGAAAAATCTCCCGGTGTGAACGTTGACCGGAATGGAGGTATCAGCCTGCAGTCAAGAACCGGTGTATTCGTTTTCATTGACGATAAACAAACCTTTTTAACCGGCGCCGATCTGGCCAACCTGCTCAGTAGCATGAGCGCATCGCAGGTTGACCAGATCGAACTGATTATAATCCCCGGTGCAAAATATGATGCAAATGGCAATGCAGGGATCATCAATATCAAAACAAAAAAGAATAAGCAAAAAGGATTTAACGGATCGCTTTCGCTATCCTATGGCCAGGGCCGCTATCCTAAAACAAATAACAGTATAATGCTGAATTACCGTCAGGGGAAATTCAACAGTTTCTTTAATTACACTGCCGCATACAATGAAAATTTCGTAGACATATATGCATTGCGTACATATTTTGATGCAACAGGAAAGAAAATAGCAACATTGGAACAACCTACATATCTCCAGGCAAACAGCCTGAATAATACATTCAAAACCGGGGTCGACTTTTATGCAACAGAAAAAACAACATTTGGCATAGCATTTACAGGGGTGATTATTTCGAGGCAGGGGGAATCCAATGCAAGAGCTAGCTGGCTTAATGGTAACGGAGGCACAGATTCTGCCATCATTACCACAGGCAACAGCAGCAACAGGTTCAGGAACGGATCAATCAACCTTAACTTCAGGCATGCGATCAACAAGATGCAGGATATAAGTGCAGACTTCGACTGGCTGAATTATGATATCCGAAATGAACAGTATTTTACCAACCAACTTGATGTAACCGGAGGTTATACGGAAGCATCGCAGGGATATCTTCCTTCAGATCTCAGGATCCTGGCCGGAAAATTAGATTACAGCCTGCGCTTTGGACAGAATGGAAAACTGGAGTCGGGCTGGAAATCGTCACATATCAATACCGATAACCTGGCCGTATACCAGTTTTACGATGGCAATCTGTGGAGTGATGATTATGGCAAGAGCAATCATTTTCTCTATAAAGAAAATATTCATGCATTGTACAGCAGCCTGGAACAAAGATTCAGGCGCTTTACCTTCCAGGCCGGGATTCGATATGAATACACAGCATATAATGCAAACCAGTTAGGCAATGCATTGAAAGATGATTCTGCTTTTTCCAAAAATTACAGCGGGCTTTTCCCAAGTGGTTATATTTCTTACCAGGCAGATTCATCAAATGCAATTACCCTTACGGCTGGCCGAAGAATCGACAGGCCCGCTTACCAAAAGCTAAATCCCTTTGTTTTCATTATCAATAAGTATACCTATCAAACCGGTAACCCTTTCTTATTGCCGCAATACAGCTGGAATATCGAGTTGGGCCATCAGTATAAAAACTTTCTGACAACAGCGATATCATATAGCATGATAAAAAATTATTTTACACAATTATTCCTTACCGACAATAACGGCATTTTACTTTATTCGGAAGGCAATATCGAGCAGGCAATAAACCTGGGTGTTTCAGTAACAGTACAGGCGGCACCTGCAAAATGGTGGAGCATGACAGGACAGGCCGTCTTCAACCATAAGGAACTGACTGGTTTTGTTTGGGTCGAATATAAATCATCGATCAACCAGTTTAACCTCAATATTAATAACCAGTTTCGTATAGGCGATACTTACGCTGCGGAGCTCTCAGGTTTTTATACCAGCAGGGCCAGGAATGATCTGCAGGAGGTTTTATATCCAACTGGCCAGGTATCAGCCGGTGTATCACGGCCGGTTTTAAAAAAGAAAGGCACATTGAAATTAAGTATCCGTGACATTTTCTATACACAGGCAATGGAAGGCATCACTGATTTTGAAAATGCAGAAGAATATTTCATTCTAACACGCGACTCCCGGGTAGTAACAATTGCCTTCACATACCGCTTTGGGAAAACCGTGAAACCTGTGCAGCGCAATGGCGGCAGTGCTGCAGACGAAATACAGCGTGTAGGAAATGGCAACTAATTTTACCCTAAACAGTAAGCCTGATCTCTTTTTTATTAAAATGATGTCCCCTGTTCTTGTATGCCCGTTTATTTTAAATACTTCATGGTAGATGCATACTCTGCCAGTGCAATCTCCGGCTCTTCGATTTCAGGGTGCCATAATTTTTCCCATTCAAAACTGTAGTACCCTTTGAAATCATCTTTGCGCAGTATATCGATTGCCTGGTATATCGGCGACTCGCCCCTTCCTAACAAAGTGTACAGCATCTTGCCATCCTTCATACGAAAATCCTTGATATGTGTATGATAGATAAAGGGCTTTAATTTCGGGTATACTTCTGCGGGAGTTTCTTTTGTGACCGACCACATATTGACAATATCCCAAACCAACCCTGTCTGCGGGTGATTAAGGTCTTGCATGATGTACATCAGATCTGCTGCATAAACAACATCGCCATGTGTTTCCATTAAAACAGTGACACCGCTTCCCTTGGCATGATCACCTAATACGATCATTCCCTCTTTGATGAGATCGAGTGTTACTTTCTTTTCCTGCTCTTTGGGGAGGTTATTGGGAAATACCCTGATGTATGGGCAACCAAGGGACTGGGCAAGGTCAATGAATTGCTTTGCTTCATCGATACTTTTTGTACGCTCAGCCCCTGGAGGATGATGCAGCGCAGAAGATGCGCCAAGGTTTACGAAGCTGATGCCGGAGTCCTTTGCTAATTTTTTTGAAGCTTTTATTCTTTCCGGTGAATTGAATGCACTGCATTTTACCAGGTTCAGTTCCCGTTGTATTCCTCTTATCTCGACACCCTTATATTGATGTTCTTTTGCAAAAAGAAGAATTTTATCCAGTGGCCAGTCGGGGCAGCCTAATGTTGAAAATGATAAAAGGAGTTCTTTCTTTTTGGCTGAAAAACCAAAGCCGGTCATGCCTGCAGCAAGCAAGCCTGTGGTTGTTTTAATGAATGAACGACGATCTTGTATAGGGGTCATAGCTCTAAATTTACTGCATTTCCATAATACCTTCGTTCATTCGAATGTATGAAATCTGTTCTCTCTTGAAATTAACCTTACAAAAAAATCCTACCTTCCCTATGAACATTAAAGTGACCATACATATACTTGAAAAATTTCATGGAAGATGAATAAGCGAACATTTATCAAGGGCCTGGCATTGGCAGGTATCGGTACTCCTTTTTCTGCTGAGGCAATGGAAAAATGGGTGGAACAGTACCAGGATATACCTGCCACTGATTTGGCTGACGATGAAGTTTTTTGGGATGGAATACGCAGGGGTTATCGCTTGAAGCCAGATTATATCAATCTTGAAAACGGTTATTATAATTTCGTTCCGGAAGAGATACTGGAAAAATATGTGTTGCATATCCGGGAGGTTAATTACCAGGGTTCTTATTACATGCGAACCGTTCAATGGGACAATAAAAAAAAGATCGCTGAAAAACTGGCTGCCATGTTAGGTTGTGGCGGAGATGAATTGATCATAACCCGAAATACTACCGAATCGCTTGATATGATCATTGGCGGTCTCTCCTGGAAAGCCGGGGATGAGGCTGTTTTTGCAGATCAGGATTATGGCGCCATGCAGGATATGTTCAGGCAGGTATCCGAAAGGTTTGGGGTTGTCAGCAAAAAGGTGTCCGTGCCAAATCACCCTGCAAATGACGAGGAGATCGTAAACCTTTATGCCAGCGCGATCACGGGAAAAACCAGATTATTGATGGTCTCGCACATGATCAACATTACCGGACAGATACTGCCGATACGGAAGATCTGTGATATGGCCCATCAAAAAGGTGTGCAGGTTTTAGTTGACGGGGCACATGC
>JBGSHT010000044.1:0-91204 GCA_041752135.1 Chitinophagaceae bacterium | reverse complement strand
CTGACCAATATGGGTGCCGGTATTGCCTACACCTTTATAAAAACGCAATGCTGTTACGGTACCGTTACTCGAAGACCGGAAACGGGTACCTACAACAATGCCGATGGTATTGTCCCGCTGGTTAGCAACTGCAGGCAACTGACTGGTAAATATCGTACACGGACAATTTGATGAGCCACCGCCGCTAACTATAACATTTATAGCATTTGCAGATGGTGCCGTACCCTGTGGCTCTATATTTCCGGCTACATCTATTGCCCTTGATTTAATGGTTACTGTTCCTGAATTTACTGGTGTCCAGTTGTAACTCCAACTGGTAGTACCTGAAGCCGACAGCCAGGAACTACCTCCATCTATGGATACCTCAATTCTTGAAATACCTGTATTATCAGATGCCGTTCCGCTGATGGTCACTGGTGTATTTATCGTGGCACCTGACCCATTTGCCGGTGAACTGATTGCCGAAACGGGTGAAACCTGATCGCCGGAATATCCTGAAATGATCAGCTCTGATTGTGGGGTTGAAGGATAAACCCCCATGTCTAAAAATAAATTTAAAGTGGCCTGTTGCATGTCTCGGCTTACATCAGGCTGATCTCTGTCATGTTCATTATCCAATCCCCATGACCATTGTACGGTGCCTGCTCCAAATACAATGGCACCGCTGCTATGAGTATATAAGGATAACTTATGTGTTTTGTCTGCTACCGTAGTACTGGAAAGTGTGATTCTTCCAGGCGGATTAAAACTTTCAAATTCCGGCTGTTCGTAATCCCATTCGTACCCCATTGAGCTTTCGCACAGGGTAGCGGTCTGGCCGGGAGATAAAGAAGCAATACTCGTATTTCGCCAAAAGCTGAGATCTTTAAATTCATAGGGCACCTGGATTGCAGCATTTGATTCGGTCCAGCTTAACTGCCCGGTAAGAGAATTTTCCGGACGGCAACCATCTTCGCCATACTCACAGCCATAGCGCCATAGGCCTGTCCACACACCGGATAGCGGATCACAATTTCCTCCACAGGTAAATTCTCCCTGGCTTCCAGACCCTTCTTTGTAACACACAATGGTGCGGGTATTGTTTTCCCATCGCACTTTCCAATAGGCTTCATTACCACTGAAAAAAGACAGGTGTACCCCGGCATTACGTGCGTTCTCAAAACTGTTTCTTTGCCCGGCTGACCAATATTCATCATGCCCGACGGATAATAATATTTTATGTTTTGAAGGAGTGATCAAGGAGGTATTTCTTTCCATATCCACATCTGTGGTGTAGGACATATCATAGCCATTCCTTTCCAGCCATCGAAGCATGGGATATTCTGCGTTAAATAAAAAACATTCTGCCTTAATGCTGCGTGTATTGAAAGGCCGGTTATAACTTAATTTATCTGCACGTCCTTCCGGATTACCTGTTGTTCCAAAATAAAAACTGTAACCGCCATAGCTGTTATATGCTTGCCAGGTGGCATCGGAGGTTTTAAATAAAAGGTTAGAGCTCGCTTCATCATCTCTCACCACAAAAGTAATATGACTGGATCCGCCATTATTTACACGGGTGAGTTTGGCAATATAGATACCGGAAACCGCCGAAGAAGGAACCGCCCAACTGGCTGATTGTGACCAATTACCGCAATCAACCAGGCCCAGTGAAGGATCAACAGAAGGGCTTGGTTGTACGATTCCTGAAAATGTTCCCAGGCTGGCAACCAACCTCGCGCCGTTTCCCTGGTAATATCCAAGCCGGTATATATTTATAGTGTAGCTTCTGTTACTTCCCGTTACATTGATCTTAAATCGGATCGTTGAGCCTTTATTAATGCTCATCTCCGTAGCGAAGCCCTGGATCGAGGGATCGCCTGAATTACTTACATCCCACTCCGATTGCGGGTTTCCGGGCAGTGCATTTTCAGTTTGAATGGCATTCTGTGCCCGAACTGTACCCGTAATAAAAAATGTAAAAACAAATGCCCATAATAGTTTAATGGACAATACCCTGCTTAAAGGACTTAAGAAAGGATAGGGTGACTTGATGACATAGGTGCGCCTACGGAAATTCCGATTCATTACATTGAGTATTTACTAATGGTCTATGAAAAAGAATTTCAAGGGATAATGGGCGAACATTAAGGAGTTATGCGCCGGAATAAAAGATCGCAGGAAATCTTACCAAGCAATTATTAACTTGAAATCAACCTGATATTTTTTATCACGCAGGCTTTTTCAAAACCGATCTTGGAAATCTGAATACAATGAATTGGTTTCGGGGAGGTAATTATCTTCTGTGGTTACTGAGGTGAGACACCGAAAGTAATGAATTTTTCAGTGAAAGCAAAAAAAGAAAAACTTTAATATGCAATTATTTAGCATCGTTGCAATAATAACAAGCGGAGAAAACTGTCCGGAAATATTGGATTAAGGCAGAAGTGTAAATTATTATAATTATCGAAACAGGCATAAGAAAATCTAAATGCTTGAAAAACAAAAAGTAACATACGCAATTAGCATAATCGGAATCAATTTATAAGTAAGGAGCTTATTGTGCTGCCGGTAAAAGAGCAGCAAGCCAATTGCATAAAAAACAATGATTAAAACAAATAAAATAAAATCGCAGCAGCAGAAAAAAAGTAAATGAAAGTTTAAATAAGCCATTAACAAACAAAAGTATCGGTAAAATGTAACAGGGTATAATTAAAGCAGTGGGGCTTTTCAACAGGGTTCTTTTATTAAAAAAAAGATCATCAGTTAAACTTACTATGGTGAGTATAAGGGGGAAATGCCAATTAAATATCTGATCATGAATTAGGCCGTTTGATCATATTTACATCAGTTCCGGATAAAACAACTTGTTAAAAATTCTCCCCAATGATTGGCAAAAACATCACAAGATGCCCTTTTTTGCTTATATATTACTCGTTTTGAGTGCTTTATAAATATAATGTTTTTTTCAGGCTTAGTGCCCGAATAAGCCATAAAAACATCCGGATCGTTCAGATGAAATAAATAGCATGCACATAAGCGTAATTTTACATCCGTGAAAGAAAAGCCGATGCTGAAAAATATTTTTAGTAAAACTTTTTTGGTAACCAACTAAGTACGCATGCAGTTGGGTTTTTAATTTTTAAAAAGACAATATAGAAATATGAAGCTCGTTTTTACCAAGTCACCCGAGAAGACCAATCCAATGAAATTATCCGTGCCCAGGCTTATAGCGCTGTTATTAATTGCATGCTCCCCACTCATCATGGCGGGCAAAAAAGCAAGCCTCCCGGCCGATATAGTTTCATACGAAAAAGCATTCAGGCTCACTCCCGGTTTAAGTATTGCACATTCCATTTCAACTGCTGACAAAATGTATGCATCAACGCACCTGGAGAACTTCGGTGTCTCGAGGCCCGTTTTTGAAATGGCTTTGAAAGGCTTTGATAAGCTAAATAAACAAGGGGTGATCAGTACAGACAGCATTCTCACCATTGTTGATTTCAGTAAATCTTCCCGTCAGAAAAGGATGGTAGTCATTGACCTTAAAACAGAGGAAGTAGTTTTCAATACGGTTGTGGCTCATGGCAGAAATACAGGCCAGGAATTTGCACGCAGTTTCTCCAATCAGCCTCGTTCCAATAAAAGCAGTCTGGGTTTTTATATTACTAAGGGTACCTATTTTGGATCCAACGGTTATTCATTGAAACTCGATGGCTATGAGAAAGGCATCAACGACAAAGCAATGGAACGTGCTATCGTAATGCATGCAGCAAATTATGCGAGTGAAGAAGTGATCCGCAGCAAAGGTTACCTGGGCAGAAGTTTCGGTTGCCCCGCAGTACCGCAAAAAGTAAATAAGAAAATCATCGACAAAATAAAGAACGGTAACGTCCTCTTTGTATACTTTCCAGATCAAAAATATCTGAATGATTCCAAACTGCTTAATGGTTAAGGTGGGATGTAACCATGGTTAGGTTAAGGCCCAGTCTGCTACGGAGATTGGGCTTTTTTTATATCCACCAGGCAAACAGTTGGGTAATGATCCCAACCAGCAATCCCAGAATGATATCTTCCTCTGTATGATCCGATACAATCAGCCGGGCACTGCATACCAGTCCGGTAAATAAGATTGCCAGTGCCATTGGCCAAACCGCAAAAGCCTGACCGCTGAATATTATGGCCAGCATCAAACCAATCATTCCCCCCATACCAATTGCATGCATACTGACCTTGGAAAAATTGTTCAGTACGAGGGCCAGGCAGGCCGACAAAAAAATGCCCTGGCACATACCGGTTAAAATTTCCGGCGCATCGGGCTGGTTACGGAATGTATTGTATGAATTGAAGAAGAAGATGATAGAGGCCACATAGGGAATGATTCTTTCTTTCTGGTCCCGTAAATAAATGGATTTTGTAAATCCCAAACCGCGCAATAGCAAAACAACCAGGGCAGGAAACATTACATTATTCACCAGGAAGGTGAGTAATTTAAAAAATTTTCCTTTTTCTGAAACGGCGATAAAAAAAGTAGGATGCAGATAGGTTATATATACCATCATCATCGCACCTGTAAAAAGGGGATGAAATATAAAAGAAATGATTTTTGCGCCGAAGCGTACCGGACTTGAAAAAGTAGAGGGACCTGAATCTCCTGTCATGCTTTATAATGCTTTCCGCAACCGGGCAACAGGAATATTTAGTTGTTCCCGGTATTTAGCCACTGTGCGACGTGCAATATTATAACCTTTTTCCTGAAGCATATCGGTCAATTTTTCATCGCTCAGCGGCTTCTTTTTATTTTCCCCTTCTACCATATCGCTCAGTATTTTCTTCACTTCCCGGGTGGAAACTTCTTCGCCACTGTCGGTACTGAGCGATTCGCTGAAGAAAAACTTCAACCGGTAGGTACCAAATTCGGTCTGTACAAATTTGCTGTTGGCCACACGGGAAACCGTGCTGATATCCAGGTTGGTAACTTCCGCGATGTCTTTCAGGATCATTGGTTTAAGCGATGTTTCATCACCCGTCATGAAAAATTCTTTCTGGTGATCCATGATGGATTGCATGGTTACCAGTAATGTATTTTGCCTTTGTTTGATAGCATCTATGAACCACTTGGCAGCGTCAATTTTTTGCTTGATGAATATCACTGCTTCTTTCTGGCGCTTATCCTTTTTGCTGCCCTTATCATATTCGCGCAGCATTTCCCTGTACCCCTCACTGATCCGCAGGTCAGGGGCATTTTTGGAATTCAGGGTAAGTTCCAGTTTACCACCATTATTATAAATGAAAAAATCCGGGATAACATAGGTTTCTCCTGTATTGGTATCACCAACATTTCCCCCTGGTTTTGGATTGAGCCTGATGATCTGACCCACAGCATCGCGAAGGTCCTCATCAGATAGATTGAGCCCTTTTTGAACCTTTTCGTAGTGTTTCTTGGTAAATTCTTCAAAGTACTTCTCCAGGATCCTGATCGCCCAATCTATGGAAGGGTCCTCAGAAACCACCTGCTTGCGATAAAGCTGGAGTAACAGGCATTCCTGCAGGTTCCTGGCTGCAATGCCAGGTGGATCGAAATGCTGGATCTGCTGTATAAGGGCTTCAATTTCAGAAGCTGTGACCTGGATGTTTTGCCTGAAAGCCAGGTCATCCACAATGGAATTTGTTTCCCGACGGAGATAGCCATCATCATCTATGCTGCCTACGATCTGCTCTGCGATCCTTTTTTGCTCATCAGACATGGTCAGCAATCCCAATTGTTCAAGCAGGGAATCGTGAAAAGTTGACTCTACCCGGTGCGGAATGGTCTTGCCTTCATCCAGTTCCGGGTAATTATCATCCTTCATACGGTATTCAGCTATTTCATCGTCATCATGGACATACTCGCTGATATCAATATTCTCGTATTCATCAGCACTGCCATCAAGGTCGAAATCTTCTTCTTCGGCTGTTTCAAACTCATCCTTCATATCTTCGTCAAGATTCTCATCATGACCCTCTTCCGATTGCTCCAATGCAGGGTTTTCCTCCATCTCCTCCTTGATTCTTTCTTCAAGATTGGCCGTAGGAACCTGCAGCAGCTTCATTAACTGAATCTGCTGGGGCGAGAGTTTCTGGAGCAGCTTTTGCTGTAAACTTTGATGTAGGGCCATTGTTATTCAGGGGGTGGAATACGTAAGATCGAAAAAAAATTGCGCATCCACAAAAATCAAGCCTAAATTTACGAACAAAAGTCGACTTCATGCGCAAACGATTTTATTTCATTCTTATTGTATTGACTACCTGCACTTTATGTATTCAGGCACAGGTGGAAAAAAAGTCGCTTTTGGCTCCTTCACTGCCCTTTAATACGCCAGCCGTCCAAACCCCCATACGTTTCTCTTTTACCCCAAACCCCTTAATGGCTGTACAGCCGGATTATTATAACAGGCAACTGGGCTTTTTCTGCCGCCAGGAATGGAAACTGGAAAAATCAACCAGGATACCGATGCGGTTCAGGCTGGGGTCGTTGGAGTATGTGAATAAGATGGAAGGGAAGTAGGGGAAAATCGAAAATCGAAAGTGAAATGCATAAAAAGGGGCGAGGTGCGAGGGGCGAACTGGGAGGTAAAAGGCAAAACCCGTTTCAGGGTTATGTATTATCTTTCTGCCTTATCCATAATTTTCTTTCAACATGAGTAAAACATTGCTCCTGCTGGTAACCCTGATCATGGGTGCCCTGTTGCCCATACAGGCTGCACTGAACGGTAAATTGATGCGCACTTTTGGCCACCCGGTGATTGGCGCCACCATTTCATTTCTTACCGGAACTGTAATACTGCTGATCTATGCATTCTCCATACGTTCCAGTTTTAACCCTTCCCTGATCAGGGAGACACAATGGTACCACTGGGCAGGCGGTTTAATTGGCGCCTTATATGTAACAGGCATCATAGTGCTGATCCCCAGGCTGGGTGCAGGACTGGCCTTTGCGCTGATCGTCAGCGGTCAGCTGATAATGAGCCTGATGATGGACCACTATGGGCTGCTGGGTGTTCCGGTAAACCCGGTAAACCCCTCCAAATTAATCGGGATTGGCCTGCTCATTGCCGGTGTGCTGCTGATAAGGGGTAAATAACTTAAAGGGCTACCCGATAATTATTATTCGATAACCCAATCGCCGTTTTTCTTTCTGATCAAACGAACGGAAACAGGTTGTTCCTTTTCTAAGAGCCCTTCCTCATTTTCCGCATTCACATAGGTCAGGTAATACTGAACATAATCAGCATTGGCCGGTTGTTGAATCGAAAAATTCACTGTATCAGCAAATGGCCTTGTTTCAATCAGTCTTGCAGCGGAAAAATCACCATCAGCAGTATACCGTGCATAAAGCCCAACCTGCCTTACCCGACGGGATATACCTGCAGGTGCAACAACGGAAAACTGAAATTTTCGGTTATCCGTTACAGTGGTATTACTGATCCGGGGTGGCGGAGGCGGCTCCCCGGTTATTCCGGCCGTTGGCGGCACCAGGGCAGGGTATCGATAAAAATTATTCCGGAGGGTATCATTCCAGCCAAGGGGGTTTCGGATAAATGACTTGCTGCTGAAATAAACAGCACCCTGTATATTGGGTGTATTGCGCATGGCTTTTAACTGCCGGGGAATGAGAGTCTGATCACGCCAGGTTTTGTTTACTCCCGCTTTAAAATATCCAAGCCCGATATAGCAGTCTTTTCCGTAAGTATTTTTGCTCCACCATTCCAGTAAGGTATCAAATGGCGCTGCGGGATGCCCAAACTCCCAGTACAATTGAGGCACAACATAATCTATCCATCCCTTTTCAAGCCATAATAGTATGTCGGCATAAAGGTCATCGTAATTTGTCTGCCCCGCTTTTGTTGCACTGCCCCTTGGGTCCTTATCCTTGTTTCTCCATACACCAAACGGAGAGATGCCAAACCTGCAGGATGGATTTTCTTTTCTGATCACCCGGTACAATTGGAAGATGATGGAATCCACATTGCTCCTGCGCCAATCTTCCAGCCCCAATCCATTGTTATACTTTTCAAATGTTGCAGCATCCGGGAAGTTTACCCCCTTGATCCTGTATGGATAAAAATAATCATCGAAATGAATGGCATCCACTTCATATCTCCTGACAATATCAGCTACGATTTGCGTAACAAAAGCCTGTGCGTCTTTATTGCCCGGATCAAAATACCGCATGCCCCCATAATCCAGGAACCATTCCGGGTGCACGCGCGTAATATGCGTGGGGGCAATAGATGAAACGCCAATTTTAAAAGTGGCACGGTAAGGATTGCACCAGGCATGGAATTCCATCCCACGCTTATGTGTTTCCTCTATCATAAATTGCAGCGGATCATAATAAGGAGATGGTGGCTTGCCCTGGACACCCGTGAGCCACTCGCTCCATGGCTCATAAGGCGATGGATAAAAAGCATCAGCAGCAGGCCTGATCTGCATGATAATGGCGTTCATGCCATTGGCTTTATGCAGGTCGAGCATACTGATGAATTCTGCTTTCTGGGAATCTACGGGTAGCCCTTTCCGTGATGGCCAGTCGATATTGTCCACCGTTGCTATCCAAGCCCCGCGGAACTCAAACCGGGGCGACACTTCCTGGGCGATGGTGAACGAATGGGAAAAGCACAGTATTATACTCTGAAGGACCACTGAAAGGATGGCCCTTTTCCACGTTTTTGACATCACCATTATCCTCTTATTTTGTCAAGCAGGTTATTGAATATAATCATTTCGTCTTCAGATAAACCCTTAATAACGCTATCCATCTGTTCATTTTGCTGATCCAGTTTGGCGAGCAAAGCTTTGCCTTCGTCGGTAATGTATACTTCAACCAAACGCTTATCAGCTTGAGAAGTGTTTTTTCTTACAAGCCCTTTCATAAGCAGGCGGTCCACAATACGACTTGTATCACTCATTTTATCGAGCATGCGGTCCCTTATCTGCAGGGTGGAAAGGGGATCAGGAAAACTACCTCTCAATATGCGTAAAATGTTATACTGCTGCAGGGTGATGTCTTCTGCCGAAAGGAATTCTTTGATTTTTTCTACAACCCAGTTATAGGTGTAAATGAGATTAACAATGCTTTTTTGATTCAGATTCCTGAAACTGCGCTGGCTGATGTCTTTTTCCAGGGTCATGATCTTTCTTTTTTACAAATTTGTACTATCTATCTTACAAAATTACCCTCTGAGGTCATCAATCCTGCTGCTTTTCATCATTACTTTTCTTTGCCCCGGTATTAAAAAGATTCATCAGGTATCTTTCATTTGGGGCGTTGAATGATCCACAAACTCAAAAGTGTAAATCCTGATCAGGATGATCAGGTAACTGAATATCAGCGGCCCGAAAATGAACCCCATGAAACCAAAAAGTCTCAATCCTACAATGACTCCAAAAATGGTGATCAGCGGATGAACATCCCCGATCTTTTTCATTAATGTAATCCGGGCGAGGTAATCGATATTGCCCGTAACTACCAAACTATAGATCAGTAAACCGGTTGCCTGCCAGTTCAATCCCTGGGAATAAAGATAAATGACTAAGGGAACCCAAACTATCAGCGTCCCCAGAATAGGGAAAAAAGCAAAAACACCAGTCAGGAAACCCCACATCCCCCAATCCTTTAACCCGAAGATCCAATAACCGATCATTGCGGTTAGCCCCTGGATGATAGAAATGAGGGGAATGCCAATGGCATTTGCCCTTACCATATGTATGGTTTCTTTGCCCAGCTCTTCTACACTGGCCTTACTCAGCGGAAGAAAAGACTGAATACCTTTTTCCATTTCTTTTCCGTTCACAAACATGAAATACAGGACAAAAAACATGACAAGCAGGTTGCTGAGAATATTTGCAGTACTATTCAGAAAAGTGGGAATGAAACTGGTAATATTGGATTGAATGGTGGCCATGTTTTCATCATTCAAAACCTCCAGGCCCGTAAATGCAGTAATTTGTTGTGACAAAGCCTGAATTCCCGCCATCAATTCTTCCGAATGATTAAATACAGAATTGATCTTTGGCATAATCAGCCTTACTGAATAATACAAAGGGAACCCGATCAATATCAGAAAAGACAGCATGAACATCAATGCTGTCCAGCCTTTTCTCCACTTTCTTTTATCCACCAGGGAGAAATAAAGGTTCCTGCCGATGATATAAAAGGTTACTGCGCCTAAAAAGCCGGGAAGGAAAATATAAAGTTCTTTAACTATCAAAAATCCAATCAACAAAATGATGATCAGAAGTATGACCTGCCGGATTCTGTTGTTAAATTGAACGACCATATTAGTTAGTTGTTAGTTGGCAGTTGTTAGTTGTTAGTAACAGCCAATACAATTGACGAATTCCTTTTGCTGTTGACTCACGACACTTTTATCTTCGGCTGTTGACTCATGACTCCCAACTCATGACACTTTTATCTTCGGCTGTTGACTCTTGACTCCCGACTCATGACTCCCAACTCCCCTCCTATCCCCACACCTTAGTTCCTTCGCTGCAATTTGAACAAATATCAATATTTTTCCGGCCTTTCATGATGTCCTTTCTAAACTGGCGGTAATTTTCATTTTGCCAGATCTCTTTGAAGGATTGGTTTTTAGTATTGCCAAGCTGGTGCATGGCGTCTTTGTCAAAGCAACAGGGCACCACCAGTCCATCCCAAGTAATCACATTTGCATGCCAGAGTTTCCAGCAGTGATTTTGCATTTTCCCCTTTGGCACAAACCTGCCCTCCTCGTTTTTTTTATAACGGCTAAAAGCATCCAGGGTAGTGATGAGCTGATTGGGATCGTTTTCGTAATCATATACCTGTGCTGTTTTAAACCATACAGCATCAACACCGATCTCTTTTCCTAAAGCGTTGATCTCATCCACCTGGTGTTCATTAGGTTTTACTACCAGGAACTGAAAAATTATGAAGGGAGTCTTGCTTTTAAGCTCTTTTTTCCATTTGACTATTTCCCGGGCCCCGGCAATTACTTTATCCAGTTTACCCCCAACCCGGTATTGCTCGTAAACTTCCTGTGTTGTACCATCAATGGATATGATAAGCCTGTCTAAACCACTCTCAACAGTTTTCCGGGCATTTTCTGAAGTAAGGTAGTGGGCATTTGTAGATGTTGCGGTATATATTTTCTTTTTGGAGGCGTAGCTCACCATATCGAGAAACCCTGGGTTCAGGTAAGGTTCTCCCTGGAAATAGAATATCAGGTAGATCAATTCCTTATATATCTCATCAATGGTCTGTTTGAAAAACCCTGTCTCCAGCATACCCGTAGGCCTTGTAAATGCACGAAGTCCACTGGGGCATTCCGGGCAACGCAAATTGCATGAGGTGGTGGGTTCAAAAGAAACCGAAATAGGCAGTCCCCATTGAACCGGCCTCCCCGTTAATCTGGTAAGATAATAACTGCTGTACACTTTTAAAGCGTTCCAGGCGCGACGAACAGTCAGCCCCGACAATAGATTCATCGTATCTTTAAAATGTAATCCAGGCATTTGACTGTAAAAATAAAGCAATCCCGTACTACGTTATAATAAAATGCGTCAAATGAGCACCATTGAACATATGAGGAGCAGGAATCAAATAGTTACCAGGGTTACACTGATACTTTGTTCAATTTTTTTCAATCTTGTGACCCAATTAGCTGCACAGGAACAATCCCAGGAAGAATTACTGCAGATCGGAGAAATGGAGAAAAAGGCCGCGGCAAAACGGATGGATGCCTTAGACGGAAGCAGTTTTTATTCAAATGCCTCCTCTGATTTCAATATCCATCACTATCGCTGCCATTGGAAACTGGACCCGGGGGTTCGATTTATTGAAGGGACCGTAACGGCCTCTTTTGAAATTACCAGCAATACCAATAGCATTTCCTTTGACCTGGTTGACAGTCTGAAGGTTGACAGTGTCTTTTTTCAGTCGGCAAAAGTAAATTACTCCCGGCCAGGCAATCATACCCTGCAAATAAACTTTCCGCAAAACCTTTCACCTGGCACAAAGGAATCAGTTACCATATTCTACAAGGGTGTTCCGCCAAATATATCCGGGTTCGGCACTTATGTATCTTCTACCCATGCCGGCGTTCCGGTAACCTGGACGCTCAGCGAGCCCTATGGTTCAATGGAGTGGTGGCCCTGTAAAAACGGATTGAACGACAAAACAGATTCTCTGGATATCCAGATAACGACGCCTGATATATATACCTCATCTACCAATGGAATGCTGCAGAGCGAAATTATTGCCAATGGTGAAAGGACCACTTTCTGGAAACACAGATATCCAATTGCAAGTTACCTGGTGGCCATTGCAGCTACCAATTACACCATGCTGTCAGATACTGTTCAATTAGGCAATACCGTGTTGCCTCTCATTCAATATGCCTATCCGGAAAGTGCGGTAACTTTTAAAAATGCAGCCGGTATTACCGCAAGGATACTCCGGTTGTTTCATGATACTTTTGGCGAATATCCATTTATTAAGGAAAAATATGGCCATACACAGTTTTCCTGGGCCGGGGGAATGGAGCACCAGACGAACTCCTTCATGTTCAATGTTTCGGAAAACCTGGTAGCCCATGAAGCAGCCCACCAGTGGTTTGGCGACAAAGTTACCTGTGGCAGCTGGAAAGATATCTGGTTGAATGAAGGCTTCGCGGTATTCATGACCAATTATAATCTGGAGAAAAACTATCCTGAATCCCGCTTACTCTCTTCCCTCAGGTCACAATTGAACTCCGTTGTTTCTCAACCCGGAGGATCGGTGTATGTAGATGACACCACTAATGTGGGTAGAATATTCAGCAACAGGTTAACTTACAATAAAGGAGGATGGCTGGTGAGGATGTTACGCTGGAAACTGGGTGATGAGGTCTTTTTTAAGGGGGTCCGTGATTATTTGCAGGATCCTGCTGTTGCATTTGGCTATGCCTTCAGCAGTGACCTCAAAAGAAATCTCGAAAACGCAAGCGGAACTGATCTTACCGGTTTTTTTGCAGACTGGCTGTATGGAGAAGGATTCCCGAGCTATCAACTGAACTGGGTGGCTGTAGGTAATGGGTGGATACAGACAAACCTGAGCCAGACTACTTCTCATCCATCAATTGATTTTTTTGAAATGCCTGTACCGGTGCGGTTTAAAAATGCAACAAGGGATACAACAATCGTTATCAACCATATCAAAAATCAGCAAATCGCATTTCATCAAATAGGTTTTCAGCCGGATTCTGCATTTATCGATCCGCAGCTGAAAATCCTGAGTGCAAAAAACAGCATCACGAAATCAGAACCTACACCCGCTGAGCCTAATAGCGTGACAGTTTTCCCCAATCCTGTGCATTCGCAGTTCACCGTATACCTGAAAAATTTCCAATTGGGGACGCTTTCCCTTGTTCTGTATAACACAAAGGGACAACTGCTTTGGCAAAAACAATTGAGCAATTTCAGCGGCAGCGACCTGGTAACGGTACCCTCATCTAACCTGCCATCGGGCATTTACTGGCTAAGCATCCGAAGTGGTAAGGATATAAAACTCGTGAAAAAGATCCTCAAATAGATTTAGTTTACCAGTTCAGTGTTTTCTTTGCATTTTTGCAAACTAATCCGAAGAAAGGACATGGCGGTTACCCGAAAAAAGAGAAAGCAATCAACACAGCGTAGAGTAATCCTGTCCGTTTTATTTGTACTTGGGTTACTGATCACGGGCTACTTCATCAGCCAGTGGTGGAGCATTAAAAGATCAGGGTTTGCACATTACCCCGGGTTTGGCATCCAGCTTCCAACCGGATTTGATATACACGGAATAGATGTTTCCCATCACCAGAGCCTTATCAAATGGGAGGCCGTTAAAAGCATGAAAGAGAAATCTGTCATGCTGGGTTTTGCTTTTATGAAAGCTACGGAAGGTTATACCCGAAAGGACAGGCAGTTTAGCCGAAACTGGCGAAAGGCCAGGGAAGTTGGCATGCCAAGGGGTGCGTATCATTTTTTCTTACCTAATAAAAACGGATTGATACAGGCGCAAAACTTCATTAGTGTTGTAAAGCTCGAAAAAGGGGATCTGCCTCCGGTACTGGATATTGAAGAAACCTATGGGGTAAAGCATACCGACCTTCGCAAAAGGGTAAAAGAATGGCTGTCGGTAGTTGAAAATCATTATGGCATTAAACCCATCATTTATACAAATGCTGATTTTTATACAAAAATACTGGGCAGTGAATTTGATGATTACCCTCTTTGGGTGGCGCATTACCTGCAAAAAAACAAACCCCGTGTCGAAAGGCCCTGGACATTCTGGCAATACAGCGAAACAGGCAATGTAAATGGCATACTGGCGAAAGTAGATTTCAATGTTTTCAACGGAGATTCAAGCGACTTCGATGAAATCAGGGTGCCTTAATGTACTTACCATTCAATGTGTTTAATTTTAGTTTACAATAAATATTTTGATATGAGTGAGATGGAACCGGAAGTAAGAGAGTTTTTACAGAAAATCGTTTGGTCCTTATCCGCCATCATGGTCTGGATGCTGGTCAATATATTGTTTGGGATAAAATGGGGGTATGCCTTATTTGAAAAAGGACATACCCTTGGTTCCATTATCTTTTACATCTGGATAATTATCAGTTTATTTTTTTTATTCAGACTATATCAAAAGTTTTGGTCAAATAAAGATTAATCCCAAAGATTAAAATACCTCAAAAAGTCAGGGCATTTTTTTCTTTTTCCGCAACATCAGAATCATAATGGTAAGGCCGATTCCTAGTAATACAAAGGGAAGCCAGCTGCCCACTGAATATCCGATTTTGTATGCTGCACTATCTGCAACCGCTTGTAAAAACATAGATCTGTTTATTGTTTCGTGTCAAGTATAATAGGTGTTCCTCCTTTGGAAGGCATCACAATTATTTTTGAATTCGCAGAACCTGCCAGCTCTTTCATCGCCTTGATCTGCTCATACTGCAACTGCCTCTCAGAAAGACTTTCGCTGATGATACGCTGGTAATCAGAGATACCCTGCGCCTCTACACGCTTACGCTCTGCCTCCTGCTTTTCTTTCTGCAGAACGAATTGCATCTTCTGGGCATCCTGCTCGGCATTGATCTTTTGTTCAATCACGGCTTTTACGGAAGCAGGTAAAGTTATGTTCCTGACCAGCAGGTTCTCAAGTAATAGACCACGCTTTTTAAAGTCTTCATCTATAGTCTTAAAGATCCTGTCCTGAAACTCATCACGCTTGGAAGAATATAATGATACCGCATCGTAATAAACCGAATTGTCACGTATACGTGTACGTGTGATAGGCCTTACAATTTTATCTTCATAGTTTATCCCGATCTCCCGGATCAGGCTGGGTGCTTCCTGCGGAACAATCCTGTACAACACGGAAAGATCGATGGTTACTTCCAGTCCATCTGCAGTAAGTACACGAATAGCATCATCAGCGGCCCTTGCACCTTCATCGTGCTGGCCACTCATGGTATAATTTTGGGTGCGAGCATCAAGTTGTCTCACTTCAACAAGAGGATTCACAAAATTCAATCCACTGTTCAGCACATCATTCTGTACTTTTCCAAACAGTGATTTTACACCTACAAAGCCTGCGTCTATCTGCTTCACACAGGATGTGAGTACACCAATAGCCATGGCCAGGAATGCAACAATGCGTAATGTCCCGGCAAATTTCTGCAGCGGGCTGTCTGATTTCATGATTGACAGGCTCACCAGCAATAAAACAAAACCTAAGATTATAAGTATCATAAAAAATATTTAATAGTAGATTAAAAGTAAAGCCCCTGCGTTGCAAGCTTTTTTAAATAAACAAATCAGATTAATTTTAGTTTTACATTAGCTGCTGTGATCGGATATGATCACCCACTCCCTTTTGATCTTTTTGAAAATGAGTGTATAATGCCCGCCGACATTTCCGGCAGAGCGTGTTAAGAACCATTTACCTACTACAAAGTAATGATCTGGCCCAAGGCTTTTTACATGCAGGATGTCAAATTTGAGTTTGCCCATCCGCGCCGTGTCGCCGTAATTTTTCTTATAGGTGTTTAGCGTTGAAGCATACCCGTAGGTCACTCCTCCTTTTCCGATATACATAAGGGAGTCGTTTTCCCAGTATCCTTTCATAAAAGCTTCCAGGTCTCCCCGGTTCCAGGCACGCGTCTGTCTCTCAAGTATACCCAGAATTTCATTCTCTGCGGCAGATTGGGCAAAAGAATTGATGGTTATGAACAGGCAGCAGGCAAAAACCAGGTATATTCTTTTCATCTTCTTTCTTTTGCCCTAAGGTAAGCATGATTTAGTTAGGAGCTTTATAAACAAACTTAACTGGCAGCGCCTGAAAATAAAAAAAGCTGCCAGTTGGCAGCTCTTCCTTTTATTCCTGTCAAAATCAGATAAGCAGTTTTTTTAAATATGCTGCACCGGCTTCAGCACTTTTCAACGGGGTGCTGTTATCATATTTTTCCTGCTCCATGATATAATGTTTCATGCCATTTGCCGAAGCTGTGTTCAGGACTTTGGCAAAATCAATAGACCCCGTTCCCAGGTCGCAGGAGGCATCTTCTTCTTTAGGATCGGCGCCTTTTATGCGGTCCTTAACATGGCAAAGGGAGAATCGGTTAGGATATTTTTTAAACCATGCCTCAGGATCGCCACCGGCAGTTATCACCCAATATATATCCATTTCAAAATCCACCAATGCAGGATCAGTTTGCTGCATCAGGATATCCTGTGGCATTTGTCCATCAGCTTCCTTGAAAGTATATCCATGATTATGGTAGGCAAATCGCAAACCGTTTTTCTTACAGACCTCTCCTCTTTTATTGAAAGTCTCTGCAAACTTTTTATAGTCGTCAGCTGTTTTTTGCGGACCTATCCATGGAGAGATCAGGTATTTCATACCAATCTCACCGGCCTGTGCGGCTTTCTTTTCGAAGTCTTTATTGATATCGCAGTGACTGGAAACCATCGACATACCCAGCTCATCCATATACTTTTTGAAATCGATATGGCTCATGCCCCAGAACATGCCTTTATCGCCTTCATAGCCCTCAATTTCTTTATATCCGAATCCGGCTACCTGTTTCAAAATCCCTTTTGGATCTTTCGGGAGATCATCGCGAAGGGTATACAACTGAAGCCCAAAGGAAGCGAGTGCTACCCCAGCTGCTGCAGGTATGATGGCAGAACTGTCTACCGTTGCAACCGATTCAGCTTCCTTATTTCCACCAGATTTACAAGCTACGCCAGCCAAAGCAACTCCGGAAGCCAGGAAACCTGCCGACCGTAAAAAATTTCTCCTGTTAATAGTCATTGCCTGAATATATTTTTGAATTTCTTTATTTCATTTTCGATTTTGAACTTTCGATTTTCGACTTTCCCTAGGTAGCCCAGGCCCTGTCACCTTTTTTGTACGGGATGCACCCTTCGTACTTGCCCGGTACTGCCACATAACGCAAAGCCTGTGTGGCGCCAATTTCTGAAGTGAAATATCCCAGCAGGGTAAGTTGTTTCATGAGGGAGAAATAATGGTTGGGATCACCATCTTTTTTATTGGCATTATAGTCTTTCTGCTCTTTGTCCAATGCGGTCAGTACTTCCTTACGATGTTCCGCGCTTGCTTTCATAAAACCATGCCCATGCATTTTTTCACAGGCTTTATCAATGGAAGCTATACCATCCATAAATATTTTCTGGTCCTTTTCCTCATAACAATCAGTAACCATGGTATTCATAAATGCGCCTACACCTGCAGCTTTGGCTCCCGGGGTATTGGTTGTTGGGATGATCGTTTCGGCTACTTCGTCCAGGAAGCTGATGTTTTCTGCGGTAAATGGCAGCCCGATGGCCACTTTTTTATCGCCTGGTTTACAGCCTTCCAGGAATGCGGCGCCGCCTACAATTCCGCCTCCTACTAAAAGTGCCACACGGCTTAATGCATCACGTCTGTTCATGTATATTTTTTTAGGAAACTAAATGTACAAAAAGTATGGTTAAATAAAACAACCGCTTGCGTAATTAAAGCCCCCTGGCCAATAACTGCCTCAGAAAACCTAGAGGTTCCCTTTTTTCAGTTCCCTGACCGCATAATCCGCAGCCCTGGCAGTAAGGGCCATATAGGTGATGGAGGGGTTCTGATTGGCAGAAGAGGTCATGCAGGCGCCATCGGTTACAAAAACATTTTTTACTTCATGCAGCTGGTTCCACCTGTTGAGGACAGATGTTTTTGGATCATTCCCCATTCGGGCCGTACCCATTTCATGGATACATAATCCCGGGTATGCGTCGGCGTTATCAAATGTGCTCACATTTTTAAGGCCCGCTGATTCCAGCGTTTCGGCGGCACTGTTCATCATATCCTTACGCATGATCTTTTCATTTTCCTTGTACTCGCAGTCGATATCCACCATGGGCAATCCAAACGGATCTTTTTTCTCCCTGTTAAGCGTTACCCTGTTATCAGCATAAGGCAGGTGTTCGCCCCATGCACCCAGCCACATACCCCAGTTGCCCGGCTCGGAAACCTGCTCTTTAAGTTCCGCACCTACCCCGTCTGCCCAACCTGTGCGGCCCCTGCTTGCTCCGCCCTGGAAGCCGAATCCCCTGATATAGTCGGATCTTTTTGTTGCTTCATTGATGTTACGGAAACGGGGGACATAAATGCCATTGGCGCGACGGCCATAAGTGTACTGATCTTTGAAATCTTCGGAAGAAGCGCTTGCGCCTACCCGGTAGTGATGATCCATCAGGTTCCTGCCCAGCTGGTCGCTGCCATTACCCATGCCATTGGGGAAAGCATCGGAAACAGAATTCAGTAAAATGAAAGTGGACCCAATGGTAGAGGCATTCAGAAAGATGATCTTAGCATAAAACTCTTCTGTCTTCCTTGTGTTTGCATCCATTATGCGTATACCCGTTGCTTTTTTCTTTTCTTTATCGTACAAGACTTCCACAACAATGGAATCCGGCCTTAAAGTGAGGTTGCCGGTTGCCCTGGCAGCAGGGAGGGTGGCGGAATTACTGCTGAAATATCCGCTGAAGGGACAACCCCTGTCGCACATATTCCTGAACTGGCAGGGGCCGCGGTCTTTCAAACCCCTGGTTAAATTGGCAACCCGGCCGATGATCATATGGCGGTCCGTAAATTTGGTTTTGAGTTTTTGCGCCACATCCTTTTCCAGGCAATTGAGTTCCATTGGCGGCAGGAATTCCCCATCCGGCAATTGAGGCAGACCCTCTTTGGAACCACTAATCCCGGCAAATTTTTCCACATAACTATACCAGGGAGCGATATCACGGTAACGGATCGGCCAGTCTGTTCCAATGCCTTCTTTGGCATTTGCTTCAAAATCAAGATCACTCAACCTGTAGCACTGGCGTCCCCACATCAGGCTTCTTCCACCCACATGATAGCCGCGGATCCAGTCAAAAGGTTTTACCTGGTTGTAGGGGTGCTCCTTATCGTTTACAAAAAAATGACTGTTTGATTCATTACAGAAACCCCTCACCTGGATATGCTGCTTTTCCTTCATTTCCAGGCTCGTCATGCCCGGATGCCTGAAATCCCAGGGATTCAGGGTAGCTGTAGGGTAATCTTTAATATGTTCCACATTGCGACCACGCTCCAGGACAAGGGTTTTTAATCCCTTTTCACAAAATTCCTTTGCAGCCCATCCACCGCTGATACCGGAACCAACTACAATGGCGTCAAAACTGTTTGTATCGGGCATAGGGAATAGTTGTTAGAGGTTAGAGGTTAGAGGGTAGAGGGTAGAGGGTAGAGGGTAGTTGTTAGAAAAGACATTTCGCAAAGTGTATTAAGTAATTGATGCAAACTTACCCATTAAAAGCTGCATAATATGCGGCTCCTAATAAAGGCAGTTTCTCATTCATTACCACCTGCACTTTAACCTGTTTCATCATCGCATCCATACGGCCGTTACGGTGAATGAAATATTCCGACCAGGGTTCGCCCTGCTGTAGAATCGGTAAGATCTTTGGCGGAATACCACCGGCAATGATCAGTCCGCCGGTTGCTTTGGTTTTTAATACCAGCTGGGCAGATTCATAGGCCAGGTATCTTTTAAAAAATTCCATGGCCTCCATACAAACGGAACACTTGCCATCAAGGGCAGCCTGACTGATAACTGCAGGAGGATCTGTGTCCTTCATTTTTTCGGTTACCCATGACTGGGGTATCCTTCCCTTTGTTTCAACCAGGAATTCGAAGAGGGTATAAATGCCCGCACCGGAAAGCACCCTTTCCCAGCTCACATGATCATGCCGGAGGTGTAAAAAACGGTATACTTCAATATCTTCCTCACTCCGCGGAGCAAAATCACAATGCCCGCCCTCAGTGGCAAAGGGATGATAGGCAAGGCCGTCAAAGTACATGCCCGCTTCTCCCAAACCTGTACCAGGTGCCAGGATGGCCATATTGCCTGCTGCATCTTTATCTCCTTCATAGAGGGTGACCAATTCATTTTCTTTCAGGGCGGCCAGGCCGTAGGCCGTGGATTCAAGGTCATTGATAAATGATACCGGTATGCCCAGTTCGGCTTCAATTATATCACTATCCAGTTCCCAGGGCAGATTGGTGAATTTAACTTTCCCATCCAGCACCGGGCCGGCAACTGCCATACAAATGTGGCGCGGCTTTTCCGCTGCAGAAAAATCTTGTATGATTTGAGTCAAAGACCTGAAATCTTTGGACACATACCGCGCTTCTTTTAATTTCTCCACGCCGTTTTCAGAGATCCGGCAAAGGGCAATATTTGTTTTTGTTCCGCCGATATCACCAGCCAGGACCACAATGTCGTCATCGTCATCAGCAAGGGCATTTTTAAATGCAATCGGGAACAGCAGATGTTGTTTCATTATATGTATTAAATGATATAGTTCTTTGGAGTAAATTTTAATTATGGCCTCAATAGGTTATTATCACAGTTTCAGTTATCCACCAGAAAAAAATTTGCGCATAACAGATAGCTTATCAACTTATATGTAAATATTTTATACAAATCTATCAATCAATTAATATTCTGACAACAATTAGGTAAGATAAGATTAATACAGGATCAATACTATTGCTGCTCAAATATAAATTTATCATGAAAAAAATCAGCTACGCGATTCTCGGGCTATTCTTTTTTGTGGCCTGTACAAAGCAGGACCTCACAGAAAAAGATCTTTCTATCAGCAATGGCAAACCATTAATTAAAGAATCTGTTACGTTCGGGGAGATTGGTACAATTGACTTAGGCAGTACCGGAGCGTCTGAGATCAGTGCTTTTGACCCTTTGACCAATAAACTCTTTGTAGTTAAAAACGATGTTACGCCAGGCAGAATAGAAGTTTTAGACCTGGGCAATCCTTCAAGTCCTTCAGTAATCGGTAATATCCTAATCAGCGCTTACGGTGCTGCAGTTAACAGCGTATCCGTGAATAATGGGATGTTAGCTGCCGCCATTGAATCAGATCCCAAACAGAATCCCGGAAGGATTGTTGTTTTCAGGACAACGGATTATGCCGTACTGGCCAATAAAGAAGCAGGTGCTTTACCTGATATGGTAACTTTTTCACCTGATGGAAAATTTATTATCAGCGCAAATGAAGGAGAGCCAAATGATGCATATACCATTGATCCCATCGGCAGTATTTCCATTATTGAGGTTGACCAAAACTTTACCATTACCACACTTGATTTTTCAGGCTTTGCAGGCCAGGAAGCAATATTAAAAGCGAAGGGGTTAAGAAAATTCGGTCCTAATGCCAGCTTTGCACAGGACATAGAGCCGGAATATGTTGCGGTATCTGCTAATTCAAAAACGGCCTGGGTATCTTTGCAGGAAAATAATGCCATTGCAAGGATTGACCTCAAGTCTAAATCTATAGAGAAAATTCTTCCACTTGGTTTTAAGGATTACAATCTTTCTTTTAATGCTATAGACCCAAGCAATGCAGATGGTTTAATAGGTAATCTAAACACATGGCCGGTTAAAGGCATGTATTTACCCGATGCCATCGCCGTAATGCCACACAACGGCGTTCCCTTTGTTTATAGTGCTAATGAGGGTGATGCCAGGGATTATTCCGGATTCAAAGAAGAATTCACTTTAGCGCAAAGCCCGGCAACTATCCTGGATCTAACCGCTTTTCCAAACAGGGATCAGTTAAGATTAGCAGCAAACCTGGGCAATCTTAAACTCACCAATACATTGGGAGATACTGACGGAGATGGTGATTTTGACGAGTTGTATTCATTTGGCGGACGCTCTTTCAGTGTTTGGAATGGTCAAACCGGACAATTGGTTTATGACAGCAGAAATGAACTCGATAAACAGGCTATTGCAGCAAATATTTATGCCGATGGTCGCAGTGATGATAAAAGTACAGAACCGGAAGGGATCACGATTGGCCGTGTGGGAAATAAAACAATCCTTTTTCTGGCGTTGGAAAGAGTGGATGCAGTTGCAGTATATGATGTTACCAATCCTGTAAAACCATCATTTTTGCAAATGCTGTTAACCGGAGATGCTCCTGAAGGCATTTTATTTGTTGAAGCGGCGAAAAGCCCTACTGGTAAAAGCCTGCTGATCGTAAGCAGTGAAGGTGATGGAACAGTGAAGGTTTACACTACCGAAAGCCTGGTTCAATAAACCTAATTTAAAGTTAGTAAATCATTTAGCCTAATTTATCAATCCCTATATTCCGGGTACCGGTTTACCGGTGCCCGGTTTTTTTTGATTCAATAGTCTCTTTTGTTTAATTAAAGAAGCACCGAAATCCATTTACTTCTTTTTGCGAGATGATTTTATTGATTCTACATTATTAGTTTGTAAATTAAATCAAATTGAATGTCAGGTTCAACCTGAAATGTACCTTAGTTACTTTAAAGTTCAACGCATGAATAAGATAACAGCTTTAATACTTATCCTGACTGTAGCCGGTATTTCTGCAATGGCACAGGTTCCAAAACCAACCCTGCTGCCGAATGGCTGGTCTTTATCACCTGCAGGCAGAAGTTTCCCGCTGGGCGACCTGCCGCTTAATATTGCCGTTTCGAAATCAAAAAAATTCATGGCGGTAACAAATAACGGGCAGAGCGTTCAATCCATTCAACTTATTGACCCGGCTAAGGAAAAGGTTTTACATACCATATCCATTCCCAAATCATGGTACGGATTAAAATTCAGCGCTGACGAAAAAAGCCTCTATGCATCAGGCGGTCATGACAACTGGATATTGCGTTATGCCGTTAGCCAGAACAAGCTTGTTCTGAAAGACAGTATAAAACTGGGCGACAAATGGCCTAAAAAGATCGGCCCGACCGGTATAGAGATCGATGATGCCAGCCAGACAATGTATGTGGTGACAAAGGAAAATAACAGCCTTTATGTGATCGATCTGAAAACCAAAAATGTAAAACAACAGGTGTCATTGGGTGCGGAAGCCTATACCTGCCTGCTTTCGCCTGATAAAAAAACACTCTACATCTCTCTCTGGGGAGGTGATAAAGTGCTTGTATGGGATGTAGTTGCACAGCGAAAAAAAGAATGGCCTGTTGGTGATAACCCCAATGAAATGTGCCTCACTAAAGACGGTCAATATCTCTTTGTAGCCAATGCCAACGACAATTCGGTTTCGGTTATAGATACCCGGTATGGCTTGCCGGTTGAGACACTTAATGCGGCCTTATATCCTGATGCACCAAGTGGTTCTACATCAAATGGTGTTGCCCTTTCGGAAGATGAAAAAATGCTTTACATCGCCAATGCCAGCAACAATTCACTGGCTGTATTTGATGTAAGCAAACCCGGCAAAAGTCATTCCGAAGGATTTATTCCAACCGGCTGGTATCCTACCAATGTTAAGGTGATCGGCAAAAAAATATTTGTTGCCAACGGCAAAGGATTTACTTCTTCAGCAAACCCTTACGGGCCAAATCCTATGCGTAAGAGGGAAGAAGTGATCTACCAGAAAGGGGATAGTACGAATCCTGTGGATGTACAATACATTGGCGGGCTTTTTAAAGGGACCATGAGTGTGATTGATATGGCAGATGAAAAAACCATGGCTGTTTACTCCAAGGCAGTTTATGATAATGTCCCTTACAATAAAGAGAAGGAAAGTACATCGGCAGGTGAGGCCGGAAATCCAATCCCTTTAAAAGTGGGGGAACCCTCACCCATCAAATATGTATTTTATATAATAAAAGAGAACCGCACCTACGACCAGGTACTGGGAGATATGCCGGAAGGAAATGGTGATACCAGCCTCGTGCTTTTTGGTGAAAAAATCACTCCCAACCAGCATGCTTTGGCCAGGGAGTTTGTTTTGCTGGATAATTTTTATGTGGATGGTGAAGTGAGTGCCGACGGGCATAACTGGAGCCTGGGTGCCTATGCTACTGACTATCTAGAAAAAACCTGGCCAACGAGTTATGGCGGCAGGGGTGGCAGTTACGACGCAGAAGGAAACCGTGAAGTGGCCAACAATAAAAACGGTTTCATCTGGGACCTCTGTAAAAGGAATGGTGTCAGCTTCAGGACCTATGGCGAATTTGCCGATGATTATAAAGCTAATATCCCGGTACTGGAAGGTAATTTCTGTCCTTATTATACAAGCTGGGATGAAAGTGTGCGCGATACCAGCAGGTTTTATCAGTGGAAAAGGGAATTCGACTCACTGCTATCTGTAAACGCAGTTCCAAGACTCAATACGCTGCGCTTTATAAATGACCATACCGAAGGATTACGCATCGGAAGGCCTACGCCCTTTGCACATGTGGCCGATAATGACCTAGCCGTAGGGTTGTTTGTGGAATACCTTTCCAAAAGCCCGATCTGGAAAGAAACAGCCATCTTCATTGTTGAAGATGATGCCCAGAACGGACCGGATCATGTGGACGCGCACCGCACAACCGCATATCTTGCGGGTGGATTTGTGAAGAGAAAATTTGTGGACCATACCATGTATTCCACATCATCGATGCTGCGTACCATTGAGCTGATCCTGGGACTTCCGCCTATGACACAATATGATGCTGCTGCAACTCCGATGTGGAAATGCTTCAGCACTGCTGCCGACCTTACTCCTTTCTCCGCGCGTCCTGCGAATATAGACCTGGGCGAAGTGAATACTAAAATGAATGATCTGGCACGAAAAAGTGAGACCTTTGATTTTTCAAAAGAGGACCAGATTCCCGACCTTGAATTCAGCGAGGTGATCTGGAAAGCGGTAAAAGGAGAACACAGCATCATGCCCGCCCCGCGCAGGAGTGCTTTCCTGAAAAAGGGTGAAGATGATTAAAATGACTCCTTGCGTCCCTTCTGTCTTTGCGGTTAAATTATTTATTCAATAGATACTTTCTTCAGGTAAAACCCTTTCGGATCAACAACCGGAAGGGTTTTACTTATTACCTCCAGGCCTTTGTTGTCCACTATCAAACGTTCCGTACCCTTATCAGTAGTTATATCCACCGGTAAAGGCATACCGGCATTGGCTAACCGAATAGTATATTTTTCTGTATCAGTTTGTTTAATGTCTATCTCCAGTTTATTTGTGGTGCGCAAAAACAAATCAAAAACCGGCTTCAGGCTTTGCCCGTAAGCGCCACTGAAAAGCTTTTCCACATCATCCGTTGTTACCGTATTATCATACGTATACTTTGGATCTGTGGCCAGTTTTTTCAGGGTTGGAAAGAAAATGCTGTCACCCATGATATAGCGGAGACTGTGCATGAAGAATGCCCCTTTTCCATAAATATCCGGGTGGTAGGTTTGCTTTGCATCGATCACTTCTCCCTGAACAATGGGTAAGAGGTTGAGTGTTGCCCTGCCCGTTCGGCGCATCCTTTCGAGGTATGCTTCTTCACCTTCGGCCTCCCTGACATACATGGCATCGCCAAAAACGCAAATGCCTTCCTGTATCCACATATGCGCCCAGTCGCGGTTAGTGACTTTATTACCCCACCATTCATGGCCAAATTCATGGTGCAGGAGCCAGTCGAAGTCTTTGCCCCCGACCTGGGTGTATTTAAACTTATTTCCATAGGCATTCATGGTCTGGTGTTCCATGCCCAGGTGAGGCGTTTCAACAATCCCGATTTTTTCTTTGACCCACGGGTATTCGCCGAAATATTTTTCCTGGACCCTGGCAGAGCGTTCCATAAGATCAAGCAGGTGTGCAGCTTTATCAGCATGCTCTTCGAGTACATAAAATTCCATAGGGACGCGGGTATTGTTTATGGTTGTGTACTCTTTGCGTACCACTTTATATTTGCCCACATTAAAAAGGATGCAGTAATTACTGATCGTATAATTTGTTTTCCAATGGTAGGTAACCAGGTTGTTTTTGGATGATACGTTTTGCAGCAAACCCGGGCCGGCAACCATTAACCCCTTTGGAACAGAGATAATCAGATCTGCACCTTCATTGGGTTCATCACTGGGGTGGTCTTTGCAGGGAAAATAAATCTTTCCCCCTTCACTCTGGCAGGTAATGGCGATCCATGGATTTCCTGTTGAATCCTTTTCCCATTGGAATCCCCCTTCCCAGGGCGCCCTTTTGGCAAGCGGGGGCTCGCCGCTGTATACGATCTTCAGCAAATGTTTGCCTGAGGCAAATAAGTTGGCTGAGGATATGCTGATAATATCTTTGTCATGTGAAAAAGAAACCGTTTTGCCATCCAGCGTAATTTTTTCCACTTTCATTTGCTGAACCAGGTCGAGCAATATGACCCTGGCAGGTTGTAAAAGCAGGAAACTGATTTCTGTATTCCCGCTTATCCGCTGAGCAGCAGGATCAACCTGCAGCGATAAGGTATAATGCCGGATATCCATATTCGCCTGTTCCGGCTTTAGCGGACCGCCGGAAATTATTTGCTGGGCCTGCGTGAAAAAAGTACAAAAAAGCAGCAGAGAAAGAAAAGATATACGCATTGGTTTTATTATTTTTTAAATGGCTGATCTAAGTTTGTATAATTAAATATATGATGACATACCTTTAAGGTACAAATGAGTTTCCTGTTTTTCGATTTAAAAACCCCAATAAAATGAAACTGATAAACATTTTTCTGACCGCATCGATTGCGATGATGACATTTTCCTGTGTAAGTACAAAAAAATACCAGGCACTTAACGACAAACTGAATGAAGCCAACACTTCGTTAACGGGCACGCAAAATGATCTGCGGGCATGCCGTGATGAAAAATCTGAACTGGAAAGACAAAAAGCAGCCATGGAAGCCAGAATTGGCGGTCTGGAAGAGCAGTCTAAATTTCTGAAAGAAAATAATACCCAGGCATTAAGGCAATTACAGGATCTTTCCGTAATCTCCTCTTCACAGGCTGAGAGTATAAGAAAGTCTATGGAAAATATTGGTGCGAAGGATTCTTATATTCAAACATTGCAACAGCAAATGGCTCAGAAAGATTCCCTGAACATGGCACTGGTGATGAACCTCAAAGGCGCTATAGGCAACATGGCTGATGAGGATATCAATATCAAAGTGGATAAAGGTGTTGTGTTCATTGATATTTCCGACAAGCTGCTTTTCAAAACCGGAAGTTATGATATAACCGATCGTGCAAAAGAAGTGTTAGGAAAAGTTGCCCTGGTGTTAAAAAATCAGCCTGATATAGAATTCATGGTAGAAGGACATACAGATAATGTCCCGTTTTCAAGAGGTCTCTTGGTTGATAATTGGGACCTCAGTGCCAAACGTGCAACTACTGTGGTTCGCCTGCTGCAAAAACAGTACGGACTGGATCCTGCAAAAATGTCTGCTGCCGGACGTGCAGAATTCCATCCTATAGGAGCCAATGATACACCTGAAGGAAGGGCTGCAAACCGCCGCACCCGTATCGTTATCCTTCCGCAACTTGACCAGTTCTTTAAGTTATTGGAACCAGCTAAATCGTGAGAAGAGGGTAGAGGATAGAGGATAGAGGGTAGAGGGTAGAGGGTAGAGGATAGAGGATAGAGGGTAGAAAGAAATCAACAACCTGTTGTATTAACTACCCTCTACCCTCTACCCTCTATCCTCTAATATCTGTAACACACAGCATTGATATTCATCCCTGCGCCTACAGAAGCAAACAGGATCACATCTCCATGATGAATCTGATGATCTTTGTCGAGCCCTTTCAGCACCTGGTCGTATAAGGTTGGAATGGTGGCAACTGAACTGTTTCCCAGCCAGTGGATATTCATGGGCATGATATAATCCGGCGCTTTCGGGTAGCCATATAGTTTATATAATTCCCGGATGATGGCATCGTCCATTTTAGCATTGGCCTGGTGGATGAATATTTTCTTTACTTCTTCAATCTTTATACCGCTTTTTTCCAGGCATGATTGCATAGCCAGCGGCACTTTTCGCATAGCATATTCGAAGACCTTACGCCCCTTCATTTTTATATATCTTACGCGCGGATCGGAGTTGGGGAAATTGGATTTATCCATATAGATATAATACGCTTCATCCACGGCATGTGTTTGTACACTGTGTCCCATTATACCCGGACCGGTTTCGGCCACTTCTTTATATTCGAGTAAACATGCGCCGGCACCATCGGAAAAGATCATGCTGTCCCTGTCGTAAGAATCTATAACACGAGAAAGTGTTTCCGTACCTATGATCAGGCAACGTTTAGCCATACCCGCTTTAAAATACGCATCTGCCTGTATCAAACCCTGTAACCATCCCGGACTGCCGAACAAGAGATCGTATGCTACACAATCCGGGTTTTTAATACCAAGGTTATGCTTGACCCTGCTGGCAAGTGAAGGCACAGCATCAGTCTGAATGGTATGACTGATCACATTACCGAAATTGTGGGCGAGGATCACATGGTCAAGTGTTTCGGGGTCTATGCCACTGTCTTCAATTGCCTTTCGGGCGGCTATGGTAGCGATATCGGAGGTATTAAGTTCCGGACTGGCATAGCGCCTTTCTTCAATTCCTGTAATAAGCCTGAATTTTTCAACCACTTCAGCAGGAGGCGTATCAATGCGCTTATGGTCTTCGCTGTAAAAATTGTGAGCGGTAAAATCGCGGTTTGTTTTTACTTCGGTAGGAATATAACAACCTGTACCAGTAATGACAGATCTGTTCATGATAGATTAGGGAGTTTTTCGCTTGCTGGCAGGCAATACGCTCAAATATACTAAAATAGGCACTGTTATGTATCAAACTTACCCAACAACTTAGTAGGGAACTGTTATAGATTTATAAATTAGGACAAACTAAATGAAAAATAATCAGAATTTGATAGACCGTTTTGAATCAAAGAATTTCTTCAAACTCTCCGGTCTTTTTATTCTTACGTACATTGTCCCAGTTGAATATCCGGCCATTCATGGCTACATAAACTCCCTTTGGCAGAGCCTGAACAAAAGCCAGGGCACTGCCCAGGTTGAACAAACCGTCGGAACTGCCGAATTTGTAGGGAATCATTGCTCCGGTCAGTACAACTGTCTTATCCAGAACTCTTGATGCCAGCATTCTGGCGGTATCCGCCATTGTATCCGTTCCATGTGTAATGACAATCTTCTGTTCATCTGCTTTGATGCAATGGCCGGCAATAAGCTCCCTGTCGGCATCGGTCATGTCAAGGCTGTCGATCATCATCAGTGTTCGGATATCCACCTTAAGCCGGCTTCTCCCAAGACGAAGCATTTCCTGAAGATGAGTGTCCTTAAAAAATAATTCACCGGTAATCTCATTGTATTCTTTATCAAATGTTCCGCCAGTTACAAATATTCTTATGGCCATGACCTGGGTTTTGAGGCTGTAAATTAGCGAATCTGAAGGATTCCCTAAATGCTGATTTTTATACAAGCAAAATTTAAAAGTGCTGTGCTTCGTCTGTACACGATCCACAACACTTTTTGGATGGATATCAGGTCTCTGGATATTGGAAAAGATTCAGGATGGGGTTTCGTGCATACACGATCCATAGCATCCTGTGTAATCCCGTTTTTTTTTCACAGAACGGGAAACCAAAAAACGTTACGGATTCAATTTTGAAAAAATGTATCCGGCAATAAATGCCTGCAGGATTCCATAACCAAGCCAGGTAAGTACCATGCCCAGGGAAATATCTATTGAACTGTATGTAAGCCATAGTACCGGAACCATGGCAATAATGCCATAAACCAGCGCCACTTCAAATGCACGAAGGAGATCGCTGCCTTTGAAAATGTCTTTATACCTTTCCCAGAACCATTTTAGCGAAAAGCTTAGAATAAAGGGATGCACATAAAACATCCAGTCTGTTTCAGCAGATGACCACCTGAAAACAGGGCTGAAATATTCTTCTGCAAGCGTAGGAACAATTTTAATGACCATGAACATCAGGCCCAGGCTCACAAGGAGCAGTACAAAACCAGCGGTAAATCCGGCGATCAGTATTTTTTTCATATTCAGTGTTTAAGTGTGATTTTTAAATGTATTTATTCAGGCGATCTTTCGAAATTTAAGCTGAACCTTTACCAGGATATCCTGGTTGATTTTGATAAGTCCGGCCATTTTTTTGGGAGGCTCCAGTTTAAAATCCGAAAAATGCATCCGCCGGCTTCCTGCTAAATCTAAGAATTTTTCGTGCTGGTTACTAACTGTGTATACAAGCTCCATTCTGCGCACAACACCAGCCAGTTCAATATCCACAATACCTTTAACAGTATGTCCCTGAGTTACTGCAGTGGGGTCTTCCATTGAAATAAAATGAATCTTCATATTCGGATACTGCTGATACTTCAATGTTTTACGCAGGTCTGCTGTGATGAATTTATGGTGACAGTCAAACTGGCTCACTTCTATGGATAAAGCACTTCTTTGAAAAACAAGGCGCTTCCCCTTTTCATCAGTAAAAAACACCAGAGTATCCTGGTTCAGATATTGCTTTACATCACAGGTAAACTCATTGATATTTGAACTTCCTTCAATGATCAGGCTGCTGTTCTTTTCGATCACCCAGGCTTTCATACCCGGCGCTTTTTTATCTGCCCCTGCAGGGTCCGAAAAAAGAATTATTAAAAAGCAGAATAGCCATTTCATCTGATGCGTTTTAAGCAACGTAAACCGATAGTGTTATTGTAAAAGCCAGGTTGTGTCTTGGTTCCAACCTGGCTTTGTACATGCATACAACTTTAAAACATGGTTTAGAAACCAACTACTGCCTCTATTACAACACCATTGAATTTACCGCTGGACCGGAAATCAGTTGTTGGGAAATCCTTATAATTCTGAATAACGTATTCGCCTTTCATAAGTATATTTCTTGTCACGAACCATCCGGCAGCAAATGCAGTGCGATTAACAGTAATATCATCAGTGAAAGCAGCTCCAGCCAGCCTTCCGCTAAGTGTATTATATTTTGCACCTACATATACATTTTCTTTTGATCCAAAGCGGTATAAACCATCAATGGCAAACTGATTGAATTTCCGTGTATCAACTTCATTTTTAGTTCTGCCTTTGGCAATTTCATACGTACCAAAGAGTTCAAATCCTGAATATTTTACAAAGCCATTAAACATCAGTGCACTGAGTTTTTTACTGAAGGCCGGATTCAACCTGCCGGAGAAAGCCACTGCAGTAGATGCCGGATTTGGTGAACCTAAAGGAACCCTTTCCATTACATTCTGATAGTTTGATCCAGTACGGTCGCCACCAAATAAGGTAAGACCACTGCCACCTGAACTGGGGTTTGTATAATAACTACCAGTAAGCCTTAAGCGTAACTTTTCAGTGAGTTGTTTGTCAACACCGCCTTTAAAATAGATAGATGGCGCCCTTCTTGTATCGTCATCATACTGAGTTTCAAATACAGAATCAACATGGCCTTTGATCATACCATTGGTAACACCAAGCATACCGATTAAGCCATTTTTCTGCACATATATTTCACCACCAATTTCTGTTGCGAAGTCATCCATAATCAGACCTTCCATAAAAGGAGAATACATGGTCTGTCCGCCATCAGGCCTGCGAAAGTGTGCATCACCAAAGTTGACTTCCATATGACCAACTTTAATGGTAGTAATTTTCATCAGGTCGTCCCAGAATTTTCCTTTGAACGGAAGTTTGTCAAACTGGATATAACCGCCTTTCACCCAAGCCTCATTGTGGTGACGGGAAGACAGGTATGTGGTCAGGTTCAAACGGATACCATCAGCCAGCTGAACGTCCATATTCAAGTTCGCCTGGGCAGTCATGAAACCATCCTGCAGGGGGATAAAGCCTGTTTGTTGTTTGAAAATTTGTTGCCCCCTTATTTTCATGTTTTATTGCCTGGTACTGCTGTGTAAATCCGGCACCAAAACGAACACGGAATCCCTGATATGTTGGCGCTTCCTTAGTAGTTTCAAATACATTTATACCGCGCTGATCATAAAAACGGAAATATTGAATACTGTCATAATACTGCAGATATTCCCTGATAGCTGAGTTTTCCTGGGCCTGAATCAATGGAGTTGCCAGGAAAAAAACCGACATGAAGACGAGTAGTTGTTTGAAAGTGATATTGCGTTTCATAAACTTTTGTTTTAAAATTTAAACTGTTTTGTTTTTTTAATTATTGGGGTTTCACACTCATGTTATAATTGATGGTTACATCCGGGCTTGTTTTGATGGCGCCTAGCATAATACTAATGGCTTTTACATTATAGTCTGTTGTTTTAAGTTTATAAGAACCGGAGATAGTTAAAGATTTATCAGGATTGACCTTACAGGCAGCAGTAAGCGTTACATCTTTTGTTCCACTGCTGATGGTGAGTTTACCAGGCACCGTAATTGTATAACTGTCTGCACCATTTGATTTCACTATTCCGGAAGCCCCTGTGAATTTTATGGTTGGATACTTTTCAGCGCCAATGGCTTTGTACGCGTTATTATCCATTGTACTTCCGTGCTTGCTTTTTAAGGTGTTAACATTCATGGAAAAATTCAGGTTACTCATCCCCGTAATCACACCGGCTGCATCCTGCTGAAAAGTCATGGTACAGTTGCCTTTATCAGATATCATTTCCCAGTCGTGGATATTTGATGTGCCGACGATGGTTGTTTTTGCAACCCCATTAGAGGTATAATTAGTCTGTGCAAAGGAAGAAACTGCACTTAGGGAAAAAATGAAAAGCAGAAAAACAGTTGCAATCAGTCCTTGTTGTTGTCTTATTTTGAAATTCATTATCAGATTATTTAGTTTATTACTGCCGTTTGAGTAGAACAAAACTAAAGTGGGAAAAATGTGCATGAAATGACCAATGACTGTTTCTTATGTGATTATTGTTACAATGAAATATGACTACGATCATGATGTTTAAACATGAAGCAGAAATAATATTTTATTTCAACGAAGAACATATTAAACAAAAAGGCCACCCGTGAAAACGGATGGCCTGGACTTAAAATCTAAAACCACTAATTATTTTTCCAGTGCAGCCTGTGCTGCTGCCAAACGGGCGATAGGTACCCGGAAAGGAGAACAACTCACGTAGTTAAGACCAAGGCGATGGAAGAACTTAACACTCTCCGGATCTCCGCCATGCTCACCACATATGCCCACTTTGAGATTTTTCTTTGTCTTACGGCCTCTTTCGGTTCCCATTTTTACCAACTCACCCACACCATCCTGGTCGATACTCTGGAATGGATCGTCTTTCAGGATTTTCTGGTCGAGGTAATTTGGCAGGAATCCGCCAATATCATCCCGGCTGAAACCAAAGCTCATCTGGGTCAGGTCATTGGTACCGAAACTGAAGAAGTCAGCTTCCTCAGCCATTCTGCCGGCTTTCAAGGCAGCGCGTGGAATTTCGATCATGGTTCCAAACAGGTACGGGATTTTTTTCACTTTCATGGCTGCACATACTTCATTATATACCCTTTCAACAATAGCCTTTTGATGAGATAGTTCATTCACTGTACAGGTAACCGGGATCATGATCTCAGGGAAGGCTTTTTTACCGGCCTTGTTGAGTTCTGCGGCTGCTTCCAGGATAGCCCTGATCTGCATTTCGGTAATTTCAGGATAACTGATACCCAGCCTTACACCCCGGTGTCCGAGCATCGGGTTGTTTTCGTGTAAAGCAAGTACCCGTCTTTTCAATAAGCTCATGCTGATACCAAGTTCTTTACTCAGTTGATGCAGTTTTTCTGAATCATGCGGCACGAATTCATGCAATGGCGGATCGAGTAAACGGATAGTAACCGCATGGCCGCTCATCACCTGCATGGTATTCTTAATATCTTTTTTAACAAAAACAAACAGTTCATTCAGAGCCTTGCGCCTTTCCGGTTCTGTTTTACTGACAATCATTTTGCGTAAGAGGAATAACGGCTTTTCACTGCCTTCGCCATAGAACATATGTTCCGTACGGAACAGGCCAATACCTTCAGCACCAAATGATAAAGCAATCTTTGCATCATGTGCTGTATCGGCATTGGTGCGTACACCCATAGTCCGGAACTTATCAACCAGTTTCATCAGGTCTTTGTACGACTGATTCTTATTCAGGTCGATATCAACCAATCCCATACTTCCTTCATATACCAGGCCCTTGGTTCCGTTTAGGCTTAACCAGTCGCCTTCATGCACAAAATGTCCGGTTTTGGTTTTGAACGATTTGCTTTCTGCATGGATTTCAATATCGCTGCAACCAACAATACAGCATTTGCCCCAGCCACGTGCAACGAGTGCAGCGTGAGAGGTCATCCCGCCTTTGGTAGTGAGTATCGCCTGCGATTTGTGCATGCCATCCACATCTTCCGGTGATGTTTCTTCCCTTACAAGTATGACCTTTTCGCCTTTCAGCGCCCATGCAACAGCATCAGCAGAACTGAAAACAACACGTCCACGGGCGCCGCCTGGTCCGGCAGGAAGCCCTTTGGCTATGGGTTTGGTGACCAATTCAATTTTGGGGTCCAGCATTGGCAGCAGCAACTCAACCAACTGGTTGGGTGCAACGCGGTTGATGGCTGTTTCTGCAGAGATCAGTTTCTCCTTATGCATTTCTGTTGCCATCCGCACTGCAGCTATGCCATTTCGTTTACCCACGCGGCATTGAAGCATATACAAGACACCTCTTTCAATGGTGAATTCAATATCCTGCATATCCTTATAATGTTTCTCGAGCCTGTTCTGGTAGCCGTCGAGTTCCTTATATAATGCCGGCATTGTTTTTTCCAATGTGGGCAGGTGCTTGCTCTGGGAGTTTTTCGAGTATTCGTTAACGGGAGCTGGTGTACGGGTACCGGCTACAACGTCTTCACCCTGCGCGTTTACCAGGTATTCGCCATAGAAGCGGTTTTCGCCATTGCCCGGGTTGCGGGTAAATGCCACACCGGTAGCGCAATCATTGCCCATATTGCCAAAGACCATGGCCTGCACGTTCACGGCAGTTCCCCACTCATCAGGGATCTTTTCAATACGCCTGTATTCTACTGCACGGCGTCCGTTCCAGCTGGAGAATACGGCACTTACTCCACCCCAGAGTTGCTCATACGGATCATCAGGGAAAGGCTTGCCTAATATTTTTACAACCATTTTCTTGTAGTCTTCCACCAGTGCCTTCAATTCAGGTACAGTAAGATCTGTATCACTGGCATAACCTTGCTTATGTTTAATAGCTTCCAGCTTTTCATCCATGAGTTTGCGGATGCTTTTACCGCCCTTGGGCTCAATACCGGCAGCTTTTTCCATCACCACATCGGCATACATCATGATCAGCCTGCGATAGGCGTCATATGCAAAACGCTCATCGCCGGTATGTTCGATCAATCCTTTGATGGTTTCTTTGTTGAGGCCCACATTAAGAATGGTCTCCATCATGCCGGGCATGGAGCGCCGGGCACCGGAACGAACAGACAATAAAAGCGGGTTCTTTGCATCCCCGAATTTTTTACCCATGATCTTTTCGATAGCTGCAAGGGATTGCTGCACCTGTGCATTCAGCACTTTCGGATAAGTCTTTTTATTATCGTAGTAGTAAGTACATACTTCTGTTGTGATGGTAAAACCCGGCGGAACCGGTAAGCGAAGTTTAGGATGACCGGCCATTTCAGCGAGGTTGGCACCTTTGCCACCCAGCAGGTTTTTCATGGATTCATTACCGTCGGCTTTTCCGCCGCCAAAGAAATAGACATATTTCCGGGTTCTTGTAGTTGTTGCCATAATAATACGTTTTCAATTTGGGTACATAATTATTGCGAAAACGATTAATGGGCCATATACTATAGTCAGAGGAAGGAATGATTTTAATCATAAAAAATCTTAACCGCAAAGAAAAAAGTACGCAAAGAATGCTGTCAGCTGATCTGTGTAACTATCTCAACAGGGTTTAGCAACACTTTATGCGTCGGGCATTTATCGGCTATATCCCTTAACCTTTGGATTTCTTCCGGCTGCAGGTTCCCGGTAAAATGGAGGTTCTTTTGCATGATGGTCTTATTATTTTCCTTATCCCAATGAACCGAAACCGTGACATCGATCTTTTCAAGAGGATATTTTTTACGGTCGGCATACATCCTGAGGGTTATGGCCGTGCAGGCTGCGAGTGCAGAAGCAAGCAATTCATCAGGCGAAAAGCCCTGGTCCGTGCCGCCCACTGAGGCAGGCTCATCGGCCAGGATGGTGTTGGTATCACTTTGTAAAACAGTCTTGTAATGATCCTGATGAATGGTTGCGGTTACTTTTTGCATGGGTATTAATGTTGGTTTGCAAGAAAATTCAGGCTGACTGCCGGGAAACTTCATTAAATATAACGCCTCAAACTGTGATCAGTTTATTATATTGGGGCAGGTTTTCATGGGATATCTTTCCAACAACCATAAAATAAACCAACATGCATGTTATCCTGGGTGCCGGCGGAGCTATAAGTGATTCGCTGGCCCATATTCTTTCAGAGCACGATATTCCTGTAAGACAAGTTGCCCGACACAGCCGGCATTATACATACGGGACCGGCATGAACGCAGATCTTACCAAAGCCGATGGTATGCTTAAAGCCCTCGATGGCGCGGAAACAGCCTATATGGTTGTTGGCCTCCCCTATAAATTATCTGTTTGGGAATCAACCTGGCCTCCCATGATGCAGCATTTGGTAAATGGATGTTTGCAAACCGGGACCAAACTTGTTTTCCTCGACAATATTTACATGCTCAGTGACGACAGCATGCCACATATGACAGAAACTTCCCCTATGACCCCTTCCAGCAAGAAAGGAAAAGTCAGGGCGAATGTGGACAGGATCATGTTAGAGGCCATGGAAAGCGGAAAATTAAAGGGATGCATAGCCCGGTCAGCCGATTTTTACGGATATACCAGTGAAAATAAAAGCTTACTGCTCGATATGGTGATCAAAAAAATGGCCCACGGCAAAATGCCCCAGTGGTTCTATACAGTTGAAAAGAAACACTCATTTTCCTATATCCCCGATATTGCTGAAGCGCTGCATATGCTGGGTACGTCTGATAAATCCTGGGGCCAGGTTTGGAATGTTCCCACGGCACCGGCAATGACACTGGAAGAGATCATTGCTATGATAAACCACCTGGTGCATAAACACCTTAAGCCACAGGTGATGAACGAATTCATGACCGCGCTCCTTCGCTTATTCATTCCCGCCCTCGCGGAAATGAAAGAACTCAAATACCAGCTGGTGCAGGACTATGTACTCGACAGCAGCAAATTTGAAAATGCTTTCTCGTTCACGCCAACAACTATGGAGGAAGGACTGGAAACCGTGATTGATCATATTCACAGAGCCAGTAATACTTAACCGCGAAGAAAAAAGACATAAAGAAAGCGGGAGTTGATGTAACGCCTTACCATTAAAATGCATACTTATTCATGTGCGATACATTCCTGATACCGCCAGAACTATCAGCGTCGGGTAACCGCATTTTTGCCAAGAACTCAGACAGGGAGCCAAATGAAGCGCAGCCGCTGGCTTCAATTCCGAGGGGATACAGGAATTCTGATAAAGTACAAACCAGTTTTATTGCTGTTGAACATCCGCGTGAAACCTATTCGGTACTGCTGTCAAAGCCTTTTCACTTATGGGGCGCTGAAATGGGAATTAATGAATATAAAGTTGCCATTGGCAACGAAGCGGTATTTACAAGGATCCCTTCAGTTAAAAAAAACACAGGCCTGACCGGAATGGATATGATCCGGCTGGCGCTGGAATGCAGCCGGACGGCAAAAGAAGCGCTTGAAAGAATCTGTTATTATGTGGAAGCATACGGACAGGATGCCTGCGGCGGCTATCTAAATAAAAATTTTTATTACGATAACAGCTTTATCATCGCTGATCCAAATGAAGGATATGTACTGGAAACCGCCGGCAGGTTCTGGGCGTATAAAAAACTTACAGGATTTTATGCTATTTCCAACCGTTTAACAATAACAAATGTATATGATGGCATCAGCGCAAAAGCCATCGAATTTGCACAACAAAAAAGGTGGTTAAAAAAAGGTGAGGATTTCAGTTTTGCCGATGCATTCACGGCGCCGCTCATGAGTACACTCGCCCGTGCCAAAGAAAGAAGGGCTTCCTGCGAAACACATGCACAGGTAATAACAAAGCTGCACAAAGCCGGCGTTGCAGATGCCATGACTATTCTAAGATCGCATAAAAAAGATACCGATTTTTTACCCCATAAAGGCGGCATGGACAGTTTGTGCCTGCACGCCACGGGATTATTAACACCATCGCAGACAACTGGATCAATGACCGCCGAACTTGATCCGGTAGAAGAAAAACCCGTATGGTTCACGGGGTCTTCCGCACCCTGCCTTAGTTTATATAAACCTTTTTATGTTGGCAGCCCGATACCGGAGGAAATTTCGCTTATGCATCCGGGTAAGTTGAAAGATGATTCTTACTGGTGGCAATGGGAAGAATGGCACCGGATGGCATTAAAAGATTATCAGGCGGCTCATGCCTTATGGAAAGATATAGCATACCCGATCGAGCATCGCTGGTTGCAGGCAGCAGATACGAGCATGGCTATGGAAGAATCCTTATCAGTACTTCATGAATTGAAAAAATCACTACAAATCAGAAACCGAAAATACCCGGGTCTGCTTTACAGGTATTACTGGAAACGTTGGGACAAACTTATCTAACCGCGAAGAATTAATGACGCAAGGATTATTTAATCCCTTTTAATTCCTCAGGCATCTTTTTTGCTTCTTCCCGGATATCTCCGGTCATCGTTTTCAAAAAAGCGACTATATTTTTAACTTCCTCTCCGGCCAGCGTTTTATTCAACTGTGTCTTAGCCATGATCTGAATGGAAGAATCCAGGCTCGTAATGCTTCCATCATGAAAATATGGATAGGTTTTATCTACATTACGCAGGCCGGGTACCTTAAAGACATCCCTGTCTGCATTATCACCCGTAACAAGCAGCCTGCCCTCATCATCCAAGCGACTGCGGGTTAGTGTACGGTAATCAGTATATATACCAAATTGTGCCATACTCCCACCGCCAATGCCCACTCCGTTATGGCAAGCGACACAGCCGGCATCTATAAAGCTTTTTAACCCGGCTTTTTCTTCCGGGTATAATGCGGTTACATCACCCTCCATGAACTTATCGAAGCGGGAAGGGGTGAGCAGGGTTCTTTCAAATGCCCCGATGGCCTTTTTGACATTTGCAAAACTCACTGGTTCGGGTTCACCCGGGAAGGCAGAAACAAAAAGATTGTGGTAAACTGAATCCTTGTGTAAGCGGGTCACTAAAAACCCTTTATGCGGAATGGCCATTTCAACCGGATTCAAAATAGGGCCCCCGGCTTGTTCTTCAATGGATGCTGCACTGCCATCCCAGAATTGCATATTATGCAAAGCCGCATTAAAAACGGTTGGGGAATTACGGTCGCCGGGTTTGCCAGCATCGCCGATAGATTTAGGCAGATTGTCCACGCCATAGGTTGCCAGGTTGTGGCAGGAGTTACAACTGTTATTACCGGATTTTGACAATCGGGTATCATAAAATAAAACTTGCCCAAGTTTCACTTTGGCATCAGTGATATCATTTTCAGATTCATTCGCTTGTTTGGGCAGGACCTTGAAAAACATTTTAGCCGTATTGACCAGGGCTGAATCTTCTTTTGTATAGATTCCCGTTATAGTCGCTGGTTCTTCTTTGGCTGATTTTTGCTGGCATGCTATTGCTGTGATGATTATTAGTATTATCAATGACTTTTTCATATCAAAAAATTTAACCGCAATGAAAATGTAAACACAAAGATCATTTCAGTGACTTCAACTCTTCAGGTATTTTCTTTGCCTCTTCACGGATATCACCGGTAAGTGTCAACAGAAATGAAACGATATTTTTTACCTCGATCTCCGTAAATTTTTTATTCAGTTCCAATTTACCCATGATCTTTATGGTTGAATCGAGTCTGGCAATACTGCCATCGTGAAAATAAGGATAGGTTTGTTCCACATTCCTTAACCCTGGTACTTTAAAAACATCCTTATCTTTTGTATCCCCGGAGATCCTGAGCCTGCCTTCATCATCTACACGGCTATGCGTTACCGTACGGTAATCGGTAAAAATGCCAAACCGCTGCATAGAGGACCCGCCAATGCCCACACCATTGTGGCAATTGGCACAACCGGCATCCATGAACAAAGCAAGCCCGGCTTTTTCTTGGGCATTCAGTGCGCTCAGGTTCCCACTCATAAAAACATCAAAACGGGAGGGGGTTAGTAATGTCCGCTCAAAAGCAGCTATGGCTTTCTTCAGATTTGTAAAACTAACCGGTAGTTTGTCATCCGGAAAAGCAGCTGCAAATAATGAAGGGTAAATGCTGTCGCTGCGCAGGCGGTTTACGATAAATCCCAGGTGTGGAACAGATAGTTCATCCGGGTTCAGGACCATTTTTCCGGGTTGCTCTTCCATTGACAGTGCCCGACCGTCCCAGAAATACATATTGTGCAGGGCTGCATTGAATACAGAAGGCGCATTACGACCGGCCGGATTACCCTCAGGACTTTGTGCGGCAGCGAGGTTGTCGACACCATATGTTGAAAGGTTATGGCAACTGTTGCAACTGGTGGTGCCAGATTTGGATATCCGGGGATCATAAAATAACAGGTGCCCCAACTTTACACGGGACTCCTTAACCGGATCGGTGGCTATTTCTGTCCGGATAGGCAATTCTTTAAAATATGCTTTGGCTTTATTGACGAGGGCTGTATCTTCTTTTGTATCCGAAGGAAGAAAAGCGGTTTTGTCGTTTTTTTGCTGACAGGCCATCAAAGCGGACAGCAGTAACAATATCATCCCCTTTTTCATACCAATCTGTTTAGAAAAAGCAAGTTACAAAGAGGAATTAAGGGAATCTATGATATTACTCATTAAACCGCTAAGTAAGAAGGGCGCAAAGGAAGGCTATAAATTGGTTATAAGCAAAGCCATGACCTGTTCATCAATATACCTGCCTTCCGAGGCCAGGTATGTGTAGTTTTTAAGTATCCCTTCTGTAACAAAACTGCACCTGCTGTATAAGTCGATAGCCCGCTGGTTGCTGGTGGCCACAGTCAGTTCGATCCTTGTAAAGCCCATTGATTTCACCAAATCGATCGCGTCCAGGATCATTTCTTTTGCATAGCCTTTGCCGGCATGTTGCGGATGGATTGCCACACCGCCCAGGTACATGATATGACTGTTCCGGAATTTCATGGGAACAAGTTTGAACATACCTACTGCCATACCGTCCTGCTCATAAATGTAGACTGCTTTTTTATGCAGGAGCTCGTCCATAATTGGCCTGAATGATTTGGCCGGCATCATTTCATATAAGAGCCAGGGATTGATCTCAGGATGCATGTATAATGAATACAAATAGTCAAAATCGGTTTTCGTAGCTGCTCTGATCATATTTCTAATCTTTTCGTATCTTCTGAACATGAAATTACGTACTTCCTTAGTCTGTTTTCTATTCCCATTACTAAGTATCTGCCAATCTTCGGCTGACCTGATCATTAAAAACGGCCGCATCATTGACGGCACCGGCAACAGCTGGTTTTATGGCGATGTTGCGGTGAAGGAGGGGAAGATCATCCGCGTGGGCAAATTGCAGGACTGGACCGCAACAAAAACAATCGATGCCAAAGGCATGGCGGTTGTGCCGGGTTTCATTGATGTGCATGCGCATATTGAGTCCAGTATTTTTGACAGGCCTACGGCCGATAATTTTATATATGATGGGGTAACCACTGTGATAACCGGCAATTGCGGAAATTCTGCAGATGATCTCAGTGTTTTCTTCACCCGCATCGACAGCATGAAGACCTCCATTAATATCGCCAGCCTCTCCGGGCACAATACCATTAAGCGACTGGGAATGGGTTTAAACAACCGGTTACCCACACCCGAAGAACAGGCACAGATGGAAAAGCTGATGGAAAAAGCCATGCAAGACGGAGCGGTAGGTTTATCTTCCGGGTTAATATACCTGCCAGGCATGTATTCAAAGACCGAAGAAATTGTTTCCCTTGCGAAGATCGCTGCGAAATATGAAGGCGTCTACTCCACCCATATGCGCAACGAAGGATTAAAAGTAACAGAGGCCATAGACGAAGCCCTGACCATTGGGCGGCAGGCGAATATCCCGGTACAGATCTCGCATTTCAAAGTATCCGGAAAGGCCAACTGGGGAAAGTCTGAAATGACCCTCGGCATGGTGAAAAAAGCAAGGAAAGAAGGCATTGAAGTGACGATCGACCAATATCCTTACACGGCCAGCAGTACAAACCTGGCTGTGCTGGTACCCAATTGGGCATTGGACGGCGGGCTGGATTCGCTGCGTAAAAGAATGGAGGACCCGGCCACGAAGAAAAAAATAATAGACGGCATGCGTAGCAGCGCGGAGGAAGGGAAAAATAAAAACTTCGCCTACGCGGTTGTAGCCATGTATACACCTGACACCACATTGAACGGGAAAAATATCTCGGAGATCAACCAATTGAAAGGCCGGAAAAAGAAACTGAAGTATGAAGCCGAAACCGTGCTCGATATGCTGAAACTGGGAAATGCACAAATGGTTTATCATACCATGAATGAAAACGACCTGCAGCATTTCATGCGATACCCTTACAATATGCCTGCTGCTGATGCCGGCGTCAGCAATGGCAAGGGTATGCCCCATCCGCGTGGATATGGCACCAATGCGCGTGTGCTTGGCCGTTATGTACGGGAACTGCAGATCTTACAATTTGAAGATGCCATCAGGCGGATGACTTCCCTCCCCGCGCAGAAATTCGGCTTACATGAAAAAGGATTACTCCGCGAAGGATATACGGCAGATATCGTTATCCTTGATCCGGCTACTGTTACAGACAATGCTGCGTTTACCAATCCGCACCAGTTTTCAACGGGGATACCGTATGTGATTGTAAATGGTGAAGTGGTTATTGAGGACAGTAAGCATACGGGGGTTAGGAGTGGAAAATCCTTGCGGAAACAGAAATAAAATCGAAAGTGGAAAATCGAAAATGAATACATTAACCGCGAAGAAATGAGGGCGCGGAGATTTCGCAGAGAAATGGGAAGTCTTTGCGTAAACTTAGCGACCTTACTTCTTCGCGGTAAAGTTCTCCACCGCTTTATCCAGCAGTGCAATAAACTTTTTGATATCCGGGTCGTACCCATACCCATCCGGGATCAGCCTTTTCTCCTCATTATCCAAAAAGAAATAATAAGGCTGGCTGTTGGCGCCGTACTTCGAAACCTGCATATCCGCATTCTTATTCCCAAGCGTAGTGATCTTCATGCCCAGTGCTTCGGAATAATACTGTTCATTTTCCTGCAGGTCGATATCCTGTACATCCACATATAAAGAAACTATAACGAAGTTCTCTTTCAGCCGGCGCATCACTTCCGGATCGCTCCATACCTGTGATTCCATCTTCCGGCAGTTTACGCAATTGATGCCCGTGAAATCGATCATCAGGGGCTTTTTCAGTTCCCGGGATATGGCTAACGCTTCCGCATAATCGAAGTAGGTGATCATGCCGTAGGACCTTACAACCTCTGGCTCATAGATCTTCATCTTATCGTAATACTTCTGGGGTTCCGGCAGTTTGGGCGGACCTAAAACATTTGATTCCGAGATAATATGTTTTTGCGGGCCGGTGATAACAAAGTCCTGTGTGCCAAGTGGCGGTACAAAAGCACCGATGGCTTTTAATGGCGCGCCCCATAAACCGGGCACCATATATACCGCAAAACTCAGCGATGCAATGGCAAAAAATAAACGCGTAACACTCAGGTAAGGCAAACCGAAATCATTCTTCGGTAACTCATCATCATGGTGAAATTTCAGTTTGCCCAGCAGGTACATGCCCAGCAAAACAAAGATCACCACCCACAAACTGATGAATACCTCGCGGTCGAGTATGCGCCAGCCTTTGACCAGGTCGGCATTGGATAAAAATTTGAGCGCCAGCGCCAATTCCAAAAATCCTAAAGTTACTTTCACCGCATTCAACCAGCCGCCTGCTTTTCCGAGGATATTCAATTTGCTGGGGAAGAAAGCAAATAAGGCAAAGGGCAATGCCAGCGCGATGGAAAAGCCCAGCATCCCGATCAATGGCCCCATATAACTGCCCTTGGCAGCCAGCACCAGCAGGTTGCCGATGATGGGACCGGTGCAGGAAAAAGATACCAGAACCAGCGTAAGGGCCATAAAGAAAATGCCCATGAAATTACCTGTGCCCGCTCTTGCGTCTGATTTGTTCATCCAGGAAGCAGGCAGGTTGATTTCAAAAGCGCCCAGAAAGGAAATACCAAAAACAAGGAACAACACAAAGAACACCAGGTTGGCGATCCAGTTAGTGGCCATATTATTCAGGGCCGCCGGGCCAAATATCAGCGTTATAAGAAATCCTAGCAAAGTAAAGATTACAACTATAGAACCCGCGTACAGCAATGCATTACGGATACCTTCCTGCCTGGTAAGGCTGCGCTTGGTAAAAAAACTAACAGTCACGGGTATCATGGAATAGACACAGGGCGTAAGCAGCGCCAGCAAGCCCCCGGCAAATGCTGCAAAAAATATCCACCAGAGTGATTGTGTCTGAATATTGCTCAGACCGCCGCCGGATTCTGCAGCTGCCACTGTTGTTGAGGGTTTTTCTTTTTGCAGAAAAAAGGTGAAGGGCTCTTCCCCGTTAAGGAACTGGTCCCCCGACTTATACATATAGCGCAGGTTTCCTTTCAGGACCACGCTGTCGGCTGATCTTACCTTAACCATTTGCTGCCACTCCACGGAATCCGTAAAGAAAGAAACGTTTGCATCGAGGGCAGCATCTTTTTCTGTCTGTAGCTTCCCTTTTTCGGTTATGCTGCCTGTTAAGTATTTGAGGAAAGCGCTGTCAAATGCTATTTCAGAATATAAAGCCTCGTCTGCAGTTTGCTGGAGGTGGTAAAGCCGGAGCCCGGGGATTACCGCTGCATGAAAAGAAAGCACGACCGTTGAATCATTGATACGTTGCTTATCATAACGTAAAGAAACAGGCGATTTATCCTGGGCCTGGATCAGCAGTGGTAAATAAAGAAATGCAAATACAGTCAGAAAACGTAGCAGTCGAAGCATCAGCCTGGTTTAAAAGATTACTGGAGCGCTATGGAAAAGTTCACTTCTTTGGGCGGAAGGCATTCTTTATCGTTACACAGCATGTATTCCACTTTTCCGGCCACATTGGTTTTTACATTACCCTTAACCGTAACCGTTTGCACAAAATCCACTTTATCAGAGTATTGTTTTACTTCCACATCAAATAACTTCTCAAAATGGGTTTCCAGCTTGCCTGTTTCTTTGACCGGGCCGCTAAGGGTAACCAATGGATTTTTGGTGAAGGTGAAGGCAGTAGGCACGGGCCCACCGTCAGGGGTGTTCTGCGAATAAATATGCCAGCCCTTCTCCACGATAGCGGTCATATGAAGTTCATATTTACCGGTTGACAGTTTTTTGGCGGAATAGGTCCACTTGACCGGGTTCTTTACCTGGGCCATTAAACCGGCAGGCGCCAGTAATAATATTAATAATAAAAGGTTTAACAGGCTTTTTCTCTGTGGCATGATTGATTCAATTGGTCACAAAATTAGTCAATTTGCACTATAGGTGGAAGTCGGTATGGTCACACAAGCCTTTTTTAACGGTTTGATAGGTTTAACCGCAAGGGAATGAAGTTCTTTTCACCTTTGCGGTAAACTGAAAGCTTAACCGCCAGGAAACAATGGTCGCAAGGATTAAACGTTTGCATACTTTACCGGTCAAACGAGCTCAATCCATATTATGAAACAACTGCTTTTCCCATTTTTGGCTTTGTCAATGATTTTTTTTGGGTCCTGTTCGAAATCAGACCCGGTGTCACCACCTGTTACGCCGCCAACTGCAACCCTGTACTTCCCACCCACAACCGGAACCACCTGGGAAACCACCACACCTTCATCACTTGGCTGGAACGAAGCCGAACTTAATAACCTCTATACCTACCTGCAGCAGAAAAATACCAGGGCCTTCATCATCCTGAAGAACGGAAAGATCGTAGCGGAGAAATACTTCGGAACTTTTACGGCCGACAGTAACTGGTACTGGGCATCGGCCGGAAAGACCATGACCGGCATGCTGGTGGGCATCGCACAAACAGAAGGCTTGCTGAATATCAATGATAAAACATCCAAATATCTCGGCAATGGCTGGACTTCCTTAACCCAGGGAAAGGAAGACCTCATCACTATCAAAAATCAGCTGACCATGACCACGGGTCTGGATGATAATGTACAGCCGGATAACGACTGCACACTGCCGGCCTGTTTACAGTATAAGGCCGATGCCGGCACAAGATGGTCCTATCACAATGCGCCTTATACACTGCTGGATAAAGTGGTGGAAAGCGCCAGCGGAAAATCCTATAATACCTATTTCCAGGAAAATATCCGGGACCGCATTGGCATGAATGGCCTTTGGATCAAGACAGGATATAACAACGTATATTTCAGCACTCCGCGGAGCATGGCGCGTTTTGGCCTGATGATGCTGAATAAAGGCAAATGGGACCAAACAAACATCTTATCCGATACTGCTTACTTTAACGCACAAACGAAAACTTCGCAGGCTTTCAATCTTTCCTACGGATACCTTACCTGGCTGAATGGAAAATCGAGTTATATGTTACCGACCCTGCAGGCTGTTTTCCCCGGCATGATGGTTCCCAATGCACCCGTGGATATGTTCTCCGCCCTGGGCAAGAACGACCAGAAAGTATATGTTGTTCCATCGCAGCAACTGGTGGTGATCAGGATGGGAGATGCTGCGGGGAATGTACAGCTGGCATTATCCAGTTTTGACAATGAGTTGTGGGGATATCTCAAAGCGGTAATTAAATACTGATTTAACCGCAAGGGAACAAAGAATGCAAGGGGCTGCTTTTACTAAAAAGGTGATAACTTTAAGTAAAATTAAGATCATGCTCAGGAAGCTTACGTTACCACTTATTGCCTTTTTACTGATCTCTTCCAATCAAAGCTGCAAAACCTTTGCCGGTGCCAGCCCGCTATCTACGGTATGGTCGGGCGTTGCCAATGACAGGCAGTTCAGCATACTGGCAGAATTGCTTAAAACCACCGGCTGGGCGGATAAACTCAATAACAAAGACGCCCAATACACGCTCTTTGCACCTACGAATGAAGCTTTTCAAAAACTGGGGAACGAAAAATTACAGGATTTAAGGAAGCCTGAGAATAGTGCAACACTACTCTCTATAATTGAATCACATATTTATGCCGGCAAATTAGATAAAGAATTGCTGGCTACAACAGGTGTATTACCTCCATCTGTAAACGGCAAGACCTACCCGGTTCAAAGAAAAAATAACCGTTGGTTTATTGGCAATGCAAGACCCACAAAAAATCCCGAGTACGCGCGAAACGGGCTCTTTTATGTTTTAGAGGATGTCTTACAATGAAACAAATGCACCAAGCTTTAATCCTCAAAAATTCATATTAATCCATCCTGCCAATCCATCCAATCCTCAGAATCCTGCTCACTAGGAGCGGGCATTGGGCTGTGGCCTTGGTGCCGGATCCACCACAAAAAATTCAGGCGGTTCAGGAACCTGGCTTAAAAGGTCTTTGTATTTAAGCTTCAGCACGCGTTTGAAATTTCCCAGGTAACCTGGTTTTGATACGCCTCCCGGCTCTACTGGCACGGCCTCGATAAGGTCGTTACCGATGTACATAACGAGTTTCATAGTATTGGATTTGACAACAAAATACGGCGGAAGAAAATGCTTGTCAATGTCAGAACTACCTCATTTTCCCGTATTTCTACGGTATTTTTTGTGGTTTGATTTATAAGCTGGCCATATCAATTACAAACCTGTACTTCACATCAGCATTTTCCATCCTGATAAAAGCCTCATTGATGTCTTTCATGGCGATCAGTTCAATATCAGCGGTTATATTTTTTTCGGCGCAGAAATCCAGCATCTCCTGTGTTTCCGCGATCCCTCCAATTAATGAACCAGCGAGGCTGCGGCGGCCGAATATCAAGGTAAATGCAGGCACATGCGCAGGTTCGGAAGGAAGGCCCACACAAACCATCGATCCGCTGCTTCTTAACATGCTCAGGTAAAAATTATAATCGTGGTTAGCAGAAACCGTGTCAAGGATGAAATGGAATGTACCCATTACAGATTTAGACTGTGCCTCATCGGTAGTTAACACAAAATTATGCGCACCCAGCCTGCGGGCATCGCCTTCCTTACCCGGATGTGTACTAAGGACTGTAACATCAGCGCCCATGGCAACCGCAAATTTCACGGCCATATGTCCAAGACCGCCCAACCCTACTACCGCAACTTTTTGACCAGGGCCCACTTTCCAATGCCTTAAAGGTGAGTATGTGGTAATACCGGCACAAAGTAAGGGAGCTACTTTTTCCAGCGGCAGTTTATCTGATACTTTCAATACAAAGTTTTCATCGCAAACGATCTGGTTGGAATAGCCTCCATATGTAACCGATTTACCGTCTTTTTCAATACTACTATATGTACCAACCCAACCATTGGTGCAATATTGTTCCTGATCTTCTTTACAGGAAGCACATTCCCTGCAGGAATCCACCAGGCAGCCAATCCCAACGGTATCGCCTGCCTTATACTTAGTAACATGATCACCTACACTGATAACCTTTCCCACGATCTCATGACCCGGCACCATTGGATAAATTGACATCCCCCAGTCGTTACGCACAAAATGCAGGTCAGAATGACAAACACCGCAGAAGGCAATTTCGATCTGTACATCATGCGGTCCGGGCTGTCTTCTTTCAAAGGAGAAAGGCACCAGGTTTTCTGATACAGCCATAGCGGCAAATCCTTTTGCAGGCAGTTTGGCTGTTATAGACGCGGTTGCAATATCCTGTGTTTGAGACATACGATTAATTTATTTTTTATTAAAAAATGGAAAGAAGTATTGCGTTTTTATAAACAGAGCGAAAGGAAATTGAAGCTACAAAATGTTGTGTAAACAAAAAATTATTTATTGAATTGTCCCTTAAAACATTGACATATTCATCATAGACCTTCATATAAGTCCTATCTATGTACCCGGTTACATTGCCTATCAATTTGCAGGTAAAAAAATGATTCAAAATGAAGTAAACCCTTATATTAATTCCTTTATGTAAAAAATTACCCAGCCAGTAAGTTTCCCTTCAGATACTTCAGCTATTTACTACGGATATAACTGTCATAATGCTTTAGATATTAATGAAAACAATATCTGAATAAACCGAAAATATCCATAAGGCAATGACGTTTCTCAAAACGGAAAAACCTATTTTACTTTTTAAACACCAATTTAACCATGAAAAACAAACATCTTCTATTTTGCGTATTGACCGCATTATCCGCGTTTTTATTCTCCTGCAGTAAATCAGATAATACAACTCCGCCGGCAGCAGTAGCACCCAAACTGGTGAAAGAAGTAAAATCAACAGAAACCGCCAACGGAACTACTGATATCAATACACTTGTATTTGAATACAATGAAAAAAATCAACTCATTAAAAGGTTTTACAAGGAAAGTCCTGCCAGCTTTACAACTTATACCTATTCCGGCGACTTACCCCTGACAGAAAAAATTTATATCAATAATAATCTTTACCAGGAAACAGCCAATCCGATCCAGGTAAATGGTAATATATATACAATGCTTACAGTAACGGGAAATGCATCCGGTTCGAAGGACTCTGTTTTTGTACAATATACATTTGATAATAATGAAATCACCCAGTTCCGTGTATTGATCAAACAACCTGTCACAATAACGGATATGAAAACTGGTTTCATCTATTCAGGTGGCGCGTTAACAGGAGGTAACTATATAAGTACACTCAACGGGCAACAAAGTGTTCCCAGTTCCTGGGCGGTGAAAAAATCAGATGATAAAACCAACCCATACCTGAACGCTGGTCGTGTAAATAAAACACTCATGTCCATTGGTCAGGATCCATTGGCAAGGGGTAAAAATAATATACAGGAGATCGAAGTAACAGAACCGGCAGGCGGCGGCACTCAAACATTTACGCATACCTATGATGCTGACGGGTATGCCCTCACCACTATCAGTGTTTTAGGAACTTCCACATATCGCAAAGAATATACTTATACCCGTTAGTAATTAAATGGATCGTTCTGTAAACAGTTTATAAAAAGATCCGACAACATTCAAAAAGTACTTAATAAACCGCAATTCTTTGCGGTTTATTATTTTCCACAAATCCATATGTAACTAATAGTACAGATATTCCCTTCCAGCCAACGGAACTTTACTTGGAGTAAAATAAGTTCTATGAAAAAGTTAACAAACCTCCTTGCCGTTATGCTTTTGGTGGTTTTATCAACCGCCTGTAATAAAGATGATAATGAACCCGCTGCTGACAACAATACCAACACGAATGGAAATTTACTGATCCAACAGATAGATGCTCTTCCCAAAGAGCCTCTTAGTCAGGATGAAAAAGAAAGTATCCTGCTCATGCGGGAAGAAGAGAAAATGGCCCGGGATGCTTACCTCAATTTCTACCAGTTCTGGGGCACTAATATATTTCAGAACATCTCCAATTCCGAACAGACACATATGGATGCTGTTCTTCGACTGATCAATAAATATGGATTAACTGACCCCGTTGGAACAAAGCCTGTAGGGTCTTTCAGTAACCCTGATATACAAGTCCTGTACAATGCATTTATCAGCCAGGGCAAAATTTCCAATATCGGGGCACTGAAAGCAGGGGCCGGGATAGAAGAAGTGGATATCCGTGACCTGCAAAATTTGCTGAATGAAGACGACATAAACAACCAGGATATTGAACTGGTATATAACAGCCTGCTGAAGGGTTCAAGGAATCACTTACGCTCTTTTGTGAAAGTACTCAACAGCCAGGGCGTCACTTATGTTCCGCTGTACCTCAGCCAGGCTGAGTATGATGCCATCATTAACAGTCCAATGGAAACCGGCATGTAACAGAAAAATAAATGATCATGAAAAAACTCACATTAATATTAACAGTTTTTTTATCAGTAAGCCTTTTTGCACAAACACTGTCGGAATCAGAAAAATCAGGCATCCTGCTCATGCGTGAAGAAGAAAAAATGGCCCGCGATGTATACCAGACTTTGAATGAAAAATGGGACCAGATGCCATTCGTACATATTTCAGAAAGTGAGATCCGCCATATGGCCGAGATGAAGCTGCTGATAGATAAATACAAGTTGCAGGATCCGGTGGAAAAAACTGCCGACAAAAGAGGCGAGTATGAAAACCAGATGCTCAAATCCCTCTACGAAGAGTTAACCGCTTCCGGGATAACCAGTCTGGAAGCCGCTTTCCGCGCCGGTGCCAAAGTGGAAGAAGTGGATATCCGGGATCTGAAAGAGGCCATGGCTAAAACATCAAATGAAGAAATAAAGCAAACTTATACATATTTAATACGCGCCTCAGAAAATCACCTCAGGGCTTTTGCAAAGAACCTGAAAAGAATGAATATTATCTATTCCCCGATCGTATTGAGTACGGAGGAGTTTAATAAAATTATTAATGCCGGAAATGGAGGAGGACAGGGAAGAGGATGTTGTCAAAACAGTGCGCCCGGGAAAAGGTAATAAATAAAGATAATTAGCAAACCATAACAGTTCAGAAAAAATCAGCTGCTGCCTTCAAAACAACAGCTGATTTTTTATACTGTTGCCGGTATGTCTGATTCTATGAAAATTTTCTGGGTGGGATAAGCAAACTCAATACGCTCCTTTTCAAATTTTTCGAAGATCGATTGAAGGATTTGCTGTTGTGCGTCCATAAATACCATGTACTCAGGTGAAAGGATAAAATATACCACTTCGAAATTGATGCTGAAATCCCCAAAAGAAACCAGGTGGGCACGGTCAAATTCAGTCAACTCCTGACTTTTTACGGCATCTTCTATCAGCATAGGTATTTTTTTTAACTGTTCTGAACTTGTTTGGTAGATCACACTCACAGAAAATAATACCCGCCGTTTTTCCATTCTCTTAAAATTATGCAATGGAGTATCAGTAAGTTTTTTGTTAGACATAATTATTTGCTCGCCGCCCAGGCTTCGAATCCTGGTGGTCTTAATACCGATATATTCGATAGTTCCCGTTTTACCTTCCACATTTATAAAATCACCGATCTCAAAAGGTTTATCAAAGAAGATCACAAAATAACTGAATATATCCCCCAATACCGCTTGTGAAGCGAGGGCAATAGCGATACCGCCGATTCCCATCCCTGCCAGTATGGTGGCCACATCATAACCCAGGTTATCGAGGAAGACAACAATACCCATGAACCATACAATGGCTTTTAAAACAATCAGTACCCCTTTCATTTGTTTGATTCTGTCCGGGGATTCCAGCCGGGACTCCATATATCCCCTGATGAAACCATGCATCACTGTGTTTGTGAAGCGAACGGCATACCAAAGTGTAGCCAGGGATTTGGCCACTTGCAGTATCTTTTCCAGCCTGGGATGTATGTTCAGTTGAGTAATGATTAAATAACTTAACAACAGGAGCAAAAAAGGAAGGACATTTTTACCCACTACTTCAACAGCCATATCATCATAAAGTGTATAGGTATTTTTAACCAATTTCTGCAAATACCGTATAAAGTATTTTTTAAGTGGCTGAAGGATCAGCCATACCAGTAAAATACTGGCAATTGCAATCAAATAAGACAAATATGTATTATCCCAAAATGTTTGATTCAGCCAATCTCTCATATCCATTTTACTTTTGTTCACCACAAAATTAACGTATTTAAAAAAAATGAGAATGAGACCTGCAGGTACTTAGACAGCCTGCGGCCTTGCCACTTGAGAAAAAAATCGTATCTTGGCATTGTTAAGCGTTTAAAGGTTTTTTTTAACAAACCATATTACCCTTGTTGCACCCATTTTGGCAGCAACGTTCATTAAAAGATTGATTTATACAATCGCGGCAGCAGTTTACCCTTCACCCATTCAGGACAAAAAGCAGAACCTGATTTATTGTAAGAAAGCCGCATAAAAATTAAAAATTTATTCATCATTGAACCGGAGCAATCTCCGGGTCAATTCATTTATTAAACACATTCTTATGTTATTAGCAACAGACCTTGACGGTACATTTCTGGGCGGCAAAAGTGCAGACAAACAATACCTCTACCGGTTAATCAGGGAGAATGAAGCCATAAGACTGGTTTTTGTTACAGGACGCGGACTGGAAACAGTGATACCCCTTTTAAAAGACGCCATTATTCCAAACCCGGAATATATCATTTGCGACGTAGGTGCTACCATTGTTAACGGCACCACACTCCAACCCATACAACCACTACAGGCTGATATTGAAAATAAATGGGCTGGTGGCATTACGCTCAGCAAAGCCCTGGAAAATTTTCCGGGTATCAGGCCACAGGAAGTACCGATGATGCGACGCAGGTCGTATTTTTTTGATGAGGATGTTGATTTTGACGCACTGAAAGAAATCGGTGATGAATTCAACTGTGACATGCTGGTATCCGCGGGAAAATTTGTTGATTTTCTACCCCGTGGTGTAAACAAAGGTTCAACCCTGAAACAACTGGTTGCAAGTATTGATGTGCAGGAAGAACATGTGCTGGTTGCAGGAGACACACTGAATGACCTCTCCTTATTCCAGACCGGCTATAAAGGTGTAGTGGTAGGTGGTTCCGAAAAAAGCCTGGTGGATGCAACCAGAAGCAAGCAGCATATTTTCCAGGCCGGTAAAACAGGATGCGGTGGCATTGTAGAAGCAATCAGGTCGTTTGGATTTGTACATCCCAAAATGCTTGAGGAAGAAAAAAACATTTATAAAAAAGCAACCGGCGAAAACCAGCTGCTGATGGTGTATCACCGCCTGCCATATGAAATAAAAGAAATCGATGGACAGCGGAAACGCATACCCCCAGTTAGTCCCAACGGCATCATTCCTTCCCTGATGGGGTTTTTCCGTAATGGGCGTGCAGGTACCTGGGTAGCTTGGGAAGAAGTGGATAAGCCTTCTGTTGCATTAAGCAATATATACATTGACGAAAAAACATATCCAAACCTGCTTGCCGCACGTGTGGGCCTCACCAAAAAGGATGTGGATATGTTTTACAGGGTATTTTCCAAAGAAGCATTCTGGCCCATCATTTTTTCGTTCACGGATAAAGTGACTTTCAATCATGATCATTGGAATCACTTTCTGCAGATCAATAAAATTTTTGCTGAGAAAACAGCCAAAGAAGCCGACCATGGCGCCACCGTGTGGATACATGATTATAATTTATGGATGGTCCCCGGTTTCCTCCGGCAATTAAGACCTGATCTCATAATCGCTTTTTTCCACCATACCAGTTTTCCGCAGGCAGACATATTCAATATCATACCCTGGCGCGGCGAAATCATCGGCAGTTTACTGCAATGCGATTATATAGGATTTCACATCCCCCGCTATGCGGTGAATTTTGTGGATGTGGTGAAAAGCATCATGCCGACAAAAATCCTGGAAGAGACCAATACCACCAATCGTTTTTTAAGTTACAGTGCGCCGCTGGGTGTGGAGAAAATGCCCAGTGTGATTGAAGCGGGCTCCCGCAACATCAGGCTGGGAGCGCATCCTATCGGGGTCAATGCCGCCTACCTGGAAGAAATATATAACAGTGAAAAGACGATAAAACTGGAAAACACCCTGCGCAAAAGCATCGGGGAAGAGAAAAAAATTATCCTCAGTGTGGAAAGGCTTGATTATGTAAAGGGGCCATTGGAAAAGATATATGCATTCCAGGCATTCCTCGAAACGCATCCGGAATACCATGGCAAAGTGGAGATGATCAATATATGCACCCCTGCTGCCAAGGGTATGAAAATATATGATAAAGTGCAGCAGGAACTGGAGCAGGCCATTGGCAGGATCAACGGTAAATTTTCAAGCATTGGATGGACTCCTATTCACTATTTGTTCCGAAGCTTTCCACTTGATGAACTGGTAGCTTATTATTCCGTTTCGGATATTGCCTGGATTACACCATTACGAGACGGACTTAACCTCGTTGCAAAAGAATATATAGCCATCCAGGGACTCAAACCCAATAATAAAGGAGTGCTCATTGTTTCTGAATTTGCCGGTATTTCTGTAGAATTAAATTATGCCTTACGCACCAATCCATATGATAAAAAGTCGCTGGTAGACGTATTGAAACAGTCACTTGAAATGGAAGAAAGCGACAGGGAACTGAGGATGAGCCGTATGTTTGAAAAAGTGCGTCATTATGATCTTGAATACTGGAGCCGCGATTTTCTGGAAGCTATTGGCGGGGAAAAAGAAGCGGAGATGACAGTTTGATTTTCTGAAACCTGATTGAAGGATTATAAGGATATCAGCAAATAACCATGAATTAATAAAGATTTTCCCTTATACCTTCTTGTTAACTTTATTTCATGATGGTTAATCCCAACTACGACATCATCGGCGATATCCACGGCCATGCAGATGCACTGGAACACCTCCTCCAGAAACTCGGTTATACCCGCAGGCTTGGCGTGTACAGCCACCCCGAAAAAAGACAGGTTGTTTTTGTAGGCGACTTCATCGACCGCGGCCCGAAGATCCGCGAAACACTGCATCTCGTGCGCGACATGGTGCTCTCCGGCAATGCACAAGCTGTAATGGGCAATCACGAATTCAATGCCATTTCCTTTCACACGCCGCATACGGAGAAAGGCGGCTTCTTCCGCGACCACAGTCTAAAAGAGATCACACAACACATTGAAACCCTCGAACAATTCCGGCACTACGATGCTGAGTGGGCAGATTTTCTCGATTGGTTCAAGACCCTGCCGCTATATTTGGAATTTGATACATTCCGCGTGGTGCATGCCTGCTGGGATGATTCGCATATACATTTTCTGCAACACCAGTACCGTGGCATCACGGCAGAATTTCTCAGTAAGGGCAACGATAAAAATGATCATACCGGTTTTTATACGGCAATCGAGGAAACCCTGAAAGGCAAAGAATCCCCCCTGCCCGATGGATACAGTTTTTCTGATAAAGATGGCAATGAAAGACAGGAATGCCGGGTCAGGTGGTGGCGCGATCCAGCGTCGAGGGAGAAACTGAAAGATGTACTCATTGCCTGTCCCGAAGAAATTGCAGATAGAAAATTATCAACTAATGATAACTATTATGCTTACACGAAAAATAAGCCGGTATTTTTTGGACACTATTGGTTAAAGGGTACTCCCCGGATCGAAAATCCCAATGCAGTATGTTTGGATTATTCTGTAGCTAAAGGAGGAGTGCTTGTGGCTTGCAGATTGGGGAATGGAATGAGATTAATATACTGATCCTTGTGTTCTTCGTTTCATTGCGGTTTGAGCAGGATTCTGAGGATTGGATGGATTGGGAGGATGGATTTTAGTAGATTTTTCAAAAGATTCTCTGCGATACTCTGCGTCCTTTTTTCTCTGCGTTAAAATTTATAATGGTGCTCCCACGGCAATATCACACCTATGCCCCGGTTGCCCGTGCTGCGGATTAAGTTTCACTGAACCAGCCGATTTCAATAGCGGTGCTGCAGTTGCAGCTGAACCAGTATTTATTGAAGGCGTTGCAGCAGCAGGAGCAGCATTTAATGGTCCCCCAACCGCAATATCACACCGGTGCCCTGGTTCGCCATGTTTTGGATTAAGCATTGCCGTTGCGCTGGAAACTGATTGCTGTGGTAAATTAATGGAAGGGACTGTTGCAGCAGGCTGAGTGGTATTGATAACAGGTGTAGTATTAGTTGCAGGTTGATTCAACGGAGCGCCTTCAGGGATATCACAACGATGTCCCGGCAGGCCATGTTTAGGATTAAGCGCCGCTGTAGTTGGCTGAGCAGAAACCACACCGGCCGAAGCTCCGGGAACCGGCATGGACTGCATCCCGGCCGTATTATTTGTATTGATCAGCGAAGGCTTTTCTACATTATCACAGGATATTACACTCAGTGATAATATGAGTATTCCGATCAAACTCTGCCTTGCTGATTTCATATAAAACGGTTGAATATGTTACTGTTTTTTCTATCCTCTACAGTATCTAAAGAAAAGTTACGCCTTTACAACGTAAATGACTTATTAAAATTGTTGTAAATCATTGGTTTAGAACAACAGGGATATCCACTTAAACCAAAAGATAAGGGGAGGCATTAAAGTTGTTTTACTGATCCTTGCGCTCTTCGTTTCATTGCGGTTAGAGCAGGATTCTGAGGATTGGATGGATTGGCAGGATGGATTTTTAAAGATTTTTAAAAGATTCTATGCGAACCTTTGCGTCCTCTTTACTTTGCGGTTAAATTGTCTGAACCGTGATTTGGGGGGATTATTGGGATTAATGAGATAAACAGCCATCAACCGCAAAGAATCCTCTGCGAAACTCAGCGTTCTCCTTTTCTCTGCGGTTAAATTATCAGCAAAATGAAAATAGCCATATTTACACTCGGCACAAGAGGCGACGTACAGCCCTACGCGGTCCTCGGAAAGGCGTTAAAGCAACGCGGCCATGAGGTAACCATTTCAACAGCAAAGAACTTTGAACAACTGGTCAAATCCTATGACCTGGATTTTGTGCCGGTAGAAGCAGATTTCCAGGCATTGCTTAACTCAGAAGAAGGCAATAAAATTCGGAAGAATCCTTTCCTGGCTAAAAAGTATATGAAACAATTTGTCTATCCCATGATGGCCGATGCTTTTGTAACTTTTTATGCATTGGCCAAACAAAGCGACCGGGTTTTATTTCACATTAAAACAATGGCAGACAATTTTGCCGACCGGTTTCCTGAAAAAATGATCAAGGCAGACCTGATCCCTGCCAGTCAGCCAACAGGCGCATTTCCAAACCCGGTTTTTGCAGCCTTACCACTTCCACAGTTCCTGAACAAATTCAGCTATAAGCTGACGGAGTGGGCTTTGAAAATGTGGCAGAAACCAATTAATGATTTCCGGAAGAATGCCGGATTGCCGGAGAAATTCAGGAAGCCTGTTATACCCTCCATCTATGCGATCAGCGAACTGTTTTTGCCAAAGCCCGCCGACTATCCGCGCAATATACATTTCACCGGATTTTGGACAGATACTTCAGAACAGGCATTAAGCGGTAATGTTTTGGATTTCATAAAAACAGGCGAGCCGCCGGTGCTGATCACTTTTGGCAGCATGCCCTTTGACAGCAAATTACATTTACCCGAATTGATAAAATCCGTTGTTGAGGAAACGGGCATCCGGCTGATCATCATCAAAGGCTGGGGCTTATCCGATACCAGCGAAATCGAAACCATACCGCAGATAAAAGTCATAGATTCTGCGCCCTACGACAAACTGATTCCATTGGTGAAAGCGGTTATACATCATGGTGGTATTGGCACGATATCCCACTGCCTGAATGCCGGCAAGCCATTCCTTACCTGTCCGGTTTTATATCCCTTGGGTGACCAGTATTTCTGGGGAATGATCGCTCATCAAAAAGGGGTAGGTTTGAAACCGATTCCATTAAAGAAACTGACCAAAGAATTGCTGATAAAAAATATCCGGGAACTCGTGACCAATAAAACAATAATTGATACTGCACAGCGGCTTTCAGAACAATTGAAAGATGAAGATGGAAAAGCGAGAGCGATTGCGTTAATTGAAAATAATCCCCGGTGAGACTTTGCGACCTCCTTACTTTGCGGTTAAAGTATATTGAATAACAGCCCTTAACCGCAAAGGGGCAAGGAATCCTCTGCGAAACTCAGTGGCCTCCTTTCTCTGCGATTAAATAGTCTGAACTGCTACCTGTAAAATAGTTTACAATTTATGTAAACTTTTTTGTAATTTTAAGCATGTATCTGACGAGTGTGCCTGGTGGGGAAAAGATTCCGGTTTCCATTGTATTGGTAAAAGAAAGTGACTATACAAGGATTAGTAAAAAAAGATATTTCTTTAACTGGAAGATCGAAAAAAGTTACCTGGTATATAAACTGGAAATTAAAGATCAAAAAGATATAATTGGATTGATTTCAATTGATATCATTGATGAGGAACAAAGAATTGAAATAAGACTCCTGGCTGTAGCAAAAGAACAGATAGGCAATTATAAAACACTGGATAGAATAGCAGGCAACCTTTTTGCATTTATTGCAAGGTTAGCAGTCAAAAAATACGGGGCCTTTGCCGCTGTTTCACTCAGGCCAAAAACAGCATTGAGAAAATACTACATGAATAAATATGGCTTTGAAGAAGCAGGCAGCAGTTTATTCCTCGAAGGAAAATCATTATTAAGCATTATAAACAGATTCGATGATGAAAAAGAAGGAGTTTGATATATTATTAAAGCAATATGGCGCTTCAGCGCTTGGGGACAGTTTGGTATTTCCGAAACCCAAATCGGTTAAGCCTGATAAAAAAACAGGAAAAAGTTTACTGGAAGAACTCACAAAACGAAGAGCTGCCCTGTCACCTGAGGATCAGCTCAAGGCTCAAATAATGCAGCTTCGGTTTCAGATTGAAGAATATCTGAAGGAAAATCGTTTTAACAGGAAAAAAACTTTTGGCTATTTTTTGAAATCCTATATCACCATCCTCGATAAAAAAAGTAATGAGTTTGCTGATGAAATTGATATCAAACCCACTGAATTAAGTCAATACATCAACAATCACCGCACGCCGCCACAACCTGTAATGATAAGGCTTGAACTCCACAGCCAAAATATCATCCCTGCGGTTCATTGGTATAGATTGGCTGAAAGCAGAAAATTGCATGAATTGATGTCTGATAAAACACTGCGTAAGGAACAGAAGAAATATGTAAAAATATAGCTGAACCGCTAAGGGCAAGGAATCCTCAGCGATACTCTGCGTTCTCCTTTCTCTGCGTTTATGCAAATTTCAACTCCAGAAAATGCCGCCCCAATTTATCCGCCACATCACCCAAACTACTGATCCTCTCAACCAGCCCTGCTGCTTTCTTAACCGACAGCACCACATAACCTTTCTCACCAAACATCGCCTCCGCATTATACAATTCACTTTCCAGGGATGAAATCTGATCCGCCAATCCCGGCATTTTGTCCAGCCCATTTTTATCGACCACAAGGAAATCAACCTGTGCGCCATAATCAACCTTCGGATCAAGGGATGATTCAATGATTTTTTTAACCCGCTCCGACTTACTGTGCTGAGCCAGGTATGCAACAGCATTGACAGTCTCAAAATCGGGTTCATCCGAAACCTTATCAAAAACCCTCGTTACTGTCTGGTCTGCCCGTTTAAGTGTCCGGTAATGCGGGGTTTCCAATTCGGTCAGGTAAGCGGCAGTGGAAGGTACCTGTTCAGCTGACGGAATTTCTTTCAGCACTGAGATGGCTATACGCACATTTTCCCAGGCAGCAGCATCGGTTTGCAGGAAAGTTATTTCAGCGATAAGTTCGGGGATGCCGATGTCCAGCAGTTTGCTCAGCATCTCATTATCTTCTGCGGGGACGAAGCCAATCTTATGGTTGTTCCAGTGGAGGGCAATCGCACAGGGGTCGTATTCATTATCCGGTTCGCGGACCAGTTCCAGCATGTCGCCTTCTTTCATTTGGTTGATGAGCGCCGGGCCATCATAATATTGAAATCCGCGGATAAAGCTTTGGAGGAGGTAGAATTTTTGGTATTGTTTGGTAGAGATGGTTTTCCCTGAGAGGAAGGAGAGGCCTCCGAGTGCGATGAGGCGTGAGATGAAGGAGAGGCGGTTCATTGTAGGGTAATGTTACTAATGATCAAATATTCAATTTTAATACATTTAATGAAAAAGAGTTAACATGGATAGTCAAATTTATTAGGATAAAATTAGATAATACTTTGTTTTAAGTACATTAGTGTTTCTAGCAATTATTATTTATTCGAAAACACCACAAATGATTACAGGAATCTATGAAGAAATTGTAACTAAGCTGGTAAAAAGTAGACTTGATAATCTTGATTCAAGTAAATTTTACATTAAGCAAATACCTATTGATAAAGCAGAAGCATCTGAACTACTAACTCTTAGAATTTCACAATCAATAAAATACGCCCTTTCTTTACTTAAAGGTGAAAATGTCGTTGAGCTACAAATTGACGTGGCCAACAAAATTATTCAATTTTTGAGGGACGAAATGAAAAGAGAAGAGTTTAATGAAGATATCATTGAAACTGAAGGTAAAATTCTAAAAGCCGTTTTTGAAAAAGTTGATTCTCATTTCAGTGATTTTGATTTACATCTAAAAGAAATCACACCTTATACAAGATTAACCCACAGTGAATTATTTACTGGCGGGAATAGTGATACAACATTAGAAAGTGAGTTGCGTAAGGAAATTCTTTCTTCTGATCGAATTGATTTTCTCGTTTCATTTATTAAATGGAAAGGAATTATCATTCTTGAAAATTCGTTGAGGAAATTTACAGAACAAGGTGGTAAACTTAGAGTTATCACAACTACCTATATATGGGTGCTTCCGATTATAAAGCCATCGAACTTCTTGCAGCACTTAAAAACACTGAAATTAAAATATCCTACAATACAGGAAACGAAAGGCTTCACGCGAAAGCATATCTCTTTTTCAGAAAAACTGGGTTTCATACTGGCTATATTGGCTCTTCGAATTTCTCAAGATCAGCCTTAACTGATGGTCTTGAGTGGAACTTAAAAGTGACTACCAAAGAAGTAAGTCACATCATAGATAAATTTCAGAAGACATTTGAAAGCTATTGGCAGAATAATGACTTTGAATTTTACAATGATAGTACTCAATCATTAAAACTTAAAGAGTCACTCAAGCAAGGTAAAGCTTCAGAAGAATTTAGACTTAATCCTTATCTCTTCGACATCAAACCGTATCCCTTTCAGAATGAAATTCTGGAGAAGTTAGAGGTGGAAAGAAGTATACATAATAGGTATAAAAACCTTATTGTAGCAGCTACAGGAACAGGTAAAACAATTATTTCGGCTTTTGATTACAAAATATTTAAAAATAAGAACCCCAGAGCTCGATTGTTATTCGTTGCACATAGAAAAGAAATACTCGTCCAAGCCAGAAGTGCTTTCCAGGGAATTTTAAAAGATAACAACTTTGGTGAACTTTGGGTAGACGGTGAAGAACCAACCAATTATGAACATGTATTTGCTTCAGTGCAAACTTTGAATAATCGTATAGAAACTATCAATTTAAGTGCCGAATATTACGATTTTATAATAATCGATGAGGTACATCATATTACTGCTTCGAGTTATCGGCCAGTCATACAACAATTTAATCCACAAATTTTACTGGGATTAACTGCAACTCCCGAGCGAATGGATGGCAGTGATATTTTGGAAGATTTCGAAGGGCGAATCGCAGCAGAAATTAGACTTCCAGAGGCTTTAAATCGTAAACTTCTTTGTCCATTCTTGTATTTTGGAATAACGGATAGTATTGACTTGCGTCAAGTTGGATGGGAAAGAGGTAAGTATATTGCCAGTGAATTGACATCAGTATATACAGCTAATGACAGACGAGTAAATGAAATTATTAATAGCCTAAATAAATACGTCAAAGAAATTGAAGATGTGAGAGCCTTAGGTTTTTGTGTATCAATTGATCATGCAAAATATATGGCAGAGAAATTTCTATTATCCGGACTGAAGGCCGCATACTTAACAAGTAACAATACTCACAAACGTGAAGAGATTAGAATTCAATTATCTAAAAAGCAAATAAACTATCTTTTTGTTGTTGATATATTCAACGAAGGTATAGATATACCGGAAATCGATCTAGTACTTTTTCTAAGGCCAACTGAAAGTCTCACAATCTTTCTTCAACAATTAGGAAGAGGTTTAAGGCTTGCTGAAGGGAAAGATAATCTTACAGTATTAGATTTTGTGGGTAATGCACGACCGGAATATGACTTTGAGCACAAGTTCAGAGCGTTAATTGGCAAAACGGCTACACCCATATCTAAAGAAGTGGAAGACGAGTTCCCACATTTGCCTTTGGGATGCTCAATAATACTGGAAAAGAAAGCAAAAGAAATAATTTTAAAAAATATTATTTCAGCAACATCTCTGAATAGAATTCAGATTATACAAAAAATAATTACGTTTGAACATCAGTCAACCTTGCCATTGACGCTTAATAATTTTTTAATGCATTATAATTTACCAATTCAATCTGTTTACAAACGAGGCGGATGGAAAAAGTTATGCTATGAAGCAGGAAGGATTAAATATTTCGATGATACAAATGAATCACAAATTGTCAAGGCTATAAAAAATAAGTGGCTTTCAACGTCTTGTTTCAATTATTTCAGTTTTATACTTAAGCTTGCGCGAAATAATTTTTTATACGATGAGAAATTATTGAGTGAAAATGAAAAAACCATGCTGGTAATGCTGCATTATGATATCTGGCAAGCAAAGGGGGGCTTTGTTAACTTATATGATAGTATCAAATCAATAGGAAAAAATAAAATCATGTGTGACGAAATCATCGAAGTATTAAAATACTTAATTGACAAAATTGATTTTATTGAAAAAGATATTGAACTGCCTTACCAGCAACCATTAAAATTACATGGTCGGTATACACGCGATCAGATCCTTGCTGCTTTTAACTTAAGTAAATTTGAGTTAAAATCACCGAATCGTGAAGGTGTTGCTATAAATAGTGAAATAAATACTGAGTTACTCTTTATAGATCTAATTAAATCAGAAGAAAATTTTTCACCAACTACACTTTATAATGATTACGCTATTAGTGAAACCCTATTTCATTGGCAGACTCAGAATAAAACTCGACCAGAAAGCAAAACAGGAATTTCATACATCAATCACAGTAAACTTAATAAAACTATTTTGCTCTTTATAAGAGAAAAGGCTAAAGATGAGTTTGGCAATACGATGGGATATGTATTCGTTGGGGACGGAACTTTTAAAGAATATTATGGATCAAAACCTATGAGCATTACTTGGGAACTCAGTGAGCCTATTCCAAATTATCTATGGAAAGAATCTGCAAAATTAGCAGTTGGATAAGTTGAACTTGATAATGATATATTATTGGCGTCCTTTTCGTACCTCTTTTTTCTAAGCTCAAACTTTAGTGCTTACTTTGGCTTAATAAGAATTCAAGAAAGTTCAAGGCATTTCGTCCCGATAATCAAATAAGCCCCCCAAATCCCCGTTCAGACAATATCTGATCTGAAGCAATTAAGTAACACACCCCTACCATCCCCTACCTCTCCCCGCCATGCACCTCATCAATCCTCGTAATCAAAGCAGACCCCGCACTGATGTGCGTAAACCTGGTCGCTTTATCCAGCGCAGGATCCATCCAGATCACCGGCGCTTTCATGGGCGGGCCAATATACTGTACAGCCATCACCAACTTGCCGCCTTGTAATATTTCAAAGCCCGGCGCAGAGAGCTTCGCTTTATCGCCATTTTCAAACTCCGCCACCAGCCTGATCAAAAACCGCTGCGAACCATTGGTGATGGTGCCGATAACTTCCGGCTTGCTTTCCTTCATAAACCGTATCCTGTCCAGCACCAGGATCTCCCAGTGGGATCATGTAGATTCCGGACCATGTTGACCCCCCATTCCGTTTCATGATGACCCCTCATTCCGGGATGTTGACTGTTAATCCCCACAATCTTTATAATCCCCCCAAACCTGTCCGACGGAGTGAAACGGCGGCGGATCCCCGTTCAGACAAATAAATTTTACCGCAAAGTCACAAAGGAAATACAAAAGATACCTGCTAAACCAGAACAAGGAATGAAAAAATGTTGCACTTTTGGGCAACTTATAAGTACTTTTAAAAAAAGGTAAATCATGAAAACGAAAAAAAATAATACCCTCACACTCGAACAGTTCAAAGATAAACACTACGGTAAACGGGGCAGTTCAAAACGCGATGAACTTGAAGTGGGATATGAACATTTTAAAATTGGGGCATTGATCCATGAAGCCAGGCTGGCAAAAGATTTGACACAGGAAGAACTGGCCGATAAAGTGGGTACCACAAAATCCTACATTTCAAAAATTGAAAACAACCTTAAAGAGGTTCGCATCTCCACACTTCAACGGATAGTTGAACTTGGCCTGGGTGGCCAGCTTGAACTATTCATAAAATTATAATCGTTATTACCCCTTCGCACCCTTGAGGTTAATGGCTGTTCATCCCCACAATCACAAAAATCCCCCCAAATCATGGTTCAGACAAACTACATAAACGCGCAATGTAGAGACGCAATGCATTGCGTCTCTACAATACACATCAATCTCCATTCAACAATCCAAACAATACATTATTGATATAGAAATTATCCCGCCCGATTTTTTTCTTGTTCAGCAGGCCTTCTTGTACCAAAGCCTCCAGGTATCGTATCGTCGTATTTCTGCTTACGCCCAGGTCTTTTTGGATAAACTCAATTACTATATATGGCTTATTTTGGGTTATATGACTTTAATGCAACCCATTTTTGGGCTTTTTTGGGTTACGTTTTCGAAAATAACCCATAACAACTATACATTTTAGTTGAGTCGAGAACAAGCGATTATTGAATTTCTTCAAGGTTAATGGCTGTTCATCCCCTTAATCACAAAAATCCCCCCAAACCTGTCCGACGGAGTGAAACGGCGGCGGATCCTGGTTAAGACAAAAAACTTAACCCCTTGCAAAATCTAATAATGATAAGTAATCTCCTCTATCAGCTGCTCTGATTGCCTTAAGATATTCATTCCTTGATTGCCCTGGTATGTTGGCATATTTTGTACCCCAGGAGAAGACCGGCTGTTTAAAAACATGTGATATAATGATATCGGCCATCAGTCGGCTATGCCTGCCATTGCCATTAGCAAAGCAGTGTATGCTCACCATCCGGTGTTTACACCGTAAAGCAATCTCGTCAGGGGCATATGACTGATGGCTGATCCAGTATGTAGTATCGTCTAACAACTTTTTCAACTCCGCACCAATCTCCCACTTATCCACTCCGAGGTTTTTGTTTGTGTTTCTGAAATTACCTGCCCAGGCCCATACATCTGCAAACATTTTTCGATGGAGTTCTTTTACAAATTTTTCAGTCAGGATACCATCAATCCGGAAACTTCTTTTCATTGTCCAGATTATTGCCTGTTCAATGTTTTGTTGTTCAAACTCATCCAGTTCTCCACGGGTGATAACTGTGGGTATTTTCAATCCCTCTTTCTCATCATCATCCAAAGGGGTCTGCCCGTCTGAATATTCAATGTCTAATCCCATATAATTTTTGAAACTTCATCTTTCAATGTGGACGCTCTTTCCCGTATGGCCTTTTTTATTCTGGTTTCTGAATTTTCCTGATCTTCCAGCTTCATACTTTTAGAGACACGTGATACTATTCTTTCAGCTGCTTCATTGGCTTTCCTTTCAATAAGGGCTTCTAACGAACCGTCTTTGGGTACAAAGCCATACACCAATTGCATATCCATCGCTTTGGCCACTTCTTGTAATGCATTCAGCGTTATGGAACCTTCAGCTTCACGTTGCTCCATTTCCTGCATACTTTGCTTGGTGATACCTATCTTTTTGCCAAGTTGCTGAAGCGATATACCCAGCGTTGTACGGATGGTTTTTATCCATCCCAAATCTGGTCTGTTCAATTTTGACGGTTCCCTGAATGTTTGCAGCCTGGCATTGAGCTGGTCCGTCTGTAACTGTTTTTTATACATAAGTAAGGTTATAGCCTGACAAATAGAATGTAAATGTAAGGTTATTACCTGACTTATTTAAATTTTTTGTCAGGATATAACCTGACAAATTCAATTTACCGCAAAGAAACAAAGCCATAACCCCTACCTCATCTTCTCGCTATAATTCGTATTCACCACATTCCTTTTCACTTTCCCATTCGCATCCCTTTCAAAATAAATCAGCTGGCCGGGAAGATCATCCTGCCTTACCGCCTGAAACTGATCCTTTACAGATGTGGGTTTATACAAAACCGGCCGGGCACCTATCGGCGCATTAGAGGGCAATGAAAAAGAGATCAGGTATCCTTTCCAGGGAAGAAACACAATTTCACTGCCCCAGTCCGTCCGGTCATATCTTCCCGCATAATCCGATAAATTCACGCTTGTTTTTTCCGTCTTGCCATCGGTATAACGATTGAGGATCTTAAATATCCCTTCTGAATATTTATCGGGGTTTATTCCGGCGGCATTTACCATCACCACCACACCCAACTTTGTTTTAGGCTCGATCTGTACAATGGTCCGGTAACCGGGACAAGAGCCATCGTGCCCCACCAGCTTTGATCCATCCTGGGTTTCAATCACAAAACCAAGTCCCCAGGTCACACTTCCATCCGGGTTGATCCATTGCACCCTTTGCATTTCCTTTAAGGTAGATGGCTTAAGCAATTCCTTTACACCGGTATTGAGTAACCGCAATTGCCACTGTGCAAATTTGGCGAGGTCGACGGCTGATGAGGAAAACCCTGCCGCCGCTGCAATGCCATTGGCCTGGAAGAAAGGCAGGGTACTCCGCGTGCCATCTCGTTTCAAACCTCCATAACCTAAGGCCAGTTTATTTCCCAGGAGATTTTCGGGCAAATAAGGCCGCGTATCGGTCAAACCCAATGGCTTTAAGATATTGGCTTCAACATATTTTTCATAGGGCATTCCGGATACCTTTGCAACGATCTGTCCGAGCAAACTCATCCCAAGATTGCTGTACTGGAACATCGTGGAAGCGGGATAGATGGTATGCTGCTTTCCCAGGCTGTCGTTGATCTCTTTTTCCGTGGGAAATTTGTACGGACTTGTCCAGTAAGGCTGCTTTGATTCCCTCGGCAATCCGGCCGAATGGGTGAGCAATGCCCTGATGGTGATGGGCACCGATTCAAAATCCTGCTGCAGTTTGAAACCAGGAAGGTACATACTCACGGAATCGTCTAACCGTATTTTGCCCTGCTCCCAGAGCTGCATGACGGCCACCGAAGTGAATAATTTCGAAATGGAACAGATACTGCAGAGCGTGCCGGCATCCATGGGTACTTTTTTTTCCATATCGGCAAAACCATAGCCCTTGCTCCACACAAGCTGCTGGTCTTTGACGATGGCCACGGAGATCCCGGGGATTTTCTCAAAATCCTTTTGCCCATCGAGCCAGGTATCAATCACGGCAATGGCCTCGGCAAGGGAGTCTGATTTGGGTTGTGCCGTTAAAAAAATACTGCTGAGTATGAAAACGATAAAAAACAATTGCTTTCTCATATGTGAATCTCTATTAAATGATTTATGAATATACCTTTTAAAGTTCTCTTTGTTTCTTACAAATAATTTTAATATCTCAGTAAAAGATCCCTCCTTCGTCGGGATGACAGATTGAGGGAAGAGTATTTATTCGATATAGCAGCTATGAGTTACACTCTTTCTTGTCATCCCGACGAAGGAGGGATCTTTTCACTATTTTTTGCGGTTAAAGGCTGTTCTTCCCATTAATCCCATAAATCCCCCCAAATCAAGGTTCAGACAAACAAAATTTTTACATTTATCCCATGAAAAAGCACATCCTCATTATAACCGCCGCCATCCTGTTTTCAATCGAATTCAGCTTCAGCCAAACCCCCAATAACTCCGATAAAAAATGGTGGAAAGAAGCCATCGTCTACCAGGTCTACCCCCGCAGTTTTAAAGACAGCGACGGCGATGGTATCGGCGATCTCAAAGGCATCATCTCCCAGCTTGATTATATCAAAAGCCTCGGCGTGGATGCGATCTGGCTGAACCCGATCTACAGCTCACCAAATGATGATAACGGCTACGACGTGAGCGACTACCGCAATATTATGAAAGAATTTGGCACCATGGCTGATTTCGATGCGCTGCTGAAAGGCCTGCACGACAGGGGCATCAAACTGGTGATGGACATCGTAGTGAACCACAGCAGCGACGAACACGAATGGTTCAAACAAAGCCGCAGTTCGCGCACCAATCCCTACCGCAAATACTACCACTGGTGGAACGCGGAAAACGGCAAACCACCTTATCGCTACAGTCTCTTCGACATCAACCACGATGCCTGGATGTACGACTCACCCACCAATGCTTACTACCTGCACTACTTCTCGCGCAAGCAACCGGATCTCAACTGGGAGAACCCCAAACTGCGCCAGGAAGTATATGATATCCTGAAATTCTGGGCGGAAAAAGGTACCGATGGTTTCCGGCTCGATGCGTTTCAGTTTGCCGCCAAAGACACTACATGGCCGGCATTCCCGGTTGGATTCGAAAAGAATTTCGTAAAGTACTACGCCATGCAGGGTAACCTGCACGGATACCTGCAGGAGATGAATGTGGCGGTCCTTAGCAAATATGATGTGATGAGTGTGGCGGAAGGTGCGGGAAATTCATTTGAAGACGCACACAACCTGGTGGATGCGCATCGTAAGGAATTGAACATGGCCTATGCCTTTGATGGTGTGGACATCGCAAAAATGGAAGGGTACTACCTGCTGCGATTCAAGGAAGTTTTTTCCCGCTGGGACAGCGCCTTTGCCAATGATGGCTGGTTATCGGTCTTCCTCGCCAACCACGACCAGGCGAGAATGGTCAGCCGGTTTGGAAACGACAGCCCGGCATTCAGGGATCTGTCATCCAAAATGCTCACCACTTTTATCCTCTCCATGCGGGGTACGGCCTATTATTATAATGGTGATGAACTGGGCATGACCAATGCCGGTTTCGATAAAATCGAAGACTATAAAGACATGCCCACGCTCAATGAATACCAGAACCAGCAAAACAACGGCGGTGATCTCAACAAATTCATGCAGCGCATAAAATTCGAATCAAGGGATAACGGTCGCACGCCTTTTCAATGGAACGCCACTGCGCATGCGGGGTTTACCACCGGTACGCCCTGGATAAAGGTCAATCCCAATTACAAAACACTCAATGCCGCGGCACAGGAAAAGGACCCGAACAGCTGCCTGAATTATTTCAGGAGCCTGGTTAAACTGCGCAAAGCAAACCCGGTACTGGTGTATGGAAAATATACTTTGCTGGATAAAAACAATCCTGCCGTGTATGCCTATACAAGAGAAGAGGCCGGCAGGAAATTATTGATTGTCCTGAATTTCAGTACAACTTCATCAGAAACGAATCTTGGCATCAATGTGACTAATCCAAAATTGCTTTTAAACAATTATAAGGATGCGCCGGTAAATAATATCAGCCAATCAGTGATCAGGCTAAGGCCATTTGAGGCGTTAATATATTCGCTTTAAATAAAAAAGACAATAACCGCCATAATTTATCCAATAGGTTTCCGGTCAAATTGGTTTTTATAGGCAGGATCGTTGTGGTTTGTAGAGACGCAATGCATTGCGTCTCTACGTGGTGCAATCACCCTAATTTATTTCCAATAGGTTTCGGAAATTGGTTGTTTGTATTTAAAAACCCAAAAACCTGTCCTTCGTCATGTTTTTACATGATTGAAATCCCTCTGTGACAATCCTCACATATCCCCGGATAAGCCCTGAATAGTTTTGCACCATCTGCAATAAACACCGCAGCAACCATCAAAATTTTTAGCATATGAAAAAGCTATTCTCGTTAACGGTACTGGGTTTGTTCCCGGTATTTTTATTTGCACAGGTAGGTCATATCATGCAGGGCATCGGCGCGCATAACATGTCGATGGGCGGTGCCGCCACCGGAAACCCGCTGGACATCAACGGCGCCCTCAACTGGAACCCCGCCGGTATCTCCGCCTTCAACACCAAAGTATTTTCTGCCAACGCAGGCCTCTTCTTTTCTTCTCCTCAATTATCTTCCACCGTGCCTACACCTAACGGTCCCTTTAGCGGAGTAACCGAGGATGATCGCGGCACTTCCATCATGCCCGCACTGGCCATGGTATGGGGAAAGAAAGACAGCAAACACACCTGGGGTGTTTCCGCATTCGGTATCAGCGGTTTCGGCGTAACCTTCCCGGAAAACATGAGCAACCCGATCAATATGCCGCAGCAAGATGGTGGCTTTGGCAGAATTGAATCTGATTACATGTTGTTACAGGTTGGGGTTACTTACGCTTATGAAATTTCTGATAAATTATCCATTGGTGTGGCTCCTACCTTTAATTATGGCGCACTGACACTGGAACCTAACCCGATCGCCTCACCAAGCATGACCAAAGGATATCCGAAGGGCGACAAAGCTTCTTCCATTGGATTCGGCGGACAAATAGGATTATTCTATAATTCTGGAAATGGTTTCAAACTGGGCGCATCCTATAAATCACAGCAGTACTTCGGGGAATTGGATTTTGAAAATACTTACCTTGATGGTACAGCCGCTCCTAACGCAACATTCACAATGAACTATCCCGCCATCATCTCTGCCGGTATCGGTTATTCGAAGGAACTGGTAGATATTGCCGTGGATTATCGTTTCGTAAATTATGAAGGTACCAAGGGCTTTGAAGAAAAAGGCTGGACACCAACCGCTTCCGTTGCCGGTTTCGGCTGGAAAAACATGTCGGTGATTTCTGCCGGTCTGCAGTTCAAAGGCGTTCCAAAATTACCACTGCGTGTAGGCTATACCTATAGCAGTAACCCTATCGATGAAGAACTGGCTTTCTTCTCAACACCGGCAACTGCCATCATCAAACATGCTTTCCAGCTGGGCCTTGGTTATGAGGTTTCCACCAAGTTCACCATCAATGCAGTGTATCATCATGGCAGTAGTGGCGGATCCACCACAGGACCATTACTGAATCCAATGCTGGTAACTCCTTCCAATCCGTATGGTGCTTTTCCGGGCAGTAGCGTGTCTTATAAAATGAGCACTGATCTGTGGATGATAGGTATCAACTACGCCTTTTAAAATAAACTAACCGCAAAGTAAAAAAGGCGCAGAGAAATTCTTTGCGCCTTTTCACTTCTAAATAAATAAAATGAATAAGAATCGCACCTCTACGAGGCGCCTTCCCTGATTGCCCATTTGCTATAAGAATTTCGCCCCTATGGGGCGAAGATTACATGACTCGTCCTAAAAAAAGTGTACAAATTGCTTTTTAAATCCTGCAATAGGTTTACAACAATTCAATTTCAAATTTCTGAAAGCTTCTAAATAATTGATTCAAGTGGCCTCAGAGAGGCCCGATTCTTATAGCAAAAAGGGAATTTTTGTATTTGCGCTCCGCGGCGGCGCATGCGATTCTTAGAAGTGATTTTATTTGAGACATTGGACACCTATATTACGCTCTGTGGTTAAAGGCTGTTGACTGGCTACTGTTGACTGGTGACTGGCTACTATTTCAATGACCAATCTCATTTCCCAATCGCTCCGTAGACTGTAACTTGTACATGTGAATCAGGCTGCAGAAAATCATAATAAAAACCTCGCAGCCATCTTCCGACAGATGGCTGCATGCTATCGTTACCTCGGTGCGGAAGAAAAATTCCGAACCATAGCGTATGAGAATGCCGCCAGGACGATGGACAGCCTGAAAGAAGATGTATCTGTGTATGCAGACAATGTTCAACACCTCGTCCCGCTCAAAGGCATTGGAGAAAGCATCGCCGAAAAGATCATCGAATACCTGCAGACCGGCAGGATCAAAACCTTTGCGCAACTGCAAAAACAGGTGCCAGTGGAATTGCTGGAACTCATGGAGGTTAATGGTATGGGGCCTTCCACTTTAAAAACCCTCCATGAAGAACTGGGTATAAATAACCGCGATGAACTGATCCTTGCCATTGAAAAAGGAAAGCTCAGCACGCTGAAAGGATTCGGGGAAAAAAAGATCGGAAACATCAAACGGGCACTGAAACTCTATAAAGAAACAGGCACAAGGCTGTTGCTTTGGGATGCCCTGCTGGCGGGCGAAAGCATATTGAATGATATTACCAAAATCAAAGGCATCATCCGCGCCGAACTCGCCGGCAGCCTTCGGCGCCGTAAAGAAACGATCGGGGATATTGATATCATCATAGCCTGTGCATTAAGATCACGCAAACAGATCATCAGAAATTTCACAAGCCTGCCCCAGGTTGCACGCATTATTGCAGCAGGTGATACCAAAGCAAGTGTTGTACTGAAAGATCATAACACACAGGTGGATATCCGCCTGGTGGATGAAAGCGAGTATGGTTCGGCGTTATTATATTTCACCGGATCAAAGGAGCATAATATACACCTGCGGCTGCTGGCAAAAGAAAAGGGCTGGAAGATCAGTGAGTATGGAATATTTCACGCTGCCTCAGATAAGCGCCTTGGCGGTGAAACAGAAAAACAGATTTATGATGCGCTTGGCATGGCATTTATACCCCCTGAACTGAGAGAAGACAAAGGTGAAATAGAACAGGCTCAAAAAAATGCCCTCCCGAAACTTATTGAACACAAAGACATCAAAGGCGACCTGCAGATGCACAGCACCTGGAGCGATGGCGCAGAAAGTATTGAAACCATCGCCCGGCATATCCTCAAAAATTTTCCGCAATACGAATACATCGTCATCACTGATCACTCGCCCACAGAAAGGATCGCGCACGGTTTAAAGCCGGAGCAATTCAAAAAGCAATTTGCAGAAATTGATAAAGTGAATAAATCCCTGGGCAAAGACTTTATAAAGAAAGGTGTGGAGGTGGATATACTTTCAGACGGCAGCCTTGATCTGCCGGATGCATTGCTCAAGGAATTCGACTGGGTAACCGCTTCCATCCACAGCAGCTTCCAAAAAGACAACACAGAGCGTTTAATCAAAGCATGTGAACATCCATCTGTACATTGCATCGGCCATCCTTCAGGCAGACTCATAGGCAAAAGAGAAGCTTATGGTGTTGACTGGCAAAAACTTTTCAAAAAAGCAGCAGCCACAGGAACATCTATCGAGATCAATGCACAGCCTGAAAGACTTGACTTAAAAGATGACCTGGTACATGAAGCCATTAAACAGGGCGTGATGATCACCATCAGCACCGATGCGCATAATCTCAACCAGTATGATTTCATACAGTTGGGAGTGGATGTGGCAAGAAGGGGTTGGTGTGAGAAGAGAAATATTTTGAATACGATGTCGTGGAAGGAATTGAAGAGATTAACTGCAAAGAAATAACTCCTCGTTTCATTGCGGTTAATTGTATTGGTATTATTTGGCAGACATTTAACATGCATACTGATACATGTCATAGGCTGTTCATAATTATTTACCATTCTTTGTAGCCTGAGCATTTTTAAGCACATATCAGCATCATTGCTGCTGGCATTTTATTTACTGTCCGCAACAGCCATCCATGAGGTCATTAAACTTCCAAGGCTGGTAGAGCATTATTTTGACCACAGTCGGGAAGATACCCGGGTTGGTCTCATTCAATACCTTACCCTGCATTATGGCATCGAGGATGGAACAGACGATGATGCTGCGGAAGACAATAAACTGCCTTTTAAATCCAGCGAGTATTTTTCATCCATTTCTTTTGTTTCTTTAAAGCCTCCTGTTATAGGTCAAAGTATGCGCTTATCCGAAATAGTTAATGCCCATAATTTTCTTATACGCAGTGTATCATATCTTCCTTCCCCTTACCTCGACAGCATCTGGCAACCGCCCAGATACAGCTGAATAACAGCACAATCCCGTTAAGTTTTATTGATCACTTTTTAATTATTCAGCAATGAACAGCACATATATTCATCTGCTGCTCAACCACTTTCCAATTATCGGAACACTGGTAGGCAGCGGTCTCCTCTTATGGGGCATAATCAAAAAACAGGCTCAAACTCAATCTATTGCCGCAGGCGTTCTTTTCCTGATGGCTGTCATAGCCCTGCCGGTTTACCTTACAGGCGAACCTGCGGAAGAAACCGTGGAAAACCTTCCCGGGATCTCAGAAACCATGATGGAATTACATGAGGAATCGGCCAACCTGGCCATCTGGATCATGGGTATTACAGGTATCATATCCATGGTGGCCATTATACTCCACCGTCAAAAACATGCGTTTTCCGGTAAAGCGTACCTCCTCGCTTTTATTTTATCTGTGGTGACATTCGGCGCCATGGTCAGGACCGGCTATTATGGCGGCAGGATCAGGCACAGTGAAATCAGGGACGTAAATGCAGCCAATTCAGTAAATGAAAAAGGTGGTGCAGAATCGGGGGAGAAAGATGATGATGACTGATAATTCAAACAGAATGGCGCCTTTACAAGCGCCATTCTTATTATAATTTAACCGCTAAGCAAAAATAGAGTAAAGAGGATCCAAGGAGACCACGGTCCGCTTTACGGTTTTTCGTATCTTCTCTTCATGAAAAAAATACTCTTCCTCCTCGCATTTCCATGCATGGTATACGCCCAGCCTAAAGCTCCGCAAATCATGGAAGAATATATGATTGCAGAATTGAATGTGAAAGAATTCAATGGCTCCGTGCTGGTTGTTCAGAAAGGGAAGACGATCTATCAGAAATCATTTGGTATGGCCGACAGGGAATGGTCGGTGCCCAACACCAACCAGACCAAATACCGCATTGGATCGGTGACCAAGCAATTTGCTGCCGCTGCAATATTGCGACTGAACGAAGAAGGTAAACTTCAACTGGAGGACAAACTCAGTAAATATTTTCCGGATTATCCAAAAGGCGACAGTGTTACCATTCACATGTTGCTTAACCATACCTCTGGTATAAAGAACTATACCGACTTACCCGAATTCTGGCCCAAAGCCATCCTTCCCTTATCGCACGATTCCATGATCGCCATTTTCAAAAACAAGCCTTATGATTTTTCGCCTGGTACACAATGGAATTACAGCAACTCAGGTTATTATTTATTAGGCGTGATCGTCGAAAAAGTATCAGGTAAAAAATTTACTGATTTCCTTCAGCAGGAAATTATCAATAAGGCTGGATTAAAAAACACGTCGATGGACAGGCTTGATTCTGTCCTGGCATTACGTGCAAAAGGCTATGCGAAAAACAGGACGGGTGGGTTCAGCCAGGCAATGTTCATTTCTATGGAAGGCCCTTATAGTGCCGGCGCTATGTTTTCTACTGTGGAAGACCTCGTGACATGGACAAAGGCTTTACATGAAAATAAAATCCTCTCTCCTTCCTCGACCATTAAAATGATAACGCCTTATAAAAATAATTACGGTTATGGTTTAGATATAGACAGCCTGAAAACTCATAAGCGGGTTTGGCACAATGGCGGGATACCGGGATTCTCATCTCACCTGGCATATTACCCTGCCGATGACCTGTATGTTGCAGCTATTTCAAATAATGAGATGAATGCTGATCGCGTGGGAACAGCCATGGCATCCATTGCTTTGGGTATGCCTGTATCAAAACCATATATACCTAAGGAAATAAAAGTCGATCCGGCCATTTTGGACCGTTACACAGGAAATTACATGGCAACGAATCCGATTGAAATCATTAAAAAGAATAACAGATTGTACCGCCGCGTGAAAACCGGCCCGGAAATAGAACTCAAACCGGAATCCAACACCCGCTTCTTTTATGCCGACGGATCTGACCGTTTTATTGAATTTGAAACGGATAAATCCGGACAACCTGTAAAAGCCTGGTTCCTGTCAGGCGGCGATAAAATTGAAATGAAGAAACTGGATTAAAAACAATATTAACCGCAAGGGTACTAAGTTAGCTAAGAAAAATAGCAAAGCTTAATCGATTATGACCGTAGTCATTATTTAAGAAGTCAATTCAGAATATCTTGAGATAGCAAAAGAAAGATGTAATGAAATGGTCAATTGTGGGGCTGCTTTTATTGTGCTTCTGTTCAGATTCTTTGCAGGCACAAATACCCGGATCTGAGAAAAGGGGTTTTTATTTTCAACCGGGATTCGACATAAACTACCCATTACACGATGACATGATACGATCCCATCGGTTGGGTGTAGGTGTCAGTCTCCTGGCTGGATATCAGGTTACACATAAATATGCCACAGGGCTTCGCATCAGGTACGCCTACCACATGGAAAGAAAATCCTACCCTGAGGATTATACAGGTACTGAAATTAGTAAGCTTCCATTTTCTGTTCTAACCTTTCAATGGAATAACCAGGTTCCGGTATTTAGAAGCTGCTTGGCCGGTATTGACCTTGGATATGGTATGGCAGACACTAAGGGTGCCCCAAAAGTAGGCCTTGGTTGGGTGCAGGAATATGATGGTTGTGTGCGAAACTATTTTGCTACCAGTTTATACCTTGGCAAAAGAATGAAAGCCATGGAAAAATATGATATGATGGTCAGTATATTTTTCGACAACCTCTTTGGTGAAAAACATGCAGAAAATTTTGGCGGTATCCGGATGGAAATACGTTTATAAAAAGGGCACAAAAAAATAAAGTACTTTTTTTTGTGCCCTTTTTTTCTTTGCGGTTAAGATTTTAATTTAACAGCCTCCCTCTTTTCTCTGTCAGTCCTGCTGAAAGAAACTTTCACTGAGCCGTCAGGCTGAGGGGTGAATTGATATTTCGCCGGATTTTGACCATAATCTTCAAACGTATTATCTCCAACATACTGTAACGGGTAACCGCCATTTATACTTTCCGTGTTTTTAATCCATAAGAGGGCATCTCTTTTATAAAACTCAACCGACTTCTTACTTGCATCTGTAGAAACATAATCGCCGGCAAGGCGGTCTATCACCGCTGCATCAGCCGGGATTTTTTCCAGCATGGTCACATCAAAGGAAACCGCTTTTACCCCACCATTACCATTCTTAATATCCAGCACCCTTTTTTTGGCTGTTGGCGATGAAGCCCAGGTGTCTGTTGCAATATGTTTATCGCCCGTAAAGTACAATTGCGTGATCAGGGCCTGGTAGCCATCTGCAGTGATCATCATATGAAAATGCGCAGGACGGATGCTGCCATTACCCACATCATAAGGTACCGGTATGATCGTATCGAAATGGTATTTTCCTTTTTCATCACAATAGGTTTTCGCCCTGTACTTGAAATCAGCCGATTCATTATCATAAACCCCATTGGCATCGCAATGCCAGAGTTCCACACAGGCATTTTTCAGCGGCGTTTTGCAGTCTTTATGCCTGATCTGTCCGCTTAACAAAACCTTTTGTCCAATATCCCCGGTTATTCTCATGTCAGCCCTGACCGGAGCATTGGGGCGGTAAAAGGGACCAAGGATATCCGTGGTTGTTTCACAATCGCCTTCATAATTAGTGCCGTTAAACCTGATAAAGCCGGTGGCACTGACTGATACAGCAAATAAAGCACTGTTTTTAAGGAATGATCTTCTTTCCATGACTGAGCAGGATTTTATGATTTGATGGATTGGCAGGATGGATTAACTGCATGATTCTGCAGAATTTGATCCATATTATTTGTACTTATCAGACGGTAAATGAAAGTATGAATAAAAATTGATAAAAAAATTAATCGGCTTCTTAACGCATATGATAAGCTTTTTATATGTCCTGGAACAAGTCCATATCAAAATAGTGTATTCATACCGACTGTTTAATTATTAAGAGAATGCAACATTGCAGGTTGCATGTTAATAAGATGTTGAATTGGATGGCAAATGACATACCTTACCCGGTTTATCGCACAATATGGACACACAATTTGATTTATTGATCGACAGTTACCTGGAAAATAAGGTTGGTATTGACAAATCCTTCCTGCATCAGGGTTTGTCAGATGGACTTCAACAGAACATACTCAACCTTCAATTTGATGATTCCATGATACCTGCAGGTATTGGAAATAATACACTCAGGGATCACGAACAAAAACTGAGAGGGGACAAAATCTATTGGATGGATAAAAGCCATGACAATATTTTTGAGCAGGAATTTTTACACCTCGTGGAAAATTTTATAGATTATCTGAACCGGACATGCTATACCGGGATCAATGCCTATGAATTTCATTATGCCGTATACGAAGAAGGAAGTTTTTATAAAAGACACAAGGATCAGTTTAAAAGCAATGACAACAGAAAATTTTCGCTGATCAATTACCTGAATAAAAACTGGCTGGAAGAAGACGGTGGTCACCTCAATATATTTCGCCCCGATGAAGTACAACACATAATGCCAGAAGCGCAAACAGCTATCTTCTTTAAGAGTGACGAGATGGAACATGAGGTTACTCTGGCAAACCGGAAAAGGATGAGCATCACAGGCTGGCTGAGCAGAATTGAGGGGATTGGATGAATTGGCAGGATAGATGAATTGAATTTTGGAGGATTTGGGAGAGGTTTGGGAGGGTGGAAGGATTTGGAAATATGGTGAAAAAAACGAGAAAATGACGGTGATATCACTTAGGATGTATTCTTGATCCGAATTATGTTTGGGGACCAGAAATACAAAATAAGTAATTGATGCAACAAACAGATATTGATAAGAATTTAATTAATGATCCATTGTCTTATTCAATCATCGGATCTGCCATGAAAGTTCATCGGGAATTGGGGCATGGATTTCAAGAGATCATTTATCAAAGATGCCTGGCTATTGAACTTGAAAAAGCGGGTTTGATATTTTCACGGGAAAAGGAATGCAATATTTATTATGACGGCCAAATCGTTGGTACCCGCCGTGCAGACTTCGTTGTAAATGAAAAAATGATTGTTGAACTAAAAGCCCTGATAAATATTGAAGACATTCATTTTTTACAGTCGAAAAATTATCTTGTCCTCTATAACTTTCCGTCCGGCCTTCTATTGAATTTTGGTTCTCCCAGCCTTCAGATAAAAAAAATATTCAACCCCAAATACACACCCCTAAATCCCATATAATCCAGCTCAATCCATCCCGCCCATCCATCCAATCCTCAAAATCCTGCTCAAAAGTTAACGAGTTGCCTTATCTTCCTCCGCATCAACGCCATACTCAGATACTTAATATTCAAAAACTCAAAATTCCCGATCAACAGCAATGTTACAGCCACATCTTTCAATGCAATCGCATTATTGAAACATTCCAGCGCCTTTTCCTGGGCGCCTGCTTTGGCATAATCGATGCCCATCCATAACTGTGAGAAATACTCACTGTTTGCGGTCAACCCCGCATATTTTTCTTCCACTCTTTTCTGCATGAGTGTATGCTCACCATCATGGAAATATTTGACAAGCCCTTTATTACCGGCCTTCAGTGCAGAAGAAATGGCATCTGTCTTGTTCCCGCCATACCAGTATAAACGGGCCAGATCGGTGAACAGGTCTTTCTGCATTTCGGGTTCCGAAGCACTCTTTTCGATCAGCTTCAATTCGAGTTTGATTGCTTCATCAAGTTGTCCGGCATTGACCATACACCGGATCTTATTTTTGAGCAGGTAATCCCAGCCGGGATTGACTGAACTGCCTTTGCTGTAAATCTTCAGCGCTTCCTCTTCTTCACCTTTGCCTTCCAGTAAGATGGCCAGCCAGAGATAAACATTCGACTGGCTTGGATTCAGGTCGATTGCCCTGCGGTAGGTGATTTCAGCTGCGTGCCAGTCGAATTTCTGGTGATACCAGTAACCCAGCGTTGCCTGTGTTTCACCTGAAAAGGGATCCAGCGTGAGCGCCGTATCGATATGTTGCTTAGCCAGCCAAAGCATCCTCACCGGCTCTTCATATCCGCGGTAAGATGCCAGCAGATAAGTTACTGCCAGCCCGGAATAAGCATTGGTGAAATGGTCGTCTTTTGAAACGGCTTCCTGGAACAACTCACGGGCTGACATCAGGTCTTCCTTATTACGTTTCTCTACCAGGAATTTCGCCCGGAGATATAGATCGTATGCTTCAAGGTTTGCTGTTGGCGTCTGATCGAGCCGCTGTGTTTCTTTATAAGATAAAGTTGCATTCAGGACATCAGCTATGGCCATAGCCACTTCCCGCTGGATTGAAAAAATATCACTTACGTTCCGGTCATAGGATTCGGCCCATAAATGCTCATCGGTGGTGGAATCGATCAACTGGGCAGTTATGCGCACTTTTTCATTGGATCGCTGTACACTGCCCTCAAGGATAACCGTAACGCCAAGGTCGCGGCCTATTTCTTTTATTGATTTAGGGTTTTTTTTATACTGCATCACAGAGGTCCGGGAAACCACTTTAAAAGCCTTGATCTTCGACAACTGTGTAATGATATCTTCGGTAAGGCCATCACTGAAATATTCCTGGTCCTGGTCGTTGCTCATATTGAAAAAAGGCAGTACAGCAATACTCGTTCTTGGTTTTCCCTTGGCGGGCTCGGCCTCTGTTTCTTCCAGGAATGGCAGGCTGTTGGGCGTAAGCAGCTCATAAATACGCACCGGTTCCTTTATATTCTTGAGTTTGGCTTCTTTCACAAAACGACAATCGAGACCCGGTTTATTAACGATGTTGCGGTATACCATCTCAGAAACATATATACCTCCAACCGGCGCCAGGGCCTGAATGCGGGAGGCAATATTTACAACATCACCAAAGACATTGTTATGGTGAAGTAATACATCACCCATATGAATACCAATTCTGACAGGAACTTTCGGGTCTTCGCTGAGATCGGCCTGGAGGAGTTTGCCAAATTCAGCCGCATCTGTGGAACTGTTGAAAAGCACCAGGCAGCCATCGCCGTAGTACTGAATGATCTTACCGTCAAGCTCGCCGGCAATGATCTCGATCACTTCTCTGAAATGGTTCACTTTCTCCACTGCAGTTTGCTCATTTTCCTGCATCATAGCCGAATAACCGACAATATCAGCAAAAAGGATAGCGGCGAGTTGGTGAAAAGGTTCAGACATGAGGTTGAAATCGGGTGCAATTTATGAAAAATGTCGGTCATCCCGGAACCGTTGATGGAATATTGAGCATCCTTGCCCCTTTGCGGTTAATGTTGTTAACAAATAACTTTGCCATAAATAAAGCTGCAAAAATGTATAACACAAATGCACATTGCATGTATTATTTAGCCATAGTTTGTCCTGATGAGCTAAACAAAAAAATACTGAGCTTCAAATTATGGATGCAGGAAAAATTTGACTGCAAAGTCGCCCTCAAATCCCCGGCACATATCACCTTGATTCCACCTTTTTGGTTTGATGCTCAGCAAGAGGATATTTTACTGCAGGCCTTGCATAGTTTTGAAAGTTCGGCACACGCAATAAAAATTGAACTGAACGATTTCGCCCATTTTTCCAACAGGGTATTATTTATTGATATTAAACCCAATGATCAATTGGCCAGGGTCAGGCAGGAAGCCGAGGATCATTTTTTCAATAAACTGGGAACGATCATAAAAAAAGAAACAAGGCCTTTTACGCCGCATATCACCATTGCCAACCGCGATCTAAAACCGGGCGATTTTATAAAAGCCTGGGAACATTTTTCACATAAAAAATTTGAGGAAAGTTTTATAAACAGCCGGGTTTCACTGTTTAAACTGAGTGAGGGAAAATGGAATGTCATTGCAGAAAAAAACTGGGTTCCTTAAAACCTGGCATATGTATTCTTTGCTTCCTTGCGGTTAATCTGTCACTTGAGCAAAAACTTCATCGGTATATGTAATCTTTTATGCCATGCAGTTTCACTATGATCTTCACCCGGAAATTCTTTGGTCATCCAGTTAGTATCATCATAGCCCCTTGCCTTAATAATAGCATCCGCTTTTTTTTGTAACGGGGGATACAGGGCATCAAGTGTGGCTGTGCCATAATCGAAATACAGTTTATGCGTTTTCGGATCAGGCAGGTTTGCTGCAAGGTATTTGAAAAAAGCATCCGGCACCGGGTTATAATCCATGGTAAATATGCCCGGCCAGTGCGTTGATAAACAGGCCGCGCCGCCAAATACTTCGGGATATTCACAGATGGCATACATGGAAATCAATCCACCCATGCTGCTGCCTGCAATAATAGTTTTGGCACGGTCTTTAACAGTGGCATATTTTTTATCGATATAAGGCTTGAGTTCCTTAACAATAAACTGCAGGTATTTATCCGATTGTACTTTGCTGTTATTGAATACACTAGCTCCCCCGGATCGATTGGCCGCATATAAAGTATCCTGTACCGATTGTGGCAGGCTTTCAAATGGCTTTTGCGGGAAATACTCCACATGCCTTTTGGGGCCTGCGTTCCAGATTCCCACAACGATGAAATCCTTTACTTTTTTTTCTTTGATCAGCAAAGCAGCCACATCATCAACATCCCATGCCCGCTTATTCCAGGTGGTGGTTGAATCATATAACATCTGACCATCATGCATATACAAAACCGCATATTTCTTTTTACCGTCATATCCATCGGGAAGCCAGATATCTATATTGCGGGCATCAACATATATGGATGCAAATGAGTCAATCCTTTCGAGTCTGCCGGATGACACATGGGGCTGCTGTGCAAAAGTTTTAAACGCAAGAAATATGAACAGAATGGTAATTCGCATTAGAAATACATTTAACCGCAAGGGCGCAAAGATCAGCTTTCAAATATCAATACGTCTTCATGCGCATACCATCGTTCAAAATGCGGTGAAAAGTTTTTTTCAATCTCCGCACGTTTGATCTTAAAAGTTGGCGTGAGCATATTATTATCCGTGGTCCAGGATTCCGTCAGCACGATCATTTTATTCATTTTCTCATGTGCATCCAGCCCGCTGTTTATCTGCTGCAACTGATCCTCCAGTTCCTTATGCAACTGCTCCCTGTCTTTTAATTTTCCGTTTTCAGTGAGCGTAACCAGGGCAATGGGCTGTGGCCAGCCTGTTCCTGCAACACAACTGAATTCAATATCCGCATTACTGCCGATCCTCATTTCAATGGGCGAAGGTGCCACATATTTTCCTTTGCTGGTCTTGAATATATCTTTCGTGCGACCGGTTATTTTGAGATATCCTTTTTTATCGATGACTCCCATATCGCCGGTCTTCAGGAATCCGTCTGATGTAAATGCTTCCTTTGTTTGCTCCGGGTCTTTATAATAACCATCCATCAATGCGTCATTCTTAACCAGTACCTCACCGTCGTCACCCAATTTCACTTCGCATTCGGGCATGGCTTTGCCAACGGTTCCCGGAACAGAGTTTTCCCATAAAATACCGTGTGAGTAACCGAAATTTTCCGTCATGCTGTATCCTTCCACCAGTTTTACCCCGATCTTCCTGAACCAAAGCTGTAATTCGAGCGGCGTTGGTGCTGCGGCGGTAATAACAATTCTGGCTTTGGCCAATCCAAGCCCCTTTTGGATCTTCCGTTTAACCAGTATTGACACAATGGGAATTTTCAGGAGCCTGTTCAGTTTTTCTTCCGGTAGTTTTTTAAAAACACCATCCTGCAATTTTTTCCAGATCCGCTGAACCCCCAGGAATATTGTAGGACTTGCCTCACGGAGATTGTCGCCAAATGTTTCCAGGGATTCCACAAAAAATACTTCGCCGCCACTGTAGAGGCTGCCCATTTCAACAATAAATCTTTCGCCGATATGTGCCATCGGGAGGTAAGAGAAAAATCGCTCATTGGGTGTCAGTCCGGCAAAAGAGGCAATATGTGCAGAGGCAAATGCGTAATTGCTGAACTTATGCATCACGCCTTTGGGTTTTCCCGTTGATCCGGAGGTATAAATGATGGTGCCGGGTTCATTACCATCGCGATGAATCTCACCCTTCAGGGGTTCGTTATTTTTTATCAGATCACCCCATGGAGTATATTCAGTTGGTCCGTAGAAAGGAAAAGAAATGCATTTGATATTATCCGGCACACCTGGTTTCATGGCGGCCCAGTTATCAAGTTTACCTGCAAACAGCACCGGCGCATCGCTGTGTTCCAGGATCTGCCGTATGCTGTCGGCTGAAAGGTTTGGATAGAGTGGTACAGATACATGACCCGCCATCATAATGGCCAGGTCGCACATGATCCAGTGTGCGCAGTTCTTGGAAAGCAGGCCGATATTACTGTGCAACGGAAGCCGCATCTGCTGCAAAGCGGCAGCCATCCTCCTCACCTCATCTGCGGCCTGCTGCCAGGTCCAGGTTTCCCAAACCCCGTCTATCGGTTGATGCAGGAAGATCTTATGGGGATATGTTTTCTCCCACTTGTACAGCATTTCGAGTGGTAATGGATAGGCCATGGCAATCGTTGGTTGTTTATTGATAAAAGCTTCTCTCCGCGCTTCTCTTTTTCTCTTTACTCTGTGCTGAAACTTTGTTACTTCTTTTTCACTGCCATAAGTGTCCAGATAGATCCCGCCAGGTCGATCGCCCCAAATCCGGCCAGCATCGGACTCGCCATTTGCAATAAAGCAAATGCCAGAAAAGTTACAAATACAATCATCCTTGTTGGAATGGTCAGCGGAATAAAGGCACTGATATTTTTTGCTCCCGCCTGGTGATAATAAAACCCAATTAATATTACAAGCAAACCCACTACCCGAATCCAAACTTCATTCGTTTCAGGGAGGCCCATCGTCTTCAGTAAAAAATTAGGCATAAAGATCAATGTAGCACCAAGCAGGTATAAATAGAAACCAAAGTAATAGACAGATTTGGCTGCGGGGGTCATGTTATTAGGTTTGAGATTGAAATATATATTTACAAAAGATAATGATTTTTACCATTGCGTTCTTACTGTATTCTTAATTCTTTGCAGTAAAATATTATGCACACCCGCCTTCATCCGGGGTCTAAATCTTAACTTGCACCCATGCAAGATTACCTGAAGGGATTGAATGAACAACAGCGCGAAGCAGTACTCCATCTGGACGGCCCATTGATGATCATCGCCGGCGCCGGCAGTGGCAAAACAAAGGTCCTTACAACCCGTATCGCACACCTCCTGGCCAATGGCGTGGATGCTTTCCGCATCCTGGCCCTGACCTTCACAAACAAGGCCGCCAAGGAAATGAAAGAGCGGGTGGAACATATCCTCGGCAACCAGGAAGCCCGTAACCTTTACATCGGCACTTTTCACTCGGTTTTTGCAAGGATCCTTCGCAGTGAGGCGCAACGCCTGGGATATCCTTCCAATTTCACGATCTATGATACGGATGATGCCAAGAACGTAGTCAAAACCGTGATCAATGAGCTCAGCCTCGACGATAAACATTATAAACCATCCACCATCTACAACCGGATTTCCTCCGCCAAAAATGCGCTGGTTGGTCCGGAAGAATATGCCACAGATTATTACCTGCAGCAGGAAGACCAGCGCTCCAACCGACCGGCCATAGCGCAGATCTATGCGGCTTATGTAAAACGCTGTTTTAAAAACGGGGCAATGGATTTTGATGACTTGCTACTGAAATACTATGAGCTGCTGAAAAATTTTCCCGACAGCCTCTTTAAATATCAGAATAAGTTCCGGTATATCCTGATCGATGAGTACCAGGATACAAACCCGGCACAGTACGAGATCATCAAATTGCTCGGTGCCGCACACGAAAATGTTTGTGTGGTGGGTGATGATGCTCAGTCGATCTACTCTTTCCGCGGGGCAACCATCCAGAATATTTTACAGTTCCAGAAAGATTACGACAATGTACACGTGGTCAAACTGGAGCAGAATTACCGGAGCACACAGCATATCCTTAAAGTTGCCAATGAAGTGATCAGCAACAATAAGAACCAGATACCCAAAGCGCTCTGGACGGAAAACGCAGACGGTGAAAAGATACACCTGGTGCGTACCATGACCGATAACGATGAAGGAAAATTTGTGGCCGATACCATCCAGGAACAAAAACTTCGCAATCATTTTTTCAACCGTGATTTTGCGATACTCTACCGCACCAATGCGCAGAGCCGGGCCTTTGAAGAATCGCTTCGCCGGATGGGCATCCCGTATACCATGTATGGAGGCATAAGTTTCTACCAACGCAAGGAGATCAAGGATTATGTGGCTTACTTGCGGGTGCTCATCAATCCAAAAGACGAAGAGGCATTAAAACGAATCATCAATTTCCCGGCCAGGGGTATTGGCAAAACCACCATCGATAAGATCATCCTGCAGGCCAATGAAAATAATATCAGCATGTGGGATGTGCTCAGCCAGGCTTCAAAATTTGGCTTCCGGGCAACCACGCTGGAAATCATCGAGAACTTTGTGACGATGATAAAAAGTTTTGCCAGCATGCTGAACACCAAAAACGCATATGACGTTGCGGTGCACATTGGCAAACAAACCAATATTGTACGCGAACTGTTTAATGATAAAAGCACGGAAGGTGTTCAGCGCTACGAGAATATCCAGGAATTGCTGAACTCCATAAAAGAGTGGGTTGACGACCAGCAAAACCGCGCCCAGATTGATGAAGATGGCGTTGTGATGGATACGGATGCGTTTGCGGATATCCCCTCGCCAACCGATTTGCCAACCCTGTTCACAGATTCCGAAAAACCCAAAGAAGAGCCGGCGAAAACAGAAGAGAAAGCGATGCAAAATGCCACGCTGGCCGCTTACCTGCAGCAGATCACCCTGCTGACTGATGCAGATGAAAAAGACCCCCATGCGGATACCGTCAAACTGATGACCATTCACGCTGCGAAAGGGCTGGAATTTTCCTGCGTATTTGCTGCGGGACTGGAAGAGATGTTATTTCCCAATGCGATGAGCATTAATACCAGGGAAGAACTGGAAGAAGAACGTCGGTTATTCTATGTAGTTATAACCCGTGCCAAACACCGCTTATGGATAACGTATGCGAATACCCGCTATAAGTTCGGTCAGGTGGTACAGAATGAACCCAGCCGGTTTATTGATGAACTCCCCGAAGAATTCCTCGACCGGAGTTTCGCCGGTGGCGGACTGCGCAACCAGGGCGGCGGGTTTGGGAACAGTTCTGCTGCGGAAAGGATGCGGGGATGGGGCGGCGGAGCGAGTCGGGAGTCGGGAGTCAGGAGTCAACAGCCAGCAACAGGCAGCAGGCCCTCATATATCAGCCCTAAAACAGTGCCCGCAAAACCGGTGGAACATGTACCTGCTGCGGATTTTAAACCAAGCGATACCTCGGAATTAAAAGCCGGGCAAAAAGTAGAGCACCAGAAATTTGGATTCGGCGAAGTGCTGAAAATGGAAGGTGCGGCTCATAACCCCATTGCCACAATCAAGTTTGATCTGAACGGGGAGAAAAAGATCATGCTGAATTACGCGAAACTGCGGATACTGGAATAAACAACCCGTATGCAGGAATTTAAATTTTAACTAACCGCAAAACTATTATTGGTCTTGGTGTTTAAAATTTTTATACCTTTTTCCTTCCAATTTTATCTAAACACCTAAAGTATGCTGAGGAGATTCCTGCGTCCGGTACTGATCATTGTATATATTACCCTTTTTAATTTAAGTTGCACATCTCCATCAGCTGCATTGCAGAGTTCGCTGGGTGAATATGTACAATTATCGGGTATCGCCACGCTGCTTAAAAGCGCCGGCGGTTTAAAAAATATAACAGGGAAAGGGCCATTCACCTTGCTCGCACCAACTAATAATGCACTTTCCACACTGGGTACCGCAAATCTGGAAAACCTGCTGAAGCCCGAAAATAAGGAACAGCTTATAGGGATCCTGAAAAAACACGTACTGCCCGGAAAATTCAAAGCAGATCAGATCAAAGCTGGTGGAATGAAAGATATATCCGGAAATGAATTGAACCTTGGCAGTGCCCGTATCACGGAATCCATACAAACCAAAGGCGGAATGATCCAGGTGATCGATAAAGTATTGAATTGATCTGATATTTTTATAGTTGAAAACTATCTGCATACTCAACATTCCCGGTAACTGGAAAATATCCAATATCAATTATCGAATATCCATTATCCAACAGAGTTCTTCAGCGCCTCCAGGTTCTTTTTCTCGCTGCCCACAAATATCTCATTCCCATTTATGATCACCGGACGCTTTAAAAAAGTGTATTCTTCAAGTATGTATTTGCGGTAGTCTTTCTCCTCAAGGTCGATATTTTTCAACCCCAGGGATTTATATTTTATAGCCCTTCTGCTGAACAAAGCCTCATAGCTCCCGGCCATCTTCTTCATTTCATCCAGCTGAGCCGGAGTGATCTTATCCGTTTTGATATCCTGCAGCTCAAACCCCTTTTTATCGAGATTATTTTCTTTGATGATTGACTGTGATGTGTCGCAGGTAGACAGATGATATACTTTTTTCATACGTATGAAATTATTTGATATGTAATATTAAGCCATACTTTGCGACAAATTCCCTGCGAACTTAATGTCATTATTTCTTTGTGGTAAATGCCTTCAAAACAAACTGAATTTTTAACCCAGATAGAAGCCCATAAGGGAATGATCCACAAGGTCTGCCAGGTCTATTGCTGGAACCCCGGCGACCGTGAGGACCTTTTCCAGGAGATCATTATACAACTCTGGAAAGCCTGGCCCGGATTCCGCGGCGAATCCAAATTCAGTACCTGGCTCTACCGCATAGCCCTGAATACCGCCATCTCCGGCCTCCGCAAACAGAAGAACCATATGGTTTATATGGAGCCGGAAAAAATGCCTGCCGGAATCAGGGATGAATCGGATGCTGAAGAAAAAGAAGAAAGGCTGAAACAATTCTATGCGGCGATTCGCCAGTTATCAGAACTGGAAAGGGCGATCATCATGTTATACCTGGAAGATAAAAGTTATGAAGAGATGGAAGATATCCTGGGTATCAATCAAAACAGTCTCCGGGTGAAAATGAACCGGGCAAAAGAAAAATTACGCAAAATCACTAAACAGTCTTGATATGGAACTGGATCAGTGGAAAGACATCTGGAAAACAGAAGGCGAACAGCCCTCAAAAGATGCACAGAAATTACGGTCGCTGCTCGATAAAAAATCAAATAGCCCCGTTTCTAAAATGAAGCGAAACCTCAAAGTGGAACTTTGGTTTTTGATTATTACCTATGGTGCCATTATCCTGTTTTATTTTCTGGCATTTAAAGGAAGGTTGAGTGTGGTGTCCTGGTTTATGTTATTCATAGGTTTGCTTTTTGTGATATATTTTCAAAGAAAAAACAAGCTGCTCACCGAAATGGAATGCCTGAGTTGTGAGGTGAAAAGCAACCTGCAAAAACAAGTAACCACACTGGAGAAATATATTCGAGTCTACCTGATCGGCGGGACCCTGCTTGCACCCATTAGCCTCCTGTTCTTTGGATGGTTTTCTTATATCAAGGCAAGGAAAAATGTAAACGATTCCCTTTTTTTTCCGGGAGAACATAATCCAATGTGGAAAGCGATCCTGGCCTGGGTGATCCTGACGGCCATCGTTACATTCCTGTTTTATTTTTTGAACAAGTGGTATGTGCGGAAACTGTACGGGAAGCATGTGGAGAAATTGAAGGAGGTGCTGAGCGAAATGGAAAACGACTAAAGAAAATCGAAAGTGGAAAATCGAAAATCGAAAGTTAAAGACAAAATACAATCTCTAAAGATTAATTGATGAGCGCCAACGTAACCCGGTCTCCTATGTTTACAAAAATAAGTAAATAGCTCTTTGAGATTATAAGTTACAAGCCAATAGTTTTGGATTACAAAGTGAAAAAGAGTGAGAGCGGATCCCGGTCTAAACAACCCCTGAGGTATGTTCACGGTCAGATA
>JBGSHT010000043.1:0-9991 GCA_041752135.1 Chitinophagaceae bacterium | reverse complement strand
TGTTCTTTGGCGCACAATCCGCCCGGACCATCCATTTCTTTACATCATTTGCATTGGTTCTTTTCATGATATTACATGTGGTGATGGTCATCCGGTCTGGTTTCAAACAACAAATTCGTTCCATGACAATTGGAAAATAAAATGAAAAAGAAAACAATTCTTACCAGGCGCGAACTGATCATAAGCGGGTTAACCACCATCGGCGGACTGATGCTGCCCGGATGCGGCAAAAAACTACCGCCAACATATGGCAATATTCTTCGTATGGGAGATAACTTTACTTATGTTGCGCAGCGTGCCCTTTTACCAGGGCAATCCATGGCGAAAGAATATCAACAGGCTGATATTTCTTCTTTCCCCGCTACGGGAACCACTAACCCGGCTAATAAATCAAATCGTAATTACAGCGAAGCATGGGATCGGTTTCACCATAATGAATTTGCCAACTGGGGCTTATCGGTTGAAGGTCGTGTTGCACGGCCAAAATCTTATTCACTTGCAGAACTGCAACGTTTTCCTTCCCGCACACAAATTACTCGTCATACCTGCGAAGAAGGCTGGACCGCCATTGCTGAATGGACCGGAGTTTCTGTTGGCAAAGTATTGGAACACGCGGGTATCCTGCCAACTGCCCGCTATGTGAACTTTTATGCATACGATGGATTCATGGAATGCATTGATATGCTCGATGCTTTTCATCCGCAAACGATCCTGGCCTATGGTATGAACGGGAAAAATCTTCCGATACCACATGGTGCACCTGTGAGGTTGAGGGTGGAGAAACAGGTTGGATATAAAAGTGTAAAATATTTACAGCGGATTGTTGTTACAGATGAATTTGTTGATGTGGGCGATACGGGATGGTCATGGTATGTGGGAATGTGAGGAAGGTGCGAGGTATGAAGTGCGAGGTGCGAAGTAAAAAACTAATCGAAGCGAAGTCTCGATAAAGCGGGATAAGAAATAAAACAGCCTGTTTCAATACATTTTTTTTGTCTGAACCTTGATCCTCCTCCACTTCGTTCCGGCTGACAAGTTTTGGGGGGATTTCTGAGATTTTTATAGTTCATTAAAATCATACAATCTATCCTGCCAATTCATCCAATCCTCAGAATTCTGCTCATTTCAGGCATTGATGGGTAAGGTGATGATAAATTCCGCGCCCTCGCCTGGTTTATTTCTTATATCGATTTTACCCTGGTGTGCTTTGATGATATCATAGGATAAGGATAAACCCAGACCGGTTCCCTGCCCGGTTGGTTTGGTGGTGAAAAATGGCTGAAATATTTTATCCAGGACTTTTTCCGGAATGCCGCCACCATTATCCTGTACGATAATTTCAATTTTATCATCCTGTTTTCTTGTCTTTAGCAATAAAGTTGGCTTATAGTTAACGTCATTCTTCGCTAATGCTTCGGCGGACAATGCATAAAAAGCATTATTGAAGAGGTTTATCAAAACCTTACCGATATCCTGCGGAACAATATTGATAATTCCAATGGTGGGATCAAATTCAGTATTCAATGTGGCATTAAAAGATTTGTCTTTAGCACGGTAGCCCTGATAAGCCAGTTTCAAATAGTCCTCAGCGAGGGCATTTATATTTTTGGGTTCTTTTATACCACTGCTGCTTTGGCTATGCTGCAACATCCCCTTTACTATGGCATCAGCCCGCTTTCCATGGTGGCTGATTTTCTCTTCATTGTCTTTTATATTATTTGATATGGAGATGGCATCTTCAATATTCCCGGATTTTAATTCGGATTTCATTTCTTCAATTAATTCTTTATTTACTTCAGAAAAATTATTGACGAAATTCAACGGATTTTGAATTTCATGAGCAATACCTGCCGCCAGTTCACCAAGTGAAGCCATCTTTTCCGATTGAATGAGTTGGGATTGAGTGGATTTTAAATGGGTAAGTGTGTTTTCTAAAATTTTGTTTGCTTTTTGTTTTTGCCGGTTGTTGCGAAAAAGGATTGTGGCAATAACTAAAAATATGCCTGATCCCGCTAACAGCGAATTCTGCTTCTGCCTGTTTTGAATGGCAATGCTTTTAATCTCTGAAGCCCGCTGTTGTTCCTGTTTATCCAATATTATCCGTTGCAGATCCCGGAATCGCTTTGCACCTGTTAAACTATCCTTTTCTACATTGGCGTTGGCTAAATATTTATAAGCGCTGTCATATCTTTTTTCTTCTTTGAACAAGTCACTTAGCAATTCAGATGCGTCATAGATCGCTTTTCTAAAAGAAACGGTCTTACCTGTATTGATGGCATTATAGGCATACAACTTAGCGGAATCCGGATTATTCAATTCATGATACAGTTGTGCTATAAACAGGTTATTCATGGCAAGATTTCTCAAATCATTATCAATATAAGCCTCAATGATCCCTTTTTTATAATACTCAAGTGCCTTTACTTTATCCCCTTTTAGCCTGTAAACATTACCCATCCGAAACATAATTTCAGGCCGGGTATAGTTAAGTCTGTTATTCGTTCTTTTTGAACCCTCATATGCAATTATCAGATAATGCAATGCGGAATCCGGCATTTTCATCAGCTCATACACATTTCCAATATTTGACACTTCATTATGGAACATGCCGGTATCACCAATCTTTCCAAATAGATTTTTTGATAAAAAATAATACTCATTGGCTTTTTTATAATCTTCCAACTCCATATATACATTTCCAATCCGGTTTAATGCAAATGCCACATTAGAGGTATCCTTATTTTTTTCACTTATTTCCAATGCCTCGAATTGATACTGAAGTGATTCAGGTATTTTTCCTGCTTCGAGAATCGTTGCCCCTTTAAGGGATAACATATGGGCTTTTATGAATGGATTATTTATTTTATTGGCTAAATCAATGGCCAAATCTGCATATAAAAGAGAAGAGTCGATATTGGAAAACCGAAATCCATAGGCTAGTTGATAAAATAATTGCAGCCTGGCTGAATCATTTTTTTGGGTCAATAGTTGCTCCTTTAATGCGTTGATCTGTTCCGGCGTATTTTGGCTAAATGCATTTGATTGCAACACAAAAGAGACCAGGAAAAGAACAAATACTTTTTTCATTTAGTTTAATTAACAGGTAAAGCAATAATAAATTCACTCCCTTCACCTTCCCTCGTCTCCACTTTTAACTCTCCGCCATGGGCCTTCACAATATCATAAGCCAAACTTAATCCTAATCCGGTTCCCTGCCCAGTCGGCTTTGTAGTGAAAAATGGCTGAAATATTTTATCCAGTATTTTTTGAGGAATACCGTTGCCGTTGTCTTTCACTGAAATAATTATTGAATTAACGCCGCGCCCGCCGAAAGGAGGGGATTGGCGAATTAGCGAATTCTCCGTTGTTGTAATCAACCTGCTACTTACCATTACCACTGGCTCATAGCCAGTCACTTCCACTTTACTTCGTTCATTTACGGCATAGAGTGCGTTGTTTATCAGGTTCAATAATACCCTGCCGATATCCTGGGGAATGATGTTGATGCTTCCGATGGCTTGGTCAAAATCAGTTTTAAGTGTTGCATTGAATGAGGGGTCTTTTGCCTGAAAGCCGTGATAAGCTAACCGCAAATACTCATCTGCCAAAGCATTGATGTCTGTGGGCTCCTTCTCTCCGGAGCCAGCCCGGCTGTGCTCCAACATCCCCTTGACAATAGCATCGGCTCGTTTGCCGTGGTGATTGATCTTTTCCAGGTTCTGTTTGATGTCTGCAGAAATGGCTTTAGCTTCTTCAACATCTCCCCTGTTTAGTTCCACATTCATTTCCTCGATCAACTCACTACTCAGTTCACTGAAATTATTCACGAAGTTCAATGGATTCTGAATCTCATGGGCAATGCCGGCAGTGAGTTCACCAAGGCTTGCCATTTTTTCGGATTGGATGAGTTGTGCCTGGGTGGCTTTTAATTCGGCGAGGGTCGATTCTACTTTTGTTTTCTGCTGTTCTATCTCAGCCTTTTGTTGTTGTAGCAGGATATTGGCTTTTTTCCGTGTCTGGTTGTTGCGAAGCAGCAGAAAAGCTATCAATAGTAAAATAGCTATACCAATAAGAAACGCATACGTTTGGTTTGTATTCGCTTTTTCAATTCGCCGGCTTTCCAGTTGCTGCTGTTCAATTTGTTTATCGAAAGCAATATTCTGGGATCGGTGTATCTGCTTTTTTTCCTGCTCATTCAAACTGTCGCTGAGTGACTGGTACAACTGCAGGTAATGATAAGCACTGTCTGGCTGATTCCCTTCTTTGTATATTGCATACAGTGCTCCGTAAGCCCGCTTGACCTTCTCCGACTGGTCGAAAAAAGTAAAGCCGGTAACAGCCCTATTCAAATAGGCAATGCTGGAGTCGGGCTGATTTAGCAATTTATACATGGTGGCGTAGGAGAAGTAGGCATCAGGGAGTTTTATTACGCTTCTGTTCACCGTGTTGGCGATAACAGACTGATCGAGGTAGGATTTAGCCCTGGCGAAATCCCCTTTCTGAGTATAAGCGTCACCCAGCATCGTCAGCTGGTAGCCTTCATAGGTTTTATATCCTGAATTTTGCATGTGAGCAAGTGACTGTTGTCCATAATAGATCACAGAATCAGGCTGATTCTTTTTTCCGTAAAGCTGTGCAAGGTTCGATTTTAAAAGTGCCAGCAATATGTTGTTGCCGATCTGGTTTCCTACTTCGATCCCGGATCGTAGTTGTGCCAGTTCATTATCCATATCGCCGGTTTGATTATACAACTGCGAAAGATCATTGTGAACAAACCCGAGTGTTGTAAGCCTTACATAAGTTGGGTCTGCGTTTGGAGAGAAGAAGGAAATTTGCCAGATGTTTTTCTCTATCTTTTTATCCCGTGCCATCCTCAGGGCAGTAAGCAGGTACTCGATGGAAAGGGAGTAATTTTTAAACTGAGAAAATAGCCAGCCTGCAGCCTCATAAGCATCGGTTTCCCAAAATGGCTGGTGAAGTTTTTTAGCTAAGGCCAATTGAATATGCGTATAAAAAAGGCTCGTATCCCTGTTTATTTCCTGGTGATAGATACCGAGCGACCTGGCCATTTTCATCCGCAGCGTATCATTGGCAGAAATGCGAAGTTCTCTCTTAACACTATCTGCCTGTTCGGCTGTCCAGTATACATAATAGGCTTCCTCCTGTGCAAATACATAGAGGTAACCAATGAGCAGACAAGCCAATAGACAGAACTTCTTCATATCAGATATATTCAATCAGTGATTCAGCTAACAGGTGTTTTAATATTAAAAACACTCCCTTCTCCTTCCAGAGTCTCCACCTACAACGCTTCGCCATGTGCTTTCAAAATATCATAACTCAAACTCAATCCCAAACCCGTTCCCTGGCCGGTGGGCTGAGGATAAGTGCGAGGTACGAAGTGCGAGGTGCGAAGTGCGAGGTGCGAAGTGCGAGGTGCGAAGTGCGAGGTGCGAAGTAGAACAGCCCGTTTCAAATTAGATGTTTTCATGCGTTGATTGGTAAGGTGATGATAAATTCAGCTCCTGCGCCGGGTGTATTGCGGATATTTATTTTGCCCTGGTGTGCTTTAATGATATCATAGGATAATGATAAACCCAAACCCGTTCCCTGCCCGGTTGGCTTGGTGGTGAAAAATGGCTGGAACACTTTATCCAGTACTTTCTCCGGAATCCCGTACCCATTATCTTTAACTGAAATAATTATCGAATTAGGGGATTGACGGATTAGCGGATTCCCTGAAGCAGTATCCAACCGTGTACTTACCGTTACCTCAGGCTCGTAGCCATTAATCGACTCTTTACTTTTTTCATAAACTGCATAGAAAGCATTGTTGATCAGGTTAAGCATCACCCTGCCTATATCTTGTGGCACAATATTTATTTTACCGATCTGTTGATCAAAATCTGTTTTCAATGTGGCATTAAAATTCTTGTCCTTTGCACGTAATCCATGATAGGCGAGTCGTAAATATTCATCAGCCAGGTCATTGATATCAGTAGGTTCCTTTACACCACTGCTACTCTGGCTGTGCTGAAGCATTCCTTTTACAATGGCATCCGCTCTTTTGCCATGGTGGTTTATCTTTTCCAGATTCTGTTTGATGCCTGCAGAAATAGCTTTGGCTTCTTCAATATCTCCCTTGTTAAGTTCAACATTCATTTCGTCCAGCAACTCACCACTCACTTCACTGAAATTATTCACAAAGTTTAATGGGTTCTGTATTTCATGCGCAATGCCCGCTGTTAGCTCACCAAGACTCGCCATCTTTTCTGATTGGATGAGTTGGGCCTGGGTGGATTTTAATTCCTGTAAGGCTCCATCAGCTTTTTCTTTCTGTAAATCGGTTTCGGCTTTTTGTTGTTGCAACAGGTTGAATGCTTTTTGCTTCTGCCTGTTATTTCTGTAGATCAGCAAAATGATTGCAATGGCCACAGTCATACCGCCAATCAACATATACATCCTTCTTTTATTTTCGGCTTCTGTCCGCTTCTTTTCTTCATTTTGCATACGGACCTGTTCATCCAGGGTTAACCGTTGAAAGGCTGCAAGCCTTTTAAGTTTAACAGCCACAATACTATCCTTCACCGTTAGCGCAAGTTGCAGGTATTTGTTTGTACTGTCGGCATTATTTTTCAACGAAAAAGCCATGGCTAAATGCTGATAGGCGATACCCAGGTTTATATCACTCGCCACAAAAGAGGTAACAGCCCCCAGTGATTTAATAACGGGAAGGTTTTTGGTGGCATAATAAAGCACCGAATCGGCATTGCTTTTTGACTGATAGTAATTGATCAGGCGTTCATAGGTGGCAGCCAATACGGTAAAATTTCCTTCCGGTATAGCATATTGCAGGGACTTTCTATAATAGGATACTGCCAATGTATCATTTCCTTTTTGCCGGTAGATATCCCCCATGACAGACCAGATATAGGCAAGATATTTGGTTATACCCCCATGGATTCCAAATTTTTCACCTTCCACCGCATAAACCAATGCAGAATCGGGCTGATTCAACATAAGGTAATTGGTGGCAAGTACCATATCGCCAACAGTAACCCGGAAATCATTGCCGATTTCCATTCCAATCCTGCGTCCTTCCTTGAAATATTTCAGGCTCTCTGAACTCCCTGTCTGCAGTTTCAGGTGACCGTACATGTGGTTGAGCATGGATAAAGTAATCTCACGATTTTTTCCTGGCGTGTTAAAAGGTGTAAGTTCCCATGTACTTTCTTCTTTACTATCTGTTGCAATTTGTATGGCTTCTGTAAGATTGGCTAATGCTTCACTGAAACGGCCGAGATAGATTTGTTGATAAGCCATTTGACCTTGTAAATAGGCTTCTTCAATCCTGCGTTTATATTTTTTTGCGATGTCATATCGAAGTCGGGCATAATGCAATGCTGAATCCCGGTTGGTTTCTTCATAAAAAGTGTAGATGGCCCTGGAGACTTTAAATTTCAACGAATCATTCTGCGCTTTTCCAAAGGCGATTGCCAAACTATCAGGCAGCGTTTGCTGAGTCCATGCTCCGAATGGGAACAATACACACAAAAGTATACTGATAATGTACCTCATATTAGACTATTTGTCTGAACCATGGTTTGGGTGAATTTCCGGGATTTATATGATTGTTTAAAATCCTATAATCCATCCTGCTAATTCATCAAATCCTCAGAATCCTGCTCAATGATCAAAGGATTAAAATCCGTTGCTACAAAATCAAACCGAGGCTACGCCTCTGCACCAAAAGTGTGGTGTTAATCCGAACAAACACCACGTCTCCTGCCCCTAATACACAAACCTATTCAGCAAGAACCAAGAGCCGTAGGCTCGTGCACATGTTGTAACCCAGGGTTTCAACCCCGGGGATTTAAAAATCATGTAATCCATCCCGCCAATCCATTAAATCCCCTCAATCCTGCTCGGTAGTTGTATTAAAAACTCACTCCCTTTCCCCTCCTTGGTCTCCACCCTCAACTCTCCACCATGCGCCTTCACAATATTATAACTCAAACTCAAGCCCAATCCTGTTCCCTGCCCGGTTGGTTTGGTTGTGAAGAACGGTTGAAATATTTTATCCAGTATTTTTTGGGGAATACCATTGCCATTATCTTTCACAGAAATGATGACTTTGTCACCTGACTTGCTTGTACATATTGAAACAGTCGGTTCATAATGCTCCGATTGACGCTTCTTTTTTTCATCAACCGCATAAAAGGCATTATTGATAATATTCAGCATCACTCTGCCAATATCCTGGGGAATGATGTCGATCTTTCCGACAGTAGGATCAAAATCTGTTTTCAATATTGCATTAAATGTTTTATCCTTAGCCCTTAGACCATGATAGGCAAGTCGCAGATACTCATCAGCCAATACATTTATATCAGTTGCTTCTTTTACGCCACTGCTACTCTGGCTGTGTTGCAGCATCCCTTTCACAATGGCATCAGCACGCTTTCCGTGATGACCGATTTTTTCTTCGTTTTCTCTAATACTATTTGATAACCCGATGGCTTCATCAATGTTCCCTGATTTTAATTCAAGTTGCAATTCATCAACCAATTCTTTATTCAGTTCGGAAAAATTATTGACAAAATTCAACGGGTTTTGGATCTCATGGGCAATGCCTGCGGTAAGTTCACCAAGGGATGCCATCTTTTCAGATTGAATGAGCTGGGCCTGTGCTGCTTTGAGTTCTGCATAGGAGGCTTCCAGTTTCTGATTGGCCTTTTGTTTGAACCGGTTATTCCGCCATAGCAGGAGAGAGAATAATGCCAGAAAAAATAGAATACCAATAAAAGTCATTTGTATGATCCTGTTCCGGAATGCTGTTTCTTTTTCCTGCAGTTCAAAGGCCGCTTGCTGCTCGTTAAGGGTGATCAGCTCTAATTGCTTTCTCTTTTCGGCACTGTTCAGGGTATCGCTGGCTTCAATATAAATGTTCAGGTATTTATTACTTTTAACCGGGTCTGACTTTTCAAATTCCTTTGCCAGAATTCTTGCAGCCATCATCTTAACCTGTGGGCTCTTTTGCAGCTCACCCGCTGCCATTGACTTATTAGCATAAAAAATGGCGGAATCAGACCGGCCCATGGATTGATAAACCAGCGCAAGGCCTAATGGAAATGGAGCCTGGTAATAGTACTTAAGTGCATCCGGAATATTTTTTTGCGCAAAAGCCAGATCCCCGAACAACATATATGTATCAGTGGCAAGGCCGGGAAACGCTTTTTGATTTTTTGTTACAATTGGCAATGCTAAATCAGCATAAAATTGTGCAGAGTCAAGTCTTCCTTTCCTGTGATAATACAGGCCCATTTGAAAATAGACAAGCCACTTATCAAGTTCGGGAAGCCCGGGAAAAGAAGGGCTATGAAGTGATTTTTGTGTCCATTTGAAGCCGCTTTCAAAATCGCCATTAAAGCTGGTAATATAAAACATGATACCGTAACTATAGTTCATTTTTTCCGGAACATGCTGTTCCGCAATGGCCATTGCTTTTTTCATGATAACAGTTGCCTTAGCCGGTTCACCCATGGTAGCTAAGATAAAAGCAGCAGTGTGCAGGTTATCCACCTGCCCTTTGTAATATTTAATTTTACCACCGAGTGAATCACCATGGACAGACAATCTTAAAGCCGAATCCGGTTTGTAGTTCATATACATCGAAGCCAGCTTGTACAATTGGTTCACCTTCATTGTATCATCAGGTAAAACATTTAAGCTGGAAATAATGCTGTTTGCAGAATCCTGATTGTATTGAATGGGTTGTGTAAATCCCAACTTTGTAATGAGCATCAGCGTGATCAGCAAAACGTAATGTATTTTCCAGGATTGCATATTTTTTTTCACTGCTGACCGACTAAAATAGATTTTTAGCTATTTTGTCGCCCAGTAGCCTTGATTATATTAGGTTACTTAATATTTATCCAGAGGAGACCCCTCCCACATTTTCAAGTTGAAAACAAATCTGGTGCAGTTAATC
>JBGSHT010000042.1:0-20564 GCA_041752135.1 Chitinophagaceae bacterium | reverse complement strand
TGTCTTGTCCTAAAATAGGTTTACACCAAAAGTGTAAAATATGGACCCAAAAATCATTCAAAAGTCGAGGAAATACTTCACCGACACTGAAAAGCATCAAGTTATCAAGGCATTTCTTTCAAGCGGACTTTCTAAGCGGGAAATTTGGCAAAAATATACAGGTGGTGCCGATGAGCGCGGCCATTTGCTAAGGTGGATGCGGGAGTTGGGGTATGCTGTGGATACAAGTAAAAGGATGCCTAATATTGTGCATAATCTTCATGCAATGCCCAGAAAGCAAAAAGTTGATAAAACAACGGGCGATCAAGCTGATTCATTTGAAGCACTTCAATTGAAAAAGAGAATAGCTGAGTTGGAAAAACAGTTAAAGGATGCAGAGCTTAAGGCCATAGCTTTTTCTACAATGGTTGATATAGCCGAAAAAGAGTTTAATATTCCTATCCGAAAAAAGCTCAATACCAAGCCATAGCAGCCATGAAAAGCGATTTTCCACACATAGGCTTAGCCAGGCTATGTGGATGGTTTGGTGTCAGCAGACAGGCTTATTATCAATACAATTGGGATGGTGTTTGCACCACGATCCAGGAAGAATTGATTATCCGTCAGGTAAAAATTATTCGAGAATCTCACCGCAGGATGGGCACCCGAAAGCTACATGAAATGATACAATCCTTTTTGCTGGAACACAGCATAAAAATGGGTAGAGATGCCCTGTTTACGCTGCTTTCTGCCAATTACCTATTGATTAGAAAAAGAAAACGGAGGGTACAAACTACGAACTCTTACCACTGGCTTAGGAAATACCCAAACCTCATCCGGAACTTTATTCCCACAGCACCGCACCAGCTTTGGGTAAGCGATATCACCTATTGGAAAATTAACCGGGACCGTCATTTGTACATCAGTTTTATAACCGATGCCTATTCCCATAAAATCGTAGGCTACCATGTAGCAGAAACATTAGAGGCTATTGAAAGCATCCGGGCATTGCAAATGGCTCTCTCTGCTTTAGGGGCAGAGAGCCATTTGCAGCTTATCCACCACAGTGACAGGGGAATCCAGTATTGCAGCCAGGGATATGTAAAGCTTTTGCAGGATTACCAAATACAGATCAGTATGACCGAGAATGGGGATCCATTAGAGAATGCCATCGCAGAAAGAGTCAACGGCATTATCAAAGAGGAATACCTGGAAACTTACCAAATCAATGGTATTGATGAAGCTAAAGGATTACTCAAAGCGGTAGTGGACCTATATAACAATGACAGACCACATATGAGTATTGGAAATCTGAGGCCCAATCAAATCCATCAATCATCAAAACAAATCAAAACGGAGAAATTATGGAAGAATTATTACCGAAAACCAACTACGTTTGTAAACCCAGAACAGGACATTGTAACACCTGTAAACCTATTGCAGGATTTAACTATTAATCTGTAAACTTATTTTAGGACGAGTCACACTCAAGCTTTAGGGGGAGGACATATTTCAATTTCAAACACAAACTGTTTATCTTTCACATTTCCTTAATGCAGCAACAAAACCTTTTTCTTTGTCTTTACAAAAAACTTCCCCTATGCGCTACTGTTACATCCTCATGCTCAGCTTATTGGCTTTCAACGCAAAGAGCCAGGACAAAATCTATAAGAAAGGCGGCGATGTAATCCTTGCCCGGATACAGGAAATAGGCATAGATGAAGTAAAATACAAGATCTTTAATGAAGCAGACGGGCCGGTGTACGCCATTGAAAAAGACAGGCTTATAAAGATCGTTTATCAGAACGGACGTACTGAATCCTATAATAAAAGCAGCCTGAAAGACCCTGAACTTTATATCGGGCAATCAAAACATGCACTGAAACTTAATTTTCTTTCCCCGCTTCTCGGATATACTCAAATTGGATATGAAAGAAGCCTGAAGCCCGGCAGGTCCATAGAATTCAGCCTGGGATTGATTGGTTTAGGTAAAAACGAGGTGATCGATCAATATTATTACAATCCGGGAGTCCCAGTAAAAGAAGTTCGCCGCGGGCAGGCAGGCGCATCAATCGGCGTAGGATATAAATTTATTCGTACCCCGGATTTCATTAACCGGAATATCAGATATGCGCATTTACTGCAGGGAACCTATATCAAGCCAACACTATATACCGGCGTTTATGGCGAAAATATTGTTGACTACAAAACACAGGTGCCACTGGAAGAAAGACGTACAGTTGTGTATGGCTCATTGATGTTGGAACTCGGCAAACAATGGATATTCAGCGACCAGTTTATTTTTGATATATATTTCGGACTGGGGTATTGCGTTGACAATATTAAAGATGATGACAACTACAGTTACAACAGTGTATCTACAGAAACGGAAGCGCATCATTTCAATGTATTACGCGTTGGCAGTTCACCAGGTTTTGCCCTTAACGGTGGATTGAAAATAGGAATGCTGCTTGGAAAACCGAAAGAATAATCCTTGTTTACTTAGTGCCTTCGCGGTAAATTAAATAGGATCCGCATTCGGCTGGATGATCACCGACCTGAATGCCTTATCATTCTGCAGTATCGCCATCTGCTGATGCAGCAGCTGTCTCGCATACGCGTTTACGTTACCTTCCTTGGGTAACTTGAACAGGATCTCCACCAGGTATAAAGTCTTTACCCGGTTTACAACAGGTTCAGCAGGACCAATGATATAAGGTCCGAGCACTTTGGCGAGATTATTAACCACAAAATGAGCGGCCGCCTCCGCCTTTTCTTTTAGTTTATGCTTGAACGTTATGAGGAGCAGCCTGCTGAAGGGCGGATAATGAAATTGTTTCCGGGCTTCCAGTTCGAACTTATAAAACCCTTTATAATCGTGACGCAGCACAAAGTCAAGGACAGGATGTTTTGGATTGGTGGTTTGAAGGATCACCCTCCCCTGCTTTTCCTTCCTGCCCGCACGTCCACTCACCTGTTCCATCAATTGAAAAGCACGTTCGTTGACCCGGAAATCCGCAAAACTGAGTAATCCGTCTGCATCCAAAATGCCAACAAGGTTCACATGATCAAAATCAAGTCCCTTTACTACCATCTGAGTACCAACAAGAATATCCAGGCGCTGCTGCTCAAAGGTTTGAATCAGCGAATCATGTGCTGTTTTCCCTTTCACCGTATCGATATCCATCCGCGCAACCCGGGCATCGGGAAGCAAGAGGTGCAGTTCTTCTTCGATCCTTTCCGTTCCAAAATTTTTCTCGGTCCAGGTACTGCTGCCACAGGCTGCGCAAACCAGCGGACGCGGATAAGAAGTTCCGCAATAATGACATTGCAGGCGGTGCAGGAGTTTATGATAGGTGAGCGTAACATCACAATTATCGCAATGCGGGATAAAACCACAGGTGCTGCAGATCAGGTATGGCGAATAGCCCCGGCGGTTTTGAAAAAGGATCACCTGCTTGCCGGATTCAATCGTCTCCTGCATCGCGGTTTGTAAAGCCGGAGAGATCATCACCCGTTGTGTTTGCTTTTTTCCAGCCTCACGGGTATCCAGTATTTCAATCGCCGGCATGAGTATGCCGCCAAAACGTTCGTTCAGTTCCACCAGTCCGTACTTGCCATTCTGCGCATTGTAATAAGATTCAAGCGAAGGCGTGGCACTGCCCAGCAATACCTTCGCGCCCAGCCTGGAGGCATAATAAATGGCAGCATCCCGTGCATTGTACCTGGGTGCCGGATCCTGCTGTTTGTACGAGCTGTCCTGTTCTTCATCAACGATGATCAGACTAAGATTTTCAAAAGGCAGGAATAAGGCAGAACGGGCCCCCAGGACGATCTTCGTTTCACCGGTCTTTACTTTGTTCCAGATCTCCACCCTTTCGTTGGGATTGAATTTGGAATGATAGATTCCGATATACCCGCCGAAATGATGCTGCAATCTTCGGATGACCTGTGCCGTGAGTGCGATCTCGGGTAACAGGTAAAGCACCTGGTGGCCCTGCCTGATCTGTTCTTCGATCAGGCGAATATATACCTGCGTCTTACCACTGGAAGTAACACCATGCAGCAGGCATACCGGCTTTTCTGAAAACATTGTACGGATGGTTGACAACGCCGTTTCCTGCTGTGCTGATAAAGTGAAATCAATATTCACTTCCCGTGGGAGATACCGGATACGGTCAACCGATAATTTCTCCGAAACCAGGATTTGCTTATCCACCAGTCCTTTCATCTGTGCCGAAGTGGCGCCGGCTTTTTTAAGGAGTTCTGTTTGTTTGACCGGATTTTCCGTATGCGACAGGTGCAGGTAAGCCAGTAAAAGTTCAAGCTGTTTTGGTGCTTTCTCTTTCCACTTATTAAGCAGTTCCTCCAGCTTTTCTTCTGCTGCGTACTGAGGATGAAGCCGGACAAAAGTGTCCCGCTTCGGTACATATCTTTCCTTCAGCGACTCCCAGGCCAGGCAGACTTTTTTTTCGATCAGCCTTTTAACAACAGGATACACATGCGAGGCATCCAGTATGTCCTGTACCTCATCAAGCTTGAGTTCTTTTTTGAGCAGCAGCCCTTCAGCAACCAGGTACTCCTCATCATCGAGCGCTGAAAAATCATCGCCGTATTCCTCGTTGAACATCAGGATGGTCTCGCTGCTCAGTTTGAAATGGGTAGGCAGTGCCGCGGCCATCACTTCGCCCTCGCTGCAGAGATAGTAGTCAGCGATCCATTTCCAGAGTTCGAGTTGTGCTTCATGAACCACCGGTTCTGCATCAAGCACATTCTGGATGGGCTTCGGTTCAAAGCCCTGTGGTTTCTCTGCAAAAACAGATTTGACCACTCCGGCATATTTTTTCTGGCGGCCAAAAACCACTTCCACACGCACGCCGGGTTGCACCTGCTCAAGCAGGTGATCCGGAATCGCATAGGTATACGTTTTCGGAAGCGCTAAAGGGATTATGATTTCTGCAAACATCATATGTTATCGCAAGGCCGAATAGGAAACGAGGTTCTCCTCCATGATCTTAAATACTTTTTCCTTTAAGGATTTTGCATCTGCTAAAGTTAAGCCATCTACAGGAATGGGTTCAAGGAAAAGCGAGCGGCAGGGACCCGGGTTGAGGGAAAACATGCTTTCATGTGGCATGCGCTTATAGGCATCCAGAAACAGGACAGGCTGGATGGGTGTTTGTGTTTCAATGGCCATGCGAAAGGCTCCGTCGTAAAACGACTTCATCGGCCGATCGGTTTCGTTAAAAGTGCCTTCGGGAAAGATCATGATGGAAATACCTTTTCTCAGAACGGATTTCAATTGGCGTAAACTCTTTGCCCTGTTGTCTGCGTCATTGCGGTCAACCATAACCACGCAGGCCTTATAAATAAATCCGAATACGGGCACTTTACTCATCTCTACTTTTCCCAGCGGACGAAAATGCTGGCGGATGGTTTCCACCAAAACAGCCGCATCGAGGTAGGAATTATGATTAATCACAAAAATGTATTGCTTTTGGGGATCCGGCTTTGACAGGTAAATATTTTTAGGGCGGATGCCGATCAGGAAAAACCAGATTGCCGACCATATCCTGAGAATATGATAGATAAAATTCCCTCCTTTGATCTTTCCCCAGAGAGAAGCGATCAGCACAAAAGGAAATACCAGCAGCATCAGCAGGATGAATAACAAGTATGCGTAGACCGTATAGATAATCCGGAAGGGCCAGGCTAAATAGGCAATTAAAATCACGAAAAAGGATTGGTTGTTAAACAAATATAATCCATTGAGCCAGAAATTAACCGCAAAGCAGCAAAGGCGCTAATTACGTATATTTGCAGCCGCTATGGCAGAAGCAAGAACAGTAGCATTTCATACCCTGGGCTGCAAGCTCAATTTCTCCGAAACTTCGGCCATTTCACGTTTGCTGGAAGCCGAAGGATTTGAAAAAAAGAACTTTGAAGAACAGGCAGATGTATATGTGATCAATACCTGTTCCGTAACAGATAATGCCGATAAGGAATGCCGCCAGCTTGTGCGCCGGATCCAGCGGAAATCACCGGAATCCACTGTGGTAATTACCGGATGTTATGCCCAGTTAAAACCACAGGAAATTGCCGGCATCCCCGGTGTTGACCTGGTGCTCGGCGCTGCAGAAAAATTCAATATGGCAGCTCACCTGCGCAATTATACCCGCGGTGATTCTGCAAAGATCTGCAGTTGCGATATTGAAGAGGTAAAAGGTTTCAACGCATCTTATTCCGTAGCCGACCGGACAAGGACCTTCCTCAAAGTACAGGATGGCTGCGATTATACCTGTTCTTTCTGCACTATTCCCATGGCCAGGGGGAAAAGCCGAAGCGACAGCATCGCTAACGTTGTGGCACAAGCGCAGATGCTGGCTGCCAAAGGTGTCAAGGAGATCGTGCTCACCGGGGTAAACCTGGGTGATTTTGGCAAAAGAGATGCAGAGGAACAAACTGAGCCGGAAAACTTTTTCCAGCTTTGTCTTGCCCTTGATGAAGTGGAAGGCATCGAACGCTACCGGATATCATCGATAGAGCCCAATTTACTCACACCGGAGATAATAAGTTTTGTGGCAAACAGTAAACGCTTCATGCCGCATTTCCATATTCCGCTGCAAAGCGGCAGCAACAAAATACTGGGCCTGATGCGCAGGCGTTATCAAAGGGAACTTTATGCAGACAGGGTACAAATGATCAAATCAGTGATGCCCCATTGTGCCATTGGCGTGGATGTGATAACAGGCTTCCCATCAGAAAGCGATGCAGACTTTACAGAGACATTTGACTTCCTCCATAGCCTTGACATATCATACCTGCATGTATTCACTTATTCGGAACGGGACAATACCCGGGCGCTGGACATTAAACCTGTAGTGCCTGTTTCAGTCAGACAAGAGCGTAATAAAGTTCTTCGCAACCTTTCGTTCATGAAACTGCAGCATTTTACAGAACAGCACAGGGGCCTGACCCGCAAGGTTTTATTTGAACACCAGGATAAACAGGGTATGATGGAAGGCTATACGGATAATTATATTCGTATTGTTACAAACCACCGGACGGATTGGGTCAACCAGTTGGTTGACTGGAAAATCTGAGGAACATTTAACAATTTCTGCCCGCAACCAATTATCCGGGAAATTCGTTTTATATTTAATCAGAAACACACCAATATGAAGAAGTATCAGGTGAGTATACAGTTTGAAATGGATGAGGATTTTATGCGTGCCATTCCCGAGCACCGGGCTTATGTAAATAAACTCATTGAGGATGGCATCATAGATCACTATGTTGTAACCATGGAATCACAAAAGGCCTGGATCACTTTTACCGCAGAATCCAAGGAGCAGGTGGAAGCTTATTTAATGAAATCATCGATCTATACGTATTGGACCTATGACATTGAGGAATTGTTTGTAGTTGATGGTCATCAGTACCGCCTGCCGGCATTACAATTTAACTAACAGGTTTCGATATTTATTGAACCGACAAAATTTACCGGCAATCGGTTGAGTCGATCTTGGCCAACACTTTTTCCATTATGACCATTATCTGATCCATGCCCGTAAGGCTTTTATCTTGTTTTATGCTGATCAATGCGCGCAGATAAACGGGACCTTTATCGTTTCTTTTTTTATTTAAAAATAATTTCTCCGCTTCAAAACTTGCCCCACCCGGTTTAACCGGATAGGTGTTTGACTGGCCACAGGGTGTAAAAGTTACCGCATCTGCCGAATAAAAATAGGCTCCGTCGATGACATATAACTGGGCCAGATCAAAATATCCGTTTGGCCTGGGATCGAGTATAAAGTCCTCTTTACCTGAACTAATTTCCGCTTTTCGGTCAATTAACAATAATCCCGTATCCGTAACCTGCAACTTCACCAGTTTAGCATTGGGCATAAATAAAGTAATGACCGAATCATTTTTTCCTGTTTTGCCAAATTGAACATATGGACTATTCTTCTGGCCAAGATATTCTTCTGAAAAAATATAGGTTGAATCGGATGTCAGGGCCAACTGATAAACAATACCCGGACAATTGGTACATGGAATGGTGTCTGAAAAAAATACAGGTTCTGATATCTCTGTTAATGCCGGAACTTCAAGAATTTCGCTGACAACTGAAGAATCTTGAACCTGAATTTCAGTGCTTTCTGTAGACTGGCAGGAGTAAATTGAAAAACTAACTAATAAAAAGAAAAAGGATAGCTTACAGATTTGCATCAGGGTATTTTTCCGCGAAAATAAACAAAACCAGTAGATTTATCCACCAGGAAACAGAAGATGACAAGATATTAACTTTAAAATCCGGCTGCCTAAAATTAATAGTAAATATATTTTATATGTATAAATCGCTGTTTATTATTTTATTTTTGACTTCACTCCTGCTATCACCTGAAACGCAGGCACAAAAATCAGGCTCTTTGGTACATTTTGACAACCCTGGTTTCCTTTCTGCACCAAGAGGTTATTCACATGTTGCCAGGATCGATTTGGGCAATGCATGGATGCTGATCATTTCCGGACAGGTTGCCCTTGATAAGGAAGGCAATTTAGTAGGCAAAGATGATTTTGCCCGGCAAACGGAAACGGTTTATGATAATTTAATCAGGATCATTCAAAATTCGGGTGGAAATAAGGATCACCTGGTTAAAACAGGCATTTTTATCCTGGACAATGCAAATATGCCAGTTCTCCGGGAGATCAGGAACAAATATATCAATACACAAAATCCGCCTGCGAGTACACTGGTGCAGGTTGCCAAATTATACAGGGATGATTTGCTGATAGAGATCGAAGCAACAGCGGTGATACCAAAAAAGTAAAATAAACTTCAAACAAATCCAGTAAAGGCTGATAGTTGTTTTATGATAATATTTGAAAGTTAAATGTACCTTATCTCACAAAGGTGCAGGGATATTATAGGTAACTTATTTCCTGATAAGCATATCTATCATGTTACACAAAACAGCCGCATGGTTGCTACAGGTACTTGCTGCGATATTGATCTTGCAGAGTTGTGGTCCATCCGGGAAAAACGAATACCGGTTACTAACGGTTAAAGATGATCTGGGACTATTAAATATTAACAGATTTCATACCAGTTTATACATCTATGCAGACTCAGCTGAGTTTGCCACGATGCCTGTCAGAAACGGGGACTTATTGGATATTTGGAAAGAAGACGAGAATCTTTATATCCGTTATTCACCTGAATTACCGGATACTGTTGAATTGAGGGCAAAAAACGGACTCTGCTTCATCAATGATAAACTGATTGGTATTTCAATCTATCCTTCACTAGATTCGTTACAGTTGTTCCGGCAATTGAAAGAAAATGACCTGAAAAATGTTCAAACAGTTTCAATCAGTAATTACATCCTGGAAGAACATCTCCCATTTCTGGATTCACTGTCGAAAATCAATCCGGACATAAATCTATTGCTGTCATTTAATGTTGAAGATTCATCATTCGCTGATCTTAATACACTTAAAGACTCAACAGCGAAGAAACCCTTGTATGAAAATCGTGACAGTCTCTTACAGGTATTCAGAAAAAATCTGAACTGGCTTGCAGAAAGATTCGAACCAAAAATGATTGCTTTCAATGGACAAGTGGCCGAACTGAAGAGTTTAGCTACTTTCAAAACTGTTGAAATTTTAGATCTGGAAATGACAGACAATTCGTTGAAGGATTTTTTACCTTCATTCCCGAGACTAAAAGAACTGATCATAGTAAGTGATACGGACAGCATGTTTATTTCTTCCGGGTTTCTTAGCCTTAATCCACAGCTGGAACAATTGACCATTAATGGAAGCATACATCCCGAAACGATCGACTGGAAACCATTAAAAAAATTAAAAGCCCTCAGAATTTTTAGTCCTGATACCCTTTATGCTTATCCTTATGGAAAGATAATACCGAACCTTCATTCATTACAATTATCCGGAACCGGATATCCAACTTCGGATGATTTTTCAGGTTTTAAAAATTTAAAAGAATTAGGGCTACCTACTTCTGTACCCCAGGAAATATTTAATAAGATAATCGAGACCCAGCCCCATCTGGAATTTTTACAACTCATTAAAGCAGATACAATGCTTATTTCAGATTATTCGGTTCTTCAAAATTTGAATGATCTCAGATACCTGGTCATTTCCGGGGAAAACGGACCGGTTCAGAGTTTATACCCTATGAAAAGATTAAAATATCTGACTCTCCCGGATGAATTTTTTGAAGACAGCCTCCAGGTAAATGAGTTGAAAAAATCATTACCGGATACTGTTATTACGCCCAATAGTGGATTCTGCATGGGTTCAGGGTGGCTGCTGTTATTAATTCCATTAGTAACGCTGGGTGTACTTGCAGGCAGAAAATTATTTTCAAAGCAGACTGTTGCATGACTGCTGGTAAATTTTCTCCACCGCTTGTGAGAGCCGTTTCCATCAGTTTTGGCTTGTGGGCCTTTGCCTTATTATATCGCGGTTCGTATCCTATGCAGGTAATAGCAACTGTTAGTTTAGTTGCCGCAGCAATACTTATCGTTTGGGCATTATTATCAAATGAAAAAGTACTGTTGCAGAAAAGTATCTGGCAATGGCAAACTGCCTCCGGAAAAGTGTTTGCTTACTCAATAATAATTTCTGTTTTTTTAGCGCTCTGGTACAGGTACAGCGAACATATGCCAATCATACCGGCAGCGGCAGAATGGTTCGTAGTATTATCGATCCTGATAGGCGCCACGGAAGAACTCATCTTTCGCGGTGTGGTACAGGGAGAAGCAATTCGTTGGCATGAGCATGGTGCAATTTTCCTGAGTGCATTTGCTTTTGCAGGCTATAAATCATTATTGTTTGTGCTGCCTTCGGCAGAAAATCAAACCAACATACTGAACCTTTTTATACTGACTTTTTTAGCAGGTATACTTTTAGGATATGCCCGGAAGAACAGCGGATCAATATTGCCCTGCCTGATTGCGCATGGGATTTTTGACCTGTTGGTATATATGGAAACGGCCAAACTACCCTGGTGGGTATGGTAAAGATTGATCCCAGCGCCCTACTTTTCTTTTGCGGCTAAAATGTAATCATTACCCTTTGAATAAAGGCTCTTCCATAAACGGCTGGTTCTTCAACCGCTTACCGGTAGCTTTAAAAATGGCATTGGCAACAGCACCACCCGTTGGCGGCAGTGCGGGTTCTCCTAAACCGGTTGGATCAATACCGTTATCTACAAAATGCACTTCCACTTCCGGAATTTCTTTCATTCTGATCAACCTGTACTGGTGAAAATTATTCTGGTCGGCCCTGCCTTCTTTGAATGAAACTTTTCCAAACATTGCATGTCCATATCCATCTACAATCGCACCCATCACCTGCTGGCGGGCGCCGCTGTCGTTAATAACCTGGCCACAATCTGACACCGCATAAATTTTACCGATCTCCGGTTTACCTGCTTTCATCTCAACCTCACAAACCTGGCCGACATAGGAAGCGTGTGAAAAATAAACACTGAAACCCTGGAAGACGCCTTTCTTTTTGCCCCATCCCGATTTTTCAGCAACCTGTTTAATGACGGTTTCAAATCGATCTATATTATACTTAATGGCCCCGGCGGGAGCAGTCCGTGCTTTTTGAAATAATTCCAGCCTGAACTGAACGGGATCTTTTTTAGCAGCCAGCGCCACTTCATCCAGAAAAGTCTGTTCAGCAAAAGCCAGGAAATTAGTGATCGGTGCGCGCCAGGCGCCGGTAGTAATGGGCGACAAATGTTCCACTGATTCGATCAGCAGGTTATCTACGGCACCGGAAGGAAAATTATCTTCGCGGGTGGTGTTATTGGCATTGATACCCACGCCCCGCAGTTTATATCCGGTCATATTCCCCTGTGCATCCAGCGCCGCTTCAAAGCGGTAACGCACAGCCGGGCGGTAACTGCCGCCCATCATATCATCTTCGCGGGACCATATAACTTTTACAGGCATTTTGATGATGGAAGAAAGTTCCGCAGCTTCCAGCACATAGTCGAACTTAAGCCTCCGGCCAAATCCTCCGCCCAGTCTGGTTATGTCAACAGTTATCTTATCTTCGGGTACACCTAACAGTTTGGATACAGCTCCCCTTGCTGCGGCAGGTGTCTGTGTCGGGCCTACCAATTCAATCCCGTCCGGACGCACGTGCGCAAAGAAGTTCATCGGCTCCAATGGATTGTGCGGGAGAAAAGGACACTGGTATTCTGACTTAATGATCTTTGCGGCATTTTTAAAGGCTGTCTCCACATCACCGTCTTTCCTTCGTACAACGGCTTTATCACTGTCTAAAAGTGATTTTAGCAGTTTATCGTGATCTTCCGAACTTTCGATATTGCCATCCTTTTCGTAAATGACCTTTACCGATTTTTTAGCCTTCATCACTTCCCAGGTAGATTTACCCACTATGGCAACATTATTCTTGAAAGTAACCACATCAAGGATACCGGGCATGGCTTTAGCGGCAGCGTCATCAACAGATTTTATCTTCGTGCCAAATGCTGGCGGACGCTGCAATACGGCATATACCATTCCTTCCCGGTAATAGTCGAGACCGAAAATGCCTTTCCCGGTGATGATATTTTTATTCTGCACGTTCCGGATCGGTTTGCCGATCAGCTTAAAATCTTTGCGGTCCTTTAATGGCACATCCGCTGGCAGGGCCACTTTGGAAGCATCTGTAGCGAGTTCTCCATAGCCCAGTTTTTTCCCTGAGCTCTTATGTATCACAAAACCATTATCTGCGGTACATTCTGAAGCAGGAACACCCCAGCGTTGTGCCGCTGCGGCAATAAGCAGGTATCGGGCTGATGCACCGGCTTTGCGTAAACGCATCCAGGAATGAGGTATGGCGCCGCTTCCCCCGGTGAGTTGCCGTTCGTATTTTTTGGTATCCAGCGGGGCCTGTGCAACATGCACTTTTTGCCAGTCGGCATCCAGTTCCTCTGCAACGATCTGTGCAAAGGAAGTCATGATATTCTGGCCAAGTTCCGGATTGGGTGAAAAGATATTGATGGTGCCATCTGTTGCAATGGACAGGTAGCTGTTAAAGCTGGGCACTACCAGTGGATCAGCTGCATTTAGGATGGCAGGCATTTCCGCCTGTGCACTGTTCCATTTAAACCCCAGCATGAGTCCCCCACCGGCGAGTGAAATTTTCTTTAAAAAATCACGGCGGCTGTCTGTATATGTTTTAGCCATAAAGCAAATATTTGACGATTGAAAAAAGGAAATTATTCCGCAAAGAAGCGAAGAAATACAGGTTATTTTTTACTGGCAGCTATTACTGCATCCCGTATACGGTGGTAGGCTCCGCAGCGGCAAATATTTCCGTGCAATGCATTTTCGATTTCCGTAACAGTTGGTTTGGGATTTTTTTTAAGAAATGCAGCAGCGGTCATGATCTGACCCGCCTGGCAATAACCACACTGTGGTACATCCACTTCATCCCATGCGAGTTGAAGGGGGTGGTCGCCTTTTTCCGACAAGCCTTCAATGGTAGTTACAGCAGCAGTTTTTACAGCGCTTACCGGCAGTAAGCAGGACCTTGTTGGATTTCCATCAAGATGAATGGTACATGCCCCGCATTGTCCGATGCCGCAGCCAAATTTAGTACCCAAAAGCTGGAGGTTATCACGCAGCACCCAGAGCAGCGGAGTATCTGCCGCCACATCTGCACTATACTCCTTTCCATTAATTTTCAGTTTGTAAACGGGCATGGCAATTTGATTTTATTACACTGTTAATTTACGGAATAATTGAAAACCAGGGCATATTGTGCAGAAATGTTAACAGTTTTATCCTGAAAGTAGTTCATTGAAAAACTTACAGGTTTAGGTTTCAGTAACTGACAATCCGCGCCTTTGCCAGTCCTTTGCGGTAAAATCTATGTTTAATTTATACCTTCACCATAAAATACGAATTGCCATGCCAAACAAAACCCTTCCGCTTTTCATAGTATTGATATTTTCCTTGCTGATATCCTGCAAAAACGGAAATACCCCGGCAAGGAATTATGCCGAGAACCTCATTCCCAAACCTGCTTCCATTGCCTTCAACAGCGGTGAATTTGCCCTGGGCGATAAGACAAATATCTTTACCCTCGGTGATGCCCCCGAAGTGCAGAAAGTCGCCCAGTACCTGGCCGGTATACTCAAACCGGCAACAGGATTTTCTTTCCCGGTTTCAGCCAGCACAGCTGCACCGGCTGCCGGAAATATATACCTGTCAATCGCCAATAACAGTGCCCTTGGTGACGAAGGCTATACCCTGAACATCAGTGCCGAGAATATACAGCTTAGCGCGGCAACACCCGCAGGTTTGTTCCGGGGTGTACAGACGATCCGCCAGTTACTCCCGCCGGCCATCGAAATGACAACTGTTCAGCCGGATAAATGGATCATTCCTTCCGTATCCATTACTGATAAACCGGAATATGCTTACCGTGGATCCATGCTCGATGTTGCGCGTCATTTCTTTGGTGTGGAAGATGTGAAAAGGTATATCGACCTGATAGCCGCCTATAAAATGAACGTGCTGCACCTGCATTTATCCGACGACCAGGGCTGGAGAATCGAGATCAAATCATGGCCGAAACTCACTGAAATAGGCGGTTCCACACAAGTGGGCGGCGGTAAAGGCGGTTTCTATACACAGGATCAATACAAAGACATTGTGCAGTATGCCGCAGACAGGTTTATCACGGTCATTCCCGAAATCGACATGCCAGGTCATACCAATGCAGCACTCGCGTCATATCCCGAACTTAATTGCAATGATACTGCTACCAAATTATACAGCGGTATTGAAGTGGGCTTCAGCACACTCTGCACAAATAAAGATGTTACCTACAAATTCCTGGATGATGTGATCCGCGAATTATCGGCCCTGACGCCCGGCCCCTACATTCATATCGGCGGTGATGAGAGCCATGCCACTAAAAAAGAAGACTATATCCCTTTCATCAACAAAGTGCAGCCGATGGTAACAAAGTATGGCAAGACCGTCATCGGCTGGGATGAGATCGCCTTATCCACTTTACAACCCAATACCATTGTCCAGTTTTGGGCTGATGCGGGAAATTCAAAAGAAGCCGTAAGACAAGGCGCTAAAGTGATCATGTCGCCTGCAAAGAAAGCCTACCTGGATATGCAGTATGATTCCACCTCAAAGCTTGGGCTTCACTGGGCGGGCTATATAGAAGTGGACACAGCTTATATCTGGGATCCGGCAAATTATGTGGATAGTATCCGCCGTGAAAATATTGTTGGTGTGGAGGCGCCATTATGGTCAGAGACAATAGTTACCATGAAAGATATTGAATACATGGTCTTCCCCCGCTTATTGGGTTATGCGGAAATAGGCTGGTCGCCTTCTGCCAACAGGAACTGGGATGAATATAAAGTTAGGCTTGCCAGTCACGGACCAAGGATGAAAGCGATGAATATTGATTTTTATCCGTCTACAAAAGTGCCCTGGTGAGCAGGATTCTGAGAATTTTTAGGATACTCAGGATTAACAGCAAAAGACAAAACCGCAACATAAAGTTTGCTTGAGAACTTTGTGTTGCGGTTATTTTTTTGTATCGTAATTTCCGGAATCAATTTTACAAAATGAAATCACTGCTCCTCAGTATAATTATTTCAGGAATTTCAGTATCGATTGTCGCACAACAAAAAGCCACTGCCTCTTTTGAACAATGGATCAGTTTGAAGCAGGCTGGCGGCGTACAGGTTTCGCCGGACGGCAAACATATTGTTTACAATATAACCAGCACCAACTGGAGCGCCAATAATTACGATTCAGAGATCTGGCTGAGCAGGGATGGCGGGAAACCCTTTCAACTAACACATACGACCAATGGCAGCAGTAATGCGGCCGGGTTTTCTCCTGACAGTAAATGGATCAGCTTTCTTGCCGACAGGGGCAATAAAACGCAGCTCTACCTGGTTGCTGTGGAAGGCGGAGAGGCTTTCGCCATCACCAGTGAAGAAGACGGAATAGGCAGCTACGACTGGAGCCCTGATGGCACCCGGATCGCTTTTACCAAAAATGATCCCGAAACAAAAAAAGAAAAAACCACTAAAGAACGCTATGGTGCCTTTGGCATTGAAGGCGAAGAATACAAACTGAGCCACTTATGGGTGATGAATTTTGATATTGATTCAATCCGAAATGCCGGCCTCCTGCCCTGTTATGAAACTAAAGCCGACAGTTCCCGGAATAGATCAACACCCTGCCATAAAATGCCCAAAGCAGTTAGGCTCACCAGTGGTGAATTCACTGTCACCGGTTTCAGGTGGAACCCCGATGGAAAGCAAATAGCTTTCAACCGACAACCCGATCCGCTGATCAATTCATCCATACATTCCGATATCGCCCTCGTTACGCTTGATGATAAAAAAATCAGGACGATCGTTTCAAACCCGGGGAGTGACTTTTTACAACAATGGAACCCGGAAGGTAAATCGATCCTCTATACCAGTTCCGTAAATGATACCGTAACACATTACTTTAAAAACAATCGCACATTTATCCATTCGCTTACCAGCGGAACAACCCGCGAGATACTCACCACTGTGGATGAAAATAAAATGATCTACGACTGGAACCCAACTGGTATCGTTTACGGCAGGAACAAAAAAATGAAAAACGCTGTTTACCTTTTCAATCCGGCCAATGGCACCACCACTGAAATCAACACCGGGATGGATGTACCGGGATTTGCGGCATTCAGTAAAGACGGCTCGGTGATGGCCGTGAGCGGGAGAAACTTTGATGAACTCAATGAAATCAGCACGGGAAAAACAGGTATATCACCGGCACGCATAACCGAAATGACCGCTCAACTGAAAGGCTGGAAACTCCCTGTTAATGAGATCATCAGCTGGAAAAGCAAGGATGGCGCCGAGATCGAAGGGGTGCTGCTAAAACCTGCAGATTATGACCCGAAAAAGAAATATCCCCTGCTGGTAGTGATACATGGCGGCCCTACCGGCATCGACCGCCCCGACCCTGCTCCCGCTTATGTATACCCGATGATGCAGTGGTGCGAGAAAGGCGCGGTTGTACTGCGTGTCAACTACCGGGGCAGCGCCGGGTACGGCGAAAAATTCAGGGCGCTTAATGTACGCAATCTCGGCGTGGGCGACATGTGGGATGTGATGAGCGGGGTAGATCACCTGGCAGGAAAGGGCATCATCGATACATCCCGCATGGGCTGCATGGGCTGGAGCCAGGGCGGATATATTTCAGCCTTCCTCACCACCAATACAAACCGTTTTAAAGCCATCAGCGTGGGAGCAGGCATATCCAATTGGGTTACGTATTATGTCAATACAGACATCACACCATTCACCAGGCAATATCTCCAGGCAAATCCATGGACTGACATGAATGTATACCTGAAGACCTCGCCTATGACCAATATCAGCAAGGCCTCTACCCCAACATTGATACAGCATGGGGAATTCGACCGAAGGGTACCCATTCCCAATGCCTATGAATTATACCGCGGGCTGCAGGACCGTAAAGTGCCATCAAAACTGGTTGTGTATAAAGGTTTTGGACACGGCATCAATAAACCCAAAGAAAGGCTGGCTGCGGTGTGGCATAACTGGCAATGGTTCAATTTCTATGTATTCGGGGAGAAGATGGAGGAAATGCCGACAGGGGAATGAAAAAAAATCGAAAGTCGAAAATCGAAAGTCGAAAATAAATACAATAACCGCAAGGTAGAACTCACCCCGTCCACGCCAATGCATGTCAGTGATTAAGAACAAACCATTTCTAAATGCTGATTGAATTTAAGGGGCTGTTCCCCTCTCTATTGTATAGAGAGGGGCGGGACTGCGCAGCAGGCCGGGGTGAGTTAGAAATCGAAAGTGGAAAATGAATACAGCTAACCGCAATGACACAAAGACGGGCGGGAGTAAGTTTAACTCAGCATAATTGCATAACTTCTGCATTCGTAAAATTTTCCTGTATGAAGCATCCCCGCTTTTACCTTGTGGCCTGTCTCTGCCTGGTTATTCTAACTGCCATTTCACTGGTTAAAAAGGCAGATCCACCTGTATCCATTACCTGGGACGAATGGGGTGTACCCCATATTTCCGCACCTAATGATGAGGGATTATTCTATGCCGAAGGTTGGGCGCAAATGCAATTACATGCAAACCTCATTGTTGAACTATATGGGAGGTCAAGGGGGAAAGCTGCCGAATACTGGGGAAAAAATAAACTGGGGGATGATATGATCATTCACACTTTGGGGTTCCCGGAAATCGCAGCAGAATGGTCGAGAACACAGGACCCGGAATTTAAAAAGCTTACCGCTGCATTTGTAAAAGGGCTGAACGACTATGCAATGGCACATCCAGAATCCATCAAACCCATTAATAAGGCAATACTCCCGCTGGAGCCAAATGATATAAATATGCATTTGCTCTTCATTGTCTACACCCGCTTTGTTGGAGGGGATGAATTGGGCATGACACAGGACTGGCAGGAAATAGGTTCAAATACCTGGGCCATCGGCCCTTCCAGGTCGGCAAGCGGGAAAGCTATGCTGGTACAGAACCCTCACCTGCCCTGGTTTGGCGAGTTCCTGTTCACAGAGGCCCACCTCATGAAGCCCGGACAAAACATGTACGGTGCTACGTTAGTTGGTTTACCCGGACTGGCCATTGCCTTCAATGATTACCTTGGCTGGAGCCATACCAATAACACCATCGACAATGCCGACACGTATGAAGTAGAACTAAAGGAAGGCGGATACCTGCTCAACGGGGAAAGAAAAGAATTTGAAAAACAACAGAAAACCATCAAAGTAAAAGATGATAATGGTCGGCTGGCTGACCGGGAGATCGACATTTTACGCACAGTGCATGGCCCGGTAGTTAAGATGGGAAAACAAAAAGCACTTGCCATACGCATGCCCGGATATGATAAACCCAATATTGGACTCCAGTGGTGGCGAATGGCAAATGCCCAAAATTTTGAGCAGTTTGAAGCCGCTTTAAAAATGGCGCAGATTCCATTCTGGAATGTATCCTACGCAGATAATGCGGGAAATATTTTTTATCTGTTCAACGGACTGGTACCCAAACGTTCCCAGGGTGACTGGAACTTCTGGAGCCAGGTAATAAAGGGAGGGAAATCCACCGATATCTGGACTACCGTACACGACTATGCGGATTTACCGAAGATAAAAAACCCGGCGCAGGGCTGGCTGCAAAACGCCAATGATCCGCCCTGGACCAGTACCTTCCCGATGCTGCTGAACCCCGCTGACTTCCCGTCCTATATGGCCCCGAAATTCATGCATTTCCGGGCACAACGATCTGCAGACCTTTTAGACAAGGATCCTTCTATCACGTTTGACGAACTGGTTACATACAAATTATCAACCCGGCTGGAAATGGCCGACAGGATCCTTGACGACCTCTTCAACGCCATTGACCTGTATGGAACAGCCATTGGCAAAGAAGCTAAATCGGTTTTAGAAAAATGGGACAGAAAGGCAGATGCGAACAGTGTGGGTACCTATCTTTTTGTACAGTGGGCGAGTAATATGCAACCCTACAATCAAAAGATGTATGCAATTAAATGGAACGAATCAAATCCGCGTTTAACGCCAGATGGTTTGTCGGACCCTCAAAAAGCAGTGAAGGTACTGGAAGAAACAGCCACCAAAATAAAATCAGATTTCGGTACACTTTCGGTTCCATGGGGTAAAGTATACAGGATACAGTATAACAACATCGACCTCGAAGGAAATGGGGCAGATGGCAGTGTGGGCGCATTCAGGGTAGCCTGGCCATCGAGGCAAGAGAAAAATATTTCTTATATCGGCGGCGGCGATTCATGGGTTGGTGTGATCGAGTTTGGTGAAAAAATAAAAGCAAATGTGTTGCTCAGTTATGGGAATTCAACCCAGGAAAATTCTACCCATAATGGTGACCAGCTAAAACTCTTTTCTCAAAATAAACTTAGAGACGCATATTTCTATCCGGCTGATGTAAAATTACATATGAAGAAAAGAGAAGTAATGATAAACGGGAAAATGAAGGATGAGTGATTCTTTACGGATTTTATTTCATAGCTTTTTATACAATTTCAATAACAGTTAATAACATGTTGTGCTATTAAATAAATATTTACAAATTCGCTCATTATTATTGAGATCCTTCACACTGGCATCCCGATTTAGCAACTCTTATAAAGAATCCCCGGGTTCAGGATGACAACTATCTACCTGTCATGCTGAGTAACGAGGCATCTTATGGTATATTAAAAGAAGATCCCTCCTTCGTCGGGATGACAAAGTGGGGGTACTGTATAGTGAATAGTCTGTTACAAAAGTTGCTTCTGTCTTGTCATGCCGAGGTACGAGGCATCTTATAGTGATTCGTGAAGATCCCTCCTTCGTCGGGATGACAAAAAAACTTAGGATGACAAACAAACATAGGATGACAAATATCTACCTGTCATGCCGAGGAACGAGGCATCTTATGGTTAATTAAAAGAAGATCCCTCCTTCGTCGGGAT
>JBGSHT010000041.1:0-5885 GCA_041752135.1 Chitinophagaceae bacterium | reverse complement strand
CCTTGTTTCGGAATGGATAATTACGCTTGTATTGAATCAAATCATCGGGGACCCTTATGCAAGTTCTTTGAATGATCTCAGAAACCTATTCAACGAATAAAGGGGTTTAAATAGAGGATAGAGGATAGAGGGTAGAGGGTACTAAGTAATTGACAGCCTTCTAACCTCTAACCTCTGCCCTCTAACCTCTAACTTAATCCTTGATAAATAAAGCTTTCAGTTCCAGGGCATCGTCGGGTTTCATTTTTCCGCCGAGTATCAGGCGAAGTTGTCTTCTCCTTAAGGCGCCGTCAAAAAGTTTTTGTTCAATTTCATTGGTTGGTACAAGTGGGATTACGGGTCGTGGTTTACGGTTCGGATCAAGCGCCACAAAAGTATAATACGCTTCATTGCTCTTATACCTGTACTGATGGGTAAGGTCCTCTCCCCACACGTTTAAATGCACTTCCATACTTGTTGTAAAGGCGCGGCTGACCCTCGCTTCTATATGTACCACGTTTCCCAGTTTGATCGGGGATTCAAACGAGATATTATCCACCGAAGCGGTTACTACCGGTGCATTGCAATGTTTTCCGGCAGATAAGGCCGCTGCAATATCCATCCAGTACATCAGGCGTCCGCCCATCAGGTTTCCGAAAAGATTTGTATCGTTTGGAAGGACGAGTTCCGTCATAATGATCTCGCTTTCTGAAGCTTTTTTTGATTCCATTCTTATAATATTTTCAAGCAGGAAGCTGCCAGGTTATCAATTTAATAATTCTTATTTGTGTAATTAAACGATAGTTTTTTCACATGTTTCCAGGAATTTCGGATCAATATCAGCCGCAATGCCAGGCTCATCACTGATCTCCAGGTCAAATACATTGTACACCGCACCGCCTGTAACCGGATCCACCAGGTGCCCCAGTAAACAGGTATCAAGGTCGTAAAAAATGATGTTGCTGTGAGACATTGCCAGGTGTACTTTGGCCGTCAGAGCCAGCCTGCTTTCCAGCATGCCGCCCAACATGCAGGGGATGCCATAGGTTTGCGCAGTATCTGCAATTTTGATGGCTTCCAGGATACCGCCCGACTTAGCCAGTTTGATATTGATATAATCACAGGCCTCTGATTCGATCAGCCTGATCGCATCAAAATGGTTGAACACACTCTCATCGGCCATTATTTTAATAGGCGATTGTTTTCGTAAGAGTGGCAGCAGGTAGTCGTAATCGTGATGTATGGGCTGTTCGCAGAATTGAATATCATATGGCTCGAGGTCATTCAGGGTCCTGGCGGCAGTATCATAATCCCATCCCTGGTTGGCGTCGATGCGCAAGGCAATCGAAGGGCCAACGGCTTCGCGGATGAGCCGAACACGATCCACATCTTCCGGGCCTTTTTTCCCCAGTTTTATTTTGATGGTTTTAACCCCACGTTCAATAAAACTGACAGCCGTTTGGGCCATTTTTCCCGGTTCACCAATACCGATGGTAAGGTCTGTAACGATTTTCTTTTTGGTGCCGCCAAGGAGTTTATATAATGGAATTCCTTTCTCTTTTGCAGAGATATCGTGTAATGCAATGTCAAATGCGCTTTTTATGGTTGTATTGAATGCCAGGTTAGCGTGCATTTCATTCATTCTGCTGGCAATTTCAAGGGCCGATTTTCCTTTAATAAGCCCTGCGAGGTCTTTGGCCACTTCAAAACAGGTAGCCTGTGTTTCACCCACGAGCATGGGGAAAGCCGAACATTCACCCATGCCAGTCAGGCCATCTTCAGTATGTATGCGGATGAAGGTATTTTGAGCAACTGTGGAAACTTCAGTGGCAATGACAAATGGCTCCATGGGGATTGCCAGCTTAAATATCTCGGTATGTGAAATTTTTCCTTTCATAAGATCGCTAAGATAAAACATTTCGGTTAGGCAGTGATCGGATATGTGGGTTTTAAAAGCCATCCTAATGAGGTATTTTTTCAAAGAGACAAGGTATTGAGCCGGCTAAATGATTGTTTACTTTTTACTGCGGAATCAGGGAGTATGTTTCTACGACTGTTAAATCTATACTAAGCCGTTACTTTTTTTAAACTCTTCTCTTGAATCCACGTTCTTTAAGGTTAAACACACAATTTTATGAAAAAGATGGTATCCGGATTATTAATGTCAGTAGTAATGCTTATCAGCGCAGGGTCTGTATCTGCTCAAACCAGTGATGTTGTTGACATTGCTATTGGTTCTCCTGCGCATACCACCCTGGTTGCTGCAGTAAAAGCAGCTGACCTTGTTGCTACTTTGAAGTCAAAGGGTCCTTTCACAGTATTTGCTCCAACAAATGATGCATTTGCAAAGTTGCCGGCAGGTACAGTTGAGACCTTGCTGAAACCTGAAAATAAAGCTAAGCTGGCTGGTATACTTACCTATCATGTAATTGCCGGTAATCTTATGGCTGCAGACGTTGTTGCTGCAATTAAAAAAGGAAACGGCAAAGCTGAAGTTGCAACTGTAAATGGTGGTACCTTAACTATTACCCTGATGGGCGATAAAGTTATGATCACTGATGCAAACGGAAATTCAGCTCATGTTGTGGCTGCTGATTTGAAAGGAAGCAATGGTGTGGTACATGTAATTGACAGTGTATTGTTGCCTAAATAAATTTTCATTCCCTTTAGAAGACAAAGCCGTTTCTGTGAAGGAACGGTTTTTGTTTTACCGCGAAGATTATGTGTTAGACATTTGGTACAACAGATGCCCCTATTTCGCCGTTGTTGGTATTGCGCTTAAATTTCGGAGTGATTTTATTCTGAACAGATGCGCGTACCAACAACCCTGAATAGTAGCAGTTTGAAATGTTGTTGGTGTGCTCGAAATCTTTCTTCAAATCTTTGGATCTTGCTTACGCAACACCAACAACGGCGGAGCCGTTTCTGTGAAGGAACGGTTTTTGTTTTACCGCAAAGGAGCAAAGAAAATCTCATATCCGGATCAATTTCTTTTCACGCAAAATATCCAGCGTTAATGGATTTCCTTCACGGACATTTTTTGATGATACAAGATCGCAAAGCATCATCATATGATCCCCCGCATCAATGGATGAAATGACCGTTAGTTCCATCCAGGCAATTGCATCCTGCAGCACGAGGAATTTTTTCCAGTCAGTAGTTACTTTTCTTTTTTTCAGCAAAGCAATCTTATCAATATCCCTGCCACTCTTGCGTCCAAGTAAATCAACGAGCCTGTATTGTTTTTCTTCCAGCAGTTGTAAAACAAAATGCTGATTTTTTTCAACGATTTCCAGCGTCAGACTTCCTTTGAAAAGGGCTACCATAAATCGTTTGGGTTGCATACTTACTGCGGATACATAGGTGCAGATATGCATGTTTTGTTTCTCACCATACTGGCTGCTCACGCTGTAAACGGGTATATTAATTCTGTTCCAGGGTTTTTTCATTAAATATCTTTGAACGATTTACTTACCCAAAAGTTGCAGAAATTCTTCAGCAGTTTTAAGGTGGGCTGATTTTTTCTCTGGTGCCATTTTATCAAAGGTAGACACCAGCATGCCTGATCTTGGATTGGATAAAAAGAAATCACGGTGTACATGCATGAAGCGCCAGAACAGGCCATCCCAGGTTTCCATCCATGTTTTACCGGTTTGCGGCACAACTGTTTTTTTCCAATCACCCATCTTCAGTAAATAATTGCTTCCACTGATATAGGGTTTGGTAGTCATCAATCCACCGTCAGCAAATTGCGTCATGCCATAGACATTGGGTACCATCACCCAGTCGTAAGCATCTATATACATTTCCATGAACCAACGGTAAACTGCATCCGGATCAAATTCGCAGAGTAGAAAGAAATTTCCTAATACCATAAGCCGCTCAATATGGTGTGAATATCCTGTCCTGAGAAGTTTTTTGATGACGCTATCAATTGGGCCTATATCGGTTGACCCCTTCCAGTATGTTGCGGGAATTTTGCGTTTGAAATTCCAGTAATTGCGTGTCCTTTGAATACTTCCTTTCCGTTCATATACGATGCGGATGAATTCTCTCCAGCCTATGATCTGGCGGATGAAGCCCTCAAGAGAGTTCAGGGGAATATTCTTTTTGGCTGATATCGCCAATGTTTTTTCAAGCACCATTTCGGGCGTCAGCAACCCGGTATTCAACATTGGTGTAAGTATCGAATGGAATAAATAATCTTCATCCTCCACCATGGCATCTTCATATACACCAAATTTATCCAGCCTGTTCGCCAGGAAATCATCCAGTAAATTTTCTGAACCTTTAAAAGTCCAGGCCCAGGGATATTTTCCATTCGCCGGAGGATCAATATGTCCATAATTTTTACTGAAGTGTTTCTCTATATATGCGCTTGCTTCTTTAGTGTATTCATCGGGTGCAGAAAAATGATAAGTTGGCAGTTTTTCTTTTTTGGGAAATTTCTCCCTGTTTTCAGCATCGAAGGTCCATTTACCACCCGCCGGACTTCCATCCGCATTGATCAGTATGTTGCGTGATTTTCTTTGCCAGGTATAGAAATCTGTCTGGAAGTATTTTTTTCGCTGATCAAAAAAGTGATTTACATCCGGCATCGTGTTCAGGAAACATGGCGTTGGATATTGTATCAATCTGATGCCACAAACAGCTGCATGCTTCCGTAATCTTTTTTCCAGCCAGTTGTCGGTTGTGTCGGCATAATGAATGGTATCGATTCCATTCTTACGGAGCTCTTTCATTAAATGTTGCACTTTATGCAAAGGGTCTGTTGCTTCAATATACTGTATGGAAAATCCTTTCTCCTGTAAATGCGTTGCGTAATATTTCATGGAGGCCCGGTGGAGGATCAGTTTTTGTTTATGAAAATGATACTGGCTGAAGAACAGCCATTCTTCCACGAGGTATACCTGCCTGTTTTTTGCCAACGCGGGATGATGCCTCAAAAGCTGGTGGGGAAATACCAGGGTTATTTCGTTCATGACTGTATTCAGAACAAAGCCGCATTAAAAATGTTTACTTAGAAAACCCCTGACATGGAAAAGCTCACGCATAAAAAGATACTCATTGTTGGTGCCACCGGAGGCATAGGATCACAGACGGCAAAATTGCTGGCCGCCAGCGGTGCAGAATTGTATTTGTCGGGGCGAAAGGCCGACCAGTTAGCTGCACTGGCAGATACTTTAAAAATCCCGCAGGAGCGACTCTTCATTACAGATACAACAGATGAGAAGGCGGTCAATGACATGGCTGATAAAATCAGCCAGCAGGCAGGTTCGATTGATATCCTGATCAATGCATCCGGGCTGGGTATCATCAAGCCCATCGAACAATTAAGCCTCCAGGAATTTACGCTCACCCTTAACGCCAATCTCGTTGGTTCATTTCTGTTGGTAAAGGCATTTTTACCTGCGATGAAAGAAGCTAAAAAGGGACTCATCATCAATATACCGGGTGTGTTGGGGAAGGTACCCATGGCCGGTGCCGCGGCTTACAGTGCCAGTAAATACGGGCTGGTAGGCATGATGCAAAGCATACGCGAAGAACTCAAGCGAACCGAAATAAGGATCACCAATTTATTCCTTGGCGGTGTGGATTCACCATTCTGGGATACCATCGATCTGCGGGTGCAAAAAGAAAAGATGATCCGTTCGGAAGAAGCCGCCCGTGCCATCTGGTTCCTCTGCCAGCAACCGGCCAGCGGGGTGGTGAGCGAGATGGTGTTGCAGCCATTTAACCATCAGGCGATATAGGGAAATTGAAAGTCGAAAATCGAAAATCGAAAGTGAAAGGCAAAATACATACCCCACGCCTTTGTTGGTGTTGCGCCAGATTTTCAGGGTTATTATATACTGATACCAGGCGCGCACCAACAAACAGGAGATAAAACCCGGAATGTTGTTGGT
>JBGSHT010000040.1:0-24627 GCA_041752135.1 Chitinophagaceae bacterium | reverse complement strand
GAAAAACGGCCCGATAAAGCTTTGTGTAAAAATCCGGGTACCTGGTAAATATTATAAATGTCCAGTCCGGATACATGTTCCTGGAGGATAAGGCCTGTATGAAGGTCTCCGTGGATCATGGAGAGCATCGTTTCCGCATCTTCCTTTTTATATAATTCGGCCGGAATTAAAACCGATTCCCTTGTATTGAATGCTATCAAAACATCTTTATAGCCATGTACAAGCAGTGGATTTTCTTTCAAAATTTCTTCCAGGTCCTCTTCTTTGGAAGCAGGCTTAAATTGGTAAAATTCAAAAGCTATGAATTTCTTTAAAGGTAAATGCAGGATACCAAAAGCGAAATGCAATGGTCCGGCATCGATCAATAAATGGGCTCCGGACATGTCGGCATTTTCCAGCCCTTCCTGATGTATGCGAAATGAAGGTTGCAGCATAAGTACTAAATGGAAGCAATAATACAATTTTATTGTTTTACTACGGCATATGAGATAGGGTCTAATGTTGTAGGTTTGCAGGCTCCAATGGCACAAAAGGTAATTGCAGGTCAACTCAGGCTTGAAACAAGCAACAGGCAGATCCTGTCTATTGCGTTGCCCATCAGTTTTGCCCTGCTGGTTCCGCAGTTTAATTACCTGATTAACAGTTTTTTTCTGGCCAGGCTGGGGCCAGGCTACCTGGGTGCCGCAGGTATAACCGGGGTTTATTATTTAATTTTTTCCGTGATTGGTTTTGGCCTCAATAATGGGTTGCAGGCATTGATTTCACGGAGAGCAGGGCAAGACAGGTTATCTGAAATAGGCCCTTTGTTTGTGCAAAGCATGTACCTGACCCTGATTGTTTCTGCTTTCGGTATACTGGTTACTTATACCCTTGCGCCGGCCATTCTTCGTTCCAGTATTGATCCGGAGCTATACCAGCAATCCTTATCATTTTTGAAGATCAGGATATGGGGACTGCCATTTTTATACCTCTACCAGATGCGCAATGCATTATTGGTAGGTACAAACCAAAGCAGGTTATTGATCTGGGGCACATTGGCGGAAACCATAGCTAATGTGGTACTTGATTATTGCCTCATCTTTGGCAATTGGGGCTTCCCCGACCTGGGATTCAACGGAGCAGCCTATGCCAGCGTTATTGCCGAAGCCATAGGGATGTTTGCAGTCTTATTGATTATTCAGTTCAATGGCCTGCATAAAAGATTTGCCCTCTTTACTGATCTCAGGATCAAATGGAAGGAAATGGGGCTGCTTTTCAGCCAGTCTTCACCATTGATCATGCAGTACGCCATCAGCATCACCAGTTGGGAATTTTTCTTCATACTTATTTCTCATCATGGGAGGCTTGCACTGGATATCAGCCAGTTCATGCGGGTCATCTTTGGCTTTTTCGGGATATTCATCTGGTCTTTTGCAGCCACAACAACTACCATGGTGAGCAATGTCATTGGCCAGGATAAGCGCGACCTGGTGATTCCGCTGATCAAAAAAATTGCCCGGCTCAGCTTTGGCTTTTCCATCATCTTATTTATTCCCTTGCAGATCTTTCCGGCAGAAATTTTACGGATCGTGCAGGACAATGAACGCTTCATAAGGGAAGGCGTACCTGTTTTGCGGATCGTGGCCATTGCCATTATGCTGATGAGCTTTTCCACCATCTGGCTCAATGCCGTCACCGGAACGGGCAATACAAGAACCAACCTGGGTATTGAATTTATAACCATCATACTCTATTCTCTTTACATATACTTTGTACTCGAAAAATGGAAGATGGATATTACCTACGGATGGATGTCTGAATGGCTTTACTGGATCAGTATGTTCACTATGTCATTTTTATATATACGGAGCGGAAAATGGCGGGCGAAGGAAATTTAACCCCCAAAAACAGAAACAAATTAATGTCTATGCATTCTCCGCTTCATCCGGGATCTTACGGTAACTGTGATCTTCGTAGAAATGATCGTTAAAGGTTTTGTGGGAATTATATGGTGATTTCAATACCCGAAAAACCATCCAGATAACAAGGATGGGAGAAATTGTGAAAAGCATTGCGGTAATAAAATAGGAGAATCCTGATGCGGCAATGACCACATAAACGACCAGGAAAATCGTAACAAGACCAACCGGAAACAAGGCTGATTTCATTATAATGCTTTCAGATAAAACACTATAAGCTGATGATTTGTTTAAAAAAAATGCAGGATATGAGTCCTGCATTTGTTAAAACTATTTTAATGTAGCCCTTAATCGGCCTGTTCTTTAGATGGTTTTTTCTTATTGCTTTTAGGCGCAATGACCATCAGCATTCTTTTACCTTCCAGTTTTGGAAGGCCTTCAACCTGTCCAACTTCAGCCAGTCTTTCTGCAAATTTCAATAAAACCAGTTCTCCCCTTTCCTTGAACATGATCGCGCGTCCTTTGAACTGTACATAGGCCTTCACCTTGTTACCATCCTGCAGGAATTTTTCTGCGTGGCGGGCTTTGAAATCAAAATCATGGTCATCTGTACCTGGAGTAAAGCGAATCTCTTTCAATTCGGCCGATTTACTCTTGGCCTTCATTTCCTTTTCCTTCTTCTTCTTATCGTACAGGAACTTATTATAATCTACGATTTTACACACCGGGGGATCTGCCTGCGGAGAAATTTCCACGAGGTCCAGTTCCTGCTGCTGGGCGATCTTGATTGCTTCTGAAGTTGGATAAACGCCTATTTCAACGTTGTCGCCAACAAGGCGTACCTGGGGAACCCTGATAAAATAATTGATTCGGTGTTCTGGTTCTTTCCGGGGAGAAAACCTGCCACGGAAATTGCCCGGGCCGGCTTTAGTAATCGTTTTTTTAGGTAATGCCATAATAATGTTTCTATAGGTGGCAGTCGGCAGCCTGCTGGCTATAGGGATAAATTGTATTTAATTAGAATTACTGCCGGTTTTCCTTTTCAGCCTTTAAAGTAAGTAATATTTCTGAAAGCTTTATCATGCCTGCATCTCCTTTACCCTGTTTTCTTACGGAAACAGCTTCAGCCTCTATTTCTTTCTCTCCGATCACAAACATATAAGGCACTTTCATCAGTTCAGTATCACGTATCTTTTTACCGATCTTTTCATTTCGGTCATCCAATTCAGCACGAATATCCGCTTTTTTCAGTTCTGCAACCACTTTACGTGCATAATCTGTAAACTTATCGCTGATGGGAAGCACTTTAACCTGCACGGGTGCCAGCCAAAGCGGAAATTTACCGGCATAATGTTCCAGCAGGAATCCAATAAATCTTTCATGGGTTCCCAGCGGGGCACGGTGAATGATCAGGGGCACTTCAGACTGGTTATCCTTTGTGGTATACGATAATTTAAACCGCCGGCCCTGTGCAAAGTCAACCTGGTTTGTTGCCAGGGTAAATTCACGGCCAATGGTACTCCAGATCTGTACATCGATTTTGGGGCCGTAGAAAGCGCCTTCATCCGGTACTTCCACATAAGGGATATTGGAATCTTTCAGCACCTGGCGGACCATTTCTTCGGTCTCAAGCCAGAGTTCCGGTTCGTCGATATATTTCTGACCAAGTTTTGCCGGATCGTGCAGGCTGAGCCTCATCACATATTTATCGATGCCAAAGATGCTGAAATACTTCAGGTACATATCATTCACTGCGCGGAATTCATCTGCAAACTGTTCCCTTGAACAGTAGATATGTGCATCGTTCATATGCAGGCACCGCACACGCATCAAACCAAATAATTCACCGCTTTGCTCATAGCGGTAACAGGTACCGTACTCGGCTAAACGAAGCGGAAGGTCTTTGTAGCTCCTGGGTTCCGCATCAAAAATTTTATGGTGGTGCGGACAGTTCATGGCTTTCAGGTAGTACTTAACCCCTTCCAGTTCCATGGGAGGGTACATGCTTTCTGCATAATATGGCAGGTGCCCGCTGGTGAGGTACAGGCTCTCTTTGGCAATATGGGGCGTAACAACGCGCTTATATCCTGCATCCTGTTCGGTTTCCTTGGCAAGCTTTTCCAGCTCTTCAATGATCACTGTACCATTAGGCATCCACAAAGGCAGGCCGGGTCCGATATCATCATCGAAAGTAAAAATGCCTAGTTCCTTTCCCAGTTTGCGGTGATCCCTCTTTTTGGCTTCTTCGAGCAATAACAGGTATTCATCGAGTTCTTTCTGATTGGGAAAAGTAACTCCATAAACCCTTGTAAGCTGCTTATTCTTTTCATCTCCTTTCCAATACGCACCTGCAATACTGGTAAGCTTTATCGCCTTGATAAGTCCGGTATGCGGAATATGGGGACCCCTGCATAGATCCGTGAATGCACCCTGGGTATAAAAAGTGATCTCGCCATCGGTTAAACCGCTTAATAAATCGAGTTTATATTCATCTCCCTTTTCAATAAAGTAAGCAACTGCTTCTGCCTTGGGAATTTCTTTGCGGATATAATGGTTGTTATGGCGGGACAGTTCCACCATTTTCTCTTCCAGTTTCCGAAGGTCATCTTCAGAAATAGTTCGGTCGCCCAGGTCCATATCGTAATAAAATCCCCTTTCTATGGGTGGTCCCACCCAGAATTTTACACCGGGAAACATGGATTCCACAGCTTCTGCCATCAGGTGTGCTGATGAATGCCAGAAAGTACTCTTTCCATCTGTGTCGTCCCAGGCGAGTAATTTAAGTGTAGCATCCGCATATATTGGCCTGGACGCATCCCATACCTGTCCGTTTACACTGGCAGCAAGGATTTTGCGGGCGAGGCCTTCAGAAATAGATTTTGCTATATCCATAGCTGAAGTACCAACCGGATATTCCCTGACAGCCCCGTCTGGAAAAGAAATTTTAATCATCAATTACCTGTATTTTTCAAATTTTCGCAGTTCGGGATTTAGTGGTCTTATCCTTCAACCGCTTATAAAAAGGACTGCAAATTTAACGAAGTATTGGGTAAGCAGCGCGTTATTTCACAATAATTTGCAGTTAAAATCCGGTAATAGACCCGTTTAAAAAAGTTTTACTGAGGCAATGACGAAATGTGGTTATTTTTTAAAAGACCTTTTGGAGGAAAACATTATCTCCGGTTTTAAACCTGTATCATCCTTAACAGGGATCAAAGATTTTTTACTTTCTTATAACCTGAACCTTTATCGGCTTACTTTGCATAACAAAGAAGCAAGCCGTTTATTGTAAATGATTTAATAACATGAATTTCAGATTTTACCTGCTGTTGATCAGTATCTTTCTAAGTGGCGCATTATCTGCTCAAAACCTGAGCGGACAATGGACAGGGGGATTTGTTAGTACCGGAGATATATGGGGCGGACAAACGGAATATGTACTGGAACTTGAAATTAAAGGAAAAACCGTACAGGGGCATTCATATACGTACTTCATCATTGCAGGAAAAAGGCATTATGTTATTTGCCAGCTAACGGGCACTTATGATATCGACAGCAAATCTTTGGTTGTAACAGAAATGGGGAAAGTAAAATCCAATACCCCGCCCGATTTCAAGGACCTTTTCCAGACCCATATGCTTACTTTTATGAAGCAGGGTGATAAAGAATTTTTATTGGGAAAATGGAAACCGGCAAGTATAAAAGATGGCACACAAACGGGCGAGACAACCCTTGAAAGGAAAGCATTGGTGAAGGTTACACCAACAAAACCCAGCACCCCTATAACGGAGCAAAAAACAACGCCTAAACCACAGTTGGGTGTAGCCAAAACAACACCGCAGAAAACAACAACTACGACTCAGGGTACTAAAACAACACCACAGAAATCAACAGCAACCGCCACTAAAAAACCTGCCACAACTACTACACCACCAAAATCAAACCCAACGGCCAAACAGCCTGTACCGGGAACACAGAAACCCAAAACCCAGGCACCCTCAAACGGCACTCGTGAAATAGCCGGTTCCAATAAACCGCCACAAAAGCCAGCCAGCGTTGAAAAATCTCAGACAAAAATAGATAACCCGCAGTCGCCAGCTGTGATATCCGGTACCAATATCAGTAAACCTGATAAAAGAACGAAGCAACTGATCAAAGTGATAGAAGTGCCCGAGTCAAGTTTCAGAGTGGATCTATACGACAACGGCCAGGTTGATGGAGATACCATTTCTTTATATTTCAATGGAAAGCTGATGGTTTCCAGTAAAAAATTATCCACTACACCCATTACCCTGAAAATCACACTGGATCCTGATAAGGTGGAAAATGAGCTTGTCATGTATGCTGAAAACCTCGGTTCCATTCCCCCAAATACAGCCCTGATGGTTGTAACGGTTGGGGATAAGCGATATGAAGTGAATATCACTTCAACAGAGCAGACCAATGGCACTGTAAGGTTTAAGCTGAAAGAATAATCAACCTGCATTTAAAAAAAAAGGAAATACAGGTATTTTTTAGCCCCGGATGCAGTGATGTATAATTTTCTCCTATTTTTATTCCATGTCAACAGAGTGGATCATTGCTGTAGCCTTGGGACTTGGCCTCAGTGCCAGTGCAGGATTCAGGGTTTTTGTGCCCCTGCTGGTGGCAGCCATAGCCGCCAAATCAGGCATTCTTCCATTAACGGACAACTTTGCCTGGATGGCTTCCTGGCCCGCAATCATTTGTTTTGGAACCGCAACCTTCCTTGAAATACTCGCTTATTATATACCCGTGTTCGACAACTTTCTTGATGCCGTAAATGCACCGCTGGCAATCGCCGGAGGTACGCTACTTGCCACTTCGGTTTTGCCAGCTGATAATGAACTCATGAAATGGATGATTGGCCTGATCATGGGCGGCGGAACAGCCGGCATTTTCCACGCGGGCACTTCCCTGCTTCGTCTTGCCTCCACTAAAACAACAGCGGGCCTTGGCAACGCTGCAGTGTCCACGGGTGAACATGTGGCGGCATTCAGTTTATCAATCTCTGCATTATTTATTCCGGTAGCCGTTGCCGTTATTATCATCGCCATTTTATTCCTCATATTGACCCGGTTAATAAAAAGTCACAAAAAATAGGGAACGTTCTTGCGTTCCCTATGCGTTCTTTGTATTCTTTGCGGTTAAATCTAAAATGTTCTTGGCGGAGTTGGTTTGGGCAAATCCTTCCTGGGTAATTTTTCATCACGCTGTGCCGTGTTATAAACAAAAGCAGCTACAATTGTAGCGATCTGCTTAAGGTCGGCAGGAATAAGGTGGTCATATGAATCCATATTGGTATGGTGGGTGCGTGTATCATACTCTATGGGGTCCTGGATGAATTGAAAGCCGGGTAAACCTATGGCATCAAATGCCTGGTGGTCTGTTCCGCCAGTGTTGGAAACAGTAATGGTTTTGGCGCCCAGGTCATGAAATGGTTCTAACCATGCAGAGAAGATATCTTTCACTTTTTCATTGCCCTGCAGGTATATGCCGCGTATCTTTCCCGTACCATTATCGATATTGAAATAACCGGAAAGTTTTTCGTGCTCGGGTTTCAATTGCATATTTGCAGGATCGGCAAAATGATTTTTCACATAACCCCTTGACCCCAGCAATCCCTGTTCCTCACCGCTCCATAATGCAATGCGGATGGTACGTTTTGGCTTAACATTGAGTGCTTTTAAAATACGTACCGCTTCCATCATTACGGCTGATCCAGCTGCATTATCCGTTGCTCCGGTGGCACCCTGCCAGCTGTCGAGGTGCGCACCCAGCATCACGATCTCACTTTTTAATGTTGGATCGGTGCCCGGTATTTCAGCGATCACATTATATGATTTTGCATCTGTTGTATTAAATGCTGTTTGAATATCAAGGTCGAGCTTTACCGGTATACCGGATTTTGCCACCCTGCAAAGCGTCATATAATCTTCCAATGCCAGCATAATGTCGGTTATGCCTTCCGGTGAGTTCATATTATAACCGGATGGCCTGTATGAAGTACCCTGTACAAAAATGGTTCCATCGTGTCCCCTTGGGCTCATACTCAGGATGGCCAATGCTCCTTCTTTTTCAGCCATATCCCGAACACGGTTACCTATCTGGTTTCCCTGCTGGCGCATGAAATTTTCGCGCTGCCTGCGTTGAGCGGCAGTGTCAGGTGCCTGCTGAGGAGGTGGTAATTTGGCCTCCGCCATTTTGGCCAGTTGCTCATCCGTATACCTGGCTGCATCTGCTTTGAATGCCTGGTTATAGTTTTCTTCACGGTAAACCAAAACGATCTTTCCCTTCAGTTTGCCAGAATAATTATTCACGAGTGTGGCAGAATCTTTTGCTTCCACTAAAATGATCTCCGCCTGCTGCAGTCCGCCGGTTCCTTTCGTCCATGTTTTTGGATAGGCGATCAGTGGCTTATAATATGGCGCAGACATGGCTACATAGGATTTCTTCAGCTCCCACCCTTTTCCAAAATCGCCCCATGCTTCGAGACCGGCATTTGATAAGCCCATTTTTTTGAGTTCAGCCACCGCCCAGTTTGCAGCCCTGGTATAACCGGGAGAATTTGTAAGCCTTGGACCATTGGCATCGGTGAGATGAAAAGCAATCTCCATAACTTTTGACTTTTCAAGCCCTTCAGTCCGGATCTTGCTGATCATTTCCTGGTCGATCTTTTCAATTGAAAGGACGGGTGCTACACTTGTTTGTGCAAAAGTTTGTACGCAAACAAAAGCGATAAATAATAATGTAATTGTTTTTTTCATGTCTGTTGTTAAGACTTTAAATGTATGAAAAATCTCTTCAACAAAAGGGAAGGCATTTTACCGCAAAGTAAAAAAGAGCGCTAAGGTTAGAATTTAAAATTCCAGGTCACGGAAGGGATGATGGGAAAAAGAGAAACCTGTTTTGCCTGTACCTGCAGTGTGCCATCATAAGGGCTGCCGGTTTGATCAAAGTATATAAAATAAGGATTTGCACGGCTATACACATTATAAATGCTGAAAATCCAACTGCTTTTAAACTTTTTCGTTGAGTTAGGCCTTGGTTTATAAGTGGCCGACAAATCAAGCCGGTGATAGGCATTCAGCCGATATTGGTTGATATTTGAATATTCCTGTGACAGCACCCCTTCCACAATATAAAACCGCTCGGGTAAGGTAGTGGCATTCCCGGTGGCATAAACAAAGACGCCGGACATTTTCCATTTTGGATTTAATTCATAAATCCCCACCACGGAAAGATCATGCCTGCGGTCGAATTTTGCCGGAAACTTTTCCCCGCCATTCAGCTGCGGGAATTTTCGCCAGGTCCAGGATAATGTATACCCGATCCACCCGGTGAATTTACCCCTTGCCTTGTTAACATAAAACTCAGCGCCATAACTCCAGCCTTTACCAAATACAAATTCTTCCTCACTGTCACGTATAGACGGCGTATACCCTTCGCGGTATTCTATCTGGTTCTGCATGGTTTTATAGTACACTTCAACCGAAGTTTCAAACATATTGTCTTTGAAGTTCTGATAATAACCCAACGCATATTGCCAGCTGATCTGGGGATTCACCCGGTAGGTACTTGGCACCCATACATCGGTAGGCAAAGTGGTACCTGCATTACTCACCAGGTGGATATACTGAAAGTTCCTGGTAATGGCCGCCTTGAGAGATGCTTCATCGCTCAATGCATATCTTATAGTCAGTCTTGGCTCCAGTCCCCCATATGTTTTAACCGGTTCAAGCCGGCCGTATTCCGTACTGTCGAGTTTATTGCCATCGGCATCCTGCGTAAATTTCTTGTAGGGTCCCACCTGCTGGAAACCGCTCCAGCGAAGCCCGCCATTGATTTTGATCTTATCATTCGGCTCCCAATTATCTTCAATATAAAGTGCCGTTTCGTGCGCAAATTTTACCTGGGAATTATTTGGGTTAAATACTGTGGTATCCTGTTTTCCTGAAACAACAGAAGGCGTAAAACGATGATAGGTATATTGACCGCCAAACTTCAGTTTATGCTTAGGCGAAAGATAATAATCAAAATCTGTTTTGGCATTTATATCCCGAATACCACTGGTTAATTTCAATTGAAAATCATTTTGCAGGGCGCCAAATTCAAAATTATAATCATTATATACAAGCGTTGTATTCGAAAATAATTTCGGGTTGAATACATGGTTCCAGCGGGCCGTCATGGTTGCGTTACCCCAGGGAATATCAATATCAAAAGATCGTTGGTTATTTACAAAATTGAATACATCCCGGCCGAAATATCCACTTATATAAAGCCGGTCTTTATCTGAAATCCGGTAATTTATTTTGGCATTCACATCGTAGAAATAATAACCGGAACCATAAAACTGGCTCCCTTTTTTAATGAAGGGTCTTGCCAGGGCATCAACATAGGTTCGCCTGCCGGAAACAATAAATGAAGCTTTATCCTTTAGAATCGGGCCTTGTACGGAAAGCCTGGATGCAACGGTGCCAATGCCTCCCTCAACCTGGAAATCCTGCATATTTCCATCCTTCATATTGATATCCAGCACAGACGACAGTCGGCCGCCATATTGTGCAGGCATACCACCCTTGATCAAGGTTACATTTTTGATCGCATCACCATTAAAGATGGAAAAGAAGCCAAAAAGGTGACCGGTATTATACACAACAGCATCATCCAGCATGATCAGGTTCTGATCTGGTCCCCCACCCCTCACATAGATACCGCTGTTTCCTTCGCCAGCATTGGTAACTCCCGGCAAAAGCTGAAGGGTTTTTAAGGGATCCACTTCACCAAAAATTACAGGGACAGACCGTATTTTGTTCATTGACAGATCGATCTGGCCCATTTGAGCATTTTTCACATTGGCATCCCTGCGTTTGGAGGAGATTATGATCTCCTGTGAAAGGCTTGATTTGGCCATTAGCGGAAAATTGATGACTTCGCTTTTACGCAGGCTGATGGTTATTTCCGTGGGCAGGTAACCTACAAAAGACCCAACCAGTGTGTAATCACCTTCCGGAAGTGTAAGGGAGAAAAAACCATAGGCATTACTGTTCACCCCTTTACCCTGGCCTTTGACGGTAACAGAAGCGCCTATCAGGGTCTCACTGCTGAGTGAATCCCGGATGTAGCCGCTTATTGTGTATTTGGGCTGTGCCTGAACGAAGCCAAGAACAAAGAAGAAAAGAATAAATAAACTGTGTTTTTTCATGCTAAGATTCGGGCATATAACAGGCAAGCGGACGTAAAGTTTAGCGGACCGCATAACACTATACAGATCACTTTTTGAATATCAAAGAATCGCCCAGTTCGCCGCAATGCAGCATGCCGGCCCCATATTTCGGATGTTTTTTGCCGAGGTAGGGATTATTGATCTCATTTGAATTACTCAGCCAGTAAGCCGTTTCATCATCATTGAATGCCATAGGGCAAATCTGCTGGTATACAGGCTCGGCCTTATAGTTAACTTCTTTTAATAAAGGAAGCAGGTTCTGGCTGATCATGGAAAATGCCCTTCTTTTTTGCGTGATGTCAGTTTCTCCGATAAGGCCTTTTGTTTCTGCTGCTATATTTCCGCGATAGGTTTCAATGGTTTGCGCCAGGGTGGTATCAAGCTGGAGTTCAGCAATTTTAAGGCTGTCGGCCAGCGCCAGTAACTGTGTTGCCGATTTATCTGCAGCTGCTGAGTCAGCCTCAATCAACGCATCTTTCAGGGAATAATAGGCAGCAATAACAGGTGTAAGGGCTTTCTCGGCTGAAGTCTGGTCAGCAAGCGCAATCACAGGCCTTTGTGCTTCAGCCGCAACTGTTTCTTTTTCAGATTCATTTTGCCCGCCACAGGAAAAAAGTGCGAATGCTACCAGCAAAAACCAAAACGATTTCATAAAAATTTTTGGCAAAGGTAAAGGGAAATGGCGCTCCCGCCGCTTTGTATTACCTTTGCAACTTTATTTAACATTTCTATTTTCTACTATATGTTAGCTGGTCTGCAAAACGTAACCTTTGAATTTGGTGCCCGAACGATCTTAAAAGAAGCCACGTGGCATATCCAGCCCTATGAAAGGATCGGCCTTATCGGTTATAATGGAACCGGAAAATCAACACTGCTCAAACTATTGGTAGGTGATTATTTGCCTTCTGCCGGCACGGTTGAACGCAGCCGCAGCACTTCCATTGGTTATCTCCACCAGGACCTCCTTAGTTTTGATACCGATGCTTCCATATTGAAAGTTGCACTCAGCGCTTTTGAGCAAATACTTAAACTGGAATCGGAAATTGAGGAACTTGGAAAAGAGCTCGAAACGGAATACGACGAAAAGAAACTGCATATTTATACAGATAAACTTCACGAACTGGAAACCCTCGGTGGCTATACCATTCATCACCGTACCGAGGAAGTTTTACAGGGACTGGGCTTTTCCAATGCCGACCTTGATAAACCCTACCGGCAATTCAGCGGAGGCTGGCGCATGCGTGTTCTGCTGGCAAGAATGATCCTGCAGCAACCAGACCTGCTGCTGCTCGATGAACCTACCAACCACCTTGACCTTCCATCGATCGAATGGCTGGAAAAATACCTGGTGCATTACCAGGGTGCGGTGGTGATCGTGAGCCACGATAAATATTTTCTGAACCGCATGGTTACGAAGATCGTGGAACTCTACCAGCAGCAGCTGCATTTTTATACGGGCAATTTTGAATACTACGAAGCAGAAAAAGCACTTCGTATGGAGCTGCAGCAGCGGGCCTTTGAGAACCAGCAGGATTATATCCGCCAGCAGGAACGATTCGTGGAAAGATTCAGATCTAAAGCATCCAAAGCGGCCCAGGCGCAGAGTATCATCAAAAGACTGGAAAAGATCGACCGCATTGAAGACAGTAACCTCGAGCGTCCATCCATCAAAATAAATTTCCGGATCGATAAAACGCCGGGCAAGATCATCGCCTCTTTAAAAGAAGCCACTAAAAGATTTGGTTCACTAACCATTGTTGAAGAAGCATCGGCAGAAATAGACAGGGGTGATAAGATCGCGCTGATTGGGGCCAATGGAAAGGGAAAGTCTACCCTGCTCCGTATGGTTGCCGGCGTTGAGCCATTGGAAGGCGAGCGGATTCCCGGCCATAATGTGGTACAGAGTTTTTATGCACAGCACCAGCTTGAGGCGCTGGACATGAACAATACCATCCTTGATGAGATGCAAAATGCCGGCAGCCAGAAAACGGAACTGGAACTGCGGACATTGCTCGGATGTTTTTTGTTTAGCGGAGAGGATGCAGACAAAAAGATCAAGGTATTGAGTGGAGGGGAAAAAGCCCGGGTGGCCCTTGCCAAAACCATCATCAGCAAAGCCAATTTCCTTTTGCTGGATGAACCTACCAACCACCTCGACATGCATTCGGTTGACCTGTTGATCGAGGCGCTGAATAAGTATGAAGGAAGTTATATCCTGGTGAGCCACGACAGGTATTTCATCTCAAAGACCGCCAACAAGATTTGGTCCATCGACCAGGGAAAAATATCCGAATTCAAAGGTGGCTATGAAGAGTGGGTACAATGGAATGAAAGGATGCTGAAAGCGGAACAGCAGAAAAATAAATCAGAAAACGATAAACCTGCAAAGAACAATGGCAAACAAGCGGCTGAATCAAAACCCGCAGCTGTTGTTGAGGTTGAAAAACCCAAGCCTGTGATCATTGATAAAGAAAAGCAGAAAGAGCAGAAACGGTTACAAAAAAGGTTTGCTGAACTTGAAGAACTCGTAGCCAGCCTGGGTAAAAAACAAAAAGAAACAGAAGCTGCCCTGGCAGCTCCTGAAATATATTCGGACCGGATCAAATTCCAGCAAGCTGAAAAAGAGTATCAGCAGATATCCCGACAGTTAACAGATGCGGAAAAGGAATATGAGAAAGTGTTTGAGCAAATGACAGAAGATTAACCGCAAGGGAGCGAAGAATACATATGATGTCCCTCACTCCCTTGCCGTTATCTAAATTTTGATCAGCTTACATTTCTACCTTACCAGTGCCATGGTTCGTGTCCTCACGAACCATCATCGAAAAATTTCGTTTTCCGTTTCGTGAAGACACGAACCGGGGCATCAGGAGAATCAATTACCTAACGTAGAATCATTGCAGTTAATTTATATCTTAATCAGCTTCCATTTCCCTTTTTTGAAAAAATACCAGGAAGCCAAACTGATCGCTGTTTCAGCAACCGGGATCGCAATGAAAACACCGACCGGTCCCAGCCCGAATGTTTTCGCCAGCAACCAGGCCAGTGGTATCTGGAAGAACCAGAATCCAAAGAGGTTGATCACTGTTGGGGTGCGCGTATCCCCTGCCCCGTTCAAAGCATTAGACATCACCATACCAATACCGTAAAAAATATATCCGGCACTGATATAACGCATAGCGCTAACCGCATGTACAACCACCGCCGGATCTGTGGTGAAAAATGAAATGATGTATTCTGCAAACACCAGGAATATCAGTGAAACCACACCCATAAAAACAGCATTGTATTTAGCCGTCTTCATAACCGATTGTTCGGCCCGCAAAGGATTTCCTGCACCCAGGTTTTGGCCCACCAATGTAGCCGCCGCATTGCTCAATCCCCAAGCGGGTAATATGAAAAACATGATGATCCGGATGGCGATCTGGTATCCTGCTGAGGCATCGCTATGGCCCGTTTTCACCACCAGGCTTGCCAACACAATCCAACTGCCTGATCCGATCAGGAACTGAAGCGTTGCGGGCCAAGCAATGGTAATAAGTGATTTTAATATTTCAGCTACCGGTTTCAACTGTTTGAAATGAAAGCGAATAATGCCTTTGCCCTTAAAGAGATGATAAAACTGGTAGAGAACGCCAATTCCCCTGCCTGTGGTGGTTGCGATGGCGGCACCTGTCAGTCCCATTGCCGGAATGGGGCCAAGGCCACGGATCAAAACCGGGCAAAGGATGATGTTACAGATATTGGCAACCCATAAGCTTTTCATGGCGATCATGGCATCGCCGGCACCGCGGAATATACCGTTGATCAGGAACAGGAGCATTATCACGGCACTGCTTCCCATTACTATGCGCGTGTAGGTTGTCCCTGTTTTAACGGTTTCTTCTTCGGCCCCCATCAGCCGCAGGATATCATCTGCAAAATAAACCCCAAAGAGGCTGATGATAACGGTAATGCATAGAGCAAGAATGATCGCCTGCATACCGGCCTGGTTAGCGCCTGTGTAATTCTTCTCGCCCACTCTTCGGGCAACCATGGCCGTTGCCGCCATACTGATACCGATGGCCAGTGAATAAACGATGGTGATCACGGATTCCGTTAAGCCAACGGTGGAAGTTGCATGTTTGCCCAGGTGGCTCACAAAAAATATGTCCACAACAGCAAATACGCTTTCCATGATCATTTCAAGCATCATGGGGATGGCCAGCAGGATCACCGCTTTGCGGATGCTTCCTTCTGTATAGTCGATATGCTCACCTTTAAGCGCCTGCCGGATGAGCGTGTAAATAGCAGAAAATTTTGACTGTTTATTCTGAACAGGTAACATTTGTTTGAGTTTTGGTATACAAGATCATCAGCTGCCTGAGTGGCGGCTGATCAGTTGAAAGGAGCTTTGCCGGGACGAAATTTATTATTCGAAACGATTACCGGCTTAACAAACAATGTTCATATTCCTGTTTATTCGTGAGGCAGTGTAAAACGGTATGATTTGTACCGTTCTTGTGATCCCGATTGGATTCGAACCAATGGCCTACAGCTTAGAAGGCTGCCGCTCTATCCAACTGAGCTACGGGACCTTTTCAGGATTTCAGGGATCAATTAGTTGAAACGAAGACAACTTCATTCCCCTCTTTCCTGGTTAAATTGTGCGCAAAGATAATTTTTTTTAGTTTGCGGGCAAATCGTCTATTAACCAGGCAGCATGGATGTACAAATTGAGCAGGGATGGAAGCAGGTCCTGAAAGAGGAATTCAAGAAGCCTTATTTTGGGGAGATCGTTCGCATGCTGAAAACCGAAAAGCAGGCTGGACGTACCATTTACCCGCCGGGTCCCCAGATTTTCAACGCTTTCAACTCCACCCCTTTTGACAAAGTAAAAGTGGTGATTATCGGGCAGGACCCCTACCATGGACCGGGACAGGCCCAGGGGCTTTGTTTTTCTGTTGCGCCCGGAATCAAGCCGCCGCCCTCGCTGGTGAACATCTTTAAAGAGATCCGTTCCGACCTGGGTATTCAGATTTCAGGAAAGAGTGGCGACCTCAGTGGCTGGGCCAGTCAGGGTGTGTTATTATTGAATGCCGCACTGACCGTACGTGCAGGTGATCCCAACAGTCATTCTACAATTGGCTGGACACAATTTACCGACGCAGTCATAAAGTTACTTTCTGAAAAAAAATCAAACATCGTTTTCCTGCTTTGGGGAAAATTTGCCCAGGAAAAACAGGCGATCATCAATGCTAAAAAGAATTATGTGCTTACCGCGGCGCATCCCTCCCCTTTTTCAGCTGATAAAGGATTTTTTGGCTGCCGGCATTTTTCTAAAACAAATGAGTTGCTGGCAAAGGGCGGGATGGACCCCATTGACTGGAAAGTTGACTAATCATCGTACTTTAGCTTTCTCATTATGAAAAATTTTCTCGCAAAAATTTTGATGGTCTGGGCAGGAATTGCCTTTATATCTTCCATGCTGATTTTTCTCTTACCGATATGGATAACCGGGTTTTGGCCCGAACCTAAACGTACCGATTTGCTGATCAAAATTGCCAAGGCATGGATCAGCGTTTTCTTTGTCCTTGCCGGGATCAGGCTAACGGTGAAGGGTAAGGAAAAATTTAAAAAGGGCCAGAACTATATCGTCATTTGCAACCATAATTCGATGATGGATGTGCCCATCACCAGTCCGGATATTCCCGGGGCCAACAAAACGATCGCTAAAGCTGAAATGGCGAAGATCCCCATATTTAATATCATCTATAAGCGGGGTTCCATTTTGGTTGACCGCAAAAGTGATCAAAGCCGCAGGGAGAGTTTCAATAAAATGAAATGGGTGCTGGAGATGGGGATGCATATGTGCATTTATCCTGAGGGAACGCGCAATAAAACAAATAAGCCCCTTAAAGAGTTTCATGATGGCGCTTTCAAACTCGCTGCAGACACCGGAAAGCCCCTGATGCCGGCCATCATTTTCGGTACACGGGAGATGCTGCCCCCCACTAAACCTTTTTACTTCTGGCCCGGTAAACTGGAAATGCATTTCCTGGATCCGATTGAAGTTAGGCCCGATGATACCAGCAAGGAATTGAGAGAAAAAGCTTTCAAAATCATGTGGGACTATTACGAAAATAACAAGCCCGTTTAATTGGTGTAGAAATAGCGGGTGCGATTGATCCTGAGGTCCCTAAGCAGTCCCGACTTTGGATTGATGGAAATATTAAAGGACCTGAATAATCCAACGGGGATGATGTTTATGGACATCTGCCAGCAATGCAGGTCGCGTGAAATAAAGGTTGTTAATGACTGCAGCTTCAGATTTTTTACATCATAGAAACCGGTGGCACCAACTTTCCATTTGGGAGAAATATTAAAATCGCCGTTGAAGTTCAAACTGGACGAGACTTCTTTTTTGTAGGTAAAGTCACTTTGCAACACACGGGTAAAGCTCAGGTTATAGCCAATATTCAATGACCAGGGAATATTGAAATCAGTAAATTCAGCCGGGTTCCTGCGGACATAATCGAGCTGTTGCATCATCTGGTCCTGGCTGAGATTATCGAAATTGTCTTTGATCAGTTCATCCGTACTTTCTTTATTATCATCTTTTTTCTTGCTCTGCAAGGTTGTAGAGATATTTATAGTTCCACTAACTATTGACCCCAGTGAGCGGTTGCTGCCTTCCCAGGCAAATTCATTTATCCGGAAACCTGTTGTTGGATCACTTTTATACGGATCTAATATGGCATTAGCTGTGATGTTTATTTTTTCAAAAAGAAAACTCCGGGCATAGAGGCTGAAAGTAGACAGATTAAATGAGTCGGCCAGGAAATTATAGCCGCCTGTTATGCCAAACCCATCAATAAGTTTTACCAGTTTCAATTCGTCTGAACTGTCTTCTTTGGAACGCACTTTCATCTCCAGGTTATTATCTATACCAAAACTGATACCGCCTGAACGACCCGGGGAAAATGGCCCGAAAATACTGCCGTCAAAAACCGAGAATAAAATCTGGTTACCCTGCGTGTCAACCTGTTCACGGTAATAGTAGGGTTCCATCAAATCAGGTTTATAATTTATCCCAAACTGCGGCCTTATAACATGCCGCACGGCCTGTATATGGGCATTTTTATTTTTCGCCTGGTATTTTCCAAAAAATGCCGTGTTCAAAGACATCCCAACCGACATTTCCCTGGCGGTATGAAAACCTTTTTCAACGGTAGTGTCCAGTTTTTCAGTCAGTGGATTCCATTTTCGAAAAAACTTCTGGGCGTACCATCTTTCCCGGTAAGAAATATTGGGTGCAAATTGTAACGGACCAACTGCTGGTAATGAAAGTGTAATGGGAATATCGTGAACGGCGCCCCATTGAAATGTATCTATGAGTTGTTTGAACTGAAATGCTGTATCAAAAAAAGAAACCTGTCCCCTTACGTTACCATTATATCCTATACCCAGTTTTTCATACCATTTTCCGGCACCTACCATTTCTTTGGGCTGAAAAGGATAAACCGTATTTACAATGAAAGCCACATCAGGCAAATTCAGGTTTACCAGCCTTGTGTTGGTATTCTGGTTATGGTTAAGGTTTACGGAAAGATTATACGGTTTACCCTGCCATGATTTTTGGTAGGAAATAGATGAACTCAGCTGGTTGGTAAAATTGATGGGTTGCAGGTAACCGCCACCGGAACTTGTTCCCACACCACCCGGAGTACCAGGATTCACGAGCGCACCATTAGGTACATTTTGTAAATATTTACTGCTTCCCGCATTTACGCTGGCATTAAAAGTAACACCAGGCCTGGCCTTACTGTCCATGCTATGGTTCCAGGTTACAAAAAAACTTTTTGTCTGGGAATAGTCAGGGTCACCCTTAAAATTCAACTTCGTATTCTGCAGGCTGATATTAAAATTACCGTTATAGCGGTATCTCTTTCGGTAGCTGGGCGAGAGGTTCAACCGCCAGCTTCCGTATGAATAAATATCGGCCCAGATTTTAGCATCGAGGTAGTCGGAAAATACTTTATAATAACCCAGTCCTTCAAGACCTATACCAAAGTCTTCCGTGACGGTAAATTGCGGTGGAATAAAACCAGAGTGCCGTCCGCTCGCCAGTGGGAAAATGCCAAAAGGAAGCCAGATTGGAACGGGAACATCTTCAAATTCCGGATGCACCGGTCCTGTAACGGCCACTTTTTTATTTACGAATTTGGCTTTCTTGAATCTAAAGGCAAAGTGGGGTGTATCCAGGTTACAGGTAGTGAACCTACCTTTGAATGCATAAAAAGTCTGGGCATCAATCTTTTTTACTTTTTCAGCAAAATTGTAAATTTCATCCTGCTGGAAAAAGGAACTATAGGTAAGCCCTTTCTGTGTTTTAAAATTAAACCGGATACTGTCGCTCACTGTTGTTGTCTGATCCTGTACAAGCTTCGCCAACCCTAACACATTGCCAGTACTATCGCGGCCCATGCGTGCCGTAACAACCTGGTTCGACTGATCGAATACCAGCGTAGGAGCAGTCAGGGTCACATCGGTATATTTCACTTCTGTTTTGCCATACAGCAAAATTCTTTTGGTATCCACTTCCAGCACCATGGAATCCTCCGCTTTATAATCAACGGGGGCATCAAGAGAGTCTGAAGATACCTTCAGGTTCATCGTGTCCACTTTTTGAGTCAATAAGGCTGTGTCGCTTTTAGGACCTGTCGTATCTGCCCGATTCTGTTTGTTCAATAATGAAGAGTCGCTAATTTTTTGTGTTCCCGGAGGAGGAACGGTATCAGTGAATGCTGTTAAAGTATTGTAAAACTTGGCTTTCGCATACGAATTTGCAGTAACCTCTACCGTTATTGCAGTCAAAGCAAATATCAGCAAATACAGAAGGGAATGATATTTTAGGCTAACTTTGCGTTGATTGTTCGTCATAGCAGGCGGACAAAAATAGTTATAATACTGGTAAGAATTTGTGAAGATTCAACTTTTAAACTAACCCATTAAACGTTGTTTGGTACTATGCATCGTCATTATTATTTATCCGGGACCCTGCTCCTGATTTTATTTTTACAGAACCTGATATCCTACGGACAACCCACCCGAAGCGGTCCCTGTATCAATACAATCATTGTTGATGCAGGCCATGGAGGGTCCGATGCCGGAGCGCGGGGCAAATATTCCACGGAAGCACAAATAACGCTGCAGCTTTCACTCAAACTGGAAGAGATCCTAAAAAAAGAACTTACCGACACCCGAATCGTAATGACACGGAGGACAGATATATTCCATAATGTTCGGGAGAAAGCCACTATCGCCAATGATCAGAAAGGCGACCTTTTTGTTTGTATTCACGTTAACGCGGCTCCGGACAAAAAACATAAAGAACTGGTGAATTATAAAACGGTCACTTATTATAAGGGCAAGGGCAAAAGCCGTAAAAAATATACTAAAAAAGTTCCTGTATATCGCTACTGGACCACACCCAATCCTGCCCATGGCACTTCAACTTATGTGTTTGCTGCAGACAGGGCTGATGAAAAAGCAAGTGGCATCCTTACTGATGATCGGTTTGAATCAGAAGCAGAGGTAGTGGATGTACCGGATCCAAAGAGCCCCGAAGCCATCATCAAAGCCCGTTTATGGTCCCAGAAATTTTTCAAGAACAGTGTGAGACTGGGTTCCATGATTGAAGATGAATTTGTGCAGATCGGGCGTAAGAGCCAGGGCGTTTTACAAAGGAACCATAAGGGGATCTGGGTACTTCAGGCAACCAATATGCCTGCCGTACTTATTGAAACCGGTTACATAACAGATAAAGAAGAAGAAGCATACCTTAACAGTGAAGAAGGTCAGAATGAGATGGTAAGGGCCATTGCAAACGGCGTAATCAAATATAAGCAACAGGTTGAGAACCGGAATACTACCCGTGGCGATACCAGTGCAACAAGCAAAAAAAATACGCCCGCACCAGCACCTGATAAGCCAAAATCAACTCAGAAGGCTGTTGCTGTAATGCCGGCTCCTAAAAAGAGCAAATAGTATAGATTTTAAATATTTTTATCCATCTGAATAATTTATGGATAATCAGGAGCAAACTGACTACCAACTTCTTTGTTCCCTCATCCAAGCCATGTATCTTTAAACAATGAAAATTTCCAACGAAACAAAAGTGGGTGTTTTGGCCGCCATTGCGATCACCCTTTTAATACTGGGATTTAATTTTCTGAAAGGGAAAAATCTCATGCAGCGAAAAGACACCGTCTATGCTGTATTTCCAAAAGTAGAAGCGCTGGGCCCTTCAGATCCCATTAAAATAAACGGACTCCAGGTGGGCCTTGTAGCTGACCTCGAAGAAAAAGATGAAAATCTATCCGGTGTTGTTGTGGCCCTGCACATCACTAAAAAAATCAATATCCCCGACAATTCTTATGCGATGATCAATGCCAATCCGTTGGGCACATCTACACTGAATATTGTGCTGGGCACTTCAAAAAATTATATCAAGGACGGAGATACTTTGTCAACCCGGGCAACAGGGGGCATAATAGAGGACCTCAAAGGAACTTTAACCCCAACTGTTGATAAAGTCAACGGCACGCTTAAATCACTCGATTCACTGGTTGAACAGGTTGGAGTGGTGCTGGACCCCAAAACCAAGGAAAATTTGCAGCATGTTGTTGCCAACCTCGCATCTGCCAGCGGTTCACTTACAACATTACTGAATACCAAAAACGGTGCACTGGCTGCTTCACTGAATAATATGAGCTCTTTTACCGGCAACCTTAAAAATAACAATGACTCCATTAACCGCATTATTGGAAATGTGGAAATAATGACGAAAAAATTTGCAGCCCTTGACCTGGAAGAGACTTTAACAAAACTGCAGGCAGCAGTTGACAACCTGAACGTTACTTTAAATAAGGTAAATAAAGGCGACGGAACACTTGGCATGCTGATGAATGATCCCAAATTATATAATAACCTCAATTCAACTACCAATAGCCTGAATATCCTCCTGCAGGATTTAAGGCTGCATCCAAAGCGATATGTGAATGTTTCCGTTTTCGGTAAAAAAGATAAAACAGGTCCGCTGATGGAACCCCTGAGCGATACCGCTACAAAAGTTCCCAATAAATGATGATCGAAAAGATCCTGAAGTTACTTTTCCTGTTTTGTTTCAGTATGGCATCATCAGGCTATGGACAAGAAACACCCATACCTACGAGGCAGGCGAATGCCGATACGGGCCGTTTGGTAAGGATCATCAAAGCTGATAAATTTTCACTTGTCAAAATTGACAGCGTTACCGAAAAATATATCCTGGTAGGCAATGTATTGATGCAACAGGGGAATACTTTTTTTTCATGCGACAGTGCCATCAAAGACGATAAGCTAAATATCATTGAGGCATTTGGCAATATCCATATCAACGATGCTGACAGTGTGCATACGTATTCCCAATACCTGAAATTTTTAGGTGATACAAAAATTGCCACGCTGCGTAAAAAAGTTAAACTGACCGACGGTAAAGGAGTACTCACCACAGAAGAACTTGATTATGACCTTAACGCCAAAATCGGAACCTATTCCAACGGCGGAAAAGTGGTGAATGGCGAATCTGTATTGACCAGTAAAGAAGGGTTCTATTATGCAGAAACAAAAGAGGTTTATTTCAGGGACAACGTTAAACTGGTGGACCCGGAATACACAATGGCTACCGATACCCTCTTATACAATATCGACCAGGAAATGGCCACTTTTGTGGCAGCTACAACCATTAACGACGGCAAAACTACGATCCGGACAAGGTCGGGATTTTATGACCTTAAAAACGGCACAGCCCAATTTGGCAAGCGGCCGGTAATAGATGACAGCACACAGCAGATCATCGCAGATGATATACAATACGATAAAAAATCCGGTAACGGTGTGGCAACAGGAACCGTGATATACCGGGATACGGCACAGGGCACAACCATCCTCGCCGGCCTCACCGAATTCAACAGCAGTACCAAACAGGTACTGGCAACACAGAAACCGGTGATGATCCTGAAACAGAATAACGATTCAATTTATATCTCCGGTGATACCCTGGTTTCAATCCTCATCTCCGATACGCTGTTTGCCAAAAATGATTCACTTCCGGTAACAGATACCCTAAAAGGTAGTCAGGTAAAAAACACCGGAGCAACAGACAGCATAAGGTTTTTCCAGGCTTTTCACCACGTAAGAATTTTTTCTGATTCACTCCAGGGCGTGTGCGACAGTCTCTCCTATTCAGGCAAGGATTCTGTTTTCCGTTTTTATAAGGATCCAATAATCTGGTCGCGTGACAGCCAGATCTCGGGAGATACCATTTACCTGCTCACCAGGCAAAAGAAAGTAGAACAGGTGCTGGTTTTTGAAAACGGTTTTTCCATTAACAAGACCCCCGAATCTTTTTTCAACCAAATAAAAGGTAACAGGTTGAATGGTGTTTTTAAAGACGGCAACATAGATTATATCAGGGCTAAGGGCAATGCAGAAAGTGTTTATTACCTGATGGATGATGACAGTGCCTACCTGGGTATGAATTATGCCCGCGCCGATGCCATCAGCATGTATTTCGTAGACAAGGAACTCAAAAAAGTCACCTGGGTCATTGGCGTGGAAGGAACCACCTACCCTTTCCGCCAGATTCCGGAGGATAAGAAAGAACTGCGGAATTTTAAATGGCAGGAAAACAGAAGGCCAAAAACCAAGTACGAACTTTTTGGTAATTAACCGCTAATAAAGTAGGGCAAAATGTATCTAATGTGAAACACAGGGGGTTGTTGGTGCGCGCTGCTATTCAGAACAATATCATTCCGAAATTTAAGCGCAACACCAACAACGGCGAAGCCATGGTTCGTGTCTTCACGAGTAAATATTTCCCTTTCGGGTATAAGTTCTTTGATGATGACACATTCATGAGTGAAGTTAAAGATTCAAAATAATGTCGCCCCGCTGGGGCTCTATTGTACAATCAAATGTTTTCTACAAGAATGCCGCTCCTCTGGAGCTGAAATGCAGAACAGCAAAACAGCATTTTTGTATTCGAGTCCGCCGCGGCGGAGCGACAATCTTGTAGACAGCATTAATTTTGTATTAGAGCCCCAGCGGGGCTACATTCTTGTAGACAGCATTAATTTTGTATCAGAGCCCCTGCGGGGCGACATTCTTGTAGATAGCATTAATATTGTATCAGAGCCCCAGCGGGGCGACATTCTTGTAGACAGCATTAATTTTGTATTAGAGCCCCTGCGGGGCGACATTCTTGTAGATAGCATTAATTTTGTATCAGAGCCCCAGCGGGGCGACATTCTTGTAGACAGCATTAATATTGTATCAGAGCCCCAGCGGGGCTACATTCTTGTAGACAGCATTAATTTTGTATTAGAGCCCCTGCGGGGCGACATTCTTGTAGATAGCATTAATTTTGTATCAGAGCCCCAGCGGGGCGACATTCTTGTA
>JBGSHT010000039.1:0-5624 GCA_041752135.1 Chitinophagaceae bacterium | reverse complement strand
TCGAAGTTTTGCCTTTAAGTACCACTTTTCTGGCATAATCTTTTTCTGTAAAGATGCCCACAAGTTCGCCTTCTTCCATAATCAGCAGTGCGTTTACATTTTTTTCCGACATCAGTTCAAGGCCTCTGAATATTGTCGTATCGGGATTTACAGCAATTATGAAATTACCTTTTGCTGATAAAATGTTACTTACTTTTCCCATAGTCATTCATTTTAAAAGGTTCAAATAATAATGGGTACTTTTTGTTGGACTTCTATTCGGCAGATCTAAAATTACAGGCAACTCGAATACTTTTCTTGTATTAGATATCGTAAACAAAAAGCAGGGTACAAAATAGTAAAATTGAAGAACTAAGATAGTTGCAAAACTTACTTCAATTTAATCGAAATTGTCCGTAACGACAAATAAATTTATACATTTGTTCAGGCTTGCTTAAATTCAAATTCACCAATATGCCGAAAATAATCAACATCCGACGGGGTTTGGATATTCGCCTTAAAGGTGAAGCTGAAAAGGTAATTACAGAATTGTCGTTTCCGGAAATAATTGCAGTTCAGCCTGCTGATTTTCCGGGCATTTCTCCCCGGATATTGGTCAGAGAAGGCGCTGAAGTTAAGGCAGGAACACCTTTGTTCTGTGACAGAAAAAATGAATCAATTCTTTTTTGTTCTCCCATAAGTGGTGAAGTGTTGGAGATCAGCCGTGGCGAAAAAAGGAAAATTCTAAACGTAAAAATTCTTTCCGATAAATCTATTGAGTATAATTCATTTGCAAAATCTGACCCCGCTCTATTAGAACGTGATGCCGTTAAATCGATGCTGCTGCAAAGCGGTGTTTGGCCATTTATCCGCCAACGCCCTTTTGGAATGATTGCAAACCCCGATGTCGATCCCAAATCAATCTTCATTTCTGCCTTTGATACAAATCCGCTGGCGCCCGACATGAATTTCTTAATGTCGGGGAATGAACAGGATTTTCAAACGGGGATAAATGCATTGACCCGACTTACGGATGGTAAAATTCATTTAAACCTCAGTGCAGATCAGGAGCCTGCGAAGATATTTACTAATGTTACCGGTGTACATCTGAATTATTTTTCCGGGCCACATCCTGCTGGTAATGCAGGTGTACAGATTCATCATATTGACCCTGTAAACAAAGGAGAAGTTGTATGGTGCATAAATCCTCAGGACATCCTTATCATTGGAAGGCTATTCAATAAAGGTATTTTCGATACCACCCGGATAGTTGCCTGTACCGGATCAGAACTTAACCGCCCGCAATATTTCAGGGTCCCCGGATGCACGGCTTTAAAACATATGCTTAGTCATTGTGAAATGATTGCAGCCCCTAACAGAATAATCAGCGGTAATGTATTATCCGGTAAGAAGGCAGATATAGATGGGTTCCTTGGGTTTTATGATTCGCAGGTAACTGTCATACCCGCAACTGAAGAACCGGAATTCATGGGTTGGTTAAAGCCGGGCTTTGATAAATTCAGTGTATCCAGAACTTTTTTCTCCTGGCTGAATCCTAATAAAAAATACCGGATTAATACCTTAATGCATGGTGAAGAGAGGCCCTTCGTCCTGACTGGAGAGTATGAAAAAGTATTTCCAATGGATATTTATCCTGTTCATTTATTAAAATCGATTTTGATAGGAGATATCGAGCTGATGGAGAAACTGGGTATATATGAAGTTGTTGAAGAAGATTTCGCGCTTTGTGAATTTGTTTGTACATCCAAAATCGCCTCACAACAAATTATCCGTCATGGACTGGAAATGATTCGGAAAGAATTTAATTAATGTAGATTACAACGCACTTCTGACCCGGTAAGATTTATTTAAGGTATTCCTGGCACTACCGATCCCTTCTGAAAACCATTCCGTTTCCCTGATTTTTTAGTTTTTCAAATTCCAAATAATAACTGTTGAAGCCAATTCAAAAATTTCTGGAAAAAGCAAAACCTTTTTTTCAAAAAGGTGGCAGACTGGAAAAGTTTTATCCGGCCTACAATGCTATTGAAACATTTCTTTTTGTACCCGGCGAACAGACATCAGCTCATGGGACGCATATACGCGATGCCATTGACCTGAAACGAACCATGATACTGGTAGTGTTGTCCCTGGTTCCTTGTTTATTATTTGGGATATGGAACACCGGATATCAGCACTTTATTGCCCTCGGTTTGAAGGAAGCAAGCTTTATGGATCAGTTGTTGTTTGGTGCGTCTAAGGTGTTGCCAATGGTTGTTGTTTCCTACGCGGTTGGATTAGTTGTGGAATTTACTTTTGCCATTATCAGGAAACATACTATAAATGAAGGATACCTTGTAACAGGTATGCTGATTCCACTGGTAATGCCTGTGGATGTGCCATTGTGGATGGTTGCGGTATCCGTTGTGTTTGCTGTAATTATTGGTAAAGAGGTATTTGGAGGTACTGGTATGAACATTCTCAATCCGGCATTGACGGCAAGAGCATTTTTATTCTTCGCTTATCCCACTCATATGTCGGGCGACAAGGTATGGATCAATACAAGTGTTAAAGAAGGTCAGCAACTCGTGGATGGATTCAGCGGAGCCACACCATTGGGAAATGCTGCTGCGGAGATGCCTGAAAAAATTCCAGGAATAACGGATGCTTTTTTGGGATTGATTCCTGGATCAGTTGGCGAAACGTCAACACTTGCCTGCCTGTTGGGTGCAGTACTGTTGCTTTACACCGGTATTGGCAGCTGGAGGGTTATGTTATCTGTATTTATTGGTGGATTTATCATGGCGATGATCTTTCATATATTTTCTTTCAATACACTGATGCAGATTTCACCATTGCATCACCTGGTGCTTGGGGGTTTTGCTTTTGGCGCTGTATTCATGGCAACTGATCCGGTAACAGCATCGCAAACCAACACCGGGAAATATATTTATGGATTTCTGATTGGCGTTTTAGCCATTTTATTCCGGGTATTTAATCCGGCATATCCGGAAGGGATGATGCTGGCAATTTTACTGATGAATGTGCTGGCTCCTATGATAGATCATTATGTGGTAAGGGCCAATATCTACCGCAGGATGAAGAGAATAAAATAAATCGACTCATGAATAAGAACAGCAGTGGGTTTACATTTCTGTTTGCTTCCATCATGGTAGTGGTGGTTGGATTATTATTGTCTCTGGCAGCGATATTCCTGGGGCCTTTGCAAGCCCGTAATATCCGCATGGAGAAAATACAGAATATCCTCTCAAGTATATCCATTGAAAGCAGCCGTGAAGAAGCTGATCTCCTTTTTAAAAAGTATATCAGTGAAGAAGTGTTACTCAATAATAAAGGAGAGCGGGTGGAGGCATCTGTTTCCGCATTAAACATTGACCTTAAAAAGGAATCTGATAAGATAAAAACGGGTAGTGCGGATAAACAATTGTTTCCTCTCTTTGTGTTCAAAAAAGACCAGCAGACGTACTATGTTATACCATTGAGGGGGAAAGGTCTGTGGGGACCGATCTGGGGATATATTTCTTTAAAAGGAGACGGGAACACTATTTACGGTGCCAGTTTCGGGCATAAGGGTGAAACACCGGGACTTGGTGCAGAAATTGAAACGGCGCTTTTTCAAAACCAGTTTAAAGAGAAAAAAATCCTGGATGAAACCGGAAAATTTGTTTCCATTAAACTGGTTAAAGGGGGGGCTGCACCAGGTGACCTGCATGGTGTGGATGCCGTATCTGGCGGCACGGTCACAAGTAATGGAGTTACCGAAATGCTGAGCAGAACTTTAGTAGTTTATATGCCTTATTTTAAATCATTGGAGAAAGAATAGTTAAAGCCATTGACAAGTTATTCATGTTGGCCGGAAAATTTGTTTATAACAGAAAATCATTTTATGCAAACTGCAACAATTGTTAGCCCCGAGATTAAAACAAATCCTTCGCGAGAGCCCATGTTTTCTGAAAAAAACAGGAAACTGATCCGTGATCCGTTTAGCAGCAGTAATCCAATTACGGTTCAGGTATTAGGGATTTGTTCCGCTCTGGCAGTTACCGTGCAAATGAAGCCTTCCATTGTGATGGCATTATCGGTAATAGTAGTGACTGCTTTTGCTAACCTGGTTATTTCTTCTTTACGAAATATCATCCCTAATAGAATCCGGATTATTGTTCAGTTAACCATTGTGGCGACGCTGGTCATATTGGTTGACCAGTTCTTAAAAGCCTTTGTATATGATGTGAGCAAGCAGCTCTCTGTATTTGTAGGCCTTATTATCACCAATTGTATCATCATGGGGAGACTGGAAGCTTATGCCATGGCCAATAAGCCCTGGCCATCTTTTCTGGATGGTATCGGCAATGGAATTGGATACGTGTTTATCCTTGTCCTTGTATCAGCGTTAAGGGAGTTACTGGGTTCCGGCAAACTTATGGGGGTACGTGTAGTGCCTGAAGTATTTTACCGAATGGGATATTTCAATAATGGATTGGCAATTCTGCCGCCCATGGCATTAATTATCGTAGGGATAATCATTTGGATACAAAGAAGCAGAAACCCTAAGCTCATTGAAACAAATTAATTTATTATGGAAGAAGTAAACATATTCATAAAGGCTGTTTTTATTGAGAACATGATCTTTGCCTACTTCTTAGGCATGTGTTCATTCCTGGCTATTTCTAAGACGGTAAAAAGCGCTGTGGGACTTGGGCTAGCAGTGATTTTTGTACTAGGAGTTTCGGTGCCTGTTTGTTATCTGATGGAAAATTATATCCTGAAAGCCGGTGCCCTGAGTTGGATATCAGCAGATCTGGCAGAAATTGACCTGAGCTTTCTCAGTTTTATTATGTTCATTGCCGTCATTGCATCAATTGTACAATTAGTGGAGATGGTCGTGGAAAGGTTTCTGCCTTCATTATATAACGCATTAGGTATATTTCTGCCACTTATTGCGGTGAATTGTTCGATCCTTGGAGGTGCCTTGTTTATGCAGGAAAGAGAATATGCAACTTTGGGCGAAGCCACTGTTTTTGGCATCGGAAGTGGTGTTGGTTGGTTTCTGGCCATCACCGCCCTCTCCGCAGTCAGGGAAAAAATCAGGTATTCTAATGTGCCGCCGGCCCTGAGGGGGCTTGGCATCACTTTCATTCTTACCGGACTGATGGCGCTAGCTTTCATGAGTTTTATGGGAATCAAACTATAATACACAATTCAGGCAAATGATGTTTTTATCCATAGCATTTACCACCGTTATTGCCAGCATCGTTATCTTCTTTGTATTTAACCTGCTGCTGGTTATCCTCATATTGTATGCAAAAGCGAAGTTGATCCCCTCGGGGCTGATTAAAATAAATATCAACGGACAAGAAACTATAGAAGTTCAGGCTGGTTCAAGTATATTATCAACGCTGGCCGGTAAGAATATTTTTCTTCCTTCAGCCTGCGGCGGTGGCGGTACTTGTGCAATGTGTAAATGTCGTGTTCTGTCAGGTGGAGGTGGAATCCTGCCAACAGAAATACCTTATTTCACCAGGAAGGAACAACAGGATAGCTGGCGCCTGGGTTGCCAGGTGAAAGTAAAGCAGGATATGGATATCATCGTGCCCCAGGAAGTTTTTGGGATTAAAAAATGGGAG
>JBGSHT010000038.1:0-165603 GCA_041752135.1 Chitinophagaceae bacterium | reverse complement strand
GTTCAGGCAGGGTTCTAAAAAAAATTAGGGAGCAGTTTAAAAAACTGCCCCCCTAAACAGGCTGGAACTTGTCCGCCTTGGAAAAACAAAATTAAAAATAATTTCAATAAAAAAATTGGATTTTAACACAGAATCTGACCGATTGTATTTTCTTTCCAGTTTTACGCAAACAGTTTATAGCACTTAATAGTAAGTTTGAAACAGCCATCGGTCCGGGGCGATCAGACCGTGTTCCACCGTAACCGGTGAGCAAGGAGAACTGCCTACCGCATCATTACTTTAGGCATTTCTTTTTGCAGGAGGTTCCGGTAAATGAACATATTGTTTTCATTGGTTGAGTGCATCGACTGGTTACCGCCCCATCCGTGACGGCCACCGGGATATACCATGAATTCAAAATGCTTTTTGCTTTCCTGCAGGCGCCTGATCAGTTGAATACTGTTTTGCATATGCACATTATCATCCATCGTGCCATGATAAATACGCAGTAACCCTTTATACTTATCGGCATGCGTTAATACCGATCCAGTTTTATACCCTTCCGGATTTTCCGCAGGTGTATCCATGAACCTTTCCGTATAGTGCGTATCATATAATTGCCAGTCGGTAACACTGCCTCCCGCTAAACCGTGTGTAAAATAACCCGCTCCTGCAGTAAGTGCCATACAGGTCATGTAGCCGCCATAACTGAATCCGGAAATACCAACTCGTGCCGAATCTGCGCCATTTTCACGCAGCCATTTTACGATCGTAATCCAGTCTGTAAGTTCCCACTGGCCAAGGCTCCGGTGCATGTAGTTCAAACCGTTCTTTCCAAAGTGGCCACTGGCGCGATGATCCATGGCTACCTGTATCAGGCCTTCTTTTGCCCACCATTGCTGCTGTCCATTGAACTGCCATCCGTCTCGCACCGTTCCTGCATTGGGGCCACCATAAATATTGATCATTACAGGGTACTTCTTTGACTTATCATAATTAAGCGGCCAGGTGATTCGTATAGGCAAATCATACAGGCCATCATCGGATTTGATCCTCAATATTTCTGTTCTCGCCATTTCATACTGATCAAAATCGGGTCCTTTGGCATCTCCCAGTTCTTTGATCAGTTTTCCTTTCTGGTCCACCACGGACAAACGTTCAGGGGTAGCCGCATTTGAATAAATGGTCACAAAATATGAACCGCCCGGCGAAAGGTCAACCCGGTGTGTATAGTCGCCGAAACTGAGCCTTTGTAACTTTTTCCCATCAAGGCTTGCCACATAAAAATCAATCCGGGTGGAATTCTCCTTCCGCGCCGTAAAATAAACCAGCTGTTTTGCTTCATCAATTTTGATGACAGAACTACTCCAGAAATTGCCATTTGTGATCTTAGTTTTAAGGCTACCATCCATATTATGCAGGTAGATATTGTCCCATCCGTCTTTATCACTCTGTAAAATGAAGCCCCTGGTTTTTTCCAGGAAAGTTATCCTGCCACCCTGATCGTCAAGGTCTATCCAGGTTTTCTGGTTTTCCGTATAGATCTCTTTCTTGCTGCCATTGGCCAGGTTCACTTCATAAACTTTGAGGTTATCCTGCCCGCGATTCATCCACTGCACCCAAAGCGCCTGACCATCGGGGCGCCAGTAAGGCATGCCAAAATACTGATCGGCTTTTGCATCAAAATCTGCCCATGTTACCTGGCTGCTTTCCGGAGAAACCAGTCCGATCCTTACTTCCGGATTCGGATCTCCCGGTTTTGGGTACCTGGTATTTTCCAATGAGCCATGCTGGCCAGTTTCGTTATACAGTGGAAACATAGGAACCTTTGTATCATCCATCCGCATAAAAGCGATGGTCTTGCTGTCAGGGCTCCACCAGAATGATTTATACCTTGTTGCCCGGCCCAGGATCTCTTCAAAATAAACCCAGCTGGCATATCCATTCAGGATCAGGTCGCTGCCATCGCTGGTAATCCGTGTCTCTTTCTTCGTATCCAGGTTGATGGTATACAGATCATTATTGCGGGTGAAAGCTACATACTTATTGTCGGGCGAACGGGTGGGGTTAATTTCCTTATCTGCTGATTCCGTTAATCTGATTTCGGGCGCATCCCCTTCTTTGAGATAGAGATCATTACCCTTTACATAAACATTCCTTGGGATAACAGCAGTTTTCTTCAACATGTCTGCAGATCCCGGCGATTCCTTGCCGGATTTACAATCAAATACGATGGCACGTGCAGGAGAATCCGGGTGTACTTTTTTATTTAATAACAGGTGACTGTCATCGATCCAGCCCAATACCTGTGGCAACTGGCGGGTGATGCCAGTACTTGCTCCTTTTAAAAGCTGTTCATCTGATAAACTCTTTTTCTGGGCCTGTACATCAATAGAAAAAAACAACAAATACACTGAGCAAAAAATGACTATCGATCTCATGAACTGTTTTTTTAATAAAAGAGTGAAAGTTACGGAATTTGATTTCATTAACGGAGATGTGCCGGGGAATTGATTGAAGAATACAGATGAAATATTGAGACATTGTGAAAAAAGTAATCACAGAACTCTTCTTTGGATTTGACAATAGGCTTAATGCAAAAATTATCAGGTTAGACCATCCGGTGCATCGAAATATTGCTGCGACTTAATTAACCATTTTTAAACAATATGTATCATTTTATAATTCAGGTCGACTGGTAATAGATGATTAATATATTTCCGTTTTTAAATAATTAATTTAACAGGAGATATCTTCATAATCAAAACCAACACTCATGCTTACATTATTATTTAAAAACTGGTGGGTACTTCTCTTAAAAGGTATACTGCTGGTTATTTTTGGCATCTTGTCTTTTATGAACCCGGGCATCACACTGGCCACACTTGTTTTATGGTTTGCCATTTTTATGATGATCGATGGTGTATTTTCCATTTTTGCCGTTGTGAGCAACTGGAAAACGGAAGAAGATAAATGGCTGCTTTTGGCTGAAGGCTCCCTCGGCCTGATTCTTGGCTTCCTTGTTTACCGTTCACCCGGCACGTTCCTATCTTTCATTGCATTTGTGATAAGCTTCTGGGCCATCTTTTCCGGGATATCAAGGATTGCCATGGCCATACAGCTACGCAAAGAAATTGAGGGAGAAGGCTGGTTGATCCTGAGTGGTGTGCTATCTGTTATTTTTGGTATAGTTGTTTTTGCCCAACCCGGAATAGGCATTACAACACTGATGTGGATCATGGCCACTTTTGCCATTTTAGTGGGAGTCTTATTGATTGTACTTAGCCTTAAATTGCGTAAAGCAGGTTCCCAGATAGGAGAAAAAGCTGCAAAGCTCAAAGAGGGCCTCAAAAACCTGGAAGGAAAAATCTAATTTGCCGAATTTTTATTAAATATTTATATCCTATAAATTACCGGTTTGAAATGACCGGTATTTTTTTTCGACAGAAAGCAATAAATCATTTTCCTCAAAAAGGAATCAACTGAAAGTTAACCTTAAACCCATTGGTTATATTACAGAAAGGACTGTCCGGTAATGTAAAGAATAACCGGGCAACCTTTTTTATTCACGATATTTTCTCTAATTTCCTGTATTCTTATTCATTTTTCAACGATTGACTATGTCCCCCAAACGCCTTTTCGATTGTATCGAATGGCAACTGGAAAGTTGCCCGAAAGAAGACATGTTTGCCGCCAAGGAAGAAGGTGGTATCTGGAAAAAATACAGCACTAAGGAGGTAAAGGAAACTGTGGATAAATTAAGCGCCGGATTGCTGCACCTCGGCATGGGTCCCCAGGATATGAGCATTGAGGGGCGTGATAAAATTGCGATCCTTAGCAATAACCGGCCGGAATGGATGATACTTGATTTTGCCGTCCAGCAGATAGGTGCGGTCTTAACGCCGATTTATCCTACCATCAGTGTCAATGAGCTGGAATTTATTTTCAACGATGCCTCGGTGAAGCTCGTTTTTGTAAGCGACCGTGATTTGTATGCAAAAGTGCAAAGTATCAGGGAGAAGACCCCTTCGGTAAAGGCCGTCTATACTTTTGATTATGTACAGGAAGCACTGAACTGGAAGGAAATACTAAATAAAGGAACAGACACAGACAGGGCAAACCTTGCAAAGACAAGGGACAGCATACAATATGAAGATCTCTGCACCATTTTATATACGTCTGGCACTACAGGATTTCCTAAAGGGGTGATGCTGAGCCATAAGAATATCCTGAGCAATGTTAAGAACGTAGACGAAGTGTTTGATCAGATTGGCGGAAAAGAGGCCAGGTCACTGAGTTTTCTTCCACTGAACCACATCTTTGAAAGGATGGTTACCTATATATACCTCTACAATGGCACATCCATTTATTATGCTGAAAACCTTGATAAAATTGGCGATAACCTCAGAGAGGTTCAACCTACAGTTTTCTCCACCGTACCCAGGCTTCTCGAAAAAGTGTACGAGCGTATCATCGGTAAGGGACAGGAATTAAGCGGCATAAAGAAAAAACTCTTCTTCTGGGCCGTTGATATCGGCAGCCGTTATGAGATCAATAAAAATATGGGATGGTGGTATAATTTTCAATTGGGCCTGGCCAATAAACTCATTTTCAAAAAATGGCGTGAAGGCCTTGGCGGAAACGTAAGGGCCATTGTTACCGGCGCCGCTGCCTGCCAGGTGAGATTACTTAGGGTATTCACTGCCGGAAAGATCATCATCATGGAAGGATATGGATTAACGGAAACTTCTCCGGTGATCAGTGTCAACCGCTATGAAGAAAAGGGCCGTTGCTTTGGAACGGTGGGGCCCCTCATTAAAGGTGTGGAAGTTAAACTGGCGGAGGATGGGGAAATTTGCTGTAAGGGCGATAATGTGATGATGGGATACTATAAAAGGCCTGATCTGACTGCAGAAACGATCGATAAAGACGGATGGTTCCATACAGGGGATATTGGTGTTTGGGTGGATAACAAATTCCTTAAGATCACAGACCGCAAGAAAGAGATCTTCAAAACCAGTGGGGGAAAATATGTAGCGCCACAGCCTATAGAAAATAGAATGAAAGAATCACCATTCATTGAGCAGATGATGGTTGTTGGTGCTGAGCAAAAGTTTGCAGGTGCATTGATCGTTCCTGCCTTTACCCACCTGCACGACTGGTGTGTGAAAAATGGTATCAGTGATGGTGAAGTTAAAGACCTGATCAGGAACCCGAGGGTTATCGAACTCTATAAAGGGATTGTGGAAGAATATAACAAACAGTTCAACCATGTTGAGCAGGTTAAAAAGTTTGAACTGCTGGAAAGTGAATGGAATATTGACGGCGGCGAACTGACCCCAACGTTGAAGCTTAAACGAAAAGTGATTATGGAGAAATACAGGGATGCCGTTGAACGTATCTATAATTGAACCGGGGTTAAGATATAAAAAGCCCCGTCCGCAAATTGCAGGACGGGGCTTTAAAATTTAAAGATTTCATGAGGACTATAAAACTAGCGAGTTGTCTTCGCCGGGCCTGGTTGGTTGTCACCCAGTTTTATTACGAGGCCACCGCCCAAACTAAACTGAAGCAGCGTAGAGAAAGTACTAACACCTACGCTGGCGCCACCGGTACCCAAAAATATACCGCCGCCAACTGCCTGTACCATTGACATCAGGTTGGTTTGCAGCTTAAGGCCAACTTTTTCTGATGCCCAAACATTAACCCCACCTTTCAAACCCCAGGCAAATTCTGTAGAACCCTGGCTATTCCCATTATCAGGGTTTCTTACATCAACAATTCCTGCACCTAACATGAACCCTGCATAGGGCTCAACTTTGGGATTTGCACCAAAGTATTTATTACCGCCCAGCATGATCCAGTTTAAAGCTACATCCAATGTTGCACTTTTAGCGCCATTGTTAAAAAAATTAACGGGTGCTTTTGTATCCATCCGATAATAAGACACTTCAACACCAAGCGTTGGTTGGGGCATAAATTCTGCGCCTACCCCCCAGGTCAGGCCTCCCCTGATTTTACCATCAAAATACTGGGTATTGCTTTGAAAAGATGAAACTGCATCATCAAAAGTATATAGAGCATATCCATTTAAACGAATACCCTGTGCCTGTATGGCAGACGCGGATACTATTAAAAATGTTATAAAAAGTAATTTTTTCATTTGAGAATTTTAATAAAGGAAAAATTGATTTAGAATACAATTGTGTGACTATCCTTTTTTCCTTTCAATTTCACCAATAAAAGGAATGGCATCCTGAATTTCAGCCCTGATCATAGTCCTGAAATATTCCTCTAGCTGGAGGAATTGTGCAGCTTTGATTGGACTTATGGATTTAGAAAATTTCTTGAAATAAGATTGCTGAAGCTTAGAGTAAGCTTTATCATTTTTGAAAATACGCTTTACAATACTCGATGCCTGATCGTCGGTCATGCTGGCGAATGATGCACCATAATCCTTAATGATCTGAAGCCTTTCCTGCGCCAGGCCCCTTCTTTTTTCCTGGAACTCATCATACAGTGGCCAGAACTTGGCAGATTGCGCTTCGTCCAGCTTCATATATTCTTTAACGAGGTCCTTTTTCTCTGTTTTAAGAAAGTCTTTGATCATAGCCAACTCATCATCACCAATCTGGGCTTGAGTAAAAATAAATGCACTGATTGCAAGGAAAAACAATACTAACTTTTTCATAATCATTACTAGTTTGAGTTTATATATTAAAATGGGTGCTTACTTTTTCTTAAATTTTTCATTGATATCCCGGTTCATTCTTTCAATAAGAATAGCAGAGTATTCCTTGCTAAACGTAGAAATTTTTGTTGGATCATACGCTTCACTCTGGGCAGACCAAAGCATGTTTTCAGTGGCTGCATCAAAAAGGTGTGCTTCCAGGAAATAGGTGTTGTCTTCTGTATAATAGCCAGGAGTTGAATACATGGCAGGATAGGCATATCCATAATATCCGCTAAAACCATAACCGCCATAACCCATGCCATATCCCATGTACGGAGAATAGCTTGTTGTTCCCGGAACATAGCGGGTTTCACTTTTCTTATCAACGAGGGCAACCGTAAAAATAACATCGCAACCCGCTTCTCTAACTTTAGCTAATATGACACTCTTATCAACAGGGACATTATCCTTTGAAGTGAAGTTTGGCTGGAAGAATTCACTGCTTTTTACAACCTGGAGACCTTTGGCATTTGCAGCATAAGCCAGATCCTGCTCAATGGTTGCTTTATAACCAGGATTTTGAGCGAGTACAGTTATAAATATTTTTTTATATTGGGGCTTCTCAGTAAGCTTGGGATTAATCCAGGAACTGGTTATCCGCTGGGTAGGGCCGCAAGACATAACGAGAAACATAAAAAGTACTGCAATGGATAAACTAACCTTGTTCATACACAAAATTTTAGAAAAATGAATTGAGAAATGGAACCTTACTGTTTTTTAATATGAATTTCTTCCCCTGGTTAAAGATTGGCACTTGTTGAAATCAGGGCATTAAAGATCGGATGAAAGACCCAAGGATTAAAAAAATTTTAACGGTTAAATTATGCAGTTGCTGACCGAATTCAACTTGTTAGTAAAAAAAACAAAGTCTGGCGACTATTTAGTCTTTTTATGATTGATGATATAACGCACTGAGTACGCTACATTCACACCGCTGAATTTACTGTCATTTACAATGATCCAGGTTGGCAACCAGTCAACGCTCATGGTTACGGGCACCTTCTTCAGGCGCCAGTCAAAACCAATGATACCGCTGGGGCCAAAATAAAACTCATCACCCCAAATCGCAGTGGCGCCAAAGCCAAACTGGGCACTCAACTGTCCGTTTGCGTTTAATGGGGCAAGTTTTTCGAAGAGACCAGTGAGGGTAAATCCATCTAAATCATTACCAAAACTCCATGCACCAATAAATTCGAAAGCAGAGTGGCCATTGCCGGAATATTTTTTTAAAGTCAGGCCGGATGATCCACCCAGGCGGGCACCTACAGCCAGTTCGCCACCAACATTTTTTCTCTTTGCCGAAGATTCAGTTAAAATGAAACTTAGCATTATTGTAGCAGTTGCAATGATCAGCTTTTTCATGAATTTAATAATTGATACTTTAGAATGAAAAGATTTTGATTATGTAAAATTAATGTTAAGAAATAACAATTTTCCCGCATGGAAAGTTAATATCATCAATAAAAAAGGGTGTGGGATTACAGACAGTAGATCGGTGTTTTATTGCATAAAACCGACTTGACTAATTGGCGGTGAAAGTACATTTTTTTAAACAATTTCGATCCAAAGACGAGCCTCAGGATTGTTTTGAATTATAAAATTACACAAAGACAAATGTATCTAAGGCCCTATTTATAAAAAAAAATAAAAAAGTCAGCAATTTTATCAATCAATCGGAGCTGCGTTTACCCATTTCCAGATGATTAATGATATCACCATCTAATGATATTAATCATTGCACCGACGCATATTGTAGCCTAATTTTAACCTCTCAGGGTACAAACTGCCTGATCGACCGATGTTAAAGGAAGAATTTCTGCATATGCTTATGGGGGCTGTCTACGACAAAAACTCCCTGAATATTTATGACTACACGACAAACAATTTCCCTCCCGATGGTGATGAATTCAGGCAATGCAGCGATTGGTCAGATCAGTTGGTCCGCGAAAAACTGGCCGTTTATACAGATAAAGAACGAACAACCATCCATTTAACCAATTTTGGCAGATACTGGATGCTGCAGGGAGGATATGAAGCTTTTCTGCGTGAGGGGCAGCGAAAGAGGGACGGTAAAAAATTGAGGGACCTTGAAAAAGAAAAACTGATTAAAGAAAAGGAGGAATTGCTCGAAGCACGCTTAAAACTAACCCATTTCAGGCTTTGGGGATTTTGGCTCGCTCTGATCATTTCCCTTATCGGGTTTACCCTTTCCCTGTTTAACCTTTACCTGATACTGCAAAACAAAAATTAAAAAAAACCTGCTGGAATGCTCATTTTTCATTCTTCAAATTCCCATAATATTGTCCGGGTGGCATTTTAAATACCCTGTTGCGCTGGTAGTAGGAAAATTTATTAAGCTCTTCAGCATGCGTATTTGCCCAGTTCTGGTATTCTATAATATTGGCAGTTGCACCAAATAACCATTGATTATATGCCTCATACATCCCTTCCCTGATAAGGTATTGCTGCTGCTCAAACATACGATGCGGGAATTTGGCGGCCGGCCCTTCAAACCAATCGAGAATAAATCTCGTTCTGATCATTACCAGGCTGCTGGCTGTTATGCCAGCACCTGCAAGTGAAACCTGTTTTTCCAGGGTTTGCAGAAATGCTTCTTCAAAAGGCGTTTTCTTTCGTGTAATATATTGCTTAAATACGTCAGACTGAGTGAAGAATTTTTTATAGGACTCGAGCAGTAAAATTTTTATCTCCGCCGTCCTGGTGGAATAACTCTCCATGTTCACAAAAATTTCTCCATATACCAGGCTCCAGACTTTGTCCGGAATGGCATAGTAAAATTTTGCCGCATGGTAGTAATTACCGGAATACGCAGGCTCTGCCTGTATGCCTTTTTCCCACTGGCTGATGGCTGCTTCAGGTTCTTTTTTGGCCCATAATAGTTCACCATACTCGCTGTTCAGTACACCGCTGTTGGGATATTTTTTAAGCGCTTTTTTATACATCTTTTCGCACTCTTTTACTTCTTCAATGGCTTTAAAAATATTACCCCCCACCTGGTATGTCCGAATCTCAGCATCTTCTCTTTCCAGTAACGGCTTTACTGTTTCCATTGCCTTTAGATAATCACGTTGCAGGTAATGAGTATAGGCTATATCCGTTAGCACCATCATATCTTTGGGCTGCTGCTGCAGTGCCCTGTTCAGGATCAATAATGCGTTGGCATAATCACCCTGGCGCTGGAATGTTAGTGCTGTTTCTCTCAACTCGGAAATATCCTGTTGTGCATTTGCGGATAAAGAGAAAAAAAGAAAAAAGATAATAAGCCTTATGAACATATAATAAAATTAAGTGTACGAAACCATTAGAATATTGAATAAGAGAACAAGGAATAATAGAACAGGGAATAAGTAATTTGAACCGATTATTTTAGTATTCCATCTCTCAATTCAAAATTCCTTATTCGATTGTTCAATATTCCATTAGAATACAAAATAATGGAACAGAGAATAATAAATATTGATACCGCTTATTTTCGTATTCTTAATTCAAAATTCCTTGTATGATTGTTCAATATTCCATTTAGTCTTTAATCAAATGTGTAAGCAATCCATCCCTTAGCTTAGGTTCAAACCAGGTACTCTTTGGAGGCATTACATTGCCACTGTCGGCAATGTCAAAAAGCTGCTGGATACTTACCGGGTAAAAACTGAAAGCCGCTGCCATTTCTCCGCTGTCCACTCTTTTTTCCAGTTCACCCAGGCCCCTGATACCACCTATAAAATCAATCCGCTTATCGGTGCGCTGGTCTTTTATATCAAGTAATTTATCAAAAACATTATTGGATAATATACTTACATCAAGAATTCCAATCGGGTCTTCCGTAAAAGTTCCTTCCTTCGCTGTAAGAATATACCACTGGCCTTTAAGGTACATCCCAAATTCATGCAGCTCGGCAGGCTGAACAGGCTCTTCACTGAATGTGATCATAAAATCGTCCTGTAACGCGCTTATAAATTCCTCCGGCGTGTGACCGTTAAGGTCTTTCACTACCCTGTTATAATCCATGATCTTCAACTGGCTCGCCGGAAATAAAGTCGTCAGAAAATAATCTGCACCCGGCCCTGCTTTATCGGCCAGCGCGGCTCTCACTTTGGCCGCACTGGCTGCACGGTGATGTCCGTCAGCGATATAGGTACAAGGTACTTTCTCCCTGAAAATACCGGTAATTTTTTCAATAGTGCCGGCGTCATCCACCTGCCAGATGGTATGCTGGATCTTATCGGCTGCGTTGAAATCAAATAATGGCGCATGGTCTTTCATCCACGCTGCTGCCAATGCGTCCATTTCAGCTACATTATTATACGCGAGGAAAACATTGCCGGTCTGTGCACCGGATATGGCAATATGGTTGATCCTGTCCTGTTCTTTTTCCGGACGGGTATATTCATGTTTTTTAATGATGCCGTTATTATAGTCATCCACAGAAGAAACACAAACTAGTCCTGCCTGGCTCCTTCCCTGCATGATCAACCTGTAAAAATAATAGCAGGGTTTGGCCTCCCTCACCAGTATCCCCTGCTGCTGCAGAGAGCGTATATTTTCGCCCGCTTTTTCATAGATAATTTTAGAGTATGCATGAACGTCAGCAGGCAGGTCTATCTCCGATTTTGTTACATGTAAAAAAGAAAGCGGATTGCCTGCAGCAGCCTGCCGGGCCTCATCGCTGTTAAGTACATCATAAGGAGGTGATGCCACCTGGCTGGCAAATTCAGGCTTCGGACGCAGGGCTTTAAATGGAGCAATTAAGGTCATATCAGAAAATTTATATCAGGCCAACCTAAACGGGCCATGCAAACATTAATATTTTTGTGCGAATGCACTCATCAGTTTTGTCAACTCCTGAACACTCTCCAGCGGCATTGCATTATACAGGGAAACCCTGAATCCGCCAACACTCCTGTGGCCTTTTACGCCAACCATTCCTTCCTGTTTGCAAAGTTGAAGAAATTCTTTTTCCCGGGCCGGATCATCCATCACAAACACCACATTCATCTGGCTTCGGTCTTCTTTTGCCACAGTTGGCCTGAATATAGGCAAGTTATCCAGTGTGTTGTATAGCAAGGCTGATTTTTCAATATTGAGTTTCTCAATGGCAGCCACCCCGCCGATCTTTTTTAACCAGCGCAGGGTTAACAAACAAACATAAACCGCAAATACAGGCGGTGTATTCAACATCGAAGCATTTTCAATATGTTGCCTGTAATCCATCATGCTGGGCAGCTTACGGCTTGTTTTACCGAGGATATTTTTATCCACGATAACCAGGTTCACACCGGCAGCGCCGATATTTTTCTGCGCCCCTGCATAGATCAGCGAAAACCGATTAAAGTCCATCGACCTGCTCAGAATATCACTGCTCATATCTGCTACCAATGGCACAGATGTATCAGGAATGGCATGCATTTGTGTTCCTTCAACGGTATTATTGGTGGTGAAATGAAAATAAGCAGCCGCTTCGGGTACAATATAACCCTTGGGTATATACGAATAATTTTTGTCGCTTGAACTGGCCACTACCTTCACCTGCCCAAAATGTTTCGCTTCCTTTATAGCCTTGGTTCCCCAGATGCCACAATCAAGATAGGCCGCAGTTCCCTGCTCGTCCAGCAGGTTCATTGGCACCTGGAAAAACTGTGTGGAGGCACCGCCATGCAGGAACATCACTTCTTTATCAGCATCAAGCTGCATGAGTTCTTTAACCAGGGAAATTGCCTCCGCCATTACCCCTTCAAAAACCGGGGTCCGGTGTCCTATTTCCAGGATCGATAATCCCGTATCATTAAAATTAAGAATCGCCCGACTTGCTTCTTCAAAAACCTCCCTGGGTAATATGCTGGGACCGGCGTTGAAATTATGTATCATGGATGATTGAGTAAAAGGCCAGAGCCTTATGAGCGGGCAAAATTAGTTCTTTATTTCCTGATAGAGGCAGCTTTACCAGGAACAAAAAAGAACAGGAGAAAAATCAATACCTTGACCGGGAACTGAATCCCGTAATTTGGTTTATTCATCACAGGAGCGTTCCCTCAATTTATCATTTTGCCAACGGAGATTCAGTGAATCCCATTCAGCCCGGTCAATTTCAGAAAATGCAGGGTAGGACAACCTGCTCAGATCAGGCTGCCCTGCATTGACCCATGCTGTGTACCAAAAAGATGCAACGGCAAAAATGGACTGGCGCATCCTTCTTTCAACCATACCATTGAGTACCTGGTGGTACCTCGATGTAAACTGGCTGGCATACTGTCGCACGATCAGGCCATTTCTTTCTTCAAATGCAAATTTCTGGTCAGCCGGAATTTGTCCACTGACCCACTTTTCCATTTTCAGCACAGTATCGGCTGCCGCAGCACTTTCCAGTACACGCTGCCAGGTAAATTCCAGCGGTTTATCCAGGTATGTTGCCCTGCCGATTATAAAATCAAAAGATGCAACTGCAAAAAGTTCCGGTATCCGGCTCTCCCAAAATCCATGTATGCCATGCTGATTGGTGTGCTGGCCATTGTGGTTACTGCTGGCATGCAGCGGTACATGTGCATCGCCTAAATAATGGCCTATATCAGCGGATAATTTAAGTATCTGTTGTGTATTTTTCTCCAGGAACGCTTTGGTTAAACGACCCTGCATTTTATTGATCCACCACGGGCCAATTCCATATTTCATTAAACTGTCTTCACCATATTTTTCAATAGCGGCATCCCAACTCCTGGGCAGGGCGCTGTACGGATATTGGCCATAATGGTCGATATCAATATAATGCCGCGGGCCTTCCTCCACAATGGCATACCTGCGCTTATCCGGGTCAACGGCATGGTCGGCAAGGAAACTGATATGCTTTTTATAAAAAGCGATCATCTCCGGCGGCAGGAGGAAAACAGCATAATAGTTGATCTGACGGTGAGCGTAGAAACCCCAGCAGTAGCAGGTTTGCGTAGATACAAGCAGCAGGGAAAAGAAGGAATAAAAATATTTCATCACAAATCATTTTCACAAAATCCATTAAAAACCCAAAAACCACATCAGCCAAATCGGTCGGTTTCATTGGCTTTTCATTGATGTAAAAGAAACATAAAAATTCAACTTACAGAAGCGATATCCATAATAAAATCAGGCATCGCCGGCCACATTTTCCTGGGCTTGGGCAAGTCCATGCTCATCATCAATTTCTGTAACACCTCCGGATATGGCAAACTTCATGGCATTTGCCGAACTGATATCGGTTAAAATGCGCACCCTTTCTTTTTTTACAAAATACAGGTGACCGGCAAAAGCATATGATTGCGGAATATACACTGCCATATATTCATGAAGGCCGAATTCATGCAATTCTTCATGCGTGATAAACCCCACCCGCCATACATCCGTTGCTTCTATGCATACCAGCACAGCCTTATCAAACTTTCTTTTATTACCGGCAAAAGCCTCAAAAAAATCTTTCACAGTAGTGTAAATGATCTTGATACCCGGTGTACGTTCCAGGATATTGTCAAATAAATCCACCAGTTTCCCTACAATGAAAGAAGAGGAGATGTAACCCACACTAAGGACAATAAATATCACCACGAGGAACCCTAATCCCGGGATCCGCTTTGGAAACCCATACTGATCCAGCTTGAACAGGTTGGGCAGCAGCAAATGCATAAGGTTTGGCAGGATGCTGTCTATAAAATTAAACAACGATACCACCGCCCAGGCAGTTATTGCTATCGGAGCAAGGATGATCAGGCCCTGAAAAAAGAAATGAATGAGTTTTTTAAACTGGAAAGGCTGTTTCATCTGTTCGGGTTTCGGTGCAAAAATAGGTATTCCCGGTCCGGACTAAAGGTGATCAGCAAGGTTTCTTTAGGAGAAAAAAACTGAATAGGCCGTTTAAAATTGTAGATACCCTTTTTCCAATCAATCTCCAACCTGGTTAATCCCGGCATTCTGAGCATAAAACCATCATTATTACTCCCATTATGTACTTTTTCTTTCAAAACAGGTCATTTTCAGACCAATCCGAACAAAATATGATGAATGGTGTTTTTCTAGTATGGAAACTTTGGTTACATTAAAAGTTTCCATAGTTTTGCAAATTCAATTTGAATATGGAAATCAAAGACAGAATACAGGAAAAAGCTACCGAATTATTCATGCGTTTCGGCATCCGGTCTGTTTCCATGGACGATATTGCCACACAACTGGGTATGTCCAAAAAGACCATTTACCAGTTTTTTGCTGATAAGGACGAACTGGTGGATGCTGTTATGGAAGCCAATATTCAAAAAACCCAGGGCGAATGTCTTACCTGTACCACTGAGGCAGCCAATGCCGTAGAAGAGATATTCCTTACGATGGAAATGATCCAGGAACAATTCAGGAATATGAATCCAATGATCCTGTACGACCTGCAAAAGTTCCATATCAGGGCATTTCAAAAATTAACGGCGCATAAGAATGAATTCCTTTTATCGATCATCCAAAAAAACATTAAAAAGGGAATTACAGAAGGTTTATACCGAAAAGATATAAGCGTGGACATCCTTTCAAGGTTCAGGCTTGAATCGATGATGTTGGCCTTTAATATGGATGCTTTCCCGCCTTCAAAATACAGCCTGGCGGAAGTTACCCAGGAAATAATTGAACATTTTTTATACGGACTGGCTACCATCGAAGGCCATCAACTAATACTCAAATATCAAAAAGAACGCTCAAAAAAAGTGAAATATGCTTAACAGTCAGCGCATAAGGGTTTTTATATTTTCCATCTTACTTGCCGGGGCCGGAATATCACTGCAGGCGCAGCAAAGGTATTCCATGACAACACAGGAGGCCATGGATTACGCTCTTAAACATGTGGTAGAACTTAAAAACCTGAAGATCGACCGGGAAATTCAGGACGCAAAAAACCGGGAAATCACAGGTCAGGCTTTACCACAAATAAATGGTAGTGTTACAACATCGCGATTTTTTGAAATCCCTGTAACGCTTTTACCAGATTTTGTAACTCCCCAGGTTTACGGAGTACTGGAAAAAGAAGGTGTTCAAAACGGAACTGGTAACCCTGTAGTTTCACCAAACGACCCGACTCAATTTTTTCCCGCACAATTTGGTGTGCCCTGGCAGGCATCGGTTGGCTTCTCCTTTCAACAACTCTTGTTTCAACCAGACGTATTTGTTGGATTGCAGGCAAGGTCAACTGCATTAAAATATGCAGATCTCAATGTTAAGGTGATGGAAGACAGCATAAAAAGTAATGTCCTGAGGTCTTATTATGGCGTTTTAATTGCGGAAAAAAGGCAGGTTTATATCATCGAAGGACTGGAAAGGCTGGAGAAACTTCATGCTGATCAGGAAAAATTATACAAAAACGGATTTGCAGAAAAACTGGATATCGATAAAACACAGGTTAGTCTGAATAATCTGAAAACAACCAAAACCCAACTGGATAACCTGATCTATATTGGTTATGCATCATTGAAATATGCACTTGGCTTAACTCAGAAAGATACCCTCAGTCTGACCGATACGCTGTCTTCAGAATCTGTCAAAAGAGATCTGTTGGATGGTTCTGATTTTAAATATGAAGACAGAAATGAGATCCAGCTATTAAACACTGTTGAGGAACTGCAGAAACTGGATTTGAAGAGATACAAATTACAATATGTTCCTACTATTTCAGCCTATTGGAATTTCAGCGGAAATGCACTCAGACAATCTGCAAATTATTTAAATTTTAATGAACCCTGGTTCAAAACATCTGTAGCAGGAATCAACATGAATGTGCCGATTTTCGATGGTTTACAGATAAATTACAGAATCAAACAAGCCCGACTTAGCCTTGACAAAACCAATAATACCAAAGAAAACCTGGAAAGGGTGATTGATTTCCAGCGTGAGGCCGCTGTGAATATCCTAAAAAACTCTTTAGCCACGCTGGATGCCCAGGAAAGAAATATGCAACTTGCGGAAAGGGTTTTCAATACAACCAAGAAAAAATATGAGCAGGGCCTGGGTTCCAGTTTTGAAATTCTGCAGTCTGATCAGGAATTCCAGACTGCGCAAAGTAATTATTTCCAGGCTTTGTATGATGCCGTTACGGCAAAGATTGGCTACTACCGCTCATTGGGAAAACTTTAATTAATAATACTAACACATGCCTGAACATAAAAATATCAAACAGATGAAACCAATTGCTATAATCACTGCAATCCTTTTCCTGACAGCCTGTGGTGGCGGAATGAAGGACAATGCCGCTACCCTGACCGACAAAAAAGTACAGCTTGAAGGACTGAAGAAAGAACAACTGTTGCTTACAGAAAAGATCACCAGCCTTGAACAGGAAATAGGCAAACTTGACCCTTCCACGATTGCAGAAAAAATAAAACTGGTAAGCGTATCCGTTATAGAATCCCAGAATTTCACACACTATATTGATCTGCAGGGGAAAATAGCAACAGAGAATATTTATTATGTGTCGCCAAGAGGCATGGGCGGACAGGTTAAGGAGATTTATGTAAAACAGGGCGATAACGTGAGAAAAGGACAGTTACTCCTGAAACTGGATGATGCTGTTGTACAGCAAAACATTAAACAACTCGAAACCCAGCTTGAATTCGCAAAGAACATTTTTGAACGCCAGAAAAACCTCTGGAACGATGGCATAGGCACTGAAGTACAGTACCTGACAGCCAAGAACAATGTGGAGGGCCTGGAAAAACAAATGGCCGTGATAAAAGAGCAATCCAGCACTTCACGCGTTTATGCAGAAGTATCCGGCGTGGTGGAAAATGTGAATATCCGGGTAGGTGAACTGTTCACCGGATCTCCCCTGGCAGGTATCACTATTATCAATCCTTCTGCACTTAAAGCAACGGTGGACGTACCGGAAAATTATGTTTCGCGTATACGTAAGGGTATGCCTGTTGTGGTGGATATACCTGACATTGGAAAATCATTCAATACACAGGTTTCCCTGATCAGCGAAACGATCAACCAGAATACCAGGAGTTTTATTGCCGAAAGCAGGCTCCCGGCCAGTCCATTGCTGAAGCCAAACCAGCTGGCCGTTGTGCGCATCCTTGACCATGAAGCAAAAAATGCAATTGTGGTGCCTGTAGAAACCATTCAGGCAGATGACAAAGGGAAATATGTATTTGTAATGAAAGAGGAAAACGGCAAAAAGATCGCCCGCAAAAAACCGGTGACCATTGGCGAGTTTTACGACGAGCTGATAGAAATAAAAACCGGGATCTCAGCAGGAGAACAACTCATCACCAAAGGCTTCCAGGGGCTTTATGAAGGGCAGGTAATTGCCACAGACGTGAAATAAGAGCAAGATTGTAATCATCAGCAGAATATCAAAACAGCACTAATGTCTACTCAGCAAAATCCAGGCAAGGATCATCACCTGATCAAAAAAGCCAAAACTTTTTTTGCCACCAACTGGGCCATCAATAATAAAACGGCGGTTTACCTCATTACACTCATTGTAACGATATGGGGTATCAATCTTTTTGTAACCCTGCCCAAAGAACAATTCCCGGATGTGGTGATTCCAACGATATATGTACAAACGGTATACGTGGGGAACTCTCCTAAAGACATGGAGAACCTTGTTACCAGGCCCATTGAAAAAGAACTGAAAGGTATTACCGGGGTTAAGATCAACAAGATCACCAGTAACTCATTGCAGGATTTCTCTGCCATCATAGTTGAATTCAGCACTTCCGTCAAAACAGATGTGGCTCTGCAAAAGATCAGGGACGCTGTTGATAAGGCCAGGAAAGACCTTCCCAACGACCTGACACAGGAACCAACCGTACAGGAAATCAGCTTGTCTGAATTGCCCATCATGGCAGTAAACGTCAGCGGTGATTATGATGCCGTCAAACTGGGTGAATTTGCAGAGACCCTGAAAGATAAAATTGAAGAGCTGCCTGAGATCAATCGGATTGATCTTGTTGGCGCACCCGTGAGAGAGATCCAGGTGAATGTAGATAAATATAAAATGGAGGCCGCAAAAGTTGGCTACACCGATATAGAACAAGCCATACAAAGGGAAAATGCCGATATCTCCGGCGGCCTGCTTGAAGTTGGCGAACAAAAAAGGACCCTTCGGGTAAATGGGCAATTCACGTCTGCGCTTGACCTTAACCAGGTGATCGTAAAAAACATCAGCGGTGCGCCTATATATCTCCGTGAGATTGCAGAAATAAAAGATACCGTGCGGGAGAAAGAAAGTTATGCCCGTCTCTTAGGTAAGAACGTTGTAACACTCAGCATCATTAAAAGAACCGGCGAAAACCTGATCGAAGCTTCCAGGAAGATCAATGAGGTTGTGGCGGAACTGAAGAAAGATGAATTCCCCAAGGACCTGAACATCACCATCACCGGTGACTTGAGCATCAAGGCCGGTGCTGCCTTTGGCGAACTGGTCAACTCCATTGTCATTGGCTTTATCCTCGTAATGCTGGTACTAATGTTTTTCATGGGGGTGACCAATGCCTTCTTTGTGGCGCTGTCCGTACCACTGAGCATGTTCCTGGCATTCATATTCCTGCCCAGCGCAGAAGTTTTTGTAGGGTCAAGTGTTACGCTGAACTTCATAGTGCTCTTTGCTTTGCTTTTTGGACTGGGTATCGTGGTTGACGATGCCATAGTGGTGATTGAAAATACACACCGGATATTCGTTCAGGGCAAAGGGATCATATCTTCTGAAGATGCAGCCAAATATGCCGCCGGAGAAGTTTTTATACCGGTACTGGCCGGTACACTGACAACGCTTGCACCATTTGTGCCCCTGCTCTTCTGGCCGGGAATCATTGGTAAATTCATGATCTACCTGCCAACGATGCTCATCTTTACGCTGACGGCATCTTTGATCGTTGCGTATATCATGAACCCGGTGTTCGCTGTTGACTTTATGGGCCATACGGAAGAGCATAAAGAGCCCAAATCAGCGATTTTCAAAAAACCGCTTTTATGGGTCACCGTAATCCTGGGCGCCTCCCTGGATGTACTTGGTTATTCACAGAACCTTGCAGGGTACAGGTTTGCGGGGAACCTCCTCTTATTTATGGCTGCCCTGTCGGTCTTCAATAAATTTATCCTGCACGACTGGATCCTTGGATTTCAAAACAAAGTGCTCCCTGCCATGATGAACAGCTATGAAAAACTTTTACGCTGGGCACTCAAAGGCTGGAGGCCGGTAGGTTTGCTGGTGGCCACTTTTGCCCTACTGATATTTTCATTTGTGTTCTTTGGTATGCGCAATGTTCCGGTTGTCTTATTTCCGCAGGGCGACCCCAATAACATTTATGTATACATGAAGTTGCCTTCGGGAACAGATGTGAAGTATACCGACTCCATAACACAGCTACTGGAAGAGAAAGTGTACACTGTGCTGGATATGAAGGACGGAAAGAAGAATCCCCTGGTGGAAAGTGTGATTGCCAATGTAGCTGTAGGCGCCAGTGATCCCAACAGCAATGACAGGAGTACCCGGCCCGAACTCGGCAGGATACAGATCTCATTTGTACCCTTTGAAGAAAGAGATGGCAAGGCTACCAAACCTTACCTGGATTCTATCCGGGCCATTATCAAAGGTATTCCTGGTTCGGAGATTTCCGTGGCCCAGGAAAGTAACGGACCGCCCACACAATCGCCCATCAACATTGAAGTTTCGGGCGACAATTTCGAAACGCTGACAGCCACTGCTGTAGCCTTGAAGAACTACCTCGATAAAAAGAATATCCCGGGTGTGGAAGAACTGAAACTGGACATCGACCTTACCAATCCGGAGATCAGTATCCGGGTGGACCGGGAACGTGCGCTCACCCAGGGAATTTCTACCGGGCAGATAGGCATGGAGATCAGGACAGCACTTTTTGGTAAAGAGATTTCAAAACTCAAGATCGGTGAAGATGAATATAAGATCCAATTGCGCAATACCGAAGACCAGCGGAAAAGCTTGTCGGCCCTTTTGAATATGCGCATTACCTATCGCGATTTCACCACCGGCCAGATCAAGCAGGTACCTATAAGTTCTGTTGTAAAAGTGGACCTCAGCAGTACCTACGGAAGTATCAAAAGAAAAGACCAGAAGAGGGTTATCACCATATATTCTAATGTGCTTCAATCGCAAGGCTTCACCCCTGCTGCGGTCAATGAAGTGATAAAGAACGCTATTGATGATTTCAGACAAAAGCCACAGGATGTTACCATTAAACAGACCGGTGAAGGGGAACAGATGGAAGAGACCATGGCCTTTCTTCAATCTGCCTTATTTATCGCATTGGGGCTGATCCTGCTAATCCTTGTATTACAGTTTAACTCACTCAGCAAGACCGTGATCATTATGTCTGAGATCGTTTTCAGCCTGATTGGTGTATTGCTTGGTTATGCATTAACGCGCAGTACGGCAGCGGTTGTAATGACCGGTATTGGTATCATTGGTCTCGCAGGGATTGTGGTGAAAAACGGAATCCTCGTAATTGAATTCGCCGACGAGCTCAGGAGCCGCGGTATGCGTACCCGTGAAGCGGTCATTGAAGCCGGTAAGACGCGTATCGTCCCGGTATTGCTTACCGCACTTGCAGCGATACTCGCCCTGATTCCGCTGGCGGTTGGATTGAATATTAATTTCATAACACTCTTCACAGACTGGAACCCGCATATTTTCTTTGGCGGCGATAACGCGGTATTCTGGAAACCGCTTTCCTGGACAATCATCTGGGGATTGATGTTTGCCTTTTTCATGACCCTGCTGATGGTTCCAACCATGTACCTGATCGCAGAAAGACTGAAACGACCCATGAGCAGCTTTTTCCATGGACGCTGGGTATCATTCTTTGGCCTGCTTGGTCCATTTTTCTTTATCTTAACAGGCATCGTATACGGAGTCAGGGCCATCAGGGGCAAACCTGTTTGGAACGGCGTTCCGAAAGAGAAGCCGGGAAAGAAAGCGTAAAATACCAGTTGTTAGTTGATAGTTGTTAGTTGTTGGAAACAGCCCTAAAAGCGATTTCCGGCAACTAACTTTTTTTATAGCTAATCTATATCTAATTGATATGGCCTTTGACTGTATTTTGCCTTTGCTATCAACTATCAACCAACAACTATCAACTTTTTTATGTCCGTCTTTGTACCTTAGCCATAGCAGATTAATGTATTTTGCCTTTGCTGCCAACCAACAACTATCAACTAACAACTAAAATTTCTTCATCATGAGCTTATCAACAACCCGCAGCAACCACGAAATAGACTACAGGATCGTCGGCGAAGAAATGCAATATGTGGAAGTAGAACTTGACCCTTCAGAAACGGCCATTGCCGAAGCCGGAAGTTTCATGCTGATGGATGACGGGATAACCATGCAAACCATATTTGGCGATGGTTCCGCCCAGCAGCAATCAGGTGTGCTGGGTAAACTATTTTCAGCCGGCAAGCGCCTGCTTACAGGTGAAAGTCTTTTTATGACTGCCTACACAAATACCGGGCAGGGCAAGAAAAGAGTGAGTTTTGCTTCCCCTTACCCTGGCAAGATCATAGCTATGGACCTCCAGAAACTTGGCGGCAGGTTAATATGCCAGAAAGATGCCTTTCTCTGTGCAGCCAAGGGTGTCAGTGTAGGCATTGCATTGCAACGAAAACTCGGCACTGGCCTGTTTGGCGGTGAAGGTTTTATCATGCAAAAGCTGGAAGGCGACGGCATGGCCTTTGTTCATGCAGGTGGTCATGTGTTTGAACGCGAATTACAGGCAGGTGAAATCGTAAAAATTGATACGGGTTGTGTTGTAGCTTATACCCAGGAGATCAGTTTCGATATTCAGTTCATAGGGGGAATCCGGAATTCAATTTTCGGCGGCGAAGGTCTGTTTTTTGCCACTTTAAGAGGTCCGGGTAAAGTTTGGATACAAACATTGCCGGTCAGCAGGCTTGCAAGCCGTATACTGGCCTATGGAACATATAATCGTAAAGAAGAAGGTGGTATACTGGGAGGATTAGGCAATCTCCTTGATGGAGATGGCAGGTAAAGCATAAAAAAACCGGCAGCTTTTACGCTGCCGGCCTTTGTGATAACCATCCGTGTTATATCTTTTCCTGAAAGAAGTGTAATTTTTGAAACCGCTGTCCTCTTTTCCTGCCTCGTTAATTCCCTGCGGTTGATGACGTAAAATTACCAGTAGAATTACGATATACAAAATCAGTCGTCGAAACAAAATGACCATTTATCGAAAATGAATCTTAAAAAGAACACACAAAAATGATAATGCTAAAATACTTGAACAATCTTTCCGGCTATAATTTGCCGGCCTATTGTGCAAATTGAATGAAGGACAGATTACAGCTCGTCCGGCAAAACACGTTTACCGATAATGGCTGTAACGGTTTCATGGACTAATTAAGAAGCCGTTTGCATACATAAAAAAACCGGCAGTTTTTAGACTGCCGGCACTTGTCCTAAAACCATCCGTGCAAATTTTTGCCCTGGAGGGAAATACACTTATGGTACTTCGACAAGCTTTGATGATCGGGGTGGGAGTTTGCTGGCCATAAGACAGAACTGGTCTGTACAGCCTTTATTATTGAATCATAATCTTTTGCTGAAAATGAACATGCGTATCCTTGTCGGTTACATCCATTATATACATACCTGCTGTAAGGTTAGTAGGCACCCTAAGTGAAAGTGATGATTGATGTGCTGCAATGGCCTGGCCGCTATAGATCATTTTACCGGAGAGGCTATGCATTCTTACAGTGTATTGACCTGGTTCGTTAACATCCATTGTTATGGCCATGCCAGGTCTGGCTGGATTTGGGTAAACATTTGAACCACTTATCCGGGCGGTCATCAATTCGTTTGAGACCATCTTGATGGAGCTGTATTGAACACCATTCCGGGTATCGATCATCTTAATCCGGTAAATATTTTTCCCGGCATTGGGGCGGCTATCGGTAAAGCTGTAGTCAACAGTAACTGAAGTGGTTCCTTTTGCCTGGATAGTGCCAATTGTTTCAAAAGTCTGGTTAGCAGCGCTTCTTTGTATCTCGTATTTAGCCAGGTTCGATTCCAGTATGGTTGACCAGCTGATCTGGTTGCCCTGTGCTTTGGTAACAATTTCATACTCCACAAAAACCACAGTCATAGAAAAGGGAACAACCGGTAGAGCTTTCGTTGTATCATTATTGTTGTTTCCCTGTGCCTGGCTGTTAATTACGAGTAAGCTGGCAACGAGAAAAAACAGGTGACCGATTTTTGTTTGTTCAATCTTCATAAGTATTTTTTTAGTTCCTGTGATCAGCATTTTTAACATTCCCCCTATGGGACTTTTACAGGAGTTTGATATAGCAAAGTTACTACCCGCCCCCCTGTACCTGCAAGCCAACTCAACGAATAAAAGAAGCCACCTGTCGAAAAACAGGTGGCTTATATAGTAAAACTACGAAGTGAAAAGGATCAATTCCTGCTGTTTAATTTACTCAGCAGGCGGAGAATTTCGATATATAACCATACTACAGTAACCAGTAATCCAAATGCGCCATACCATTCCATATATTTTGGTGCGCCGTGTGCTGAACCCTGCTCGATCATATCAAAATCAAGGATCAGGTTTAGCGCGGCAATGACAACAACAACCAGTGAGAAGAGAATCCCAAACATGGATCCTTCGTGAAGGAAGGGGATGTTGACATTAAAAAAGCGTAATACAAAAGCGATCAGGTAAAAAACAGCGATACCCATGGTTGCGGTGATCACAATTGACTTAAAACGCTCCGTTGCCTGAATAATGCGGAACTGGTATAAAAAATACATCGCAATGATGGTTCCAAAAGTCAGCGCAACTGCCTGCATGATCAGGAAAGGTGCCTTCTCGGCAAAGGCTGCATGCATAACGGCTGATATTCCTCCAACGAAAAGACCTTCCATCAAAGCATAGGCAGGGGCCAGAAAAGGTGCCCAGGTTTGTTTGAATATAATGATGAAGGCAATGATGAGGCCGCCTATTGCGCCGCCAATCATCAGGCCGGTCACACTTTGTCCACCCATAAAAGCATTCCAGGTATAAAATGCAGTTGCCATCACCATAAGGAATAGGAACCCAAACTTATTCATGGTTCCTTTGACGGTCATGGTATCCTCCATGGATGCAACCTGGGATTTTTGAAAAAGCTTTTCTGTAAGGGTGGGATTGCCGGATTTAAAATTCAACATATTATTTGCGTTTTATGTACAAAATATAAAAAAGTAAAGATAGCGTCCAATAAAGGTACTCTCAAGATTAAAAATATATCTAAATGGTTGTATTTACCCTTTTTTATAGCTCCGGATTTGTTCCGCTACCGATAAATACGTAAACTGCAGGTTAGATTAAAAGACCCTTTAACTTTACATAAATTATACGTTATCATGAACAGGAAAGAAGAAGTTCTGCAGGATGTAGTCATCAAATTCGCAGGCGACAGTGGGGATGGAATGCAGCTGACAGGAAGCCAGTTTACCAATAATACGGCCATGCTGGGCATCGACCTGGCCACCTTCCCCGACTTCCCGGCAGAGATCAGGGCTCCCCAGGGTACTTTACCCGGCGTGAGCGGTTACCAGCTTCGTTTTTCCAGTAACCAGGTATTTACGCCCGGTGATGAGTGCGATGTTTTGGTAGCTATGAATGCTGCAGCACTGAAAACCAACCTGAAATCCATTAAAAAAGGAGGCCGTATCATTGCCAATACCGATGGCTTTGACCCCAAAAACCTGCGCCTGGCCAATTACCCCGAAGGCATTAACCCCCTCGATGATGACAGCCTGGGCAGTTTCGAGGTCATTAAAATGGATGTAACCAAAATGACCCGCGAGGCTTTGAAAGAAATACCCATGGGTATGAAAGAAAAGGACCGGGCGAAAAATATGTTTGTTCTCGGTTTCCTGTACTGGATGTACAACCGGGATATGAACAGCACCCTGCAGTTCCTGCAGGAAAAATTCGGCAAAAAAGACGAGATCCTCAATAGTAATATAAAAGCATTACAGGCCGGATATAATTTTGGTGACACAACAGAAACTTTCACTACCCGCTACACAGTAGAGAAAGCGAAAATGGAACCCGGCAGCTACCGGTCGATCATGGGCAACCAGGCCGTTTCTTATGGATTGATCGCCGCTTCACAAAAAAGCGGCCTCCCCCTTTTCCTGGGTTCTTACCCCATTACACCTGCCTCTGATATTTTACACGATCTCAGCAAATACAAAGCTTTTGGTGTACGCACTTTCCAGGCTGAAGATGAAATTGCCGGTATTGCTTCTGCCATTGGCGCCAGCTATGGCGGATCACTTGCGGTAACCACTACTTCCGGACCAGGCATTGCCCTGAAATCGGAAGCGATGGGTCTGGCCGTGATGCTGGAAATCCCGCTGGTGATCTGTAATATTCAGCGTGGCGGACCATCAACAGGTTTACCAACAAAGACAGAGCAAAGTGACCTGATGCAGGCTTATTATGGAAGGAATGGTGATTGTCCGATGCCTATCGTATCGGCCTCCACTCCCAGCGATTGTTTTGAAGCAGTTTACGAAGCAGCACGCATTTCTGTCCAGCACATGACTCCGGTGATCTTTTTAAGCGACGGTTATATCGCCAATGGCGCCGAGCCCTGGAAATATCCGAAATCGGAGGATCTTCCGGCTATCAATGTGAAGTTCAAAACAGAACTGGATGAAGGTGAAGAACAATTGAAGCCATACCAACGTAACGAAAAACTCGCCAGGCCATGGGCCATTCCCGGAACACCTGGCCTCGAGCACAGGATCGGCGGACTGGAAAAACAGGATATCACCGGTAACGTAAGTTACGATCCGGATAACCACCAGCACATGGTGAAATTGAGGCAAGCCAAAGTGGACAAAATAGCTGATTATATCCCCTTACAAAAACTGGACAGCGGCCCCGAAAAAGGAAAGATCCTCATCTTAGGCTGGGGCTCCACCTATGGTTCCATCAAGAGTGCCTGTACGGAATTACAAAATGCAGGCAACTCTGTTTCGCATGCGCATCTTCGTTATATAAGGCCCTTCCCTAAAAACCTGGGAGAGATCCTGAAAAATTTTGAGAAAGTGATTGTGCCTGAGATCAATAATGGGCAACTGATCAAGATAATCCGCGACCAGTATTTTGTGGATGCTATCCCGTATAATAAGATAATGGGCAGCCCGATCACGAAAACGGAACTGGTGGCAGAGATCAGGAAATACCTGTAGGTATCACTGCAAACAGACTTACCGCCGTCCACGCAAAAGCGTGGACGGCTCTTTTTTAAAGACAGCCACAGACCCTCCAGTCTTGAGTGGCTGGATGCAATGCGCAGGGTCTTGAAAGGAAATTAGACAGAGTCTAAACATTTTAATGGATATCCTTCCAGTCTCCGTTTTCTAAAAAAACATTAAAGGCTCCTACTCAAAACAGAAAAGCAGAAAACCATTAGAAAGCTATTGATGATGTATAAATAGGCCTTGTTTCCGGATGAACAAGACAGGAAAACGGGGCAGGCAGCAATGCCGGCATGGGTGTTTTTTATTCAACCATATTGGCATAGGTGTGGAATTGGATTGCGTAAAAAGTGAAAACATAGCGGAGTCAGATTAATTGATAAACAGATACCCGGAAAACATGCCATAATTCAAGGAATATTGCAAAGATTTTGAGATTTCGAAACAGAATCAAGTATCGCAAAATTGGTTGTCTTAATATTAGGTTGCAATTTGCTATTCGAAATCTAATCACATGGATATTGAATTACAGAAAAAACAGATTGATGAAGTTTTTGAATTACAAAAAAGTCATTCGCTAATTTTAAGAACAAGCAAACCGGAAGAAAGAATCGACATGATTCGCCGGCTGCACGATTGGATTTTGGCTCACAGGCAAGATATCAGGGATGCGCTGTTTGCCGATTACCGCAAACCTCATATTGAAACCGACATTTCAGAAATGTATCCCGCCTTGTCAGAAGCAAAGCATACCATCAAAAGCTTAAAGGGGTGGATGAGAACGAAACGGGTTCCTACACCAATTACTTTCTTAGGCACCAGTGCACATATCCAATTTGAGCCCAAAGGAGCGAGCCTCATTGTTGCACCCTGGAATTATCCTTTCAACCTGGCCATTTGTCCCTTGATTTCGGCTCTGGGTGCTGGCTGTACAGCCATGATCAAACCTTCGGAAATGACCCCTCATACATCGGCCCTGATCAAAAAGATGATTAGTGAGCTCTTCGATAAAAAACATGTTTGCGTAATTGAAGGTGGTCTCGAAGAAAGTCAGTTGCTATTTGCCAAACCATTCGATCACATCTTTTTTACCGGAAGCCCGGCGGTTGGCAAAATTGTAATGCGGTCGGCTTCAGAACATCTCGGCTCGGTTACCCTGGAATTGGGCGGAAAGTCTCCCGTAGTTATCGCTAAGGACGCAGACCTAAAAGATGCGGCCAGAAAAATTGCATCCACCAAATTCATCAATTGTGGCCAAACCTGTGTAGCTCCTGATTTTGTTTTGATTCATTCCTCCATGCGGGATGAATTTGTAGAACTTTTAAAAGAGAATATTCAAACTCTTTATATCCAGGAAGGGAATGGGGTGGAAAAAAGCCCGGATTATGGCAGGATAGTTAATTCAAGGCATTTCGACCGACTGAATGGACTGGTGGAAGAAGCCAGCAAAAATGGCGCTACTATTGCATTTGGCGGGAAAAATATTCCCGGCGAAAATTATATAGAGCCGACTATTTTAACAAAGGTAAAACCAACCATGATGGTGATGCAGGATGAAATATTCGGACCTATATTACCTATTGTGGATTATGAAGATTTAGATAAAGCACTTGCATTCATTAATACCATGCCCAAGCCTTTGGCGCTTTATGCTTTCTCGAAAAGCGATAAGAAGTTGAGTTATATCTTCCACCATACCAGCTCCGGTGGTGCGGTTGCTAACGACTGTGTACTGCATTTCATTCACTCAGAGCTGCCATTTGGTGGTGTTAATAATTCGGGCATAGGTAAATCCCACGGGCATTTTGGGTTTTTGGAGTTTACCAATCAAAAAGGAGTACTCAAACAGCGCGTAGGTTTCACCGCCGTTACCCCATTGTTCCCACCTTACAACAAAGCAAAGGAAATAATTATCGATGGCCTGTTGAAATGGTTTTAAACCTAAATCAAGTCAAATAAAAATTGTATAAAGTCCCACCTATGTGATAATCTTAAAAAAAAGACCGCCTTTTGAAATGCAAAAGGCGGTCTTTTCATTGAATCAAATTTGCATTGGCTTAACCCTTCACTTTCAAGTAAATTTTCTTCAAGTCCCCGGCAAATAAAATTTTTGGTACAGGATAAAGCGGGTTTGCTTCGGCCAATGCCCGGTTAATCATTTCCGGCAAATCGCTTTCCTGTATTTTTTCAATATTAGGTTCGATATTCATTTGCTTGTTCAAATCCCTTAGGTATTGAATAAAAAGAGCTGTTTTTTGGCCATTATTTTGGCTGGCGGTTGTAATACCAATCAGGTCTGCCAGTTCTGCCAGTTTTCCATGTACCGCTTCGCCATAATATTCCAATACATGCGGCATAATAATGGCATTGGCTAATCCATGAGGTACTTTGTAAAAGCCTCCTATGGTATGGGCAATGGCATGTACATAGCCAACATAGGCGCGGGTAAAGGCAACACCAGCCTTATACGATGCTTTCAGCATGGCTGCTCTTGCTTCTATATTGTCCGGACTATTATAGGCCTTAAGAAGGTTGTGGTGAATCAGCGTAATTGCCTCCAAAGCCGACTGCCTGGTTTCTTTTGTATTGCTGTTGCCAATATAAGCTTCCACTGCATGGGTCATGGCATCCATTCCGGTAGGCGCAGTTATTTGAGGAGGAAGCTTTAACGTAAGTTCAGGGTCGTGCACGGCATAATGTGGAATGAGGCAGAAATCATTGATAGGGTACTTCTCCATCGTAACGTTGTTACTTATTACCGCTGCAAGGGTAACTTCACTGCCGGTACCTGCCGTGGTGGGTACCGCAATCAACGTTGGAATTTTCTTAATTACTTTTAAAACCCCCTTCATTTTTCCAATGGGCTTGTTTGGACGTGCCACCCGTGCGCCTACAATCTTTGCACAATCCATGGGCGATCCACCACCAAAAGCAATAATTGCCTTGCAGTTGTTAGCATGATACATAACCAGCGCTTCTTCAACATTTTCAACAGTAGGGTCAGGTACTGTTTTGTCATACAATGCATAGGTGCAGCCACTTTCGCCAAGTGCTTTCAGTAAACTGTCCAATAACCCCAACTTCACCAACATAGCATCTGTTACAATCAACACATTGTTGATTTTCAGCTTACTTAGTATTTCGGGTACCCGCTTTATGCTTCCCTGCCCTTCCAGCAATTCGGGTTTACGCCAGGGAAGCAATGGCATCGCCAACTTGAATCCGGTTTGATAAATCCGATAGTATATTTTTTTTATTGAATCAGTCATTTCAATGTATTTGAGTATTCGAAATTATATAGATATAAATAGTGCCTCTTCCTGTTTTAATTTAAGTCTTACTGATATTTTTATCAACTGCATATAGGAGGTATACAGCAAAAAGCAGAATCATTATGATATCAGCAACAATGGCTGTACCTAATCCAAATGGCATGTATTGCCTGCCAAAAATGATTATAAGACCAATGAAAATTATTTTGTTTATCCCGGCAATGATGAGAGAATAATTTCTTACAGCGGGTCTAAAAGCGCCATAAATCAACATGATGCCCATCAAGCCAATAAGCGCTGACCAGCCCCTGACAACAAGGTTTTCGGGTCCGGTAACCAGCGCTTCTCCAAAATTTGATTGAAGGGATGATTCTGGTGAAAACAGCCCAAGTAACATGGTGCATGTCAACAATCCGCAGATAAGCATGATCCACTTAAAGTTTGCTATAAAAACACGCATGGCTATTGGTTTAATATCGGGTTGATATGGATTTTACAATCTTCTATAACAGGAAGAATTTCAATAAAAATACGCGGGTAAATACTTACTGAAATTCTTCCTGAATACGCTCGGGCAACATGGCACCACTTACATATGTTATAAAAACCCTTTTAATTAATCTATTACAGGTGGTGGAGTTCCGCCTTGAGCATTTTCTCCATTGCGTTGTACAGTTACTCTTTTTATTTCACCACTAAACCTGCTTGACGGGCCATAGTCCGCAACGGGTGTTCCTAAATCCACACTCACATCTGCCAGGTCAACCACTCCAAAAACGCCTGGTTGGGTTCGTTCAATACGCCCCTCTCCTGCTTTTTGTCCATCTACTAGAATAGTGCCTACACCACCACGGCCGGGCCCACCTCCATCATATTTAAAATCAAAAACAAGCGTGTGTTTTCCCGGTGGCAAAGGTTGGGCTGTGGTAATGGTTGTTGATTTTAAGCCGAACAAATTATACGTAAAGGAAGGTTTGCCATTTTTTATATAGAAAGATAATCCTCCAAAGCGCCCACCCTGGCAAACCATCACACCATTTACGCCTGGACCTACTTCTATTTCTGATGTTATGGTGTAGGATGTATTTTGAATATTAGGAAATACATCTACGCCAAGTCCCTTCATATCCTTAGTTAGCGTCATTGAAGTCCTTCCTGCCATCAAATTAGGCCTGCCTGCTACCTCTGCAATCATTCGCTCTACCGTGCGATCATCGATGGGTAGTACATGGTATTTCTCTCCTTCCTTCATAAAGAGCGCCTGCATATCTTTAAGTTTCTGTGGCTCTTTTTTTGAAAGATCATTGGACAAGCTGAAGTCTTCTTTGGTGTTGTATAGTTCCCAAACATCATTTTGTAGCGAATTGAAAGGTTGAGGAAGATACGGGGCCTGGTGAATAGTGCGGGCATACCATCCATCCTGGTAAATAGCCCGGTTACCGCCAATTTCAAAATATTGCACTGTATGTTGTTCCGGTGCGGCAGCATCGTTAAATGTATACGCAAGACTGGTACCTTCAATAGGATCCTGAGCAATGCCGTTAACCATTTTGGGAGCGGGAATGCCTGTTACTTCGTAAACCGTTGGAGCTACATCACTCACAAAACCGAATTGGTTTCTCATTTCACCTTTGGCTTTTATGCCTTTAGGCCAATGCACCACCATACCATTGCGGGTTCCGCCAAAATCTGAAGCCACCTGCTTTGTCCATGTAAAAGGGCAATTGGTAGCTACGGCCCATCCGGATGCCATATGCGGAATGGTGCTTTCGGTTCCCCATTCGTCATAGAGTTTCATCATATCGTCAATATTTTCCTTTTCCCGGTTGAAGTAGGTCCATTCATTAAACATACCTGTTTGCTGGCCCTCAGCACTTGAACCATTGTCGCCGGCAATGAAGAAGATGATGGTATTGTCCAATTCACCCATTTCCTCAAGGGCATCTACCAAACGGCCAATTTCATGATCGGTATGCTCGGCAAAACCTGCAAAAACTTCCATCTGCCTGGCAAATAATTTTTGTTCAACAGGAGACAAATTATCCCAATCCTTAATTTCCTTTGGTTTGGGAGGAAGTTTTGTATTTGCAGGAATAACGCCCAGCTTTTTCTGGCGTTCCAAAGTTTCTTCCCGCAAAACATCCCAACCTTTATCAAATTTTCCTTTGTATTTAGCAGAATATTCTTTGGGGGCTTGATGAGGAGCTCTTGTGGCACCCGGAGCATAGTACATGAAGAATGGTTTGTCGGGCTGCAAAGCTTGCTGCTTGTTTACCCAGGAAACAGCCTGGTTGGTCATGTCAGTGGTGAAGTGGTAACCGGGGTAGTTGGGCGTTTCGATCATGGTTACCCCATCATAAATTAAAGGCGCCCAGTTGTTGGTAATTCCACCCAGGAAACCATAAAACTTCTCAAAGCCCGAATGGGTAGGCCATCTGTCCTGCGGTCCATTGCTTGATTTTTCCCAGGTAGGCGTTTCGTGGCTTTTTCCAAATTGTGCGGTGCTATACCCGTTTTGCCTAAGCACTTCGGCCATTGGTGTAATAGATTGGGGGCGGATAGAGGTGTACCCGGGATATGAAGTTGCCAATTCAGTTATAATGCCAAGGTTTACAGAGTGAGGATTGTACCCTGTAAGCAAGGCCGCCCGTGTGGGTGTACACAGGGCTGTAGTATGAAAACGATTGTAGCTTAATCCATTTTTGGCCAAGCGGTCAAGGGTTGGCATATGTGCTGGCCCACCAAATGTTTCGGGTACGGCAAATCCCATATCATCCATCAAAATAACTACAACATTAGGCGCATCTTTTGGCGCTTTCACCTCAAACCTGGGAGGCGGTGTGGTATTTCTGACATCCAGTTCCTTGTAACTCTCTCTTAGTGGCTGCTTGATAGGCAGAACTGTTCGGTCGATACCTTCGGCGCCTTTGATTGATTTGGTATCTGTTGGATTTTGTCCGCAGGATATGCACGCCAAAAAGCCTGACAACAGAAAGAATTGATTAAATCGAATTTTCATTTTTTTTAAAGGTTTTTTGTTGTTTTTACTAAGTTTTTAAATGGCATTCTCTCTTTAATTAGATGATATCCGAAGAGTTAGGCTCTTTATATTTGTATCATATGAAGAATTTTTAAAATTAGAAATTGATCTGTCCGAAAATTCAATCCGAAAAACCAAAGTGCATTTATTCTTGGAAACTTGGCAAAAAAGGCTGGACTATGGCATCACTTGTTATTTTAAAGTGGTCCCGCAAGGTTTATGATATAAAATGGATAACTTTCAGCCTTAATTCTACAGCGCTTTTATTACAAATCATTTATGGAAATTACCCTTGATTGGAAAAACATTTTTTACCTGTTTTCTCAGTTTATCGGATATTCAGTTGGGGTGATTTTAATTGCTTCCGGACTGAAGGGTAAGAAAAGCAATATCTTTTTAGGGCTGAATTTCATGTTCCTGACCTATAGTACATTTATTATATGGTTGATAACTACAGGATATTTTGTGAAATTTCCGCAATTATACCGAACAGGTAATCTTACCGGTCTATTGTTCATTCCCCTGATGTATTTATACATAAGGCGTGAGATTGGGAAAAAAGTGTTTTCTCCCGTGGATATTCTTCACTTTGTGCCTGCTTTGATTTTCATTGTAGATTTTTGGCCCATTTATAACCTGCCTGTTGACCAAAAACTAAGTTTGATTAAATCTGAAATTTCAAACCCTGCATTGTTCACCCAATTCAGCCAATCGAGGTTTTTCCATGAAAATTTTTATACCCCTTTCCGATCCGTATTGTTGGCTTTTTATTGGTCATTTTCTGTGTATTGGGTAGTTAAAGGCACCAAAAACCAAATGAGTAAGGGATTCGCCAAAGAGTGGTTTATTTGGATTAAAATTTTCCTGGTCCTCGAATCCATGGTCTTTCTTCCCGCTTTCTTACTTAATTGGGCTTTAGAACCTATTACAGCCTATCATTTGGTTCATTTTTCGAATGTTATTTTGAATGTGGGAACCGGCTTTTCCCTATTGTTTTTTCCTAAAATTCTGTATGGGTTAGACCAGGAACGGTATGAAGCAAAGCCGTTAATCCGGAAATCCAAATCCGAAATACTGGACCAACTTTCAGAGAAAAAAATTGCTGAAATAAGAAATAAAATTGAATCGGCACTTCAGGTAGAGAAAAAATACCTGCAACAAGGCTACTCCATAAATGACCTTTCGAATGACACAGGTATCCCCAGCTATTTGCTGACGCTTTATATTAATAATATCCTTTCAACTTCTTTTCCCGACCTGATCAATAAAGAAAGGATTGAAGAATGCTGTAAAATGATGGCCTCCGGTGACTATGCCCATTTTGCCACAGAAGGATTTGCACAGCTTTGTGGGTTTAGCAACCGCAATACCTTTACATTAGCCTTCAGAAAATACAAGGGTATGACACCCTCGACTTATTTTAAGAGCCTCAGCAGTTGAACCTTGAAATTTTAGAGAGGCTATTAATTTACCTTCTGGGAGACCATTGTTTGGCCTTTTTATCAATCTTACCACCTAAGTAACGCACTCGCCCAGGTGAAACCACTGCCAAAGGCAGCCAGGCAAACCAGGTCGCCTTCTTTGATGCGGCCCTGCTCGTATGCCTCGCATAGCGCAATGGGCACGGAAGCCGCTGTGGTATTGCCGTATTTCTGGATATTATTATGCACCTGGTCGTCGCTTAGCCCCAGGTGTTGCTGCACAAACTGGGAGATGCGCAGGTTGGCCTGGTGCGGGATCAGCATGTTGATGTCCTTTGCAGTAAGGTTATTTGCTTTTAAGGATTCCATGATCACTTCCGGAAATTTCACAACCGCTTTTTTAAACACTGCCGGCCCATCCATATAGGGGAACAATTCGGCATTGTCTATCATCTTATGACTCATGAACATCTGCGCGATCTCGGCATCATCAAATGTTGCAACCGGTTTTTCCATCCAGTGATTGGCATGGGTACCTGGGTTATACATCGCCAGGATCTCTGCAGCAGATCCATCACTGTGCAAATGCGTACTCAAAATTCCGCGGTTAGCCTCTTCCGTTGGTTGCAACACTACCGCACCGGCGCCATCACCAAAGATCACACTCACATTACGTCCGCGGGTACTGAAATCAAGCCCGAATGAATGTTTCTCACTGCCGATCACCAGGATGTTTTTATACATACCCGTTTTGATAAACTGGTCGGCTACACTCAACGCATACACGAAACCACTGCACTGGTTACGTACATCCAGCGCACCTATCTCCTTCATCTTCATAGCACGCTGCACCAATACGCCGCAGCCCGGGAAATAATAATCCGGGCTCAAGGTGGCAAAAACAATGAAATCAATATCCTGGGGTGTGATACCGGCCCTTTCTATGGCAATGGTGGCCGCTTCAACGGCCATTGTGGTAGTGGTTTCTTCCGTTCGATGGGCATAGCGCCTTTCCTGTATGCCTGTTCTTTCCTGGATCCATTCATCGTTGGTATCCATGTATTTTTTAAGGTCGTTATTGGTCACTACATGCTCGGGTACATACATGCCGATACCGGCAATTTTAGATCTTGTCATGGTTCAAACAATCGTTTAGTCTGACAAATTAAGCAAAAAAGCATAAATAGGACGAAACTGAAACTATTTCATTCCGAACTAATATAAAGTATCAGAAACCGTTCTCATTTTGAGGGTTTCAGTGGCAAAAAGGCTGATCTCCTGTTTTACGGTTTCCAGGTCACCGGACTTGATATAGGATCCCATGACATGATCGCCTGCATTGGGAATAGCTAGGGCTTTTTTATATGCAGCAGGCGTTGAAACCTGTTCAAACATTTTTTTCATAGCAGAAACCTTCACCACATTATCCTGGTGCGCATCATCCTTATAATAATACAACAACAATAATGGCTGAGTGATCTTACCGAATGTTTCTTCATTCATGGATGTTTCCAGCATTTCCTGCAATGCAACCGTGCCTTCCAGCCGGTAAGTGCTGTACCAGTGTTTTTTGTAGATGTCCCGCTGATCGGATGCATTATTATAGTTACCCTTCTTAACCAGTCTTGCCAGTTGCAATCCCCAGTGGTTATTCAATATCCAGGCATTGGGATCATTGATCTCGATATTCGGCGACATCAATACCAGTGCGGCAACATCATCTGGAAAAGCGGCTGCCAGTTGCAGCGCCTGCGTTCCTCCGGTAGAGGTCCCCATCAGGATAACTTTCTGTCCAAGCTTTTTGCCAATAGCCAGTGCCTTTTTGGCGCTTTCCCAGTAATTATCCGCCGTTAAATTGATCAATGCTTCAGCCGTATCCAGTCCATGCTCGGCAAGCCTTGCCAGGTAAAGGTTACAGCCATACTTCCTGGCAAAGTCGGCATGCACCGGATCCCCTTCTTCCTGGGAGGCAGAGAAACCATGCAGATACACAACGGCATATTCAGTCTTACTTTTAAGCGAATCATTTTGCCAGATGATGCGCGCTTCGTTCTCCGGTTTTACGGGCCGACGCGATTCCATATCTTTTATATAAGATTCCAGTTGTATAGATTCGGCTGGGATTGCCGGCATTTCAACTGCATAAACAGGCTTTTCCGGGTGCGGGCCAAAGAGATAAATTATGGTAAATACGGAAAGCACATAAAGCAGTATCCTTAAAAATTTCATGGGTCATATTTCCATGAAAATAATCAGAATAATTCATTGTTTAAAGAGCAGACAGACATGGAAAAATTATGAATGAATGAATCGCCGAATCCGCTGTAAAATTCCCTGATCAATATTTATTGCCACTCCACGAGAGATACGCCAAGGCCAACCGTGGTTTGTTTATGGTTATAATCGATCATGCTTTCTCCATAGCCGTGAAAAATCTGCAAGTGCCCCTTCAGGTGACCTTTAATCGGAATTGCCCAATCAAACTGTAAAGAACCACGACTGTTATCGCCAAATTGAAGAGAGTGCCTGCCAACAAGGGAAAACTGGTGATTTCTCCAGTTATGTGAAACCAGAAGGTCGCCCCGACCGGTAAAATTGGTGATTTCAGGATTTTCATCATCCTCATCCGGTATCCTTATCCAGGGCCTGAGTAATATTATCCAGTTCTCTTTTTCAAAACCCGCCTGGAAAATGATACGGTTCCAGCTTCGCGAAAGGGGCAGTGCCCGGCCGTTAGACTGATGCGCAAAACCAACACCCAACAGTCTCCCTTCAAAGCCAAGGACCTTATACCTGGTAGCAAAAGTGAGCATGGCCTCCGGTTCATAATTAGTTTCCCGGAACGCTCTTGATAATTCAGCATTGTATAACTGCCAGCGGGAGCTTTGTGTGTACCCAACCCAAAGGTCGCCATGCTTTCCGAATATACCCTGCCAGACCTTTGTCTTGAAACTCAATTGAAATTTGAGCTCCCAGGGATCCAGCGGGATTGGCTGGTTTACGGTATAATCCGGGTTTTCACTTTTAGGCTGCACATTGGGATTGGAGCTCCAGTTTCCCAAAAGCACATAAACAGGTTTATAATAAACAATACGGAAAGTACCCTTACGGTTTGACGAATCCAGTTCCCATCTTTCAGATAAAGACTGGGCCTCATCTTCAAAAAACTGGTTAGGCTTTCCCTGGCCCAGCGTATCTGACTGAATTGATAAAAACACTGATATCAGTACATGAAATACAGCCTGTCCTTTTTTTCGGTTCATATTCTGGAGATTAGCCTATGAAGTAATCAGCGGCATAAATTATTGAAGGCTGCAAAACTATCTGCATCTAATGAGGAAACAAAAGAACAAACCCCGAAGTAAGTTTGCTTCTATAATTCAAAACATTTTCACCCACATATGGGGTTTCAAACTTATAATTCCGGTCAAACCGAATGATTTGGTAAAAAAAGGCAGTTGCTTATGCTTTCCGTCCCTTTTTCTTTGCGGTAAATGCCTTTTATGCCCATTGTGAATTGATTCTTAATCTTTTACCTTCATTTGTCCCCTCCGCCGAATTGTAGTACCTTTGCAGCCTGAAAAAATGAACGGACACGCCCATTCATCAGCGTTCTCCGGCAAAGCATCATCATGGAAATAAGAAACATCGCCATCATTGCACACGTTGACCACGGAAAAACTACCCTGGTAGATAAGATATTACATGCCACGAAGGTATTTCGTGATAACCAGGATACAGGTGAACTGATCATGGACAGCAACGACCTCGAAAGGGAACGCGGCATCACCATCTTCAGTAAGAATGCCTCCGTCATGTATAACGACATTAAGATTAATGTGATCGATACCCCTGGCCACGCCGACTTTGGCGGGGAGGTTGAACGCGTATTGAAAATGGCAGATGGTGTACTCCTGCTCGTTGATGCCTTTGAAGGCCCCATGCCACAAACCCGTTTTGTGCTGCAAAAAGCGCTTCATTTAAACCTTAAGCCGATTGTGGTGATCAATAAAGTTGATAAACCCAATTGTCGCCCCGACGAAGTACACGACGCCATCTTTGAATTATTCTTCAACCTCGACGCTACCGAAGAACAACTGAACTTCCCCACCTTCTATGGTTCGGGTAAGAACGGCTGGTTTAACGACAGCCTTACCCAGATCGAAGGTATTACCCCATTACTTGATGGTATCATCAAATATGTACCGGCGCCTAAAGTAAGCGAAGGCCATGTGCAAATGCAGATCACTTCTCTCGATTACTCATCCTTCCTCGGCCGTATCGCCGTAGGTAAAGTGAATCGTGGTGTGATCAAAGAAAACCAGACCATCGCGCTATTGCAGGCAGATGGCACCAACAAAAAACAGAAAGTAAAGGAACTATACGTATTTGAAGGCATGGGCAAACGCCGCGTTACCGAAGTGGTAGCCGGTGACCTTTGTGCCGTAGTGGGACTGGAAGATTTCAATATCGGTGATACCATTGCCGATACGGAAAATCCGGAAGCATTACCAGTGATCAGTGTGGATGAGCCAACGATGAGTATGATGTTCTCCATCAACAACTCACCTTTCTTTGGCCGTGATGGTAAGTTTGTGACCTCACGCCACCTGCGCGACAGGCTGATGAAAGAAACAGAGAAAAACCTCGCCCTTCGGGTAGAGGACACCGATAGTGCCGACAGCTTCCTGGTATTTGGCCGCGGTATCCTGCACCTGGGTATCCTGGTGGAAACCATGCGCCGCGAAGGCTATGAGCTCACCGTAGGTAACCCGCAGGTTTTGGTTAAAGAGATCGACCATAAAAAACATGAACCATACGAGATCCTGGTAGTAGATGTACCAAGCGATTACAGCGGTAAAGTGATCGACCTGGTTACACAGCGCAAAGGCGAAATGCTGGTAATGGAATCCAAGGGCGAAATGCAGCACCTGGAATTTGAAATCCCTTCAAGAGGACTGATCGGACTCCGTAGCAATATGCTTACCAACACTGCAGGCGAAGCCGTTATGGCACATCGTTTCCTGGAATACAAACCCTGGAAAGGGCAGATCCCCGGCAGAAGCAATGGTGTATTGCTTTCAAAAAACCAGGAAAGAACAACAGGTTATTCCATTGATAAATTACAGGACCGCGGTACTTTCTTTGTGGATCCGGGAGAAGAGGTGTACACGGGCCAAATCATCGCTGAGCATATCAAACCAGGCGACCTCGTGGTAAACGCTACAGAACCCAAGAAGCTAACCAACCACCGTGCAAGCGGCAGTGATGATGCTTCGCGCATTGCTCCTAAGACTTTGATGACACTGGAAGAGTGTATGGAATATATCCAGCAGGATGAGTGTATAGAGGTAACACCGAAAAATATCCGGATGCGCAAGGTGATATTGGATGAGAATGAAAGGAACAGGATCGCGAAATCTATGAAGACGGAAGCGGTTTAATTTCCGAATGATATAAAAGTAAAACCTGCCCATTCGAGGCAGGTTTTTTTATGCAGGCAACAACATATTGGAGATATAAAAAGAAACACTATTCTTTTACAGCATTTCCTGAATTACAAAGACTGTTTTTTACATTTCTTTTCTTTCCGAAATATTTATATAATTTTATATATGATCTCTGTAAGTACATGTTCAAAATCATGAAGCATGAACAGAATATTCACTCCGCTATTGGTATTTGCATCATTTGTGTATACTAATGCAATGGCACAAGTTGATTGCAAAACACTTGATATTAATAAAGTACCCGGCAAATGGGTTTGGGATAATATAGGGGGTGGCGACAAACCTATCGCCGCCAGTCAATGGCAGTTTTGTGAACCGATCCGAAAAGAATTCCAGCGTATTATGCCGGTAGCATTGGATGGTTTGTATGCAACCAATAGTATTGCTTATGGAGACCGAAATGCTTTTTGGTACACAAAAAGTCCTGCCAATTATGAAAACTATCTTTCACTGAAAAAGTTTGAATGCCTTAAAGATTATAATATTCTGCAAAAAGAAGCTGTTACCAGTTGCCATGTTTTTCTGTCAATGAACCAAATTGAAGGACAGCTTTTTCCTTTACCTGCGAATGTCACCGAGCTAAAATTTCATGAATATGAATCAAGTATCCGTGTTGCCAACATTGAAATTCAGAAAGATGCTGCCGGAAATAAAATTATATACTCAAGTTACAGACCTGAAGAGACTATAAAACATTGTTATTTCTTCTCCCAAAAAGATGATCTTCCCATACGCAAATTAACCAATAAAGAATTATTTACCGCTTATAAAATTTACCATGAAAAAAGATTAACGGAACAAATTACCAGGCATGAAAAGATTGTAGCCGATTATGAAAAAACTTTCAACAGCCTGACTGAATTGGAAAAACAAAAGAAAGATTACCGGTGGCAACAGTATGAGACAGGCAAAGAATATTTGAGAAATCTTAAACTTGAAAAAGAAAAAATAAATCCATGGTATACTGAAGCATTGAAGGAAAAAAATATTAATGAAATTGCCTATGTTAAAAAAGTAAATTCATATAATTTTCTTCCCAAAGAATTAGAATCCCAGGAGGGAAATGGCTATAATGTTTGGGTTGACAACCTTGATTTTTTCGACAAAACGAAGTCAAGGGATGTAACACAGTGTATAGCAATGAAAATAGAAAGACAGGATGATGATTTACCCAAAAAGAACTTCATGGATTTGTTTTTCAGTCAGTTTAATATGGATGTACTGGCCAAATTGGCGGGAGAACCAGCAAAAAACCCCAATGGGATCAATACCATAAACGCTTCTTTAGGTGATACAAAAACAGCCTCCAAAACAAACCAGAAGAATATTTCAACCTATTCTTACAGTTTCGAAAAAAATACTATAAATCAATTCCCTTCAGGATGGAACGGCATGAAAAATATAAGGGTACAAAAACATGAAAATAAAAATTGGCTGGCTTTTACCAAAGATGGCTACTCCTATCCACAGCAATTCAACAAGGAAATAAAAGACAATTTCAGCCTTTCATTTGATCTGAGCTGGAATAAAGATATTGCGTACAACAGCGGATTGTTTACGGTAAGCTTTTCAGAGATTCCCTATGATAATGCCGGTGAAAGATATAAAATGGATGACAACCAAAACCAGTACTGGAGTTTGTACGACAGCTATGTGGGCAGGTTTAACCGGATAATGCTATGGTTCGATCCTTACTGGAATGGGGGCGGTACTTTGGAAGTTTACTCCTATGATAAAAATGAAAAAATAGGTGTGAAAAAACGGATTACCCTGCCTGATTTTTATTTGACAAATAACAGGCACCAACTTAAGATCCAGAGAAAGGGCAATTCATTGCTGGTGTTTATCAATGACAAAAAGGAAGCGGAGATTGAAAATGTGTTTTTGCCAACTGTAAAATATAACATCTATACTTTTAGCAGGTATAAAGGAAATAACAGCGATAATCAGAATGATGTTTTTTACCTGGATAATATTAAAGTATCATACCAGGCCAACTAAGAACGAATTAATCTAACCACTTCGCTTAAGCCATAATACTTTTGAGTAAACCGCCTATACTAATACAGGTTTTTGCAACTATAAGTTGGCTACCACCCGACGCGCAGTGTCTTATATAAAAACACCATCTCATTGATCTTCTGCTGCAGCGTAGTTAACTCCGCCAGTTCCGCATCAAACAAATAATTCTCCTGTTTCAGCACTTCGTAATAAGTTGAAAAATAACCATATTGGGCCAGGGTAAGCTCTAGCACTTTCCATGGGGCAATAACCTCCAATCTCCGGATCACACGCACCTGATTTTAGGTTCTAATCTTCAAGCATTTGGTGAACTTTATCCAGATCATGATCAAATATTTGATAATAATTTGCTTAAATGAATTTTAAGGTAATCATGTAAGTAAATACGTAATTAATCTAAAATCTTAGCTTAACTTTCTTTCATATTAATCCGGTATCTTTTACAAGAATTTTCTGCTAATTTGAAGACTGTAATCTGTACTTTAAAAGTTCAAATACAAATTCTTACTGTTAAATAACCTTTCAAAATAATTACGATGAAAGAAAAAAATCCGAAACAAACTGCATTTCAAAAATACCTGGCATCTCTAAGGGTCAAAGAAGGGAAAAAAATCTCTTTGGAAAATGATTTTCCCACTGACTACGATCACAAGATGGTCACGAAGACACAGGGAGAAAAAATTCTGGAAGAAGGCATGAATAACCTGGCCATTATGCAGGATAAATTATATGCCCATAACCAGTACAGTGTTTTAATTGTCTTACAGGCAATGGATGCTGCCGGGAAAGACGGGATCATCAAACATGTCCTCAGCGGCCTGAACGCTTCCGGCGTAAAAGTGAGTAGTTTTAAAACCCCTAATAAAGAAGAACTTGATCACTACTATCTTTGGCGGCACGCTAAAGCAATGCCTGCCCGGGGGGAGATCGGTATCTTCAACCGCTCTCATTATGAAAATGTATTGGTTACCAGGGTACATCCCGAATATATTTTGAATGAAAACCTGCCCGATATTGATTCCCTGAAAGACATTGATGATGAGTTCTGGAAGAGCAGGTTTAAGCAGATCAATCGTTTTGAAAAAAATCTGGCCGAAAACGGAACCATCATCCTGAAAGTTTTTCTGCATGTGTCAAAAGAAGAACAGAAAAAAAGGTTCCTGGAAAGAATCGACAACCCCGATAAGAACTGGAAATTCTCCATTGCGGATGCAGAGGAAAGAAAACACTGGGATGCATATATGAAAGCCTATGAAGAAATGCTTGGCGCCACTTCAACTGAATATGCCCCCTGGTATGTTTTGCCGGCAGATGATAAATGGTTCACCCGCCTTTGCCTTGGTGCGATCATTTATGCTGAATTTGAGAAACTGGGGCTGGAATATCCAACCGTATCAGCAGAACAAAAAGTGAAACTGCAATTGGTAAAAAAAGAATTATTGGGTGAATTGCCCGGAAAGAAAAAAAAGTAACTGCAAAACTTTGTTTCCCGGCCTGTACAAGGTCCACTCAATTATTATGTATTTATGTACCCGTGGTGCACATCAGAACTTTAAGCAGCGCTTGTGTAAAATGAAAAAAATCAGAAGCTATATATTTCTGTTTCTTTTATTACCCGTCGTGGGTTATTCACAAAAAACAGATTCCACAAATAAAAACTGGGCTTTTGATGCGGTGGTACTATTCAATTTTATACAGGATGATTTTTTTGTAACACCAATGGTCAATGCCGATAAAAATAAACTTCACCTTGAAAGCAGGTATAACTATGAAGACATAAAAACAGTTTCCTTTTTCGGCGGGTATAATTTTACCGGCGGACATAATATTGAATATCGTATTACGCCGATACTGGGTGTGGCATTAGGGAATACAGAAGGCATTGCGCCCGGGCTTAAAATAGATTTAACCTGGGGAGGTTTTAGATTATACTCAGAAATGGAATACCTGATTAATATTAATGATAAAACGAATTCCTTTTATTTTAACTGGAGCGAATTAACTTATGCTCCCAAAGACTGGCTTTGGGTGGGGGTAACGGGGCAGCGAACCCGCATTTATGCTAATGACCTTGATATTCAACGTGGATTTGTAGCAGGATTAAGCAGGAAGAATATATACTTTACAGGATACCTGCTCAACCCTTTCACTGAAAATACCTTAGGCATTTTAGGCTTTGGTATCAGTTTTTAATTTTTCCCTAATCCGGCATTATTAAAAATCGCATAAAAAACCTGCCGATGCTTTAACTACCTTCTTCTAAATGAGCGGTAAAAGCGTGAAAAGAATGTATAATTTTTCGAGCCTCTGTAATTATCGGATCCAAAGCTTCCAGGTTTAAGGTATGCCTGATGGTCTTGATCCTTTCCAGCTCGTCCAAAAAGTGATCTGCTTCTTTGTTGAGTTCATCGGCCCGGGCATTCATCGTTTCTTTATAGGTCTCTAATGCCTGCTCATCTTCAGGAACAGTTGGCATGGACCGCTTGTATTGATCCAACTGATATAGTATATCAGATCCCTTTAGTTGGGCTAAAATCCGGTCAAGGTTATCGATAACAATATTATCCGACCGGAGGCCGGCTAATGTCTTGGTTAAGTCCTTTATTTCTGTGAGAAGCGGTTGCATATTAAAAAATTTATGCTTTTGTTAAAGGCAATTCATTCAAAATCAGTTAAAAATATAACATAACACTTTGAATCTAACCAATATCTGGATTACCTGGAATTGCCCCGAAATTGTATCTTTGCATAAAGGTACGAATATGAAAAGATGGATGATAACGCTATTAATAGCTTTCCTTTTCACTACCACCAACAGGGTGGAAGCACAGTGTTCCATTTGTACCAAGACCGCACAGCAACTGGGCCATAAACCCGCCAAAGCTTTGAATACCGGTATCATTTACCTTATGGTGGCCCCTATGGCTATTATGGGATTTATAGGTTTCCGCTGGTGGAAAAATAATGGCCGGGGGTAATCGTTTTTCTTTCGATCCCTTCCCGGCACATCCTGTAAATTTCCTTTTAATTTATCCCTATTCGAGTTTGCCTTCTTTTGCTTTATTCTTCATGTCATCATTGGCATAAACAGCTAATTCAACCCGCCTGTTTTTTTGCCTGTTCTCTTCACTGTCGTTTGCATATTTGGGCTGTGATTCACCATACCATTTTGTCTGCAAACGGGATTCAGCGATTCCGTTGGCTTTTAAAAAATCAAATACGGATTCGGCCCTTAACTTAGACAGGTTCATATTCAATTCATCAGATCCGGTATCATCCGTATGGCCTTCAATAAGGATATTTGTTTCAGGATGATTTTTAAAAACTCCTGCAGCGGCGGCGAGATCGTCCTTATATGAATCACTTATTTCATGAGAATTGATCTTGAACATCAGGCCAGAACTAAAGGTGACATTAATACCTTCACCCACTCTTTCCACTTCTGCTGTAGGTATTGCCTGCTTTAATTCTTTTGCCTGCTTATCCATCTTTTTACCTATCAGGTTACCTGCCGTTCCACCCACTGCAGCGCCAATCAGAATACCCCAGATACTGCCTTTTGAAACGGCAGCGCCAATCAATGCACCACCTGCCGCGCCGGCTACTGTTCCTTTCTGTTGTTTGTTCATGGTGGCACAACCCGCACCAAGCATACTAACGGCTGTTATTAAGAAAATAATTTTTTTCATGAATAATGTTTTATCTGAATTATTTTGATGAATTATTTACATACCAATGCGGAAAACATTTCCTGTTTCATGTCTTTCAAGCCCAGCTCAAGGGCTTTCTTCATTTCAACACATACCTGTTCTTTTTCTTTGGCCGTCATCTTAGTCCTCAATTCCTGGGCTATAGAAGTCCCATATTTATCCTGTACCATTTTCATCCGGGCATTGGTGCGGATCACATACATTTCAAGGTCTGTTTTGCCCATATCAACTGCTTCATCATAATATTTGAATGCCTGGTCATAATTACCGGCCCGAACATACATATCCCCTCGCTGGATAACATATTTACTGTTAGTGGGATCAAGGGCGATAGCCTTATTAAGACTTGAATCAGCCTCTGCTAACTTTCCGGCTCTATCCTGCATGTCAGCGATCTTGGCATAGATCGTTGCACGATCCTTTACGTTCTGATTTTTTTCTGTCAGTTCTATGATCTTATTGAAATCCGCTGTGGCAGCCTCTCCGTCATTCAAACCTTCATTGGCAATGCCTCTTTCAAAGTACCCGTTCAGACTGGTGTTTTTAGAAACCGCCAAAGCTTCATTCGCTGCCGCAATTGCCTCCGAATATTGCTTTTTCCCATTAAAGGAATTAGCTTTCCCTACGGCTACAGCTTCCTTTCCGTCTTTTGAATTACACTGTTTGGTGATGGAAGTAAAAACAGTAAGTGCAGAATCATACTGTTTGTCGGCATTCATCCGGTTGGCAAGGGCAATCTGCTCCCGGCATTTTTTCGACATGGTGAATGTCTGAGAGATAGCCTGATGGGCAAATAATAGCAACACCCCAATGATCAGGAAATGGTTAATTTTTTTCATACACAGTTAGGTTAAATATATTCTTACCGAAAGGTAAAGAAAAGCAAGAAACTAAATTAAATATTGAGCTTAATCATATATTATTCCTTTTCGTCCTTGCGGTGAATGTATTTCCCTTCCTTATTCTTTATTCCCTATTCATTATTCTTTATTTCCCCTCCTCTTGCTCAACCCAGGCTTCATTTTCTTTTAGCAGGGCAATCAATTCCTCCACCGCAATATCACTGTCAACATTACGCTTCATGATCTCTTTGCCTTTATACAAAGTGATCTTCCCCGGCCCGCTGCCCACATACCCAAAATCCGCATCGGCCATTTCACCCGGGCCATTTACGATACATCCCATAATGGCAATTTTAACCCCTTTCAAATGATGGGTCACAGCCCTGATCTTTGCCGTGGTTTCCTGCAGGTCGAATAAGGTTCGGCCGCAACTCGGACAGGAAATATATTCCGTCTTTGAAATGCGTGTACGCGTTGCCTGCAGTATGGAAAAAGCTGTATTGTTTAAGAATTGCTGGTTGTTTTTAACTTCCAGGTAAGTTCGGCCGCTCACACGCATCTGCTGCAACTGGCTTTTCCTGTTCCACAGCCAGATACCATCGCCCATTCCATCCAGGAATAACGCCCCGGCCTCTGTGGAAAAATGGATCAGTTGCTCGTCAATACTCTCCCGGCTTCTTTCCACACGCAAAATCACCGGGCAGCTGATTTTAAGCTCCAGCAGCCTGGCAATAAACCGCCTTACAGAAGGCATAGCATGCGGATGGCTTGACTCGAGACAAAGAATAACCGCAAAATCCTGCTGAACCCTATTTAACATACTATCCCATAGGCCGGTTTCTGCGGTATCAAATAAAACAAAATGAGTGTCACCAGGTAAATCTTTAAGCACCAGGTATTCGGATGACTGAAAAAGGGGAAGATATTTTTCCTTATCGGGCAATGACTGCCATTGTTGCTGCGGGCAAATAATTTTCAATGTTCCGGGCAATGCAAATCCGATAGTCTGGTCAGCTGTAAAAATAAAATCCGCAGCGCCATCACTGATATTCCATTTGTCGGTTTGCGGATCATAACGATAGCCGATCGACTCAAGAGATTCCGGGGTGATCTTTTCCACGGGCTGGTAATCAGCAATAACAACCGGCACATGCCTTCCCCCGGTATTTCCCAACACACGGCTTTCCCTTCTTTTATACTCGAAAGGCGAATAGGGCAATGTGACCACGGGCAGAATTTCTGCCGGCATATCATGGTATTGCCCCTGTTTAAACTGTTCTTCCCTCAGTGTATATCGTTTCACCAGGTCAAGACAAACCGGTATCTCAAATTCCGGATCTTCGGTTAGGGATACGCGTATGGTATCGCCAATGCCGTCCTCAAGCAAAGTGCCGATGCCTATCGCGGATTTTATTCGGCCATCTTCGCCATCACCTGCTTCGGTAACACCCAGGTGCAGGGGATAACAAACCCCGAATTCCTGCTGCATGGTCTGTGCAAGCATACGGTATGCCTGCACCATCACCTGCGGGTTGCTGGATTTCATACTGAGTATGATGTTGTGATAGGCTTCATCGCGGGCGATGCGTAAAAATTCCATCGCGCTTTCCACCATACCCATTGGGCTGTCGCCATAGCGGCTCATGATCCTGTCGCTTAATGAACCGTGATTGGTTCCGATACGCATGGCTGTTCCGTATTCCTTGCAGATCTTTACCAGGGGCGTAAAGCGCTCGCGGATCCTGTCTATCTCTTCCAGGTAATCTGCATCGGTATATTCGATGTATTCAAACTTTTTCTTGTCCACGTAATTGCCCGGGTTCACACGTACCTTTTCAACGATCCTGGCGGCTATCTCAGCGGCATTGGGGGTGAAATGTATGTCTGCAACTAACGGTGTGGTATACCCTCTTTTCCGAAGCTCATCTTTGATCAGTTTGAGGTTCTCCGCTTCTGTTTTAGAGGGTGCCGTAATGCGTACCAGTTCCGCACCGGCCTCAATACAGCGGATCGTTTGCGCAACTGTTGCCTGGGTATCCATGGTATCCGTAGTGGTCATGGTCTGTACACGGATAGGGTTATGGTTACCCAGCAGGAGGTCGCCTATTTTTACTTCTAATGTGCTGAGTCTTTTATATTCGGTCAGGGATTCACAATACAGTTGCATTCAACGGGGTTTAATCTGCTGTAAATTAACGATAAATAAGGGCATCTGTCCAACCAGGGGGAGATTATCAGGATTAAATGACCGGAGCGGTTACCAGTCTTTTTCGGGCTGGCTGGGAGAAGGGATCTTTACTTTCTGCATTTTCTGCTGGAGTTTTTTCTCCTGTTCCTGCAATGCCTGCAACAGTTGCTGTACCTGCTGTTTGGTCATCTTAGGCTGTTCCTTCTTTTTCTGCTGTTCGTCTTTTTTCTTTTTTTTCTCCTCTTCTTCCTGCTGCTGTTTCTTTTTAAGTTCGCGAAGCGCACGCACCAGGTTTTCCCGTGCCAGTGTATCCGTTGGATTTAAGCGAAGGGCCTGCTTATAGGCTTCGATACTTTCCTCCAGCTTTTTTTGCTGTGTGAGTGTCACCCCTTTATTGTACCAGGCATCTGAAACCAATCTTTTTTCTTCACTGTTATCGATGGTGGCATCAAACATTTTTTCTGCTTCGGCAGCATTGCTCTTCCGGTAAAGCGTATTGCCGAGATTATAGGAAGCAACGGCGTTCTTTGGTGCACGGACCAGCACTTTCTCATAAGCCTCCGCAGCTTTTTCGTATTGCTGTTCCTTGTATAATTTATTGCCCTGCTCCAGATCGCGGTTGTCTTTTTGAGACATGGCTGTCTGGGTAATGAAACTGAATAATATCAGGAATCCTGTTAACCTCATGCGATTTTTCTTTTACGTTCGCTGACAAAAAAATCAAGGATAAGAAGGCCAAGTGCAATGCCAATGAACCACTGAAAAAAACTGCGGTAATTGATAAAAGACTGATCTGAGATTGACTTCTGTTCCATTCCATTGATCTGTTCAAGGAGGTTTTTAACTACCTGGTCCGTATTCTCCAAATGCTGATAGGTTCCATTAGCAGCCTTTGCGAGTTCCTGTAACATGGGCTCATTGAGCCTTGAGATGACCACATTGCCCTGCGCGTCTTTTTTTTGCTCCCCGGTAACCGGATCAATCAGCGTGGAACCTTCAGCCGAACCAACGCCAATGGTATGCAGGAGCGCACCGTTTTCCGAAAGGATACCGGCAGCTTCCATGGCCGTTTCATCATGATCCTCACCGTCCGTTATCAGCACTACTGTCTTATATTTTTTTTCCTTCTGGCCGAATGCATTATTACTGATCGTGAGCGCTTCGCCAATGACTGTTCCCTGGGCAGGAACAGATTCAGGAGAGGCACTGTTTACATATATCCTCGCAGATGAATGATCGGTTGTCAGGGGCATCTGGAGGTATCCCCTGCCGGCAAAAAGCACCAGGCCAATTCTGTCGTTGCGAAGCTTATCAATAAGCCTGTTCATTAATTGCTTGGAACGCTCAAGCCTGTTAGGCTGAATATCACGGGCAAGCATGCTCTTGCTTACATCCAGCACCAGTATCACATCAACGCCCTGGCGCTGAACCTGCTCAACCTGTTTTGGATACTGCAGGTTTGCTACGCCCAGGCCCGTTAACACAAAAGCACTTAATACAAGGATGAATTTAACCAGGAATCTGCGTGGTGAATAATCTGCGATCAATTGCCTGATGAGTTTTTCGTCACCGATTTTAGAGATGGTTTTTTTCTTCCACTTAATCAGCAGGATGAAAAGCAGTACCAACACCGGTGCAAGCAGCAGTGTGAGCAAATACCAGTTATGTTCAAATCTCAGCAAGGATCAATATTTATACCGTACGCGAAGCAAAAAAAGAGCCAAGTAATCAGAACGAGAAGGGTTTTACATGATCCCTTTAAAAAAACCGATATACGCCAGGACATCTTTCAAAATCTTTACCCTGGCTTCGGGCAATGCTGAATCCTTATCCTTGTCCATTTCCAGGTTCAAAACAAAGGGATACACATGCCTGTTTTCCTCTATCCAGCCAACCATCCAGCCAATCGTTTTACCGTTTTCGGAAGTTCCCATGCCCGTTTTATAAGCGAGCTGATAGGTAGTGTTATTTTCCTGGATCATCATTTTTTTAACCGATTCCTGTACACTTTCCCGAAAAGGCAACTGCCTGAAATATAAGCGCTTAACAAGGCCGAGCTGTTCATCGGGCGAAATCTGCAGACTGTTATCGAGCCAGAACGCATCCGCAGTTTTACCCATCTTCATGTTACCATATTTGAGGGTATCCAGCCAGTATTTCATGGTATCACGGCCAATTTGCCGGGCGATTTCCTGGAAATGCGGAACCGCAGAAACCCTGAAAGCCCGGTAGAGGGAAAGATTCTGGTTCCATTCAGGACGATCCCGAACTACACCATCCCAGGGAATAACGGTACTGTCGCTTGTCAGGCGGCCGGTTTGCAGTGCTACCAGGGAATTCACAATTTTAAATGTCGATGCAGGGCTAAACCTTTTCTTAAAACGGTCCAGGTTATGGATGGTGAACCTTCCCCTGCTGTTATCGAACATGCCAAAAGTACCCGTTGCCCCCTGGGCATCGAAGAACTTTTTGATGTCATCATCAATATCTACATTATTGACCGTGCAACCCTGCATGATAAGCACAGAAAAAATCAACAGAACGGGAATCCTTAAACGGAAATTTAAAAGTGTATTGATCATTGCACTGACTAAAAAAACTTTTTTGCGGTTATTCATGTAAAAAATATGTTTATTGAGCCCTATGTAAAATGGCTTTTTGGTAACTGCTTACCGGGTACGATAATACTTTTGGCACTTCTGCTGTTCCCTTTCCGCTTTCCCTGTAAGCCACAACCTTGGTACTGATCATTTCAATATGCATTTCCTTTCCTGCAAGCCAGTATACTGCTGTTATGGTATTGCCTTGGACACTGAAGGTGCTGATGAACCGGTTTCCGATCCAGTATCCATCCAACAGGATCCCGTCATTTTCATCAATCACCCAATGGCCAACAGCCGTGTCAACAGGCTTAAGCTGGTAAGGACGGTTGTCTTTGGCCGCATCCCCATAAATAAGCTGCCAGCTATAAACAGACTTTCCTGTTTCAGGCTGAATGTTCAACCGCATATCAACTGTTTGCATCTCTTTTTCTGCCGGATACCAGAACAATGAACCCGTCCAGTTTCCGATAAAATCTTTCGGAAATGATTGAACTCCGTTTTTATCCTGTGCCAGACCTGTTGCAGTTACAACAAATATGAAAAACAAAAAAAAGAAATTATGGATTAAGAAGCGACTCCTTATCATGGCAAAAAACAAAAATACTATGAAATAGCTTGTTCTGCTATTGTTGCACTTCAGATTACAAAAATACAGGCTGAAGTGTGATAACAGAGAGCCGAAGTGTTTTGTTTGAACTTCCTCCACGGCCCTCAATCTTTGCAGTCCTGTGAGTTGATCGATTTCAGTAAAATACAGGCCACAGAGAGCAACAGAGAGAAAAAGAGGGCCACAGAGAAGTGTATTCCTCTGCGGCCCTCAATCATTTCTCTGCGGCCCTCTGTGGGCTTGTTGCCTATGAAAATTCGAAAATTTATTTTAACACACCCATCGCCCTGCCCACTTTAGTAAACGCAGCAATGGCTTTGTCCAGCATTTGTTTGTCGTGCGCCGCGCTGAGTTGTACCCTGATGCGCGCTTTTCCTTTGGGCACAACCGGGAAAAAGAACCCGATAACATAAATGCCTTCTTTAAGGAGTTCGGCAGCCATATCCTGTGCAACCTGTGCTTCATATAACATGATCGGCACGATCGGGTGATCGCCGGGCTTTATATCAAAACCCGCGCGTGTCATGTTTTCCCTGAAATATCGGGTGTTCCATTCCAGTTTATCGCGCAGTTCAGTGGTTTCACTGAGCATATCCAAAACGGCAATGGAAGCACCTACGATGCTGGGCGCCAGTGTATTGGAAAATAAATAAGGCCTGCTTCGCTGGCGCAGCATATCAATAACTTCTTTGCGGCCGCTCGTAAATCCGCCGGAAGCGCCTCCAAGGGCTTTGCCCAGTGTACCGGTAATGATATCGATCCGGCCCATCACTCCCCGGTATTCATGTGTACCCCGACCTGTTTTTCCCAGGAAGCCGGAAGAATGACATTCATCGATCATTACGGCAGCATTATATTGATCAGCCAGTGCACAGATCTTATCAAGCTGAGCAATGGTCCCGTCCATGCTGAATGAACCGTCGGTTACAATTACACGGGTCCTGAGTGACTGAGATTCTTTCAGTTTTGCTTCCAGGTCTGCCATATCGTTGTGCAGGTAGCGATAGCGCTGTGCCTTACAAAGCCTGACGCCGTCAATAATGGATGCATGGTTCAGTTCATCAGAAATAATCGCATCCTGCTCGTTGAACAGCGGCTCGAATACGCCTCCGTTGGCATCAAATGCGGCTGCATAAAGAATGGTATCCTCTGTTCCCAGGAAGGTGGAGATTTTGGCCTCTAGTTCCTTATGGATATCCTGTGTACCACAGATGAACCGCACACTGCTCAGGCCATAACCGCGATGGTCGATATATTTTTTTGCGGCTGCAATTACTTTAGGGTGCGATGACAATCCCAGGTAATTATTCGCGCAGAGGTTTATAACGGTCTTCCCATTCACCCTGATCTCTGGGCCCTGGGCGCTTTCAATAATCCTTTCAATTTTGTATAAGCCGGCCTGGCGAATTTCTTCGAGTTCTTCCCGCAGACGGACAATCAGTGCATCATTCATAAAAGCAGGGTTTGACCAACAAACATAGGGTAAAAAATTATGCTGCAGAACAGCAAATAACGCCGGACCAAAAGAATAAAATTATCTGATAGCCAGGTCCATGACCAAACCTTAGTGTTATTTTAACTTTTTTGATAATATGTGTAACTTTTTCTGTCTAACTTCGTCTTATAGCTCAAACAACTGTTATGTTACGCCAGGAAAAGACCCGATTGATTGTTTCAAGTGTATTGATTATCATTAGTTTAGTATTTATTGGCTATCGAACAAGCCAGAAGTTCAGCGCTGCCGGTGAGGTTTGCGATACTAAGGAACAGAAGGAGCAACAGGAGATCAAGGTGAAATCTGCCTTACCGATTTTCGAGTCATTGTCCAGACACCTGATCACCATTCAATAAAACGATAGTTTTCAGCAAAATATCCCCCGGCCACCCTGTGCCGGGCTTTTTTTTGATATTTTTTCCCTTGACCTGTAACAAAATGAACCGACATCCGTAATACTGAAAATGACCGGCAGAAAGGATTAACTTACCAAAACCGAACGAGCACTGACTTATGACTGAAAGAGAGTATAACCAATGTGTGAACCAATACGCAGATAATGTGTACCGGTTCATTATGAAAAACCTCCGGCATGAAGAGGATGCCCGTGACGTGGTTCAGTCCGCTTTTGAAAAAATGTGGCGCAACCGGGAAAACATAGATACAGAAAAAAGTAAATCCTATCTGTTTACGATCGCTTATAACCAAATGATCGATCATATCCGTAAAGTGAAAAGGATCAAACTGAAAGAAGACTTTGCAGAAGAGACCCGGATCACTGAACAACCACAAAGCCAGTTGAAAAAGGTCCTGGAGGAAGCACTGGGGAGACTGAATGAAACACAACGCTCTTTGGTGATGCTGAAAGACTATGAAGGCTATAGTTACGAAGAGATCGGGCAAATAACCGGACTAAGTGAAAGCCAGGTAAAAGTTTACCTGCACCGGGCCCGCATCCAGTTAAAGAATTTTTTGGTGAAACCTGAAAATGTATTGTGATCATGAACATCAACCGCCATAATTACGAAGAATTTTTCCTGCTTTATGCAGATAATGAATTACCGGCAGACCAGCGCCGGGCGGTGGAGGAATTTGTGGAGCAAAACCCCGACCTGAAAGAAGAATTGAACCTTCTCAATGATTTGCGCCTGGAACCAGACACAACGATCTTTTTTGATAATAAAGAATCATTATTACAGCCGGTTAGCATTAAAGATGATGCCGCTCCGATAACAGAGGACGAAGAAAAAATACTCAGTTTCATAGACCTTGAACTCAGTGCATCAGAAACAACTGAACTTATACAAAAGCTTGCAGATAATCCAGGGCTAAGGACTGAACTGGAAATATTTGCTAAAACTAAGATACAGCCTGACCTGTCTGTTGTTTTCCCGGACAAATCATTGCTCTACAGAAGCAGCCCGGAAAAAACGCTTGTTATCAGGATGACCTGGGTAAGGGTAGCCGTTGCCGCAGCGATCATTTTAGTAGCCGGATTGCTCTGGATCAATAACAGTGTGGATGAAACTATGGGTACGGGAGCTTTAGCCACAGTTACAGAAACAACAACCGGCAATACCAACACCGGTAGTGGAGAAGAGCGTGTTCCTGCAGAAACCAATGCCGGAATTAAGGAAAATGGCACTGAAAATTCCCAACAGGTTACAGAGGACCAACAGCCTTCCGTTGTTGCAGCATCCATACCTAATGCGGTTAAAGCCCGTAAGCAAACCTATGTGAATAGCCAGCCGGTACAACAGGTGAAGATTGAAGAAGCAGATCCACAGGCACTGGCAGCCATAGACAACCCTCAAAATCAGGCAAAAAATATAACAACTCCCGGTAACGAACAATCGCTGGTTAATGTTTCACCAAATCTCACAAGAGTAAATGAGAACATTGATCGTCCGGTGACTCAAGCCAATGTGAAATCCGATTATGCCACCGAAGCCCTGATGAGCGCTCAGGATGCGGTTGAGGCGGTAACTCTGGAAAATAGCAATACCCGCAAAGGTCCTTTCCGCGGTGTCGTTCGCAAAGCCAACCGTTTGTTTAACAAGGTTACCAATCCGGACATTGATAAGCCCTTGCGTGTAGCCAATTTTGAAATTGCATTAGCCAATTAAATAAGTAATCACAGAAAAATCAAAGATCATGAAGAAAGTACTCATCTTCCTGCTCATGGCAGCAGGTACTCTGACAGGTTATGCCCAGGAAGATACAACCATCAAAAAAATTGAAACACAGGAAGAATCAGATACCATTAGGGTTGGTGGGATGATCATTATCAAAAAGAAAGGTGACAGCGGAGTTGATTACGAAGTATCACCCAAAAATAAATATCGCTACAAAAGGCAGTATAAAAAACAAAATATCACTACCGATTGGTTGATTTTTGACGTAGGTTATTCCGGATATAACGACAAAACAGATTTTTCAACCGCAGAGGCCCAGGATTTTTTACAGTTCCAAAATGGAAATCCCGCAACAAAAGGTGATTATTCGTTAAGAGCCGGGCGTATCTCCAACTTTAACCTTTGGTTATTCATGCAGCGCGTGAACATTTACAAGCATGTGGTAAACCTTAAATATGGATTTGGGATAGAGACAAATAACTATTTCTACAAAACCCCCATCACATATGTAGATGGTGCAAATCCATTTACGATCAGAGATTCTGTATCGTTCTCAAGAAATAAAATTGCTGCCGATTTTTTCACAGCCCCAGTCATGATAAATATCAATACTAACCCCGGTGGCCGATGGGGTGGATTCCATATAAGTTTTGGTGTAAGCGGTGGCTATTTGTATAGTGCCAGACAGAAACAGGTAAGCAATGAGCGGGGCAAACAGAAACAGAGAACTGATTTTAACCTGAACAAATGGAAAGTGGCTTATATAGCAGAACTTGGTCTTGGGCCTGTTAATTTATATGGTTCTTACAGTATGACAACATTACACACATTCGGCCTCGATCAATATCCTTATAACATAGGTATACGGGTCAATTTATTTCGGTCAGATAATTTTTATTAAATTAAGTAATTGAAATAATCCGGTTTGAGGAGAGCAGCAAAGAGAATATTCTTTGCTGCTCTTCTCTTTTCATCCTGACCATGCAACCTTGAAAATTCATGCTTTTTGATAATATTTTTTTCTATGTAAAAAATTGATGTATTACCTTGTATCAAACTTTTTTATATGCCTTATAAAGTAATTGACATAGAAGGAATCGGTCAGAATTATGCGGAGAAATTAAACAATCTTGATATTTTCACAACAGGCGACCTGCTTGAAAAAGGCAAAACCAAAAAAGGCCGGGAAGGCATTGCTGCAAAAACAGGGATACCGGAATCATTGATACTTACCTGGGTGAACCATGCAGACCTTTTTCGCATAAAAGGTGTTGCTGCCCAGTTTGCGGAATTACTCGAAGCGGCAGGCGTTGATACTGTTAAAGAATTTGCTACCCGCAATGCAGAGAACCTGCATGTGAAACTGTCAGAAACCAATGAAAAATTCGGATTGAGCGGAAGGGTGCCTTCCCTTGACTCACTGAAGGATATGATCAGCCAGGCTAAGACATTGGAACCCACTGTTTCACACTAAAAAAGTTGCTTATATTGATAAAAAAAGCTGTATCCCGGCAGCTTTTTTATGTTAAAAAGAAAAAAAAGTTAACTCAGTTTTGCGGCAAATTCCTGAATCAGGCACAGCGTTTGAGTGATATTTAATGGATATGAAAAAGACAACCATCACTTTCGCCCTGACCAGCTTTTTGATTGCATTGATTTCCATGTCAGCCATCAGTGCAATGCCCGACCCGGGCAAGCCAGGTACTTCCGGAAAAAAAAAGCCGGCAACATCCAAAAAAGCAGAAGCTCCGGTTTACCCACCTTCTCCTTATAAAATTATTATCGACAAGTCAGACTATACAATGATGCTGTATGACCAGGATGGCTGGCTGGCAACCTACCCGGTGGTATTTGGCAGTAAAAAACAGGATGATAAAAAAATGGAGGGCGACAGGTTAACACCCAATGGCAATTTCAGGATAACATATAAAAAAAGCCATAAAGAATGGGGATGCTTTTTACTGCTCGACTATCCTAACAAAGAGAGTTACGAAAAATTCAACGAGCGCAAGAAAAAAGGGCTCATTCCCAAAACCGCAAAGATTGGTGGTGGCATTGGCATCCATGGAACCAGGCCTAATGAGGAATATGCAGTGGACAAATTCATGAACTGGACCAACGGATGTATATCCGTCAAGTACAGTGATATTTTTGAACTCTACGAAATGATCCCTCTCGGAACAGAAGTGGAAGTTAGAGACTGATCTACCGCTAATGCGACAAACGCCCCTTGCTGATCTGCTCCACCACATCCGGATCCAGTAAAGTTGAAATATCCCCCAGGTGTTCAGTATCTCCCTCTGCAATCTTACGCAGTATCCTGCGCATGATCTTTCCGCTTCTTGTTTTTGGAAGGCCGGTAACAAACTGAATTTTATCAGGCTTCGCAATCGGCCCAATAATACGACTAACCGTATACGTTATATCCTGGCGGATCAGTGATTCGTCTCCATGTGTTCCGCTGTAGATGACATAGGCATAAATACCCTGTCCCTTGATCTCATGCGGATATCCCACCACTGCACTTTCCACAACGCCCGCATGCATATTAATGGCATTCTCCACCTCGGCCGTTCCAATCCGATGGCCGCTTACATTCAGCACATCATCAACCCTGCCGGTGATCCTGTAGAACCCGTTTTCATCTCGCAGGGCGCCGTCTCCGGTAAAATATAATTCGGGGTAGGCCGAAAAATAATTGGTCTTGCAACGGCCATGATCTCCATATGTGGTGCGGATGATGCCTGGCCATGGAGACCGGATACAAAGGTTCCCCGACACATTATCCCCTTCGATTTCTTTTCCGTTCTCATCAACCAGTAAAGGCTCCACACCCGGCATGGGCAATGTAGCATACGTTGCTTTGGCCGGTGTAACACCTGCCATATTGCTGATCATGATCCCCCCCGTTTCTGTCTGCCACCAGGTATCAACGATCGGGCAGCGGCGCTTACCCACATGCTCATCATACCAATGCCAGGCTTCTTCATTGATGGGCTCACCAACGGTGCCGAGTATGCGAAGAGAGCTGAGGTCCTTACCATGCAATGGTCCAAGTCCAAATCCCATGAGGCTCCTGATAGCCGTTGGTGCGGTATATAAAATGTTCACACGGTATTTATCAACGATATCCCAGAACCGGCCGGCATCAGGCCAGGTAGGCACGCCTTCAAACATGAGCGAAGTAGCGCCTGCACTGAGCGGCCCATATAAAATATAGGAATGGCCGGTGATCCAGCCGATATCAGCTGTGCAGAAATGCACTTCTTCCGGCTGGTACTGGAAGGTATTTATAAAAGTATAATTCGTGAACACCATATACCCGCCGCAGGTATGCACTACACCCTTTGGTTTTCCGGTTGATCCGGAAGTATAGAGAATGAAGAGGGTATCTTCTGCATCCATTTCAACTGCCGGAAATTCGGGGTTGCCAAGGGTCTCCACTTTATGGATTTCATCTTCCCACCAAACATCCCTTCCTTTGATCATACTTACCGGGGTACGGGTGCGGGTGAACACAATGGTCCGCTTCACAAAAGGACAGGCGATCAACGCATCATCGATCACATTCTTCAGTGGAATATCCTTCCCGCCGCGGAATGCCCCGTCGCATGTAATTATGAACTCTGCTTTCGCATCCTGCAAGCGGTCGGCAATACTCTGCGCACTGAATCCGCCAAAAATGACCGAATGAATGGCCCCTACCCTGGCACATGCCAGCACCGCTATGGCGAGTTCCGGGATCATCCCCATATATATACATACCCTGTCGCCTTTTTTGACGCCATTATTGTTGAGTACATGGGCAAACTGGTTGACTTTAAAATGCAGTTGTTTATAGGTGAGTATACGATGACTGTCATCCGGATTGTTGGGTTCCCAGATGATTGCGGGAGAACTGCCCAGGGTTTCAAGGTGCCGGTCAATGCAGTTTTCCGTGATATTTAATTTGCCGCCTTCAAACCACTTTACCTCTGGTTCTTTAAAGTTCCAGTTAAGCACTTTATCCCACTTTTTCCGCCAGAGAAAGTTTTCGGCTATTTCACCCCAGAATCCTTCCGGATCTTTGATGCTTTTTTCCCAGGCTGCTTTATAATCTTCGTAAGAGGTAATCTGGTATGGATATGACATGGTAAAAAATTCAATCGTTAAGGAAAGGGAAGATAAAAAATAATTCAGTTCCATTAGCTATTTAAGATGATCAGTTTGATCAGTATGCAGAAAATTTTTTAAAATTTTTGAAATCATAATAACTGTAATTTTTAGCCCACAGAGGGCCACTGGGAAAAACAGAGAACCACTGAGGTTACTTTCTGCGGCTTTCTTTTATCATCTCTGCGTTCCTCTGTGACCCAAGGTTGATTTAAAAATTTTGGCCTTACATTAAAACATCTCATTTATATTTAATGAGCGTTAACGAGCCAACAACCAACCATTATATAAAAATTCAGCAAACTACATATGTCCGATTCCCTGCATATGCCAGAAAAAAATATTATCTGGAAAGTTATCGCTGCTTCCTCCGTAGGCACGCTCATTGAGTGGTATGATTTTTATATTTTCGGCAGCCTGGCACCCATCATCGCCACCCAGTTTTTCCCGCAGTCAAACCCAACTGCAGCGCTGCTTTCCACACTCGCTACTTTTGCGGCCGGTTTTATTGTCAGGCCATTTGGAGCGCTGGTCTTCGGGCGGCTGGGCGATATTGTTGGGCGTAAATATACCTTCCTGCTGACCCTAATCCTTATGGGCGGATCAACCTTTGCCATTGGCCTCGTTCCGGGCTATGAGAAAATTGGATTCGCCGCACCGCTGATAATCCTGTTATTAAGGCTGTTACAAGGGCTGGCGCTTGGCGGGGAATATGGCGGCGCCGCTACTTATGTTGCAGAGCATGCACCTCCGGAAAGGCGGGGCTTCTATACCAGCTGGATACAAACCACAGCAACCCTGGGCCTGCTGCTATCGTTGGGCATAATCCTGTTAACCAGGAGCAGCCTGGATGCCAACAACACCATATCCATTCAAAAATTTGAAGACTGGGGCTGGCGCATTCCTTTTTGGGTTTCGATCCTGCTCGTTGGCCTGTCTGTTTACATCAGGCTGAGGATGAAAGAATCCCCGCTTTTCGTCCGCATAAAATCGGAAGGTAAAATTTCAGTGAACCCGTTAAAAGAAAGCTTCACACATAAAGCAAACCTTAAAATGGTTCTGCTGGCGCTGTTTGGCGCAGTGATGGGCCAGGGTGTTGTATGGTACACCGGTCAGTTTTATGCGCAGACCTTCCTCGAAAATGTTTGCCGGATTGATTTCGGGCAAACAAGGACCATCCTCATCTGGGCCATTGTACTGGCCACACCTTTTTTTATCGTTTTCGGTCATTGGAGCGATAAGGCAGGCAGGAAATGGATCATGATGGCGGGCATGCTGCTGGCTGTTATATGCTACCGGCCGATCTACCAGCAGATGCTTTCGGTTAGTGATCTGCGTGATAAAAGCACAGTACCCTCTTTAACAAAAGTAGACCGGAACATCATGCCTGTCAAGGGTAAAGAGTACAGCCTGGTGAACATGACCACCCAGGTTCATTACGATAACGGGATCATTGAAAAAGAGCTGCGGAAAGACACTTTATTCAAGGCTGGTGACCATACCGGCCAGGGCATTGGCAAAAAGAGCAAGGTTGTTCCACAGCATATATACTGGCAACTGGTGATATTGCTTTTTATACAGATCATGTTTGTAACCATGGTCTACGGGCCAATTGCCGCTTTCCTTGTAGAAATGTTCCCAACCCGTATCAGGTATACTTCAATGTCATTACCTTATCATATTGGGAATGGTGTTTTTGGCGGGCTCACACCATTTATAGCGCTTTTGCTGACTACCATATACACCAAAGATCCACTGGTTGGCCTTTGGTATCCTATTGGCGTTGCGGCTGTTTGCCTGGTGATCGGCACTTTATATGTAAGCAACAAAATTGATCCTAACGTAAACGACTAACCTGAGTTACATGAATCTACTTAAAAGATATTCCGGATGGATTTGGATGGCGGCTTGTCCGTTTTTGATTTATCTGCTGGTAAGCACCGCATTGGCCGAGATCCAAAAAAAGCCGGTCATGGATACGCGCATTCAATGGGGGGTATTCGTTATTATATTCCTCCCCATAGTCTTCGGATTATTCCTATTTGGGTGGTACGCATGGAAGGGCGAGTATGACCATCTGCCGGAGAATTCAGATGAACTCGAAGAATAAATTTATCCTCGCATCCCTCACGAATTCTTTGTTCCTTTGCCATAAATGCTGTTTTTTTTATGTCGATAGATGTGAAGGGCCTTGTAAAAAATTACGGAGAACAAAAAGCCGTCAATGAAGTCAGCTTCTCTGTTGGCAAAGGTGAGATCGTAGGATTCCTGGGGCCAAATGGTGCCGGAAAATCCACCACCATGAAAATGATCACCGGGTATCTGGAACCGGACCGGGGTGATATAAAAATCTGCGGCATCTCAGTAAAAGAGCAGCCACTGGAAATTAAAAAGAAGATAGGATACCTGCCTGAAGCCAATCCCCTTTATTTTGATATGTACATCAGGGAATACCTTGATTTTATAGCCGGGGTGCATAATGTACCCAATCCATTAAAAAAAATCGAAGAAGTCATAGACCTTACCGGCCTTAGGCCCGAATCATCCAAAAAGATAGGGCAACTCTCAAAAGGCTATAAACAGCGGGTTGGACTTGCCGCCGCTTTGATCCACGACCCGGAAGTCCTGATCCTGGATGAACCCACCACTGGTCTGGACCCCAACCAGATCATTGAGATCAGGGAAGTCATCCGCCGGCTCGGCAAAGACAAGACCGTTTTATTTTCTTCGCATATCCTGCAGGAAGTTGAAGCTTTGTGCGACAGGGTAATCATCATTAACAAGGGCCAACTGGTGGCAGACGACAGCATAAGCAAGTTGCATGCAGTAAAAAAAGGGCAATTTGTGAAAGTCACTTTTGGACATGCCCCGGAAAAATCCCTAATATTATCACTCAGCGGAACATTTGGCAAGGAGAGCCCTGATGGTCTGACCTGGTCCATAGAAACTACCAATCCGGACCTTTTGCGAAAACAACTGATGGAACTGTCTTTGCAGCATAACCTGAATATCGTTTCTTTGCAGTCCGAAAGCAGTTCACTGGAAGACATATTCCGGGACCTGACTTCAACTAAAAATAATGTATAGCCGAAGTTTATTAGTCAGGAACTTCGGATATTTACAATCCCTACCTTAAACCTGTACACCTGAATTTCATTAAATCATTAAATATAAAATGTTATGAGTTATATCACAGACGTACATGCCAGGCAGATATTGGACAGTCGCGGTAATCCAACTATTGAAGTAGATGTAATAACCGAAGATGAGGTGATGGGCAGGGCCGCGGTACCATCCGGCGCATCAACCGGCAAACATGAGGCTGTTGAATTAAGGGATGGCGACAAATCCGTATTCCTTGGAAGAGGCGTACTTAAAGCCGTTAATAATGTAAACGAGATCATCGCCGACCAGCTCATTGGTCTGCATGTGAACGAGCAGGCACATATCGACCACATGCTTATCAATATGGATGGCACGGAAAACAAAGCCAACCTCGGCGCCAACGCTACACTGGCGGTATCCATGGCCGTTGCCAAAGCTGCAGCACAGGAAAGCAACCTCCCTTTATACAGATATCTGGGTGGCGTTAATGCAACGGTATTACCTATCCCGCTGATGAATATCCTCAATGGCGGTGCACATGCCGATAACAAGATCGACTTCCAGGAATTCATGATCGTACCAACAGGTGCGGAAAGTTTCAGCGAAGGATTACGCTGGGGAGTGGAAGTTTTCCATCAGTTGAAAAGTGTATTGAAGAAAAAAGGATACAGTACCAACGTAGGTGATGAAGGCGGATTTGCTCCTGATATCCAGAGTAATGAAGAAGCCATTGAAACCGTATTGATGGCTATTGAAGCAGCAGGTTATAAGCCGGGTACGCAAATTTCCATTGCTATGGATGCGGCGACCAGTGAAATGTTCAACGACAAAGACAAGACCTATACATTTTATAAGAGCAGTAAGAAAGTGATCAGCAGTGATGAAATGGTAGCCTACTGGGCCGAATGGGTAAACAAATATCCCATCATTTCCATAGAAGACGGTATGGCCGAAGATGATTGGGATGGCTGGAAAAAACACACAGATTCAATTGGGAACAGGTGCCAGCTTGTTGGTGATGATCTCTTTGTTACCAATGTAAAAAGACTGCAACAAGGTATTGATAAAGGTATTGGCAACAGTATCCTCATCAAAGTCAACCAGATAGGAACCATAACCGAAACCATCAACGCTGTTCAGCTGGCGCAGAATAATGGTTATACCACCATCATGAGCCATCGCAGCGGAGAAACAGAGGATACCACTATTGCAGACCTGGCTGTAGCATTGAATTGCGGCCAGATAAAGACTGGTTCTGCTTCCCGTACCGACAGGATGGCGAAATACAACCAATTACTCAGGATCGAAGAAAGCCTTGGCAGGAACGCCATTTACCCAAAAGGAAAGATCCGTTTCGGCAAATAAAACCTATTAATTTTATTGAAAAAGCATAACCCGGAAGTTTTTCCGGGTTATTTTTTTATCCCGTAACTCTTTGATAATGACCATGCCGTAAACAGATAAAAAAAATAAAACATAGGTATACTTTTAAATTTCAGGTATGCGTAGTATCTTTCGGGTTCCGATCCTATCTAATTCCCCCCTTTTAAAACTCCAGTACAGCCTTCAAAGACCATCGTACCTTTTCAAACCACAAAAAAGATTCAAGGTTATGAGGACTTATTTTACTAACCTGCTAAAGCAGAGTACTTTTTTAATTGTAATCATCGTACTCGGTTCATCCTTCAAACACGCAAGCAAATTTTTCGCAGGCAACTATAACTATTATGTTTCCCCCGGCGGAGATGTTAACGGTGATGGCTATGCGGATGTACTGATGAGCGTTTTTACTTCAGAATTCGGTGTCAGCAAAGACGGGAAAGTATACCTGAATTACGGAACGGGCAGCGGCCTAACGCAGAGCCCTGTATGGACAGGCATCTGTACACAGGAATCAGCCAATTTCGGGGAAGCCATTGCCAATGCAGGCGATGTTAACGCAGACGGATATGCAGACATTATTATAGGTGCCCCTCGCTTTTCCAATGGAGAAGACAATGAGGGCGCCGTATTTGTTTATTATGGTTCACCGGATGGACTTAAGAAAGAACATTCCTGGAAAGCCGAAGGCCAGCAGGCAAATGCTTTCTTTGGCACTTCAGTGGCTTCTGCCGGTGACGTTAATAAAGACGGATATGCTGATATCATTATTGGCTCTCATTTTTATGATAACGGCGAGACCAACGAAGGCAGAGTATTTGTATATCTTGGTTCTGCAAACGGCCTTGCAAAAGACCCTGTATGGACAGCAGAAAGCAACCAGGTAGGTGCAAATTTTGGGAAATCTGTAGCTTCTGCCGGTGATGTCAATAAAGATGGTTATTCAGACATCCTGGTTGGCGCCCCTAATTACGATAACGGCCAGAATAACGAAGGCCGTGCATTTATTTATCTTGGTTCCAACATGGGATTGACCTCATCACCTGCATGGACAGGCGAAAGCAACCAGGCAGATGCCAATTTTGGTAATTCTGTTGCCTGTGCCGGTGATATTAATGGCGACAACTTCTCTGATATAATTATTGGAGCCAACAGGTATGATGAAGGCAAGAGTAATGTAGGCAAAATTTATGTTTACCTGGGCGCTTCCAATGGACTCAGTATGTATCCCGACTGGAGCTATACAGGAAACGTAATGGATGGAAACCTTGGCATATCTGTGGCTGCAGCTGGAGATATAAACGGAGATGGCTTTGGTGAAATCATTATTGGATCATATAATACCAATCCGCAAAATCCGGCTGGCAGTGCATTTGTTTTTTCCGGATCGGCAAGAGGCATGACCAATCAATTGGTAGAAATATCCATCAATAATAACCCGCAGGTTCAGGTTGGCCAGTCGGTGTCAACCGCCGGTGATATCAACGGCGACGGTTATGCGGATGTAGTAGCCGGCGTTATATGGGATAAGGGCAATCAGGGCCCTGGAAAAGCAATGCTCATCCAGGGTTCATCAAACGGACTCAAATTAGGCGCCGATAAAAAGCCGGTTCCTTTCCAATAATTTACAGAAAAGGTTCCTGGAATAAAAAAACGTGTAACTTTATTCCAGGAACCTTTTTTTATGCCCATACTATCTCAATTACCCTCCTGGCTTAAGAATAAATATTTCCTGGCAAGTGTTTTTTTTGTCAGCTGGATGTTATTTTTTGATCATAACGATCTTTTTCTTCAGCGAAACAGGGCTAATGAACTCGCTGAATTAAAAGAAACAAAAGCATATTACCAGACACAGATCGATAAAACCAGGAAGGAAGTAGAAGAAATCCGCATAAACACTGCTTCCCTGGAAAAGATCGCCCGGGAAAAATATATGATGAAAAAAGATAATGAAGAACTGTTCATTATCCCTGTTTCCGACTCAAAATAATTTTTTCTCCAATACAATTTTCTGTTTCTCAAGTCGTTTTAACCATATAAAGCGTGTCCCAGGACACCTGAACCTACTCCCTCTGAAAGCACAAATCCATTCTTATATCCTTACGATGACCAGGCTGACCGGCAACTTTTACTAACCGGCAATAACAGTATTATGAACAATTTTACGCCTGAAGAAATGATTCGTTTTTTGTACAATGAAATGACTGCGGAGGATGCTAAATCCCTTATGCAGGAAATGGAAGCAGACTGGACTGTAAAGGAAAAGTTTGAAGTACTCAGGGAAGCAATGTCCAACCTGGATACACTTCATTATTCCCCAAGGCCACAGGCCATCCATACGATCCTGCAATATGCGGAAGCAACCAAGCCTGTTGAACATTGATCAAATTCGCTGAGTTTGGCTTAGTTTAGCGTCCTTCAAAAGAATGACGATAAAAGAGCGATACCAGCGGGTCATGGATTACTTTCAACAGCATATCCCTGATGCAGAAACAGAACTCCTGTACGATTCTCCTTATCAACTGCTCGTTGCCGTGATCCTCTCGGCACAATGCACCGATAAACGGGTGAACCTCACTACTCCGGCCATATTTGAAAGATATCCTGACCCTGAAATTTTATCCCAGGCAAGCTTCGACGAGTTATTCCCCCTGATAAGAAGCATCTCTTACCCCAATAATAAAACAAAGCATCTTATTGGCATGGCCAATAAACTCTTATCCGATTTTAACGGACAGGTACCCATGACCGTTGAAGAACTGGTAAAACTTCCCGGGGTAGGCCGCAAAACAGCCAATGTTATTACATCTGTGATAGACCAGCAACCTAATATGGCAGTTGATACCCATGTTTTCAGGGTTTCCGCACGCCTGGGCCTCACCCGCAATGCAAAGAACCCACTCCAGGCAGAAAAGCAACTTATCAAACATATTCCAAAAGAACTGGTACATAAGGCTCATCACTGGCTGATCCTACATGGCCGCTATACCTGCACCGCCCGTAAACCTAATTGTTCAGCCTGCGGATTGAAAGATATTTGCAAATATTATCCAAAGCACAATCTATAGCGCAATCCTTTCTTCGCGGTTAATTACCCGTAATTAAGTAATTTACTCCTTTCATTACAACGATTGCTTATGAACCAGACTACCCGTATTCAGCTTTCCCTTATGATGTTCCTGCAATTCTTTGTTTGGGGAGCCTGGTATGGCCAGATGAGCAAATACCTCACGGAACAATTACATGCTACCGGCGACCAGGTTGGCAACAGCTATGCTTCTTTTTCCATAGCCATGATCGTTGCCCCTTTTTTTGTAGGCATGCTGGCTGACCGGTTTTTCCGTGCAGAAAGAGTATTAGGTGTACTGAACATCCTCGGAGCAGCCATCTTATTCTATCTTACCCGCATAAATAACCCGGATACATTTTACTGGGTGATGCTGGTATACTGTCTGACCTTTGCCCCTACCATTGCACTCACAAGCTCTATTGCTATGCGGCACATGAGTATCCCCGAAAAAGAATTCCCTGCCATCCGTGTATTTGGCACGGTTGCGTGGATAGCCGTGGTGAACCTGGTTGGATTTATGGGTGTTGGCGATAAAGTAGCCATCTTCCAGATCTCCATGATCAGCGCGGCGATTCTTGGCGTTTTTTCTTTTTTCCTGCCTCCCACACCACCTGTTACATCAGGCAAAGTTTCCTTCGCCCAGATCATTGGCAAGGACGCTTTTGTACTTTTTAAGGATAGGTCATTTGTGATATTCTTTATATCATCTATCCTGATCTGTATCCCTTTATCTTTTTATTATACATGGGCAAATCCATCCCTTACCGACGCATATAAAGCGGCACTGCCGGGTGCAGATCCCGGTTCTTTCAATATCGAAAATAAAATGTCACTTGGCCAGGCTTCCGAAGTTTTCTTTATGCTGATATTGCCATTTGCCTATAAAAAATTTGGTGTGAAAAATATCCTGATCATTGGTTTGCTGGCATGGATCATCAGATTCCTGCTATTCGGCTATGGAAATGCATCCGCCGGCGCATGGATGTTTTATATTGCCATATTATTGCATGGCGTTTGTTACGATTTCTTTTTTGTTACCGGCCAGATCTATACCGACCATAAAGCCGGTGAAAAGATCAAAGCCCAGGCACAGGGCCTGATCACGCTGGCAACTTATGGCATTGGCATGTTCATTGGTTCACTGATCGCGGGTAAAGTGAAGGACATGTATACAACAAAGGGTGATGCGGCAATTGCCATTACCAACTGGCTGAAAGTCTGGTATGTGCCGGCAGGTATCGCGGCCGTAGTATTGCTTTTGTTTCTGCTGTTTTTTAAAGACCGTAAAACAGAACCTGTATCCGTATAATACCATCTTTTTAAATTGATACCATCTTTTTACCTTAAATTAAAAAATTATGATACGTATTTCAATGCTTGGTTCAGGTTTCATCGGACGTTTTTATGCGGATTCAATACAAGGTCTAAGAAGCAGGGATAAAATTGTTTCAGTTTATTCGCGCAGCGAAGAAAATTCGAGAAAGTTTGCAACCGATTATAACTGCAAACACTGGACAACCAATATGGAGGAATCCATTGCCCACCCCGAAGTGGATATGGTATGTATTGCCCTGCCAAATAACCTGCATGAAGAAGCGGTCAGGCTGTGTTGCAAACATAAAAAAGCAGTGATTACCACCAAACCTTTGGGTCGTAATGCTGCTGAGGCAAAACGAATGCTGGAAATGGTGGAGGCTGCCGGTATATTCAACGGATACCTGGAGGACCTGGTTTATACTCCAAAATCGCTCAAAGCCATTGAAAGCGTGAAACATGGCGCTATCGGCAGGGTACTTTGGGCAAAATCAAGAGAAACCCATCCTGGTCCACACAGCAGTTGGTTTTGGGACATAGAGCAGGCTGGCGGCGGCTGCATTCTTGATCTGGGCTGCCATTGCGTAGAATTGAACAGGAGTTACATAGGGAAGGATATCAGACCCGTGGAAGTAATGTGCTGGGCCGATACACAGGTGAAGCCCATTGAAGCCGAGGACCACGCCATTGCACTGGTGAAATACGAAAACGGCGCCATCGGCCAGTTTGAGGTTAGCTGGACCTTCCGCGGCGGGCTTGATTTAAGAGATGAAGTGATGGGTACCGAAGGCACCATCTGGATAAACAGTTTTTTGCGTACCGGTTTTGAAATGTTCTCTACCGGAAAAGGTGGTGATTATATTGCCGAAAAGGCTGAAAGCAATACCGGCTGGTTGTTTCCGGTGGGTGATGAACTCAATGAACTGGGATATAACCATATGTTCAATGATATGTTCAATGCAAGGGAAAGCGGCAAATCCCCCAAAGAAACTTTCTATGACGGTTATGTGGTAAATGCGGTACTTGATGCGGCATATAAATCAGCCAAAACAAAATTATGGGAACCTGTAATGCTGGATATCTGGCGAGGCCGGGTAGGAGTTACCAAAGACAGCCATCTTATTGAATTTGATGCAGATCATTACCTGGTTAAAGAAGAAACAACACACTACGGTGCTAAAAAAGTGATTTTAAAAGAGAAAAAAAGCGGAAAGATCATTGAAAAGGTACTGGAATAAGATCATGGATGTTTGTTTTACCACCTATATAATAAGAGCGCAAATAGAAATCTTTGCGCTCTTTATAATAATTAACAATTCAGTAGCCCTGCATATACAACCATAAGGTGTTTTTTAACATTGCAATTTGTACCTTGTATCTGCAAAATCCTGTTGCCGTAATGAAATACCTGTTACTTATATGCATTACCCTTTCTCTGGAGACTTCCGCCCAGGTTACATACTGGAGCGTTTGCCTAAATGATAAGATCGTACTAAAAAGCTCAGATTCAAACGGGTCTGACAAGCCGGCAACGATTCAGATCGACCGGTCTCATTTAAAAGCCAATACCTTCCTTCATATCGAACTAAAAGAGCCTGCATCCAATATCCATTGGAACCGTGATTTCATTTTCAGTTCAGGTACAGAAGAAACCCTACTGGTCAAAAAATTTGAAAGGTCCTCAGGCAAATTCTCCATCCCATTCGCTGAAATTCTACCTAAGACCGGCAAAGAAAAAAATATACATTTATACACTGAGCAACATCCTGCAGACCCCGAAATGAGTATCCGCAGCAAAAGAACTCTGCTGGCGATCATACAACTGAAATAAGCACTATACATGTCCGCTACCAACAGAAAGATTGCCTTTCTATTTAATCCTGTTTCCGGTACCGGTCCAAAAGCCGGGGTTCGTAAATTGATCGAAGCAAAAACTTTCGAACAGGGAATCCCATTTGAAATTTTTCACACTAACCGTGAAGGCCAATATTCAGAACTGGAAAAAAAAATCCGGGATAAAACCATCACGGATATTGTTGTGGTTGGCGGCGATGGCAGCATCAGCCAGGTCTCCGGAGCATTAAGGCATACCGGCGTCCCGTTTGGCATCATTCCCATGGGAAGCGGAAACGGCCTGGCCCTTGCAGCCGGAATTCCAAGGGACCCGGCAAAAGCGCTGGAAATCATTTTCAGCGGTCACGCATCACCGGTAGATGCCTTTTACATAAATGGACACTTTTCCTGCATGCTCAGTGGTATTGGGTTCGATGCCAAAGTGGCCCACGAATTTGCCCAAAGGCCCGAAAGGGGTTTATGGACTTATATAAAGGTTTCAGCACGGAATTTTTTCGACGCCAGACCTTACCCATTTCAAATTTTTTGCCCGGGCCATGATGTAAATACAGAAGCATTTTTTGTGAGTATTGCCAATAGTAACCAGTTTGGCAATCAATTTACCATTGCCCCAAAAGCAAGACTGAATGATGGGCTGATAGATGTAGTGATCGTTCAACAGATGAATAAATTTCAATTATTGCTGGCGATACTGCACCAATTGCGCTTTGGCGATGTGCAGGAAAAAATGTTCCGTAAACACAGCATTCTCTACTTCCAGGCAGCGGAACTAACCATCCTGAATCCTTCTCTCGCACCTTTGCATATTGATGGTGACCCTGCGGGAACAGCAGATCGTTTTAAGATCAGCGTTGTACCTTCAGCATTTATGCTGATACAATCACCGCATTAATTTTTCTGCTGGATTTTATCGGAATCTGCCCTGCCGGAATCAGTGACATCGGTTATTAAATCTAAAACGCCTGTTCGATGATAGGTTTTTATCCGGTCAAATAATTTTGCATTACCTGGGGTATAAAGCGATTCATTAATATCCTGTTTCTCTTTTGTGGTCAAATGAAAATTAAGTGCGGCACCCCTGCTTTTTTTGGAGGGCAGATAAGCAAAACTCAGTTTATCAAATGGAAAACCAAAACGGTGATTGGCCATACTTATCAACTCTTCATGATAGTAGTCCTGAATTTTCATCCAGTTAAGCTGAATAACTGTAAGCGGTTTTGTAAACAATCCGGACACACCTTCACTGCGGATAATTTCTTCCCATTCACTTCCCTTTCTGTCGCGTATCTGGATCATGACCACACCTGCAGTATTTTCTTTCAACCATTCGTTAAATACATCCAGGAAACGTATCATCGTTTCCTGGCCATAATTATCCCTGATGCCAGCGTCCATTACATCCACTACAGGGTTCGAAGGAAGCCAAACATTGGGTAGCACATAAGGGAATGTAGCATTAAGGCGCATGGCCGAAAGCATCCGCATATTATAAGGATCCTGTTTTTTAAAGAAGGCCGAAAAATCAACAGCATCCGGTTCACCTAATACGCCGCTGGCAGTATCAGGCAGGTTTCTCATCATAAAACTTATTGGCTGGCTTGAAATGAGCATTTTCCTTCCATCTGCAGAAACCGTGGAACTAAAAAACATTAGCGGGATCTTTGCTGCCTGTTCATCCTGTATATAATCTTTTAACTGGTTATCAAGTACACCGTATGTGTTTTCATTAAGTTGCTCTTCAAACGCATAAGCCCGGTCTTTTACATATTTATAAGAACCCACTTGTAATTTCTGTGCGGGCGCAAAAAAATCACGTGTAACCAGGGAAGAAAAAAGGGGATTGAGCAAGTCACGGGAAATCGCATCCACATGTTTTAGGTCTCTTAAGTTTATGTTTTTCCCACTTTCTTTCCGGCGATAAAGTTCCCGGTAGAATCCAGCCCCAAGCATGCCCCCGGAAGCCCCCGTGATGAGAAAAGTTTTCCGCATAAACTCACCTTGCATGATGCTGTCAATCTGCTGCAAAACATTTAATGTAAAAGTCGCCGATCTTGTTCCTCCCCCACTCACACTTACAACATACATAACCGGCCGGGGAGATGACTGCCTGCTTTTCCAGTTATTAAGAACATTAATCATATTCTTTTTGTCTGCCTCTATTTTCTCTGGCGTACAAAGTGCCAGAATGCTATCGCGTGCATATGCCGGCCTTTCTGCTATATTGGAGTAGTTCAATCCATAGGCTTTATTTCGGGGGTCAATCCAATCCATACGCAGGGCCAGGTCAAATAGAAATAGAAACATTATTAATACCGGGAAGGACCAGCTTTTCAGCCAATATACCAATGCCCCGGATGCAGCAATGAGTATGGAAAAAAGCAGGAGTATACCCGCTGCAGCAGGGAGTTTAAAAAGCGGATTATCCTGGAACAGCCCAATCATGGCAAGAAACAAGAAAGCCAGTATAATTGATATCACCGCAGCGAAATGATGCCTTTTGAAAATGGTTTCTATAAATTCATGCGAATAGTGCGCAATCTCCCTGGGGCGTTTAAGTTTAAAGCGGGTGTTATAAAACCAATCAATATGAATGAGCCCTTTTTCGTGATGATGTTTGCCACCTAATCCGTATTGGCCTGCAAACAAGTGAGGATCCGAGATCACCGGCTCCATTTTCCGCATCATTGTTTTTTCTGCTCCAAAAAAATATACCAGTGAAATAACAGACATCAGGATCAGTCCGGAGAGAAAGCCATTGATCAGAAAGAAAATTTCTTTTGCAGACATCAGTTCGCGAAAAGCATCGTACTGAATGGCTTTGATGCAATAAAAGATGAGAAAAAGTAACGGTATGATCGAGTTGTTGATAAAATATTTCAGGAAGGGCTTGGTAGTAGTTGCCAGAAATTTGAAATGCTTACTGTGCAGTATAAACGTAGTTATATGCCAGCTCATGATGAAAATACCCGAGGCCATTCCCACAAATATGGCACTTACTGTATTCACTTTTCCAAGGTATTCAGGTGCCAGGAAAAGTGAGTCTGCACCAAATGCGCTCATAAAATCACCATTGATCGCGCTTGCCAGTATGAACCAGAAAAATAACAGTATCTGGTACTTCCGCAGGTGCAGGAGCAGCAATTGTACAGGAAATGAGTAGTAAAACCCTTTAAGGAATTCTTTGGTGGTCATGCAAGCCGTTAGGTGTTTAACTATTAACGTTTACAAGTTAATAATAATATCATTTGGCTGGAAGAAAGAGGGCAGAGGATAGAGGGCAGCCATAAAAATATGCAAATGTTTACCGGCGCCATGGCTCGAAACCTTAAAAACCACAATTTTATATACTTGCGCCATTTTAAATCTCATACCAGGTTGACATAGATATGAATGAGGATATTAGTGTTGCTAACCTATCTAATGTGCTCTATCCTCTACCCTCTGCCCTCTACCCTCTATCCTCTATCCTCTACCCTCTATCCACTACCCTCTATCCACTACCCTTTGCCCACTCAACAAGTATGCCATGAAAACCAGCGACATAAGCAATAACATCGCCACAAACTGGTGACTTACCCCCAACCACAGTAAAGTGTTTGCATTGGTTGAATAAACCACGGTCAATATACCCAGCAGAACCTGTAATATTACCAGCAATAAAGGTAAATGGCTAAACTTACTAAACAGCCCCGATAAGGAAATTTTCCGGGCTTTAGTGTACCAGGCAACAATGAGTGCCGTAAGCAGGTAGGCCAGTCCGCGGTGAATGAACTGAACCGTTATCGGGTTATCGGAAACAAAAAAGCTCCCTTTTGCGTCAGCGATACCAGCCGGCCACCATTGCCCATTCATGGTCGGCCAGGTGGGTGCAAAACTGCCCGCTTTAAGGCCAGCCATAAAGGCACCATAGATCAGTTGAAGCACCAGTATCCCCAGTATGAAATACATATTCTTTTTCAAAGTTGGCTGGAATATTTTTGCCGATTCCGGAATCAGTAATTGAAAAGAGAACCAAAGTGTATAACAAAGCAACCCCAATGCAGCCATAAAATGAATAGCCAGCCTTATATGGCTCACATAGAGATCCTCTTCATTCAACCCGCTTTTGACCATTATCCACCCAAGCGCACCCTGCAGAGCCCCGAGCAGGAATAATATGATCATGGGAATGACCATTTCGCGATGGATCTGTTTCTTCCAGATGAAATAAATGAACGGAAATAAAAAGACCAGTCCTATGAGCCTTGCCCATACGCGATGAAACCATTCCCAAAAATAAATGAATTTGAAATCAGACAGGGTAAAATCAAAATTGATATGCTTGAACTGCCCGATCTGTTTGTACTGATCAAATGCGGCCAGCCAGTCCTGCTCGTTCATCGGTGGAAAAGTCCCCAGAATGGGCTTCCATTCCGTGATCGATAAACCCGAGCCCGTTAACCGGGTGATGCCGCCTAATAAAACCTGTATCATGATCATTCCTACACCCACCAATAACCAGATCGCCACCGCCCTGGACCCACCTTTTTGAGTCAAAATTGCATTCATGCCGCAAAGGTATTACAGGCAGATTGCTAATCCGATTTTTGATGAATTTTTGTAGCTACTTTGCAGCTGATGTTGAAACCATTTTATCAAAAAAAGTTGCCCGAGGCAGGATGCGATGAAGCGGGCAGGGGCTGCCTGGCAGGTCCGGTTTTTGCCGCTGCTGTCATTTTGCCAAAGGATTTTCACCATCCCATGTTAAACGATTCAAAACAGATTAAAGAAAAAGACAGGTACGCTTTAAGGGAAGTGATCATTAAAGAGTCTATCGACTGGGCCGTAGCCAGTGTCGGCCATGCCGAAATTGACCAGATAAATATATTACACGCTTCGTTCAAAGCCATGCACCTGGCCCTTGACCAACTGAAGGAAAAACCCGGGCTTATCCTGGTTGACGGAAACCGTTTTACACCGTACCCATGGATACCGCATCAGACCATCATTAAAGGCGATTCGATCTATGCATCCATAGCCGCAGCAAGTATCCTTGCCAAAACCTACCGGGATGATCATATGCTTGCGCTAGACAAAAAATTCCCTCATTATAACTGGCAACAAAACAAAGGATACCCTACCTCACTGCACCGCGAGGCAATACGGATTCATGGGCTTAGTCCTTTCCATCGCCTGAGCTTCCACACCAAACTGCCTGGTGGAGAATGATAATTGTGAAATAAAAGCCAAAGCCTTTCCGTGCATTAAACTGTAAGAAATTACTGCAGTCTTTAATAAGCAGATGATTATTCACGATTAAATTTCACACACATGAAAACGAAGATGGTCTTACTCTTTACAATGGTTTTGGCATTTACCATTACCAGTGCAGGCGCACAGGTTGCGTATCAAAAAACGCAACAGGAACGCATCAAAAATGGCTATAAAAAAGGAAAAATCTCCCCTGCTGAAGCCAGCAGACTGGCACACCAGCAAAAGCTCATGCATAAAGATGTCAAACGGGCGAAGTGTAATGACGGACGAATAAGCCGCTCTGAAAGACAACGTATCATGCGCAAACAGCAAATGACAGACAGGCAAATTTATAGCTACAACCATAATAGAAGAAGCAGATTTTAATCCATACCTATGAGTGTTCTTCAGAACAAATCCCGGTGCTGAACAAGGCCCGGGTTTTTCTTTACCCCTTTGTTTGCGGTTTAGTATTACTCAACAAATTGTCCCAACCCCTGGCGAAGGATCACCGGCTCATCACCGGTCAGATCTACAATTGTAGAATACTTAATCCCTCCGATACCTCCATCCACAACAATATCAACCAGCTTACCGAATTTTTCAAATATCAATTCCGGATCAGTATATTCTTCCACCATTTCCCCTGGCAAAGAAGAACTTAAAATTGGATGTCCCAGTTCATGTATAATAGCTCTTGCAATGGGATGATCAGGCACGCGAAGGCCTATCGTATTTTTTTTACTCTTCAATATTTTAGGGACCTCTTTGCTCGCAGGAAGAATAAATGTAAATGGTCCGGGTATATGGCTCTTTAAAGTTCGGTATAAAGGCGTAGTGATACTCTTTGTATATTGACTAAGATCACTTAGATCTGAACAAACAAAAGACAATTGGGCTTTAAGCGGATCGACGCCTTTTATCCGGCAAATTTTTTCGACTGCTTTCTGCTGGAATATATCGCAGCCTAATCCATATACGGTATCAGTAGGATAAATAATAACGCCGCCTTCACGCAAACATTCAACGATCGTTTTTATCTGCCGCTGTTGTGGATTATCGGGATGAATATGAATGACCATATGAAAATAAGAAAGCGTGATAAAATGTATGCCTCAGAAGCAGGCTAAATCATTACAGAAAGGAATACAATCGCTTCCTGATATAAAATTAAGACAGCTTTACTGATTATCAACTATTTAAGCATAAAGTACATTACATTTAAAAACTTATTCAGTTTTTTCTTTTAAAACGTTTTGAAATTCAAGAAACCGTTATTACTTTTACCTCCTGCTTAACGACAGGCACTACACTTAGCCTATATCAATCGGAAAACCATCCAATCCTCCTCAGTCCAATCCTCCTTATTTTATTTTAACCTAAAAAAAGATCTGTTCATTTATCTAAAAATATATTAACTATTAAAGTTATTTAGTGCTGACTTTTTCTGAATTCCATAATGCCGAATCCAGGTTAGTTTTCAACAAAGAATTAGTGTACCGATTATGTGAGTATGTGTAAGTTTTTCTTTTTGTGGTTTCAGAGGTAAGCACATGCCGGCGATTTCCATCGCTGGCTTCTTTTTTCCCCTGATTGAAAAAGTCAGCTATTAATTCTTTGTGTTCTTTCTTCTTTGCGGTAAAAAAAAGGCGCACTGTTTATGATGCGCCTGGAATTTAAAAATAAAATCAGTTTATTGAATCGTCCATATCTCATTACCCCGGATAAGTTTATCCAGGTCTCCTTTTCCTTTTTTAGTGATGATCTCTTCGATCTGTGCAGCCATCATATCTTCATAACAAGGGCGAATGGTTTCAAAGAATACGCCAAATGGCCTTGGCAGGTGATGCTCATTGTGCGGATTGTCAAACATCCTGACAAGTATCTGTGCTTTATAAAAATCCTTATCGTCGTGAATCCAGCAATCCTCTGCACTAACGCCATCGCCTAACTGCACTACTACCGGCTTGAATCCTTCCAGCCTGATGCCTTTGTCTCTGTTGGCACCGAAAACCAGTGGCTTACCCTGTTCCAGGAAAAGTGTTTCTTCCGGCTTGCTGCTTTTTTCGGTAAATATCTCAAAAGCGCCATCATTGAAAATATTACAGTTCTGGTATATCTCCAGGAAAGATGAGCCTTTATGATTATAACTGCGGAGAAGCATTTCCTGAAGGTGCTTTGGGTCCCTGTCCATACTGCGGGCAATAAAAGTGGCATCTGCTCCCATGGCAAGTGCCAGCGGGTTAAACGGATGGTCAATGCTGCCAAAAGGGCTGGACTTGGTAACTTTATGTTCTTCAGATGTGGGTGAATATTGGCCTTTTGTCAAACCATAGATCTGGTTATTGAAGAGCATGATATTTACATCCAGGTTTCTGCGAAGCAGGTGAATGGTATGATTCCCTCCAATACTCAGTCCATCGCCGTCACCCGTTACGATCCATACACTTAATTCTGGCCTGCTGGCCTTGAGGCCGCTGGCAATGGCTGTTGCGCGACCGTGAATAGAGTGCATGCCATAGGTATCCATGTAATAAGGAAATCTGCTGGAACAGCCGATACCGGAGATGATCACAATATTTTCCCTAGGAATCCCCAGGGTAGGCATGATTTTCTGTACCTGGGCAAGGATGGAATAGTCGCCACATCCGGGACACCAGCGAACTTCCTGGTCTGTTTGAAAATCTTTGGCGGTAAGCGGGGCAGCTATCGTTGTTGGGTCAGCCATATCAATTTATTGAAGTCTACAAATTTATTGAATTATAGTGATTCTAAAAATCTAACCGCAAAGAAAAAAGCACGCGAAGATTACTGGCATTCCCGCCCATTTTCGATTTTCGCTTTTTCACTTTGCACTTTTCCCTAGCTCTTCCCAATATTCCGCGGCTCTTCTTGTATGCGGGATCACAATGGTACCGCCAACAATATTGGCCACTGCAAAGATCTCGTACATCTGTTCGGTGGTAATTCCTAATTCATGGCTCTTACCGAGGTGATATTTGATACAGTCATCACAGCGCAGTACCATGCTGGCCACCAGCCCAAGCATTTCCTTGGTTTTCCTGTCAAGGGCACCTTCATCATATGTATTGGTGTCCAGGTTCCAGAGACGTTTTAGTACCAGGTTATTTTTGCTGAGGATAAGTTCGTTCATCTTCTCCCGGTAATCGTTGAATTCTTTAACAGCAATACTCATAAAACAGTTTTATTTAGATCCTAAGTTACTAAGCAATAAAGTATAACCGGATCAGGGATCCGGCCATTTGTGAAATGGGCATAAAAAAAGGCCATCCTTTCGGACAGCCTTCAAATTTTTGGAAGACGAAATTACCAACGGTTGTTGTTTCCGCCACCGCCGCCAGAGAAAGAGCGCCTGTTTCCGCCACCGCCACCGGTGTTGCTTCTTTCTTCGCGAGGCTTAGCTTCGCTTACTTTGATAGCACGACCTTCTACAGTAGCACCATCCAGTTCGGTGATAGCTTTCTGAGCGGCTGCGTTATCTGGCATTTCAACGAATCCAAAACCACGGCTGCGGTTGGTGAATTTGTCCATAATTACTTTAGCTGAAGATACTTCTCCGTATTCAGCAAAAAATTCTCTTAAGTCTTCATCCTGTACGTTGAAGCTTAAATTTGAAACATAAATGTTCATGATCTAAAAAATAAAAAAATTAAAGAACATTGAGGCAAACACAGGTGTAACGAAGACTAACTATTAGCAGGATATGCTTAGCAGGAAAAATCGTTCATTTACTATTGTCTGTACTTAGCTCAAATTGACAGGGCAAAGGTAGACCTATTTATCAGAAATTACTAATTTATTCTTTAAATAATTGTTATGCAACCTAATAGCTCATTAACCCCTGGCTATTGCCTGCCTTGCAAGATCGGCTTTTAGGCTTCTGTAAGATAAAATTGTACTGATCAGGAAAAGAACCGCACCCATCAGGAATGGTGCGCCGGGGAAGTAAACAGGGGCCGTTGGCCTGGTAAAATAAGAGAAAAGGTTGGTCATTAAAAGCGGCCCTACGATAGAGGTTGCGCTCATCAGGCTGGTTAACGCGCCCTGCAGCTCACCCTGTTCATTGGGCGGCACATGACTTGAGATGATGCCCTGCAGGGCCGGGCCTGCAATGCCGCCCAGGCAATATACCGTGCAAAAGGCAAACATCATCCACCCTTCGGTAGCAAAAGCAAATAATAACATGCCGATACTATATAAAAGCAGCCCGGTATACAGGCTTTTTTCCTGACCAATTTTGGGGATGACCAGCCTGATAAGTCCGCCCTGAACCAGGGCGATCATAAATCCTACAAATGCCAGCGAGTAGCCTACCATTTTCTCGTCCCAGTTGAATTTACCAATATTATAAAAACTCCAGGTGCTCTGCACCGCATGTGCGGCTATATAAACCAATGTGAGCGAAATAATCAATCCGGCAACGGAAGGGTATTTCTTCAATTGCACCAGGGAACCCATTGGATTGGCTCTTTTCCATTCAAAGGGCCGCCTGTTTTCTTTAGCAAGTGATTCCGGCAGCACAAAATATCCGTAAAGCCAGTTCATTAGAGTAAGCACCGCCGCTGCAATAAACGGTACCCTGGATCCAAATTGCCCGAGAATACCGCCGATCAATGGCCCAATGATAAATCCTAAACCAAATGCGGCGCCGATCATGCCAAAATTCTGGGCACGTTTGTCCGGTGCACTGATATCAGCTATGTAAGCAGAAGCCGTAGTGAAACTGGCACCGGTAATGCCGGCAATGATTCTTCCTACAAATAACCAGCCGATACCTGGCGCCAGGGCCAGGAAGATATAATCAATACCAAAACCGAATAATGAGAAAAGCAATACCGGCCTTCGGCCATATTTATCGCTCAGGTTGCCAAGAATGGGGGCACAAAGAAATTGCATGATGGCATAGGCAAACATCAGCCATCCTCCATATGATGATGCAGCTGAAATATCGCCCTGAATAAGTTCCCTGATCAATGCAGGCATAACCGGTATGATGATACCAAATCCAATTACATCAACCAGTACAGTCACAAAAATAAATCCTAAAGCTGCTTTGCCCGTTTTGGCCATGGGTGTTTATGGTTTAGGTAAAAATACAGGATTCGCCAAACAGATCTGTCAGAACTTAGGGAAGCCTGATCAAAAAAATGCAGGCTCCGAAAGTATCATGCAAAGGAGAAAAATATTTTAAATATTGACATGCCGCTAAATCCGTAAAAAAAATGTCTTTCAATAAACCTGCAATAACAGCGTTTACATTAAAACCTAAACCTTTAATACCCGATCCTATGGATTTTTTACAGCCCTTGATGATCCTGGTAGCCGGGCCTTACCGTTCAGGCACAAACGATCAGCCGGAAAAAATCGCAGCCAATGTGCGGCAAATGGAAGATGTAGCTTTACAGATATACCAAAAAGGCCACCTCCCTGTTTTGGGCGAATGGTATGCTCTGCCTTTAATTGAAAGGGCCGGTTCTGTTGAAATAGGTGATGATATCTTTACAGACTATTTCCATCCGGTAGCTATGCGGCTTCTTGAAAAATGCGATGCAGTTTTACGCATAGGCGGCCCGTCTCATGGTGCGGATGAAATGATCAGGCTGGCGCAGGAATCGGGAAAAATAGTTTTTTTGCAGGCAGTTGATATCCCGGAAGTAGCCGCAGCAGTATACTCATAATTTGCATTTTTCCTTGCAGCTTTACACAGCCTTCAGGTATTCTGCCAATTTGATTCATGTTGAAAACATTAAACATCAACAGAATCATACACCACCACTTTGCTCCAAAGCATTGAGCAATCTGCTATAAACTTCAGGTGAATTGGATCTGTCTGATAAGACGCCTGGTCGGCAGCATTATCAAAGACCAGCATCCAGGATACTGCATAAGACCTGTCGATGACTTCCCTGTTTGTATCTGCCGGTTTGCCGATATGAAACATCTTAATCGTATTCACCTTAGCGAGCGCTTCAAGTCCTTTCACTAGATTCTGAAAGTCTTCTTTATTTTCCGGATTTTTAAGCCAGAAATAAACATGGTGTATAAACATATTCTTTTTCATTTTCTTTTTTTCTGTTGCCATACTGAAGGTACTGAAATTGATGGCCGCTGTAGCTGCTATTCCTGCTTTTAAAAACCTGCGCCGGCTGTTTGTGTTTTTATCCATAAAAGCTATTTTACATTTTTTAACCAGTCCTTTGTTCCGTCAATGATCTTTTTTGAAACCGATTTATGAAAGCGCGGGTCAATGATCTTTCTTTCGTCTTCTGCATTGCTCAGGAAAGCAACTTCCACGAGGCAGTTATTGTATTCAGTTGGCCCGCTCAGTGCAAAATTAAAGTGGCCCACATTACCATACTCTTTGAGGTTAAGTTCAAGCATACGTTTGAGTACAGCCTGTGAAAACGGCCTGAATCCAATATACCTGTAGAAGGTACTGGTTCCCTGTATGCTATCACGCGATGAAGAGTTGAGGTGAACGCTGATCAGCAGGTCGGGGTCCTGTTCACGCAATGTAAGGATCCTGTCGGGCATATCCAGCGTGGTATCTGTTCTGCGGGTCATGAAAATATTTTTGCTACCGGCCTTACGAAACTGTTTTTCCAGCTCCTTTGCCATAAGCAGGGTATAATCTTTTTCCAGTACTTTGGTATTGAGCCCCGCCGCTCCGGTATTGTTCCCTCCGTGACCGGCATCAATTGCAATTTTTAGTTTTCGGATATCCCTGGACTTTGGCTGCTGTTTCACCCGAATAATAAGCCGGTTGCCTGTTGTATCGTAATACAGTCTGTGGCCCCAATGCTGCTCATGCTTTAGTTGAATATGGACACGCAGTACATCATCTTCGGTTTGTTCATACCAGGTATACTGAATCTCCCTGATGGAGTTTAACTGCGTTACCCAGTTGGTATTGGAAGTGGCACCAAAAATATCCACCACAATCCGTGAAGGTGATACCTGCATCATACTTTTATAAGGCAATTTATCCTGGAGATTTATGGTCACATAATCATACTTTTCGTCACCGTAAACTTTCCAGCTTCCACTAAGGCTATAAGGCGTATTGGTCTTCCTGTTGATCCAAAGAACATTTTCCTTTGGGATGAAAGCGCGATGACTGGCGGATAACTGTACAATATAATCGCTGTTGAGACTGTCAACTACCTTAAGCAGTACATGAGAGTCCAGGTAAGTCATTTTAGCACCGCCCAGCCGATCCTCACCAGGACCGTATTCCAAAAAGGGAAGCCTGCCTGTAGTGCGTGCCCAACGGTAATTTTGAGATTCCTGTGCTGATAAAGCCGTAACAATCAGGCATAAAAAAGTAAACCAGGTCAGTTTCATTAAGGGAAATTAACGCAAAAAGCCAAAACACGAAATTCGTATTTCTACGCATCAAAAAAAGCGTTTTCACTTGATTTAACCGGAATGCACGGTTCATGACACTTTATGAATTATAATCAGCGTTAATATGTACTGACCGTAATCCCATCCGCCCTTATGAAAAACGAATTGTTTAATACCGGGAACATTTGGCTAAATCTCATCAGTACTTTCATACTGCTGGTTCCTGTTATTTCCATGCTTTTGAAAAAATCTACCTGGAATAAAAACTTCATTCCATTGGCAGTATGTTTTATATTGCTATTAGGTACGGGACTTATAAATAATGACTTTATTAACCTGGGAGAAAATGCCAACACAGTGTTTATAACAGCTAGTGTTGTTTTTCAAATCCCGTTGATCCTATTGTTTCTTAATTATTTCAATTTAAATCCCGAACTGAAAAAAGCAGTACGGGTAAGCCTTCTGGCATATATTATCGGCGGAACGTTGTTCCTCTCGGTTAAAGGGGTAAATTCCCATACAATAGGACTCCTGCTGGGCACAGGGCTTTCTTTGGTACTCATTTATGGGTTAATTATTTTCTTTCGCCAGATCAAAGAAAGCGTACACAATCGAAGGGAAACTGGCAAAGCTTTTATGATCAGCGCTGTTGTGTTTGCATATGCCTGTTATCTTTTCATATACCTGATGAGTTATGTTTTTCATTCCAAAGAAAACATGGAGATAAAATTGCTGTTTCAACTTGCCACCATCATTTCCACTTTGCTGGTTAGCACTGGATTGCTGATCAATGTAAACACACCGGTTGAAATACCTGTTGAAAAGAAAATGTCAAATCTGCCTATGCTTACAGATTGGGAAGAATACACTACAGGAAGAAATTAAAAAATCAACATACGGGCTTCCGAAATTTTAATGCTGTTTACTCCAAAACAGCACATACACGGAATGAGCGTTTATGTACATTATGTCCTTTTTTTTAACTGGAAAACAAAGTCTATAAATTTTCCTGGTCTTTCTTTATCGTAAGATTGAACCCGGGGGCTTTATATTCTTTTGGCAAATAACTCGCCGGAATAGTACTCATATTACCATCTCTTTCTGAGCGGTAATGCGGAGACATTATTTCAATTCCGCGCTCATTACAAACATCCTGAATATGTTTATGCAGTTCTGAATAAATGAATGCCTGCCTGTTTGCTTCCCGTGTATATAAGTTTACCTGGTAAGAAACATAAAAATCATCCAGGCTGGTTTGCAAAACAAAAGGAGCAGGCTCTTTAAGTACAAGTTCACAGCGCAATGCTGCATCTGTCAAAGCCTGGTGCATATCCCGCCACGGAACATCATATCCGATAGTTACCGTTGTATACATGATCAATCCCTTGTCCTGAGCATCGCTGCTGTAATTAATGGTGGGGCTGTTCATGATCGTTGAATTGGGAATGGATATTATTTCATTTTTGGTTGTCCGGATGCGGGTTACCAGCAATGACTTCTCAATAACATCACCCGTGACATCAGCGATCTTTACCCGGTCTCCTATTTTAAATAACCGCATATAGGTAAGCACTAAACCTGATATAATATTTGATAATGATCCGGCTGATCCAAAGGTGAACAGAAAACCCAGGAATACCGATACCCCTTTAAATATGGGCGAATCACTTCCGGGCAGGTAAGGGAAAATCACTACCAGCATAAAAGCTATGATAAGTACCTTGATGATCTGGTAAGTAGGATTTGCCCAATCCGCATAAAAACCGGGCAGGTGCAATTTGCCTCTTTCAATTTCTAATCTCAGATAATAAAGAAAATTCAAAACATACCTGAAAATGAATACAATCACGATGATGGTGATCAGGCTGGGAAGGTAATTCTATAAAGCCTTAGCGATATTTTTGACCGGATTCAGAATATAGCCGAACAAAGTATGTGCAAAATTCTCTGTCCAGGGGAATATGCCAAACAGGATTGGCAAGGCTATATAAATAATTAAAACAATAATCACCCACTTTAGAAATGTGTTTATGTTCAAAACAAAATTGACTTCTTTGGCGGCATCCAATAAAGTATAATTCCTGATTTGTAACCCTTTGAATCTTTTCCCTTCCTGTTGTTGAATTTTTACTTCCGCCCACTTAAAAAATTTAATGACGAAATATATTATCACACCCATCAGTAAAAGCACCAATAAAGCAAGCGCAATTTCTTTAGCGATGGCAACCGGGCTTATTTCTTTTTTATAGTTTTGAATAGCCTGTCTGATGATTTGCAGAGTGCTTTGAGCCAGCTCTTGTTTTGATGAGTTATTCCATATTGCATCATTATCGGAAATACTCATTAATATGGTTTCCCCATAAACAATCTCATAGACAGATTCTGCTTCAGACAATTTTAGCGAGTCTGCATTGAACTTTGCAACTTTCGCAACATTTTTTATTCGTTTGGATATGGCTTCTGCTCTTTCATTGGCAGAGAACCCGCCAGACCTGCTGTAGATCAAAAACAGGGTATCATTAAAAAACCCTTCTACCGGAAATCCTTTTACTGTTTGCCGCAATGAGTCTATCCTGGCCTTTTTCTGAAGTATGATCTTTGCTTCCTTATCCTTAATTTCCTGTATTTGTTTTTGTAATTCTTCTTTTCGCAGGTTATCTGTGGTTTTTAAAGAATTTAACTCCTGTTCTAATTTAACCTGCCGCATCGAATCAATCACTCTTTGCTGATTGATCTCTTTCATTTTTTTATTGTACTCCTGCAGCATTACTGCATTCACGGAATCCATTTTTTTGTCACTGCTGTCTGCCTGGGCAAATACAGTACCGTTTACCATAAACAGAACAACAATCAAAATAATACCCCTTAAATCCTTTTTCATGTTAAAATTTTTATCCGCCTGTTTACTGGCCTGATTTCACCGGATCTAAAATCTGCATACCGACAATCAATCCGTAATACATAGTGTAAATTGAAGGTATTTAAATACCGCAGCCCATAACTAAAATTCAAATCTGTAAAATGTAAATGATAATTTATTCAATTTACTCGGTAGTTGAAATTTAAAATAATTTCCCGAATATACTCTTTCAGGTCGAAAGGTTTAACTTGGCATCAGGAAAAGAGTGCTGTTGGCCAGATTGCAGCACAGATGATTTTTTTCAATCAATAACCCTGTTTCAATTAAATGCTTACAAACAACAGCAATACAGTGAGCCACAACTTAACCCTGGACCCGGAAAACTGGATAGAAATGAGGGCTCTTGGACATCAGATGATCGATGACATGATGGATCATCTTGAGCGAATCAGGGAACAACCTTCCTGGCGTATTATGCCTGATGAAGCAAAGCTGTTTCTAAAAAAGCCTGTCCCGCAAAAGCCGGAAGACATCAAACAAATCTACCAGGAGTTCAAGCAATACATCCTTCCATATAATAAAGGGAATATCCATCCCCGTTTTTTTGCCTGGGTGCAGGGAACCGGCACACCACTTGGGGTACTTGCCGAAATGCTTGCAGCTGCTATGAACCCCAATGTTGCAATAGGCGAACACGCAGCCATGTATGTGGAACTACAGGTAATTGACTGGTGCAAACAAATGCTGAACTATCCGGCTGAAGCTTCGGGCATATTGTTAAGCGGTGCGTCCATGGCCAATGTAACGGCTTTGACAGTGGCGCGGGATCATCAACTTCAGCTTTCTATACGTCAAAAAGGGCTACGGAAAGTTGAACCTGAATTGGTCTTATATTGTTCGGCAGAAACACATAGCTGTGTCCAGAAAGCTGTTGAACTGATCGGACTGGGCACAGAATCTATCCGGAAAATCAGTGTGGATGAAAATTATAAAATCAGGACCGATGCTTTAATTGCAGCGGTAGAGAAGGATTTATCGGAAGGATATACACCATTCTGTATCGTTGGCAATGCAGGAACAGTAAATACCGGGGCCATTGACCCTTTGGATGATTTACTGGCCATTTCAAAAAAATATTCGCTCTGGCTGCATATAGACGGTGCTTTTGGTGCACTAGCCAAACTGGTACCTGAATATGAAGCTCAATTGAAGTCCATTGAACAGGCAGACAGTCTGGCATTTGATCTGCATAAGTGGATGTATATGCCTTATGAGATAGCCTGTGTCCTTATCCGCAATAAAGAAGCACACCGAAACAGCTTTGCTATTACGCCCAGTTATCTGGAGCCTGAAACCCGCGGACTGGCAGGCGGCCCCGAGCCGTTTAATAATTACGGGCCTGAATTGTCAAGGAGTTTCAAATCCCTGAAGGTCTGGATGTCGCTAAAAGAGCATGGCCTTGAAAAGTATGCGGCGATGATCCGGCAAAATATTGCACAGGCATTTTATCTTGGCGACCTGGTGCAAAAAGATGAACGGCTGGAATTGCTAACGCCGGTGACATTAAATATCGGGCATCTCTAATAACCTTCTTTTTTTCTTAAAGAAAATTGGAAAATTATTTTTGACACATTTTTTATTGATAATTTGATTATTTAGTGCCAAAAACGCAATAGTTAGCATGCATTTTCGGTTTTGTGTGTACCCTTTTTCAGGGATGGGCACACTGATCCCATCAACTTCTTAATTCAACTTTAAGTTGAACCAGTCTGAAAAGATTATACGTAAGATTCATTAACCCAATGCTGGTTGCATTCCTTTTGAAGCTACGGTAGCACAGATACATTTCGTTCATACTGTTTGTCATAAAGGCAAAGATGTGTTCAACCCGTGCCCTCGTTTTTGACTTCTTCCTGTTTCTTTGTTGCTGACGTTTTGTTAATGGCTTGCCGCGGTATCCTTTTTCATGAATACAGCTGTTGATTCCTTTTTTAATACAGGCCATTTCAATAGCCTCGCTACGGTAGGCACTATCAGCATAAAGATCCTGATCACTGTCTTCTTCTTTATCTAAGAGCACATCCATTACTTCACTGTCATGGATATTGGCGGTGGTGGTTTGGTAGCCCGTAATGAGCTTGGTTTCACTGTCAGCCTTAATGTGATTTTTATATCCAAAATAGTTCTTGCCATTGTGGGTAACCCATTGTGCATCGGTATCTTTTTGATGGAGTTTATTTTCGCTCCAATCCTCAGGAATATTGCCTTCTTTAAGCTCCTTGTTTTCATCACGGGTGTTACGCTGAATGGGCACTTCCACAATAGATGCATCCACCAGCTTGCCCTGGTGAACAATGATACCATCTTTGTCCAACTGTTTATCCAAAAGACGGAAAAGCTTATCCACCATCCCGCCGGAGGTTAGTTTATCTCTAAACAACCAAATTGTTTTTGCATCTGGAACGGGTTGATTTATTCCCAATCCCAGGAAACGCATAAAACTTAAACGATCGAGGATAGCATACTCAGTATTGTCATCACTCAGATTATAATAACGTTGCAGAATGAGTATTTTGAACATCATAACATAGTCGTAAGGCGGACGACCGCCCTTAACAGGGTCTGTATTTTTGTCAAAGAACTTTCGCAATGGCTTCCTGAAAAACTCAAAATCAATATGGCCGGATAATTGTTCCAAGGGATCCTGCTTTTTACTTAGTTTTTCCAAGCGAAATTGCTCATCAAATAAACCACGGGGCTTTGACATAGTTCTTCGTTTTTATATCAGACAACTTTTGTCAACAAAACAATGCATCGTAACTTAGGTTTTTAGAGATGCCCTATCGTTTGTTACCGGTATAGCATGGAAGGATTTACAGAAGAAAGTTTGCATAAAATAAATAAGGAAATCCTTATCAGGTTACAGGAGCAGGGCATTGCCTCTCCCTCCTCAACTGTGCTGCAGGGCAAATATGCCATTCGCGTGGCCATCACAAACCAGCGCAGTCGTCAGTCTGACTTTGACCTGCTGATAAAAGAAACCTTACGAATTGGGAATGAACTGAGCTTATAATGAAAAGAGATAGGCGTTCTTCATTGCTTTGTGTTCAGGTATTGCAAAAAAAATCCCGGAATAAATCCGGGACCTTTTGCACTTATCAGCATTCAGTCAAAATGAATATTTATTATCTGCGATCAGTTTCGCAGCGATCCTGCGACGTGCATCCTTAGAATTAAACGGCTCAGCTTTGGTGAATCTTTTCACACCAAGAAGCATCATCCGCTGCTCATCACCAGACGCAAATGCGTTGATGGCATCTTTCCCTGATTTGTTAACCCTGTCTGCTGAATCATAGAGGAATGTGCGCGCCATATCCACCTGAAGCGCGGCCGCAGACTCTCCGCGAAGCTCGGCGATCTTCATTGCCCGGAGTAAAGCGCTTTCAGCATGGAAAAGTTCGATGGCCATATCGGCAATATGCATCAGAATCTCCTGCTCCTGCTCGATCTTCATCATCAATTTCTGGACAGCCGCACCTGCAACCATGAGAATCGCTTTCTTCATGTTCCGGATCAGTTTGAGTTCAGAGGCAAAAGCGCCTTCATCACCACTGCCAAAATCAGGTATACTCATCAGTTCTTTTTGCACAGCCATTGCAGGTCCCATTAAATCAAGCCTGCCCTTCATGGCACGTTTCAAAATCATATCCACCGTAAGCAGCCTGTTGATCTCATTGGTTCCTTCATAGATGCGGTTAATGCGACTGTCACGGTACGCCCTGGATATATCATATTCCGCGCTGAATCCATTACCACCATGTACCTGTACACCTTCATCCACTGCATAGTCGAGCAACTCACTGCCAAATACTTTCAGCATGGCACATTCAACGGCAAATTCTTCAGCGGCACCCAAAAGCGCTTCGCTAAATGGCTGACCTTTGGCGAGCATTTCTTTTTCCTTGTCTTCCACCCACATGGCAGTGCGATAGAGCGCGCTTTCGGCTACCCATGTCTGTATGGCTACATCGGCCAGTTTATGCTGAATGGCGCCAAAATTGGCGATGGGTTGTTTGAATTGTTCCCTTGTATTGGCGTATTGGATCGTAATATCTAATGTAGACTTTGTTCCACCCAATGCAGCGGCGCAAAGTTTCAACCGGCCGATATTCAGGATATTAAAAGCAATCACATGGCCTTTACCGATTTCCCCCAGCAGGTTTTCCACAGGCACTTTACAATCCTGGAAATAAAGTTGAACCGTAGAAGATCCTTTAATGCCCATCTTTTGCTCTTCCGGCCCCTGCGTAAATCCTTCCATACCCCGCTCTAAGATAAAGGCCGTAAACTTATCGCCATCAATTTTGGCAAACACGGTATAAACATCTGCAAATCCACCATTGGTGATCCAGCATTTCTGCCCGTTAAGTATATAATATTTACCATCTTCGCTCAGTTTGGCCGTTGTTTTGGCACTCAGCGCATCACTGCCACTGTTTGGCTCCGTCAGGCCGTAAGCCCCTTTCCATTGACCACTGGCAAGCTTGGGTATATATTTTGATTTTTGTTCAGGCGTACCAAAGTATAAAATGGGCAGGGTTCCGATCCCTGTATGGGCCGCGATGGCTACGGAAAAAGAGTGCCCGCCACCCAGGCCTTCATTTACCAGTGTAGAGGTAATAAAATCTTTACCGAGTCCGCCATATTCTTCGGGGATAGATGTACTTAGCAGTCCCTGCTCTCCTGCCTTATCCATCAGCGAAGGCATGAGTCCTGCTTCAAGATTGTCAATGCGGTCAAGAATGGGACTTACTTCATTCTCCAGGAAACTGTAACACATGTCGATCACCATCTTTTGCTCTTCATTGAAATCTTCCGGGATGAAAGTTTCTGAGGGAATACTTTCCCGAATCAACCACTCAGCGCCCTTGAGTGTGTTTGCGGTTTTTACATCAGTTGCCATGATTCAGTATTTAATGTTGATGAAATTATTTGAGGTTATCGTACACTTGTTGCAATACCGATTTACAAAGCTCAATATCCGCCGGGTCTACATTCACCAATGCCTCATTGAGCGTCTGGTTGGCAAGGTCCATTGTCTGGTCCTGTATTCGTTTAGCCGTTTCTGTAAGGTATATGAGGTTCATCCTGCGGTCGGATTTGGATGATACGCGCCTTACGAGCTTGAGTTTTTCCAGGTTATCCACCAGCCGGGTAATGCTCGGCTTATCCCTGAAAGTGGCATTGCATAATTCCTGCTGGCTCAAACCGTCCTGCTTCCATAAATGATACAGCACACTCCACTGCTCAATGGTTATTTCAACGCCATTTTGCTTGAAATTCTTCTGCAAACGACGGGCCAGCGCCGTTGACGCCTTGCCCGTAATGAAGCTGTATAATTCCCCTCTCTTAAATTGGTTGTTTGGCATATTGTTAGTTATGCAACTAAATCAAAAATAATATAATTTCAGGATTATTTCATTTTATTTTTATGTGCCCTAACGGGTTGAAAATGACAGGGCAGTATGGTATTTTATTTATAAGTCGTTCATTATCAATAAAAAAATAGCCTTGCCTTAAATTCCCCTAATTTGTATGTGATTCGTAAAAATGACATCCCACTTTATTCCATATCGCCAGTCAACCATTCATTACCGTAAATCCGGTTCCGGCCCCCACCTGGTTGTTTGCTTCCATGGTTTTGGTGAATTTGCCAAAACCTTTGACCCCATAGCGGCTTCACTTAAGGACCACACCCTCATCGCCATCGACCTTCCCTTTCATGGAGAAACCATCTGGCGGGAAGGACTTGAATGCTCCATAGATGAAATGCTGGAGATAATCAGGCTCTGCCCGGAAATCGGCGAGAGGCCATATGGACTGATGGGCTACAGTATGGGCGGAAGGATCGTGCTTACCTTGTATGAGACCATTCCGGATAAGATCAGGTATATCGTTTTGATCGCACCTGACGGGCTTAAAGTAAACCCCTGGTACTGGTTTGCCACACAAACCTTAATGGGAAAACGCATTTTCAGGTATACCATGAGAAACCCTGCCTGGTTCAATAGCCTGCTTCAGGCTGGTCGAAAAAGCGGCTTTGTGAATGAAAGCATCATGAAATTCGTTCACCGCTATATTGATGATACAGGCATGCGGGAGAAGGTTTACCAGGTATGGACCACCATGAGAAATTTTACACCCCGGCTGCCCAAAGTAAAATCATTAATCAAAAAAAAACAGACGCCTGTTTACCTGATCTTTGGCAAATTCGACCGCATCATAATACCAAAATTTGGCGAGCGCTTTATGCTGGATATAGAAAAATGGTGCCGCATGGAGATCCTCGAAGCAGGGCACCAGGTATTGCATCCGCGGTATGCTGATGTGATCGCCAGGGCACTGGCTTATTGCACGGATCATCAAAATAATCATACTGCATGATCCTGCTCTTACCTTCCATATTCCTGCTTTTTTTATACTGTATACTGATTGTTTACTACCGGCAGGTTTGGAAACAAATACCCGAATATAAGAAGCCTGTAAATGCTCAACCAAAAACCAGGATCACTGTAATCATCCCCGCAAGAAATGAAGAAAGTAATATAGCGGCCTGCCTGGAGAGTTTATGTAAACAGGACTTCCCGAAAGCGCTGCTGGAAATCATTGTTGCAGATGATCATTCCACCGACAATACTACAGCTATTGTTAACCGTTATACTGATCAGGGCATTACGCTGCTCAGCCTGGAAAAAGAAATGGGCGGCCTTGAAGAATCGGGCGGCAGCAAAAAAGCTGCTCTTTCTGCCGGGATTAAAAAGGCCTCCGGCACCTTGATCGTTACTACAGATGCGGATTGTATTTTCCCGCAACAATGGCTGAGTACATTGGTTTCTTTTTATGAAGCAAATAATCCGGTGTTCATTGCCGCACCGGTGAAGTTCTCCAGCGAGCAAAACGCCTTACACATTTTCCAGTCGCTGGATTTTCTCTCCCTCCAGGGCATTACCGCTGCTTCTGTATTCAGTCGCTTTCACACCATGTGTAATGGCGCCAACCTGGCATACGAAAAAAGGGCATTTGAAGAAGCGGGCGGCTTTGCAGGCATTGATCAGATTGCCTCCGGCGACGATATGCTGCTGATGCATAAGATATACCTTTTGCACCCTGACAAAGTCATGTACTGCCTGTCACCAGAAACGATAGTTGAAACAAAACCGGCTGAATCTGTCAAAGCTTTTTTAAACCAGCGGATTCGTTGGGCAAGCAAGGCATTGGTCTATCATGACAAGCGGATCTTTTATGTTTTACTTCTCGTATACCTGCTGAATTTTTTTCTGTTTTCACTTTTGATATATGGCTTTTTTTCCAAAGAGATGCTGTTGTATTGGATATTGCTTATTACAGTAAAAACTATCATTGAGCTGATATTTCTTATCCCCGTTGCCCGTTTTTACAAAAAAAATTCCCTGCTCTGGTATTTCTATCCTGCCCAGCCTTTCCATTTACTCTATACTGTAATTGCCGGTTTCCTGGGACAAGCCGGATCATACGAATGGAAGGGCAGGAAACTAAAATGATCGTATTTTCGATATATGCCCGACCAGTCATTTTCCTTTCAACAGGCCGCCTGGAAAAAATTAAAGCAGCATAAATCAGCGATGGCTGGTTTATACATAATTCTGCTGGCCATCTTGGTTGCCATCTTTGCGTATTGGCTGGCACCGGACCATTCACCCAATGCCAACCGGATGATGGTGGAAATCGGGGGTAAGCATCCCGGCTACAAACAACAATTCCTGGCCATTACAAAAACCGAAATGCCGGAAAAAGCTGGTGTACTTCAAAGAACCATTGCCGGCGAAACAGATATGTTTCAATACTTACCCATCAATGGATTCACACAAAAAGGCGACAGCCTGATCGTTGAACAATACCTTGATGAAGGCATTTATGAAAGGAAGGCATTCTTGCTTTCCGGGGATCAATACCATATTGAAACAAAAAAATTCTGGCTCGGTACCGACAAATACGGCCGGGATATTTTCAGCCGGCTGATCATTGGCACAAGGGTTAGCCTTAGCGTAGGCCTGATTGCCGTTATCATTTCTGTGCTGATAGGCATACTGCTCGGTTCAGTTGCCGGATATTTTCGGGGCACCACAGATGATATCATCATGTGGTTCATCAATGTGGTCTGGAGCATCCCAACCCTGCTTCTTGTATTTGCCATTACAATGGCACTGGGCAAAGGTTTCTGGCAGGTATTCATTGCCGTTGGCCTTACCCTTTGGGTAAGCGTGGCCAGGATAATCCGCGGACAGGTGATGGGCATCCGCGAACTGGAATATATAGAAGCAACAAGGGCTTTGGGTTTTTCACACGCACGCACTTTATTCAGGCATATCCTGCCCAATGTGCTCGGGCCTGTAATGGTGATAGCTGCATCCAATTTCGCCAGCGCGATTGTTATGGAAGCAGGATTAAGTTTCCTCGGCGTTGGTGTGCAATCTCCGCAACCCAGCTGGGGGCTGATGATCAAAGAGAATTATAATTTCATTATCACCCATAATCCGATGCTGGCAATCATTCCCGGACTCGCTATCATGGTCCTGGTACTTGCCTTTAATATTTTAGGCAACGGGTTGAGAGACGCTATGGATGTAAGGCGATAAAAAACTTTAACTGCCTGGTAATGCAGAATTATCTGAATTATGCCTTGCAAGCAAAATACCTACACATAAAAAAAATAAGCCGCCTATCTTGTCCGTCTCTACCAGGTCACTCAGCAAGTTCAAAGAAACGATCATCCCCAGCATCGCTGCAACCACAGCTGCATATATTTTTTCCCTTTTATCCGATGCCGCGTGGTACCATTTATGTGCGAAATAAAAAAGTACAGCCAGCAGAAGTAAAAAAATGACAAGTCCCGGTATCCCCTGTTCTATCAGCAAAAGCAGGAAATAATTATGTACGGTAGACCGCTCTTCATTGACACTAACGTACGTTTGAAATGCAGAAACCGTGTAGGGCTTGTATGCATAATAAAAGCCATTGGGGCCATATCCGTGGAGTAAATGCCCTTTCGTCATACGTATCCCGCCTATCCAGCGATGAAATCGTTCCGCCGTTGACAGGTCGGTAAGGCGGTAGGTAGCCCTCAGGTGATCCCTGAATTGCTGGTGATAGATCGTTCGTTCAAAATCCGGGCGGTAATTTAGGTAGCGGTTACCGGCAGATAAATAGAGTATAGCCGCAGCAAACAGGAGTATTAATCCTCCGGCAAGCCAGTGTAAAATACTTTTTCGTATAGCCAATACCGTGAGTATACCTGCAAACAGGGCCATCCAGGCTCCCCTTGAATAGGAAAAAAACAATGCGCCGAGGAAGATAACTATAATGAGTGCAAATAACCACCGGAACTTTTGCGACAAGATAAATCCGGCAACTGCCAGCGGCAATAAACAAACCAGGAAAGCACCATAGTTCACATGATTGCGAAAAAAGGGTTGAACAACTGTGTTTACCGAATCAAAAGAGAACCCGGTTTGAAAATGACGGAAGATGATCAACGCCACCACAAGGCACATAGGAACCAGCAATACTGTTACAAGCCGGCTGATATTTTTCCGGGAATCAAGGCAGTACCAGGTCCCGAAACAGAACGCCAGGATATACCAGCTTTTAGCAGCCAGGTATTTAACCGACAGAAGTGGATTCTGTGACATAAGGGCGCTTACCAGTATCCAGCCAAGATGCAATAATAAAAAACTTACGATCCATTTATTGATTTTGATGCTACCGATCTTTTCCCGGTGTACTACAAAATTAAAGATGACCAGCAAAGACAGGAACCACATAAGTGGCTCGTCCGGAAAATCAGTACCAAGTGTTTCCGTAAGCTGCAATTCTGTGGAAAAAGGGATACAGGCCATCAGCAGGAAGTAAATAAAGTGGATATTCCGCAGTCCCGCAGTCATAAGAAGCACTGTTGGGCCCAATCCAATGAAGTAAACCTGCTCCGTCAAAACAGACAATACAACTCCCATCAACATGGAAGCCATAAGCATTCCTTTCAAAGAAAAAAGGGGGTTTAGATTTACCCTTGCTTTCACAATTCCTTATTTTTTGTCCCTGTAAAAAGCAGGATTGCCGCCACACCGGTAAACAAACTTACCAGGAAGGTAGCCAACACATTCAGCAGTAAACGAGGCTTATCAGGCTTTACCTGCGGGTAAGCTTTTTCAAGTACCATAAAAGTTGGAGGAGGATTTTGCATGGCCATCCTGAAATCGGCTATTGATTTACGGTAGTATATTAATTCTTCGGAAAACAACAGGGAAGAATCAATTTTTTCCTGGTCAGTACCTACCGATCGGGCGAATGATAATTTTTGGGCATAGGTTTGTTCCAGCTTTTGCAATGTACCGGCATAAAAATCAAGGTACATTTCCTTATGTACTTTATCCACCCTGTCCACAATGGCATTGCATAATCTGGCGGCCATCAAGGAGTCTTTGTCCCATACCCTGACCTGCAATTCACCATATTCTGTTTTCCGGATTTCAGATTCTGATATCAGTTTTTTTGCTGCGGCTTCGCGTGCATAGCTTTTTTTCTGTTTGAGCTTATAATAACCAGCAAGGTTGAAGCTGTCAACAATTTTCAATATGACATTATTGGACCTGGCGGTAGCAAAAAGCCTGTCGAGGTCATCACCGGAACCATAAGCGGAATATAGTTCTGCAATTTCCTCCCCGCTGAACCTTCCTTTATCAGTCAGCCTGGAATTTACCGGCAGTATACTCGCCCTGGATACATATTTTTCAGGAAGAACGATACTAAGGATTAGCGCCGTTAAAACGGGCAGTAATACAATTAATACCAGGAACCTGGTATGTTTTCGGAAACGGGTAATTAATTCATCCATCAATGTCATGGCCGGGAAACAGTTTCAATAAAAATACCTCATTTTTCTATCAACAGCTTTTTGATCTGCTGAAAAGAAATACCCGACTTGAAGAAAAATAAAATGGATATCCCCGTTGCCGCGATCAATGCGCTAATTAGTACAGGGCCGTCAAGTTGTACGGTTACCCTGATGATAGCAAAACAGATAATGCCGATGGCCAGGTATACGGGCAGAAAAGAAAGCCAGAGGCTAATCCCGGTCTTTTTCCTTGCATAATAAATTACGGTAAGGGCATACAGGCTTTGTATAGAAACAGCAACAATGGCGCATCCTTTAGCGCCGTATTGAGGAATAAAATAGAGATTCAGCAATACTGTGGCAAGTGAAAAGAACAGGCTGATACGGATAAAAGTATGAATGTTTCGGGTAGCTGTTAACGTGGTACCATAAATATGAATAAGAGACAAAGCCGGGAGTGCCAGTAAGATGATTTGTATAATATCAACCGTATGTTTATCATCCCGGCTGTACAACAGTGACGTAATATATTCCGGCGCGGCCAGCGCAAACGCTGCAACAAAAAGGCTACCCAGCATGAGCAAGTGCCTGCAGGCAAGCAATACCGGCGAAAACCTGTTCAGGTTTGGCCAATGGCGGGAAATGAAAGGCAACAGAAATCCGGCCATCAGGAATCCTACCATGTTAAAAGCATCCAGCAGCCTGAACCCGGCGGCATACACCCCGGCTTCGGCGGCTCCCGAGTCATGCATTCTTTCCAGTAGAAAGCCATCGGATCTTGTCATCATGGTCATCAAAAAAATATTGACGGCAAAAGGCAGGCTTGAAAAAAGAATTTCTTTGCGAAAACCTGCAAATGGGCTGATCCTGAATTTCTCGACATTACGGAAAAGGAAAATTATACCAACCAATATGGATAAGGCTATACAGGCAACCTGTATGAATACAAAGCGGAATATGGTAATGGGTCCGGACAGGCCGGGAAAGAGAATGATAAATCCAACAATCAGGATGACCAGTAATTTATCTGTAATGGAAATGATGGCATCCTGCAGGTAATGCTGTGCCGCTGTCAGGTATGCACGAACAAAAAGAAGTATGCTGCTGCCGATCTGCATGGCAATGAGCATGAATAAGAGTTTATATTCCCGGATACCTGTGATGTAGGCAACAGCTATTACTACCCCGGTAAACAATACACTGAGCCAGAGTTTACCATTTAGAGAATCAGAGAAAAGGGTAACCCCGTTGACCTGTTGTGCTGCCACTTCGCGGTTAAAATAAGCACTGATCCCCAGGTCGAGCAAAAAATTAAGAATGATACACAGGTTCAACAAAGCAAAATACTGACCATAGGCAGTGAAGCCTGTAAGGTTTTGCACCTGCCGGTCGATGGCAAAGATCCAAATGGGTTTTACCAACAGATTCAAGATCACCAGCAGCAATAAAGAACGGAAAAATTTTTTTTGCAAGGGCTGATGTTTAAAAGGCTGTATCAGGCATATAAAGGGTTCGCTCCTAAACGTAAACTAATAGGCGTGTAGTTTATAATGGGGAAAACTTATCCGGCAACCTGAACATTCCTGTTAAGACTTTCGTCCAGGGAAATAAAGGTTTCAGTTCTTTCAATTCCTTTTATTTTTTGCAACTGATCGTGCAGGACATAGCGTAACTGGTTGATATCCTTGGCTACAACTTCCAGGAACATACTATAATTGCCTGTGGTATAATTAAGGCGGATGATCTCCGGAATTTTTTTAAGGTCTTCTGCAACGACGTCGTATAAAGAACTTTTTTCAAGGAATATGCCAACAAATGCGGTAATATCGTATCCTAAAAGTTTGAGGTCTACATTAAGTTTAGTACCTTTCACGATGCCCATTTCCTGTAGTTTCTTGATCCTTACATGAATCGTACCGCCTGAAACAAACAGCTTCTTTCCCAGGTCGGCATAGGAGATTCCTGCATCCTCCATCATGGCATGAATGATCTGCAGATCAAGTTTGTCAAGATTTAATTTTCCAGCCATTTGTAAAAGGGTTTTTAATTATTTTCAATATGGAGGACAAATATTTGAATAATTTCGATAATTACAAAATTTTTATTGAATTATTTGTAACATAAGAGCATATTTTCTTTAATATTGCACTCTCAAGTTCTTTAGAACGGTTACACTGTGGGGTGATGAAACTTTCGGCAGACATGCCCTCTTGTCTCGAGGGTGGAGATAACCGGATAAACACTGCATAACGCCGATCCTGTCTGCAGCAGGACCGACTAGGGTTGACCACTCAAGCGGCCGGATTCGCAATCCGACATCGATGTGCAGATGCTAACGTCTCCGTGGAGGTTCGACTCCTCCCCCTACAGCTTAAATGCCCTGTAAATCAATGATTTACGGGGCTTTTTTTACTGAAACCTAAATGGCTTTTCCCTTTTTTGAAGACCCGGGGAATCTGCAATTGGCCAATGCTTAATTGCCTTGATATTATCCCACGCAATTGATTAAGCACCAATGTCATTTCAACCTGATTTAAAGTAATCAGTAAACAAGATCCTGTCTGATTTCAGAAATTCCATTGCATTTTCACCAACAAATACCTTTCTACCAAATCATAACGCTGCTCTGAAATTGAATTAACTGCAAACTGCCGTTGTACTATAGATGAAGCATTGAACAGGTTATGAACTGTGAAGGAAAAATTCCAGGCCTGGTTTAAAGAATAGCTGGCATACAGGTCCATCGAATGAAAGTAGTTTTTTGGAGAAAGCATATAATAATTGTACATGGCCGCCATATAGATTTTTTTTCCAGCCTTTATTTTCAGTTTGCCATATCCCTGGTATTGCCAAATATTAAATCGACTGCCCTCTCCGGTTTCAGGCATGGTGGTATTTTCTATATACATAGCCGCGAACACAGCTTCCAGGTTTACGGGAAATGAAAATACAGTAACCGCCTTTGGCTGGAAACTAATATTACGCATAGCGTTCCGGCTTGGTACATTATTGAATAATAGCAGGCTGGACGAATAGACACCTGACATTTGAAGCGTGATCTTTGTATGGATGCGTTTGATATATTTCTCCAGCTTAGCACTGGATGTCCATAATTTACCGGCATTCTGAGACAGGTAGTATAACAGGCTATATTCAGGTGTAAGCATATTGCTCAAAGTATAGGCACCATCTGAGTGACTATAAGATGAAAAGAAAACCAGTCCGGAACTTTTAAGCAGGTTATGTGATGCATAAGAAATGCTAACCATATGATTACTGCGATTTATAAGTTTAGTGGCAGGATTCAAAATAGTAGCCTGTCCGGATATCAGCTGTGCCGGATGGAAAAATAATCTCTCTGGCAACTGGCTGCTGAAACTGTATTGCACCGAAATATTTCTTAAGGGAGATAATGTATACCTGTATCCCAGGACTGCCCTTGCAAGAGCAGTGATCTTTTTAGCAGTTATCATTTCCTGGTCGATCCTGACCTTTCCTGCACCAAGACTAAATCCACTGCTTAATTCACCTTTTTTTTGAACCTTTCTGTTCAGCATCCCATACACAGTTGCACGAAAAGATTGAAACTGCGAAGGCGCCTGACCAAGCTCAACAATATTTTGTGCATCTGGATAAACTGCAGTCGATTCCCCCTGGTAAGATGAAGTTTCATTTAAAATTCTTAAACCGGCATACCAGTTATACAAACGTTTTCGCCCATAAATACCGAGATCTAACTCATGGTTTCTTAACCTGCCATTTAAGTCCTGCCTGAAAAACTGAAATGTGGAATCCAGCAAAAAAAAAGACTGGTACCTGTTTGTACCTGCCTGGAAATCCTGTGTCAGATATTCCTGGTTTATCTGCAGACTGGCCTTAAATATCTTCCCTTTTTTAAGCCGGAAAGTTTCATTTGCTTCAAATCTGTATGACCATCTGCCGCCAAAAAGTTGTTCATTCAATGTGTCTGTTAGATCCCCTCCCGTCAGGTTGTCAAATGCATTTTCTGATCGTTCCTGTAAAATATCCACCGCAAAGGATCCTGTATTATTTTTTTGATGGTCGTGCGTCAAACTGAATTTTACTACTTTTTCGGCTACAGATGACCGGAACTCATTATCTGTGATCAATCCCCAGGCACTGTTATCTGGCGGAGAAAACCTGCTAAAACCACCAGCCTTATTCTGCAGGCTACTTCTGTTGGCTCCTGTCAATACCTTCATTTGAATGGCCTTGCCAGATTTCCATGAGCCAATCGCAAATGCAGCGATATCTTTATTATCCCGGGTATAATTTTGACCAAGTCCCGGCATGTAAATAGTGCCTGTTTGCAAGAGTCCTCTTTGAAGCTGATCGCCTGAAGCGTTTCCGGATGCAGACTCATCCTGGTTAAAATAATATTGCAGGTTTGCATTCGCAGGTAACCCGGTTTCATTATAATTAAGGAAGGAAAGAAGCTTAACTTTCCTGGTAATCAAAACAAGGTTATTATCCAGGTATTCCCGACCCCCAATTCCTGAACCCGCCTCGAGACCTCCGGAGATTTTATTTTTAAATTTTTCATCAATGGTCAGGTTAATTCCCACTTTACCTGATTTCTCCACTTCCTTCAGCAGTCTGTCTGTCGAAAAATTATTGATTACCTGTACCTTGTCTACCAGGTTTGCATTTATGTTGCGTGATAATAGCTGGTAGTTTTTTTCAGTAAGATCTTCTCCTTCTATTAAAATCCGGTCCACCTCTTTTCCATTGAAGCTGATCCTGCCATCGCTACCCAGTTCAAATCCCTGAATATTTCTAAGCAGGTCTTCAACCTTTCGGGTTTCAGCAGTTTTGAAAGCATTGGCTTTAAATTCTACGGTATCGCCTCGGATGGAAAATGATAGCGGTGGAGCTTTGATCACTATATCCTTCAATTTCTTTGCTGATGGTAGTAATTGAAAATGCAAACCCTCTATAACCGGCTTTTCTTTTGTTATTTTAATTTCTTGGGATACCCCTGTTGCATTGATAGATTCAACGACAATCAGGTAGCTTCCTTCGATAAGTCCTGCCTTTCTAAGTGTAAACACGCCGTCGGCATTACTCAGTGAATAAGAAATAATACTGCCTGTTTCACTGTCTTTTAAGATTACTGTTGCATTCTGTAAAGCCTGGCCATCCATTAAAGTAATCCGGCCGGATATTACAAACAGCGTCTGAGACCTGGCTATGCCATAGAAAAACAAACAAAATCCCAACAGGAAAAAAGAAAGCAGGTAAGCCTTCATTAGAGCGATATTTTCTCCCAGGTATAGGTTTTTAATGTTGAATTGGTAAGGCAACTGATACAATCCGGATTATCCTGCGCCTTGACTGCGCCATTAACTTTTTCAAAAAAATCTTTCCAGTATCGTACATATGTTTCGTATGAAGGGTATTTGTCAATACCGGCAAACACACGCTGGTTTATGTCTTTATTGTTTTCAATCCGTTTCAATAAAAAATACAGATCTTTATTGTCATCATATGCTTCAATGATTAGACCCGGTAAACCACCCAGTTTCCAGGGCCCATTTGGAATTGAGATTTCCGGGCAATACCAGGCAGTATAGGATCTGCCTTTAAAAAATGTTGTCGCTTTAAAACAGGTAAAACTGTCAATCAATTTTTTTTCGTCTTTCAATTCCCACTGCATTATATGGAGGGTATCCTTATAAAACTTTTCTTTCCCATCAAATACAATATCGCCGAAAAGCAGGTCGTCCTGTTCAAAGTCTTTCATAACCCTGAATATGGTATCCACATCCAGTACTATATCCATTGAATTATCTAGTTTCTTTTCACCGAAATTTTCGGGCAGCATGAAAAATCCCGATGTCAATTTATGGATCCATAAACTTGCCGCAAAGTGCTGATATTCCTGCCCCCTGTCAAATTTCACATTGAATACACAGGAATAAGAAAAAATTGTTTTTACTTCATTTACTTGCGCACAGATATCCTGGATATAACATGCAGATAAAATGAGAAAAAAATAATATGTCTTTTTCATTTGAATTTTTTTTAAAAGGATAACATTTGTGGATTTGATTTACTTATAAATTTCTCTTAATCGGGCAATCCCTTCCTTTGCACAGGCAGTTGCTTCAATGGACGCATCTCTGCAAGTTGCCGCTGTTGAAGTGCAGGAAATTTCATAGTTGACGAAATAAATTGATACACTTGCCTTCTGTGTTACAGAACACGAAAATTGATTGATTTCACTCAGATCATTATCCGGTATGGCTTTCATAAATGCGTTTTCTACCGGAACAATATGTTTACCCGAAACAGTAAACTTTTCTGCGGCATGCGTAAAAAATACAAATGCCATAAGCCCCATTAACAACATCACTTTCTTCATACTCTTCATTTTAATGGTTTTAAAAATTGAATCCCCACAAATGTTATCCTTTCTGATTCTGCAACAGCTTACGGGCTCCTGCTGCATGAAGATAGGTACGGCAACAGGGGTCAAACAAGGCTAAAACACCATTAAAAGGCGTGAAAAACACCGGGAAAATTTGGGGGAACAGGTGACGCCCGGAGAGTCCGGGACTTTTGGAGAGTCCCTGGACTTTTGGAAAGTCGGGGGACTTTTGAAAAGTTCCATTTACAGTTTCAAAAACCGGTTACCATTGCTTACTTATGACCCTATTTCTCAGGGAAATAACCTAAATTAGCCGCGAGTCTGTTCCACCAGAAAAAAACAATTATGTCAGAAGAAGTATTTGATAAGATTAAAGACCTGATCGTAACCAAAAAAGGGGTTGAGGCCGAAAAAGTAAATATCGACAGCAGTTTTGAGGAATTGGGCATGGATTCACTGGATGCAGTTGAACTTGTGGCTGACATGGAAGAAATTTTCGATGTCAATATTCCCAATACTGAATTACAGAACTTTAAAACCATTCGCCAGGCTGTTGAAGGCCTGCAAAGAGCGATCTCCCAATAATTCAAATTCGCTTGCTTATGCCAGAAAGAAGAGTTGTTGTTACAGGCACGGGTGTGATCTCTGCAATCGGCCACAATACAGAACAGTTCTGGAAGAGCATCCTCAATTGCCAATCCGGCATCGCGCCGTATGAAGCTGTTGATTCATCCCTTGTTCGTTTCCAGAACGGTGGTGAAGTAAAAAATTATGATCCGGCAGCATATTTCGAGCCTAAAGAACTCGATTTAATGGACCGTTTTGCGCAATTCGCCCTGATCGCTGCCAAAGAAGCTGTGAAACAGTCGGGTATGGATTGTGCACGGGATAACGGAACCAGAACCGCTGTAATTTGTGGAACAAGCATAGGCGGAGTGGTCTCCCAGGAAAAAACCTATACAGACCTTTACCGCGATAATAAAACCAGGGTTCATCCGCTTTCTATTCCCCGTACGATGCCCAATTCCGCTGCCAGCAATATCAGCATGCAGTTTGGGATAACCGGGCCTGTTTATACGATCTCTACGGCCTGTGCCTCTTCCAACCATGCCATTGGCAATGCATTCTGGCTGATAAGAAGCGGGATATGCGACAGGGCACTGGCAGGTGGCAGTGAAACGCCTTTCACCTATACTTTCCTGAAATCATGGGAAGCGATAAGAGTAGTGGCCCAGGACACCTGCAGGCCTTTTTCCAAAAACCGACAGGGTATGATACTCGGCGAAGGCGGCGCTATGCTGGCATTGGAAACCCTTGAATCTGCACAGGAAAGAGGCGCTGTTATCTTAGCCGAGATCGTTGGATTTGGTATGTCTTCCGACGCAAGCCATATCACAAAGCCGGACCAGGTTGGTGCCGAAAGGGCTATCCGCCTGGCACTTGAAGATGGAAAAGTTCCACCTGGGGAAGTAGATTATATCAACGCCCACGGAACAGGTACACAGGTAAATGACAGCATGGAAATTGGCGCAATTAAAAATGTATTCGGAGAACATGCCCTGAATATATCCGTGAGTTCCACTAAATCAATGCATGGGCACTGCCTAGGTGGCACAAGTGCCGTGGAAGCTGTGGCAACGGTAATGGCTACTCTAAACGATATCCTTCCACCGACGGCCAATTACCAGGAGCCGGATCCTGAATGCGATCTGGACGTTGTCCCCAACGCAAGCCGGCCGAAAAAAATCAGGTATGCTTTGTCGAACTCTTTTGCATTTGGCGGACTTAATGCTGTAATTGCTTTTAAAAAATGGGAAGGAATTTAAGCCCCTGACCATCATTTTTTTTATCATCACTTTCGATTTTCCACTTTCCATTTTGTTTCATGGGCCAGAAAAAATTACAAAGATTTGCCGAAATAGCCACCTTCCCCAATGTTTTGCAATACCCAACCAATATGCCCGGTAAATGGAAGGATCATTTTAAAAACACCCATCCGGTCATTCTTGAACTTGCCTGTGGTAAAGGCGAATATGCCGTAGGGCTTGGCAGGTTATACCCCGAAGTCAATTTTCTTGGACTCGACCTCAAAGGAAACCGCATTTGGGTGGGTGCCAGAAAGGCACTCGAAGAAGGCATGCAAAATGTGGCATTTATCAGAACCCAAATTGATAAAATAACCGACTACTTTGCTCCGGGTGAAGTACAGGAAATATGGATCACTTTTCCCGATCCGCAACTTAGAACATCGAAAGCTAAAAAGAGGCTTTCACACCCTGTTTTTCTGCGCAGATATAAACAAATACTGGCTCCCGATGGTTATATACATCTGAAAACGGATTCACCTGATTTATACGACTTTACGAAAAAAGTCATTGAATTATACGGACTTAGTTTACTCGAGGATATTCCGGATGTCTATGCAGAAGGTGCTGACCGACCAGATCTGATGATAAAAACACATTATGAAGGACTGGATATTGCAGGAAGCAGAAAAATATTTTATCTCCGGTTCAGCTTAAACGAAGGCCTTTCGGCAGATAAAGAAAATGAGTTGCAGGAATGGGTCAGACAGGAACCCATCAAAGCAATAACCAGGGAGACACATTAAAAATAATTCCCGGCATAGCAGATAGGCAGACGGAAAAGAAACAAAACATGAAGAAGAAACTCATTGAAGGGGAAGATTTTTATTATAACGAAATGGGATATATTGTGCTCACTGCAAAATTCCATCTGGAAAAAGGTGATTGCTGCGGGAACGGATGTTTAAATTGTCCATACGAGTTCAAGAATGTCCCGAAAGCAAGGTATCAGGAACTTATGTCTGCCAGAAAATATGCCAATAAAGAGCAACAAAAAGACCAGTCTTAAAGCCGCTGCAAAGCAGAAAGACTTTCCACAATCGAAAGAGTCCCCCTCCTTTTTTGAAGATGTATTTGAAGTAGTAAGACAAATCCCGAAAGGAAGGGTCACTTCATATGGCGCCATCGCCCAATTCCTTGGTACGCGTTTATCTGCCAGGATGGTTGGCTGGGCCATGAATGCCAGTCATACTTCCATTCCACCGGTTCCTGCGCAAAGGGTTGTCAATAGAAACGGCATGCTCACAGGTAAGCATCATTTTCCCACACCAACAAAAATGGAAGAGCTGTTGAAAAAAGAAGGCATCCTTGTGAAGGACGATGCGATCGTAGATTTCAAGAAAATCTTCTGGGACCCAACCGCAGAATTATCACTGTAAATTCAAACGCAGGAAACGATTACTAGGTATAATATGGGCTGATCATCAGGTATACGATCACCCCGGTTACTGAAACATAAAACCAAACCGGCCATGTGATCTTTGCAAGCTTCCTATGGCCGGGCCATTCCGCTATCAATGCCCTGTAAGAAGTGAACAGGATAAATGGAAGAATAATTGCAGCGAGAAATATATGGGTGATCAAAATGAAAAAATAAACATAGCGGATTGCGCCCTCACCACCATATTTTGTATCACCGGATAATAGATGATGACAGATATAAGAAACCAGGAATAAGGTTGAAAATATGATCGCCGTTATCATTACTTTTTTATGGAGACGATATTTCCCCTGAAGCACTGCAAGAAGCCCCACCAATAACAGAAATGAAACGATCGTATTGATCACTGCATTGATCTTGGCAAAGACATGTACATCGAAACCCAGGTCAAGTTCGAGTTTTATCCTGGAAAGCAACACCACAGCGGCAAATACAACAAAGGACACAACATAGATCAGTATCTTAGCTAACTTATCATTCTTTTTTATTGTCGCAGGTAACATGACTATCTGTTTTTTTGACCGCCAGGGGATTATGTTCGCTAAGTAAATATTGAACAGGATTTACTTCCTGAATAGGTTTCTTTTTTTCTTTTTATCGCGTTCCATATTGAGCAGTACCACATCCTTTATCAGCAGGTCGAGTTTGTTGCTGTCCAGGCCGTTATACCAGCCCCGCACCACCCTGTCTTTATCCAGCAGGAATATTTTATCTGTATGAATGAAGCCCGTATCAACACCTTCTTCCTGTGCAATGTTTGCTTTGAATTCATTGAGGGCGATATCATAGATATCTTTTTTGGAGCCGGTAAGCATCCACCAGGTATCATGGTTGATCCTGAATCTGTCGCCATAGGCTTTTAAACGCTGTGCCGAATCTCTTTCCGGGTCAACGGTAAAAGAAACAAAACGTACGATGGTATCAGTTTTCACAAAGGCATCCTGCAGTCGCTTCATATTCCTGGTAAGGGTTGGGCAAATAGAGGGGCATGATGTGAAAAAGAAATCGGCGATGATGATCTTTCCGGGCAGGTCGTCCAGGCTGACCTCCTTGCCAAACTGGTTGGTGAGTTTAACCGGCTTTACTTTATGCCATTGTGTATCCGGCATTGTCTTACCATCACGGGTAACCGAAAGTACAGTATCATAAAAATACCGCTTCGGCATCATCACAGCATCCTTGCTGAGGTTATTAACGATCAGGTAACTTCCCAGCGGAAGGATAATTACCATTAACATAGCTATCAGTTTTCTCATCTTCATGGCCATTCCTTATATAAACAAAAAAGCATCATCCCGGTTGACCGCGATGATGCATTCAGGTTATGTTTACTTGACAAAATTATTACTCCACACCACCGGGCTTCTTCGCTTCAGGCACTGCCTGCGTTTGTTCTGTCTTAGGCTTGGAATGTCCTTCGGTATTCCTCAGCACTTTCCAGGAATTGCCATCCCAAAGAAATGCGGCAATAAACCATACAAACAACAACAAAGGTACAACAATAGTCATGATCAGGTTCCTTACTTCATCACCCAGGTGCATGAAAACAGATACAATGTAAAAGGCTTTTGCCAGGGAAAGGATTACGATCGTGCCTTTTATAAAAAGCCGAAATCCATCTCCCATATCCCATGCATACATGGCAAGACCAAGTCCAAGTTCGATCAAGGTGATCACAGAAAGAATAACCGTGGTTTTAATGATCCTCTTTATTGTTTCATCACCACCGGGTGCGTGATGAAAAGTCACTTCGGATGAGGCAGTATTTGAATGATCCATAATATCTGTCGGTTAAGTTAAGAGTCTTAAATTAAATAAGGTAAAAACAAAGGAAAACGAAAACCCAAACGAGGTCTACAAAGTGCCAGTATAATCCTGCTTTTTCAATCATCAGGTAATGGCCTTTGCGGTCAAATACGCCGTTGATGGTCATAAGAAGCATAATGATATTGATAACCACTCCGGATAATACGTGGAAGCCATGGAAGCCGGTAATGCCAAAAAAGTATCCCCCAAAGGCAACCGGTCCGGTTTTGTGTACCGCTTCACCATTGTGCAGCAGGTCAGGTACAACAGGTCCCCAGGGGTTCCTGGATACAGTAGTTCCAATTTCCTGGATTTTACCATCGATCAAAACAGCATGATGACCGGTGATCAGGTGTGTCCATTCCCAGGCCTGGCAGGCAAGGAACGCAAAACCGCCAACAATGGTCCATGCCATCCATTTGATCACTCCTTTCTTATCCATATGGTGCCCGGCATGTACTGCCAGTACCATCGTAACGGAGCTCACGATCAGGATGAATGTCATCAGGCTCACAAATGCAAGCGGAAGGTTGGCATGTCCTGCAAAGGGGAAAGCATTGAATACCACGTTCGGGTCGGGCCAGAAGTTCTGGCTGAAACGAATGGTTCCGTAAGAAATGAGGAAGGCGCCAAATGTAAAGGCGTCACTCATCAGGAAGTACCACATCATGAGTTTTCCATACTCAACATTGAAGGGGCTCTTACCGCCGCTCCACCATTTGGTATCCATCTGTGCTTGGGCTGTTGCCATATCGGTTGTCTGATTTAAAGGTTCGTTTTAAAATCGGTATTATTTCATCCAGCTGAAAAACAGGATAAGATAAATCCAGAGTATATCTACAAAATGCCAGTAAGTAGCTATTACTTCCACAGGCATGCTGCTGTAAGATCTTTTTCTGCTGCTCAGTGCTTTCCGTGCAATGACCATCAGCGCCACTACACCGCCAAAAACGTGTAAAGCATGCAGACTGGCAATGGCCAGTAAAAAGGAATAAGAGGCATTTGATCCGGCGCCTATGAGCCTGATATCAAGTGACTTATACTGCAGGAAACCCACAACCTGCATTACTAAAAAGGCCAGACCCAGTAATGCTGTTATTGTGAGCATTGAACGGTACCTGCTCATATTCCTTTCCTTAAAACCCCGCACAGCCAAATGTATTGTTACACTACTCAGCAGGATGGTGATGGTGGAGATCCAGAATATTTTTGGCAACTCCAGCATTGCCCAGTTTGCCTGGCTTCGCTTAACAATATACGCACTGGTTAGTCCTGCAAACATCATTATGATGCTTCCTATACCCACCCATAAGGTAAATTTATGCGGATGTATCTTGTTTCGTTGAACACTCATCACATTATCCATTACAAAAATGCGTTTTTATTTAATCCCTTATCCTGTCTTATCTGCCAGCAAAGCCAGCAGAACCACAGGCAAATAAATATATGAACTGAACATTACCCGTCTCGCTGCTTTTACATCCATTTGCTGATACAACCGGAAACACTGCCAGAGCATGAACAGGTTTGCAATTGTAACTATCACCAGGCTTATTAAACCACTCATACCAAAGGCATAAGGCAAAAAACCAATGGGTACAAGGATCACAGAGTACAATATAGACTGAACCGCTGCATATTTTGTAGGTCCGCCTGTTGAAGGCAATAACCTGAATCCGGCCTTGCTGTAATCATTGTATGCAACCCATGCAATGGCCCAGAAATGCGGAAACTGCCACACAAACTGGAGAGCAAACAAAATCCACCCCCCGGCTGAAAAACTATCCGCTCCTGCTACCCAGCCTATCAAACAGGGTAAGGCTCCTGGGATGGCTCCAACCAATACAGCAATCGAATGGACTTTTTTCAAGGGTGTATAGACAAATCCATACAGGAATAAACTGAATGCCGACAAACCAGCCGCCGTCCAGTTAAACCTATACCCCATGATAAAGATTCCCAGCACACCTGTAACCAATGCAAAGGTCCAGGCTTCGTCAACGCTCATCCGCCCTGCCGCTACCGGCCGGCTTGAAGTACGTTTCATAAGTGCATCCGTATCTTTTTCAGATGCCTGGTTAATTGCATTGGCAGCGCCTGTTACAAGCAGTCCGCCAACAAAAAGTAAAAGAACTGATACGAAGTCAAAAGACACATCTGGCACCAGGAGATAACTCACTACTGAAGAGAAAACCACCGTGAAGCTCAGTGTAAACTTCATCAACTGGTAATAATCTTTCAGCTTCCTTGAAACTGCTGAACCTGTTTGCTGCGCCACTTCATCTTTCTGCATCGTATTGTCAAAAACCTATTCTATAATCAATTGCTGCCTGATTTCATCAGGCAGCAATCAACCTGTTATTAATGATGAGATTCATTCTCGCCAACCGGCTCAATCTGGGAAATATGATCGCGGCCATCTTTTCCATAATCATATGGCCAGCGGTGTACCTCAGGAATTTCACCAGGCCAGTTACCATGACCAGGACGAATTGGCGTTGTCCATTCCAGCGTATTTGAACCCCATGGATTGGTAGTTGTTACTTTCCTTCCCTTCCATATTGAATAGAAGAAATTGAATACAAATAAAAGCTGTACAGCAAATACAACCATGGCCACCGTACTGATGAACCTGTTCATATCTGCAAACATATTGAACGACTGCCAGTTGCTGTAATCAGTATAACGACGAGGCATACCTGCCAGGCCGGCATAGTGCATTGGCCAGAAGATCAGGTAAGCACCAACCAGTGTAACCCAGAAATGGATATAGGCCATTGTGTTATTCATATAACGGCCATACATTTTAGGGAACCAGTGGTAGACCCCTGCAAACATACCAAAGAATGAAGCCACACCCATTACAATGTGGAAGTGTGCCACAACAAAATATGTATCATGAAGGTGGATATCCAGGGTTGAATTACCCAGGAATATACCGGTAAGTCCCCCGGAAATAAACAAACTCACAAAGCCAATAGCAAAAAGCATGGCCGGTGTGAAACGCAGGTTACCGCGCCACAGTGTGGTGAGCCAGTTGAATACTTTAATGGCAGAAGGCACAGCGATCAATAAGGTGAGTAACACGAAGAACGCTCCCAGGAACGGGTTCAGTCCGGTTACAAACATATGGTGCGCCCATACCAGGAAGGCCAGGATGGCAATGGCAAACAGGGATCCAACCATCGCAAGGTAACCGAAGATGGGTTTCCTTGAATTCACGCTCATTACCTCAGATACCATACCCAGGGCCGGCATCAGGATGATGTATACTTCCGGATGGCCCAGGAACCAGAAAAGGTGCTGGAATAATATGGCGCTGCCACCCTCATTTGGAAGTATTTCGCCTTTTACAACAATTTCAGAAAGGAAGAAGCTGGTGCCCAGGTTACGGTCAAACAGTAACAGGATTGCACCGGAAAGAAGTACAGGGAAAGAAAGTACACCCAGAACGGCGGTGAAGAAAATGGCCCAGATGGTCAATGGCATGCGGGTCATCGTCATTCCCTTGGTCCGCATATTGAGGATCGTGGAAATATAGTTCAAACCTCCCAGCAGGGAAGAAACAATAAACATGGCCATAGATACGAGCCAGAAGTCCATACCCAATTTTGATCCCTCAGAAGCCTGTCCCAGTGCACTTAATGGCGGATAGATCGTCCAGCCACCAGATGCAGGTCCTGTTTGTATGAACAGGGATGCAAACATGATCACACTTGCCAGGAAGAAAAACCAGTAAGAAAGCATATTCAGGAAAGGCGATGCCATATCCCTTGCGCCAATTTGGAGTGGAATCAGGAAGTTGGCGAAAGTTCCGCTCAAGCCTGCTGTCAAAACAAAGAATACGAGGATGGTACCATGCATGGTAACCAGTGCATAATAAAATTCATTGCTGATCCTTCCGCCCACTGCCCATTTACCAAACATATCTTCGAGGAATGGGAAGGTCATTTCAGGATAACCCAGTTGCAAACGGAAGATAACAGAGAACAGTCCTCCAATGATTGCCCAGATCATACCGGTGATCAGGAATTGCTTCGCGATCATTTTATGGTCCTGGCTGAATACATATTTAGAGATGAAAGACTCCTCACCATGATGATGGTGATGGGCTTCATGAAGGTCATGTGCAGATGCCGCTGCTACCCCCTGTTGTCCGTGTTGAATGGTTTCGCTGCTCATGTATTTTCTTTTATAATACGGTTATGGATAATATTAGTGCTGAACGTTTTGGGCAATTGGTTTTGCTGAAGCCGGTACCGCAGTTGTTTTCAGCGTATCTGTTGCAGGCTTTGGCGCTGCTTCTGTTTGTGCCGATTTTACTGTCAGGTATTGTGGCTTCTGGCTCGCCATCCATGTGTCATATTCCTCCTGTGTTTCCACAATGATCAAACCCTTCATGGAATAGTGGCCACTGCCGCACATCTGATCACAGGCAATTTCATAAACGAATTCTTTATTGCCGGTGATTTCTTTCATTTGGGCCGTGGTATATTTTGGGGTAAACCATAAAGTGGTTGGTATACCGGGAACCGCATCCATTTTCATCCTGAAATGGGGCAAACCTACGTCATGTATAACATCCTGTGCATTTATCACCAGTTGAACGGGCTTATTTACAACAAGGTGCATTTCAGTTGATTCAAGATCATCATGGCTTGATCCGTCTTCCCAGTCAACACCAAGGGCATTGCCATTAGATGCGTCTGTCAGGCGATAATTCTTTCTGCCAAATACGCCATCCTTACCTGGATAACGCATCATCCAGTTGAACTGCTTTCCGGTAATTTCCACCAGTTGAGAATCTTTTGGTGCATCGCCGGTGATCTTGAACCAGTAAAAAAGGCCAAGACCAACCAGGAAGGTCAGGAAGATCGCCGGAACAACTGTCCAGATCAATTCCAGTTTATTACTGTGTGCAAAAAAGTAGGCTTTCCGTTTTTCGGTATACTGATATTTAAAGGCGAACCAGAACAACAATATCTGTGTCAGGAAAAATACAAGCCCTGTAACGATGATCGTAAGCCAAAGCATTGTATCAATCTTCTCTCCGTGATCAGATGCTGCAGGTTGTGCTAGTAATGTCTTTTTATAAAAAAGCTCATTACACCACCAGGCGCCGATCAGTCCCAGTACCAGGAATACGATAAAGAGAAATGCGTTGATACGATTATTCTGTTGGAAGGTTTTTTCTTCTCCTTTCAGCACAGAAACATATTCGCTGGCTTTTGCAATCTGGAAAGTAACCAGGAAAGCCAAGGCGAGGATCGCAAGAATAAAGTAACCTGACATGTGATTGAAAATATTTTAGTTAAATAATACCTTTCAGCAACAACTATTACGTATGATGAACAATACTTTCCTTCAGGAACGGATGATGTTTAGCCAGTAACGGGCTTTTCTCCAGTGCCCTTCCCACAAAATACATAATCAGGCCTGCATATAAAGCAAGTATCCCAAATTCATACCAACCTACACTATAATGTGCCCCCAGTGCACCCGGCATTACCATCTGGTAAAAATCGAGCCAGTGTCCAACAATGATTAACACGGCCAGGAATGCCATGGTTGTATAATTTCTTTTAGACCCTTTTCTAAGTAATAACAGGAATGGCAGAACAAAGTTGCCGATCAGGTTCAGGAAAAATATCGCCCTGTATGGCCCCTGCATCCTTGGCTTGAAATAAATGGTCTCTTCCGGAATATTTGCATACCAGATAAGCATGAACTGAGAATACCAGAGGTAAGTCCAGAAAATTGAAAAGGCGAACATGAACTTACCCAGGTCATGCATGTGTTCCTGGTTTACATATTCAAGATATCCCTGGTTTTTCAGGTAGATCACAAAAAGGGCTATCAGCGACATGCCTGCAACAAAGGTACTGGCAAAAGTATACCAGCTGTACATGGTAGAAAACCAGTGTGCGTCAATGCTCATCAGCCAGATCCAGGGAATGGTTGATCCAACGGTCAGGGCAAAGAAAACGATGAACACTGCGGCCCAGATCGTATTGGTCCAGGTATATGATTTGGCTTCTTCCAGATCCATTGGCGACTCATCACATTTCTTTGACAACTGGCGCATTTTCCAGCCAACAAATGACCATACCAGCATGGTAACAATTGTCCAGCCGAGGAAAACAACCGGATTGAGGATACCGCTTTTCCCTTTCAGGATAGGATCATGCTCAACGTGTTCTGTATCCAGCCAATGGTATATATGGTGCTGATGACCAAAGATGATTCCAAAGAAAACCAGCAGGGCCAATCCGGAAAAAACAGGGACAAGGCTTGAAATGGCTTCCGGAACCCGCCGAAAAGCCAGCTGCCATCCACCCATGGCTAAAGTGGTTATACAAACAAAGAACATGCTGGCATTAACTATAAGCAGGAAGAATAAACTGTTTTGTAATAAAACAGCCCAGAACCTGGTTTGTGCATGTTCATCCTTACTCATACCCAGGAAGATGAAACCCAGTACCAGGACCAGTGCGCCTATACCCAAAAGAGCATAGGTCCATTTGCGGTATCCTGCCGGCATTTCAAATTGTTGCTTGATCATCGGGTTCATATTATATCGTTTCTGAAAAAATTATTTAGCGGCAACAGCTTTTACAGCAGTACTGTCTGCTTTGGGGGCTGCTGCGGGTTGTGTTTTGCCTTGTTTACTTTTTATGTAGGATATGACCATCCAGCGCTGCTTTGCATTGAGTTGAGCCGAATATGCACCCATCAGGTTCTTACCATACGTAACGGAGTAGAACATTTGGCCTTCCGGCATATTTTCATATTTGGCATCACCTACAAGCGTGGCTGGTTTTGCTGGAAAAGGACCATCGCCATCTTTCCAGAGAGGTCCGTTGCCATCCAATTTGGCACCATGGCAAATTCCGCAGTTGATGAGGTAAAGCCTTTCAGCTTCTTTCAGGTCAACGGCATTAAGTGCCTCAAGTGGATTACGTGTTGCCCTGGAAGCAAAATAATTTGTGGTGTCACCAGGCTTATCCATCGCCAGGTGATACGTGAAAATTTCACCTCTTTTTACGGTACCGGCAACCGGCTCACGGTTTGTCTGTCCATCCCGGAAAACCGGGCTGGCCGAATAGGTTTCATACGCCCGGCTGTCCTGCATATCCGGCATATAAATTTTACCGCGATTACGCTTTACATCGCTGCAACTGAAGGCGGCGATCAGCACAATGAAGTGCACAAAGGATATAACTGATAATTTTTTCATCTTCTTAATTTCTGTTCAGATTAGGCAACAGATGGTTCTTTATATAATTGCTGTTCTCTGTCATACCGGCCGATCCACCAGCCGGTTTCAGCAACCTGTACATTGATTTCTTTTGCACCGGCGCCGGCCATGAAGTTCTTCAGTTCTTCTTCATTGGTTTTTTCGGTACACTCGATCACCATAACAAACAGATCATCCGTTGCGCGGACATGGAAATGATGTTTTTTGATGAAAGGCGCGAGCTGACAGATATAGCAAAATGTAAGTACCATACCTACAGCTGCCATAAGAACTGTCAATTCAAAGGTGATCGGGATCCATGCCGGCAATGCGAAATGCGGCTTACCGCCAATGTTCACGGGCCAGTCTTTGGTGAAAACCCAGCTCATGAAAGTAACTGCGGTAGTTGTTCCGGTAAGGCCATAGATGAAACCCGCAGTGTGCAGGCTGGTCTCCCTGAGTCCCATTGCATGGTCAAGGCCGTGCACCGGAAAGGGAGTGTATACATCATGGATCTTGTAACCGGCTTTCCGCACTTTGGAAACCGCCGGGAACAATACTTTTTCATCATCAAAACAACCGACAACGAATTTTTTTACTGACATCGATATCTATTTACGAATTACGAATTATACCAGGATTAATGCTGAGCAACTTTCACCGTGCTGTCATGATGGTCATCATGATGGGTCACTTCATAGAACTGCTCATCAGTCATTTTTTCCAGTCCTTCCATATCATTTTTATACGTTTCACCGGTGGTCTTCAGCACGTGCTTGATCTCCGCAATAGCGATAACCGGGAAGTATTTGGCGAAAAGGAAGAAACATGTAAAGAAGAGGCCAAATGTTCCAAGATAAAAACCGATCTCCCAGATACTTGGGCGGTAATAAATGGACCATGATGATGGCAGGTAATCACGGTAAACAGAAGTTACGATGATCACAAAGCGCTCGAACCACATACCGATGTTCACCACAATACTCATAATGAAAGTGAAAGCGATATTCCGGCGCAGTTTTTTGAACCAGAACAACTGCGGAGAGATTACGTTACAGGTCATCATCAGCCAGTAACTCCAGCCGTAGGGACCCGCAATACGATATTTAAAAAAGTGTTCCTGCTCATAAGGCACCATACTGTACCATGCCATGAACAATTCGGTCAGGTATGCGCAACCTACAATAGAACCTGTAAGTACGATCACCTTGTTCATCGCTTCTATATGCCCCAGAGTGATATATTGCTGGAGGTTCATTACCCGGCGGATGATCAGCATCAGAGTTTGCACCATGGCAAAACCAGAGAAGATCGCACCGGCAACAAAGTAAGGCGGGAATATCGTTGTATGCCAGCCCGGAACGATGGAGGTGGCAAAGTCAAAAGATACAATGGTGTGTACAGAAAGTACAAGAGGTGTAGACAAACCAGCCAGAACGAGTGAAAGGCTTTCATGCCTTTGCCAGTGTTTGGTAGAACCTGTCCAGCCAAAAGAAGCTACCCCATAAAAATGTTTACGGAATTTAGTTTTGGCGCGATCCCTTACGGTTGCCAGATCCGGAATAAGACCAGAGTACCAGAACAAAAGGGAAACGGTGAAGTAAGTAGAAATCGCAAATACGTCCCACATCAACGGTGAGTTGAAGTTGGGCCATAATGGTCCGCGTGTATTGGGATAAGGCAGAGTAAAGAAGGCCATCCAAACACGGCCCATGTGGAATATCGGGAACTGGCCCGCGCACATTACCGCAAAGATGGTCATGGCCTCGGCCGCACGGTTAACACCTGTTCTCCAACCCTGGCGGAAAAGCAGGAGGATCGCAGAGATCAGCGTACCGGCGTGACCAATACCAACCCACCAAACGAAGTTGGTGATATCCCAACCCCATCCAATGGTACGGTTAACGTTCCACTGACCTATACCGTAGGTAACCTCCCGATAAACAGAGTATACACCAAACAGTAACAGTGCCACGGAAATACCGAAACCGATATACCATAAACGGGTGGGCTTTGCCTCAATCGTGTGACATATATCTTCCGTCACATCGTGATAGGTCTTGTGTCCGTCTACCAATGGTTCCCTTATCGGGGATTCGTACTTGATTAAACTCATTTGTTCGTTATTTATCGGGTCCAGGCTACGATTATATTTTACCTGTTTACTTTTAAACTATTTATGTTCCGCTGCTGCTTTTTGCTCGCCTTCCTTAACTTCCGCAGCTGGTGCATGCTGCGCATGATCTGCCGCTGCAAGTCCCACATGCCTGTCTGTGTTCCTGATCTTCGCCAGGTAACTAACGTTAGGCAATACGTGCAGTTGCTCCAGAGCATAGTATAAGCGATTGGTCTGCTCTTCGTTCCTGATTTTAGAAACAGGGCTGGCCTTATCGTTTACATTACCAAAGACAATGGCATTGGTAGGACAAGCCTGCTGACAGGCAACCTTAATATCCCATTTATCGTTGGCGCCGGTTTCGAGCGGGCGGTTTTCTTTTTTGGCTTTCAACTTGCCTTCCTGCAGACGCTGAACGCAGAAAGAGCATTTTTCAATCACACCACGTGAACGTACCGTAACATCAGGGTTAAGTACCATGCGGCTCAAATCATCATTCATCATATGAACTGAATCATCCAGCAGGCCTTCTTCATTCTGGTTATCAGCGAAGCTGTCTGCTCCGGTGTAATCAGCCCAGTTGAAACGACGAACTTTATACGGACAGTTGTTGGCACAATAGCGTGTACCGATACAACGGTTATAGGTCATTTGGTTAAGGCCCTCGCTGCTGTGGTTTGTTGCATTAACCGGGCAAACGTTTTCGCAAGGTGCGTTATCGCAATGCTGACAAAGCATCGGCATGAAGACAACATTCAGGTTGTCCAGGTTATCGTTACCCGCTTCATCGCGGTAGGTGGCGAAGTAGCGGTCGATACGCAGCCAGTGCATTTCGTGTGCGCGTAAGATCTCACTCTTACCCACAACCGAAACGTTATTTTCAGCCGTACAGGCGATGGTGCAGGCACCGCAACCGGTACAGGAGTTTAAGTCGATGCTCATACCCCATTTAGGACCGGGATAAGGAAAATCAGGGTATAGTGTGCCCTCAACGCGGTAATCACCTGTTCCTTTGGCATAATCTTCCGCAAGCTTGTGCCTGTCGTCGGCCAGTATCTTGGGTTGCTTTTTAAATTCGTTCAGTGCATACTCACGAACCACTTCTTTACGGCCTTCGTATTGATTGTGTGATTGCGTGTAGGCTATTTTATACGTAGCGGCATCTTTTTCATATGCCACATCATACACATTGTAATCAAATGTGTTTCCGTTGAAAGTAACCAGCGGGAAAGCGTTCTGACCAACATTGGCAGCCGCACGGCCGGTTTTTTCACTGCGTCCGTATCCAACCGCAAGGGCAATAACATTAGCATGCAGGCCTGGAATTACCAGTACCGGCAGTGACATTTCTTTTCCGCCAGCCTTGATCTTGATCACCGGCTTGGCTACTTCCACTTCATAATTATCATCAACGGCTATACCCAGTTCCTTGGCCATCGGATAGGAAATAACTGCATAGTTATCCCAGGTGGCTTTGGTAATTGGATCAGGCATTTCCTGTAACCAGGGGTTATTGGCACCTTTACCTGAGCCCATAGAAACTTTGGAATAAAGGACCAGTTCAGCTTTTCCGCCTTTTTTGGCAGCTGCAAGTTTAGCCGCCGCATCGGCAACATGAACACCGTTAAATGCGGTAGCCAAAGGCAGTGGAGCGGATTCAATGACACCATCCTGCAAAGCCTTGTCCCATGCTTCCTGGCCGCCCAGTTTGTTAATCCAATGGCTCTTTACATAATCGCCATATTCAATATTGGAACCGCTCCATTTGAGGAGGGAGGTTTGGTATGCTCTTGTTTTGAAAAGGGGTGCAATGGTAGGCTGGATAAAACTTACATAACCGCTCTTCATTTCGGCATCACCCCAGCTTTCGAGGTAGTGATGATCGGGTAGTATAAACTTACACAGTTCAGTAGTTTCGTCTTCCCTGTCGTTGAAAGAAACGGTGACCTTAACCTTTTTCAGTCCGTCGGCAAATTTCTTTGCGTCGTAATAATCATATGCGGGGTTGACACCTTGCACAAGCAGGGCGCCAATCTTACCATCATTCATATCCTGCACCAGCTGGGCCATGTCTTTATCGCTACCCTGGCGGGTATTGAGTGTGCTTGCCCAATTGATGGTTTTCCCGTTGGCACCAAGTGATTCATTTATCGCATTTACCAGGATCTGTACATTGGGATCGTTGCTGCCGCTTACAACCAATGCAGCACCGTTGGCAGATTTCAGCATATTTGCGGCGAGATCAATTCCTTTTTTCAGCCGCTCGTCTGCCAGGGCTGGTGCAGATACGGCACCGCCGAGTTTAGCATAAAGGGCCAGTGCAACTGCGCCGGTCTCTGAAGGTCGGTGAACATAACGGTCATCCGCATTCGCTCCGGTGAGGCTCAGCATGCTTTCGAACTGAATATGCTTGCTCATTTCGGGGCTTGACTGGTTGATCTTACGACCAGCCGCATACTGACGGGCATATTCAACAGGATTGAGCCATGTTCCAAGGAAATCGGCGCCAAGGCTAACAATCACTTTTGCATTTTCAAAATGATAAGAAGGAATGCTGCGTTTTCCATAGCACAACTCATTTGCCATCAGCAAGCCGCTGGCAGAAAGCGCATCATATTGCACATGCCTGCTGCCCGGTTTTTTAGCCAGGAAATCGGCTATAACCTGTTTGGTGGTAGGAGAGGTTACCGTACTTGTCAATAACACCACCGGTAATCCTGCTGCCCCTGCCAAAGCCTCAGCCACCATTTTATCAAAGGCATCGAAGGTGGTTACTTCTTTACCATTGCCCATAGGGTAACGTAAACGGGCCGTATCATATAAATCAAGTACAGATGCCTGTACCTGCGCAGATGTACCCCCTTTGGTAAGGGAGGACAAATCATTTCCTTCAATTTTAATGGGACGACCATCTCTTACTTTAGCAACTACCGGAATCACATCGCCATCCTGGACAAAAGTTGTTGCATAATAATTGGGAACACCCGGTATAATGGCATCAGGCTTATTGAGATAAGGGATACTTTTTTTGACCGGCATTTCGCAACTGGCAGCTACCATGGCTGCTGCAGTGCTGAAGCCTAAGTATTTGAGGAAGTCTCTCCGCGGGGCGGTTGTTTCCAGAATACCGGTACCTTCTTCAAAAGGCAGGTCTTCGGTAAATTCATCCTTCAGACTGTCCTGGTAGGCTTCACTGCTCTTCAGTTCACCAAAATTTTGCCAGTACTTTTTTTGCTCCATATATCAGTTGTAAGGTTGTAATACGATGTAATTAAAAGGCTTGCTAACAGTGAGGGCCAATGCAACTATTAATAGTGGCATTTCTGACACTCGGTACCGCCGATCTTTTCCACAGTCACGCTATCCAGTTTCTTATTTTTCAGGTCTTCGTGAAATTTCTCGTAAATACTGTAGAATTTGTTGTCGGTAAACTGCACCTTGGTCTCGCGGTGACAGTTCACACACCAGCCCATGCTAAGATCTGAGAACTGGTAGACCTCATCCATTTTCTGGATCTCGCCATGGCAGGTCTGGCATTGCTGCTGTCCGGCCTTAACGTGTTGGGAGTGATTGAAATAAACGTGATCAGGCAGGTTATGGATGCGTATCCATTCTATGGGTTTACCCTGGCCTGTGTATTTTTTAGCGGCGGGATCCCAGCCGGCATATTGATATAATTTCTGGATCTCTGCTGTGCCATCCACTTCAGTACCATCTTCACGGTATAGTTTGGGTCCTTTGGCGTATTCGTTGATACCCATATGACAATTCATACAAACATTCACTGAAGGGATATTGGCATGCTTGCTATCCTGCGCACCACCATGGCAATAAAGACAGTTCACCTGGTTGATGCCTGCGTGAACGGTATGGGAATAATAAATAGGTTGTTCAGGCTGATAATCTTTAGTCCTGCCCAATCCCTGTGCCCCCTGGAAAACATAATAACCACCCACCATGAAGAGCAAGATAGCGGCGAGGGCGATGTATGCTTTATTTTTATAGAAAGCTACAGGCTCCGGTGAAGGAATGCCGTCTTTCTGATCAGACATTTTCTTGAGGTTACTGTTAACCTGCAGTAAGATGAGGGCAATAACGGCCAGGATAAGGGTAAGAATGCCAAAAAGCAGCGAGCTGTCTGATTTCTGTGCAGTTTCTGTTGGCGTGGCCGTTCCGCCACCGCCCGTTACGGCAGCTGGTGGAGGTGTATTGATATAAGCCAGGATGGCATCTATATCTTTATCCGTCAATTCCGGAAAAGCGGTCATCTGAAGTTTGTTGAACTGATTATACACTTCAACCGCCCTTGGGTAACCAAATTTTACCACAGCTGCACTGTTCCGGATCCAGTTATTCAACTGGTCTCTGTCTGCCCACCTTTCTTCCACGCCTCTCAATGCCGGGCCCACCAATTGCTTATCAATAGCGTGGCAGGAAGCACACTTTTGATTGAACAATTGTTTTCCGTCCTGGGCCTGCAGGCCAAGGGAGGCAAACAACAGAAAAGATGAGATCAAAAAAGGCAATAATGTTCTGACAATGGATCGATGATGACTCATAATCGCAGTGAATTGTGGTAGAAATAGATGAAACCTACTATAGGCTGCAAAAATAAGGGAGGATTTTAACATTATATCAACATCTCGAATTTTTTTTTAAGCCTTATACAGCCTGCATTTCAGCGATTTTGTAGTGTTTTGTTGATGAAATTGTCATGAAATCGTAATCAGTTTCGTTGAAGCAAGAATATTTAAATGTTCGAACATGATTTGACATTTTTTTTCTTCATTTTGCAGGATGTTTGAGAATTTAAAAAAGAAATGGAAGGTAGATAATAAGCAAATGGTCCTGATTCTGTGCACTTTCGCAGTTACAGGTACCCTGACGGCCTATATCTCCCGGAGCATTACCTCATGGGTTGGCTTTACTGATGATACTTTTTGGGTTTGGAAATTCCTTCTCCGGATTAGTATTCTCCTTTTTGGCTACCAGATCATTATTCTGATCGTTTCTTTTTTCTTTGGACAATTCAGGTTTTTCTGGAATTATGAGAAGAAGATACTGCAGTGGATGGGAGTGTTGAGAAAGCATGAAGAGAGGGAGTCGGGAGCCAGGAGTCGGGAGTCAAGAGTCGGGAGCCAGGAGGAAAGAGCCGGGAGTCGGGAATCGGGAGTCGAGAGGAAAGAGGAAAGAGTCGGGAGCCAGGAGTCGGGAGTCAACAGCCAAAAGGCAAAATAGCCCGGGGAGTATGGAGTTGATTATAATTTCATGAGTTTATAAAAGGGGAACAGTTTTTTACTGTTGTTTTAAAATTAGCCCAATCAGTATGCATGGAACCTGGTGAAAATCAATTTTTCCCGGCTTAAATATTGACTATTTCAAATTATAATGCAATCATCATATTTTACTAATTATAATACATAAATAGTATTATATCAAAATAATACAACCCGCCACTTTCAGCTTCCCGACTGTTGACTAGGTACTCCCGATTCTTGCCTTTTGGCTGTTGACTCACGACTCTGGACTCTCGACTCACTTCTCACAACTCCTTTTCCGCTGCAATGAATCCAAAACTGCTCCATTGATTACCGGAAAGCACCTCTTTGAACATTGATTTTGCCTTATCCGGCTGGTTATTGAGCTGGAAATATATCCCCATGGCATATCCCAATGTGGCATTATTCCGGGATCCGCCGGATGATTTCAGTTTATCCAGGAGCTGGTCTTCCCGGAGAATACCTTTATATAACAGGAGCATTTCGTAATACTCTTCATTTTCGATCAGGGGAAGGCCAACCTCAACAGTTTCAAGCAAAGCTTTGGCTTCCACGTCTTTACCATCCCTTGTAAGGGTGATGTACAGCCAATAAGCCGTGGACATATACATATCCGGGTTGGTTGAAAACTTAAGGCAGGATTTATAGACCACACCCGCCCGCTGGAAGTCCTTTTCGAGGTAAAGAGCCAGTCCCAGGTGGTACCAGATATTGCCTTTCAGGGTACTGGTAGGAATATTCTGGACATTGGGCATGCCATCCGGCTCTATTTCGTCAGATTTGGCCTGGGTGAGTTCTGCGGCGAGAGTAAGATCAATGATGGCTTTCTGGTTACAGCGCAGGGTGATCGCGCGGTGCCCGCGGTGGCGCAGAAAACGGGCATCTTTAGGAAACTGATCCACGCCCTTACTGAAAACCTCCATTGCTTCAGGGTATCTTCCCAGGTAGGCAAGCCGGCGCCCATACCATATTAATGCATCGGCACTGGAGGTATCTTTCAGGTAAAGCTTTCGGGATTCCTCCAGTTGGCTTTCCATTTTGGCTTTTGCTTCCGGTCCAATGACTGTCAGGGGATAGTTTTTATCTATACAATCCTGCCCCAATCCTGTTGCAGCAAATGCCTGTAAAATAATTGCCAGGAATATGGTCACTCTCATGGCTAAAAGTTACAACTTTGCCGCCACCATTTATCGTTCATGCAACAAATAGCCATTTTTGCCTCAGGAGCGGGCTCCAATGCACGGGAGATCATCAGGCATTTCCGGAATCATCCAACCGTAAGGATTTCGCTGATCGTTTGCAACAAACCCGGCGCCGGGGTGCTGCAAATAGCAGCCGATGAAAAAATACCTACGCTGATGCTGGAGAAAGAAAACTTTTTCAGGGGCGATGCTTATGCAAGCGCCATACAGGCTGCCGGCATTGACTTCATTGTACTGGCAGGGTTTCTTTGGAAGATCCCCGACCTGCTGATTAAGGCTTACCCGGGAAAGATCATCAATATTCACCCGGCCCTGCTGCCCAAATACGGAGGCAAAGGTATGTACGGCGCCCATGTACACGAATCAGTGATTAATGCCAGGGAAAAGGAAAGCGGGATCACCATACATTATGTAGATGAGCATTACGATCACGGGCAACCGATTTTTCAGGCTAAGGTAAATATTGAAGCCGCAGATACGCCAGACACCCTGGCCGGGAAGATCCACCAGCTCGAACATAAATATTACCCGATGGTTATTGAAGAAATCCTGGATAAGCCAAATAAGGGTTAAAAATGTACACACGCAACTCCTGATACGCAAGCTTTGCTTATTATTATCGTCAAATATTTTTCCCTGCGCATGAAATATATTGGTACCCTCTTATTTTTACTGGTCATCCTGGGCTCACCTGCAAAGGCGCAGCAGGATGTTTTGGTCAGGGGGTTTGTTTATGATTCGAGCCGAATGGTTACCATCCCGCAGGTAAAAGTTACCAGCACCGGCGGTGCTATTGCCTATACCGATTCGGTGGGATACTATAATATCCTGGTTTCGCCCGGGGATTCCATTTCTTTTTTCTTTCGGGGGAAGTCAACCACCAAGTTCCCGGTTAAGGATATCCGTTACCAGCAGGGATTTGATGTATCCCTGCGCGTCACCATTCAAAGCAGGTACCAGACATTGAAAGAAGTTATTGTTATCGGGAAAAGCCACCGGGAGGATTCACTGGAAAACAGGGAAAGATACCGGAATGTTTTTGGGTACCAAAAAGGATTGGCGCTTTCAGAAACCAATGCGCTCATGGGCGGCACTCCCGGCCTGGATCCGAACAGCATCATCAATATGTTCCGGTTCAGGCGCAATAAAAGCCTGAAGAGTTTGCAAAGCAGGTTACTGGAAGAGGAAGCACAAAAATTTATCAATTACCGTTTCAATAAAACAACCGTCAGGAATCTGACAGGCCTGCAGGGAGAACAATTGGAAAGGTTTATGGAAATGTACCGGCCTAATTACGAATTCACAGCCTACAGTACGGAATACGAGTTTTACCAATATATCCTGGATGCATCCAAACGATTCCGCAGGGGACTTCTTCCGCCCAGCATAAATAGAAACGATTAAAACCCCACTTAGAGAGAGGTGCTGATCTTTTGGTATATTTAAGCATTACCAAAAACTTCCTGCGATGCAACGCCCATTTAAATGCCTCTTTTACGCAACGCTGATCCTCATTTCATTTCCGGTACTCAGCCAGACATCCGCTACTACATTTAAACCAGCCATAGCCAGTCCTGAATCGGTAGGAATGTCATCTTCCCGGCTTAAAAGAATAGATGAAAATGCAGCAGCATGGATCAATGCTGGTAAAACAAATGGCTGCGTGGTGCTGATCGCCCGAAATGGAAAGATTGTATACAATAAAGCATACGGGTTTAATGATCCTGAAAAGAAAGAACCCATGCGCACTGATCATATATTCCGAATCGCCTCACAGACAAAAGCCATCACGTCAGTGGCAGTCATGATGCTCTATGAAGAAGGTAAATTCCTGCTCGATGAGCCTGTTTCGAAATACATTCCGGAAATGGAAGGCCAACAAGTGCTTTCCACTTTTAATAAAACCGACAGCTCATATACAACCGTACCAGCCAAATCAGCCGTCACCATAAGGCAACTGCTTACACATACTTCCGGTATCGGATACGCGCAGATTGGCAGTGATGAAGCTAACGCCATTTTTGCCAAAGCGGGCGTAACAGCCGGACTTGGCGTTGAAAAGGGCAGGCTTCTGTCAACCGACATGAAAAAACTATGCAAACTGCCTTTGCTGCATCAACCAGGTGAAAAATGGACCTACGGCCTCAATACAGACTTGCTGGGATACCTGGTGGAAGTATTATCAGGCATAAGCCTTGATCGCTTTTTTCGGGAAAGAATCTTTGATCCATTAGGCATGAACGATACCTATTTTTATTTGCCCCGTGAAAAATATAACCGGCTGGCAACACTCTTTGATGAAAAAGATGGAAAGCTGGAAAAGGCACCCGCACGCATAGAACAAAACGGAATTTTTGTAACGGATTACCCAAGGATGGAAGGCACTTATTTCTCAGGTGGCGGCGGACTTTCTTCAACTGTATTAGATTACGCTATCTTTTTGCAGATGATGCTTAATGATGGGGAATTAAATGGTGTAAGATTATTATCCAGAAATACAGTACGCATGATGACTATGAACCAGATTGGAGATGTGAACTTTGGAGATAATAAATTCGGACTTGGATTCGGGATAACCACCGAAAAAGGAAGTGCGCTGTTGCCTACCCCCGAAGGCGTATTTGAATGGGGCGGTGCATTTTCCACAACCTACTGGGCCGATCCTAAAGAAAAACTGATTGGCATTATTTACCGGCAGATGTGGCATAATTCAAATTATGATGCGGCAGATAAATTTAAGGTATTGACTTACCAGTCGATCATTGATTGAAATCAAATACACCTACCGCTAAACAAAGAAGCATAATTTATATGAAATATTTACGGAAGTCAAAAATAAAAGTTCTCATACAAATTTTCATCATAGCAGGATGCTACACAGGCAGTATTGCGCAGGAAAAAATTCCATCCTTTATCAAAGACAGTCTCGATATTTATATTGAACGCTCGATGAAGACTAACCAGATCCCCGGTGTATCTGTGGCGATCATCAAAGACGGGAAGATCATTGCCCTGAAAGGCTATGGTGTTACTGAGATGGGCGGACAACAAAAAGTGGATGAAAATACACTCTTCATGATCGGGTCCAATACAAAGGCTTTTACCGCAACGGCCCTGTCGATACTTGATACGGAAAAGAAATTATCCCTGGACGATAAAGTAAAAAAATGGCTCCCTGATTTCACTTTATTTGATCCCTGGGTAGCCAATGAAGCCAATATCCGCGACCTGCTTTGTCACCGCCTGGGCTTTGAAACTTTCCAGGGTGACTTTATGTTTTTTGATTCCGATTTAAGTACGGCGGAAGTAAGGCAAAAGTTCGGTAAAGTAAAACCCATGCATAGCTTCCGCAGTACATGGGGATATACCAATGCTGCATTTTTGACTGCAGGTGAAATCATTCCCAAAGTCACTAACCAGACATGGGCAGCTTATATCCGCGAAAGAATCCTGCAGCCACTCGGCATGACGAACACTTTGATGTTGTCGGAAGAAATATTGAAAGCAAAAAATAAGGCAGCTGCTCACACTGTTTACCATGGCAGGCTGATGAAAATACCCTATGGGCATATTGATAATATTGCACCCGCGGGGAGTATGAGTTCTTCAGCCTCAGACATGAGCAAATGGGTTATGGCTCAGTTGGATGAAGGGAAAAAAGATGGAAAGGAAGTTATTCCAGCAAAGGCCATTGCACAAACAAGGCTACCCCATTCCATTCTGGGCAATGGCGGACATTTATACAATAAAGCACATTTTGCATTATATGGCCTCGGCTGGTTTATGGAAGAATATAGTGGCCGCAAAATTGTATCCCATACCGGAGGGGTCAATGGATTTGTTACCAGTGTTGCCCTTGTTCCGGAAGAAAGACTGGGTATCGTTGTATTGACCAATACGGATGCAAATAATTTCTATGAAGCCCTCCGCTATGAAATAATGGATGCTTTCCTGGGGCTCCCCTACAGGAACTACAGCCAGGTATATGTAAACTATCAGCAGCAACAGGAGGCATCTGCGGAAAAGGAAATTGACGCCAAAAGGGATACTATCGCCACCAAACCCAAACCTGCATTGCCAATGGAGGCTTTCACCGGAAATTATGCACATGAAGTTTACGGCAACATGAAGATGACGCTTGAGGATAATGCACTGATCATGCGTTTCGAACATCATAAAGGCCGTTACGGAAAATTAGAAGCCCTTGGCGGAAACCGTTTTCTTTGTACATATAGTGAGCCTCTTTATGGGATCAAAGTGCTGGAATTTACCATTGCGGATGGTAAAGTCAAATCGCTTACCGTACGCGTTGCCGACTTTGTTGAATACACCCCTTATGAATTCAAAAAAATTAACCCCTGATATTACATGAATAAGTTGTTTGGTTTTTTATTAGCCTTCTTACTTCTAAGCCCCTGCAGGCTTTTAGCACAACGTTATAAAAAGATCCATCAGTCGGCGGTATTGATAGATACACATAATGATTTTCCCAGTGCATCCATTGCAAAAAAATTGCCATTGGACCAGGACCTGAAGGGCAAAACCCATTCGGATCTGCAAAGAATGAAAGAAGGGGGAGTAGACATCCAGGTTTTTTCGATTTTCTGCGGGCCGGAACAGGAAAAGCCTTATGCATTTGCCAACCAGGAAATTGATTCCGTTTACGAATGGGCGCGTCGCAATCCGGACAGGATGATGATGGTATATAACAGCAGGGATTTGCAGACCGCACTCAAACAAAAAAAACTGGGTGCCATGATGGGTGTTGAAGGCGGCCATATGATTGAAAATAAAATTGAAAACCTGGAAGCCTTGCATAAAAGAGGTGTAAGATATTTAACCCTTACCTGGAATAATTCCACATCCTGGGCAACATCGGCAGCAGATGAAACAACCCGGAAAGATACATCAGAGCGTAAAGGGCTAACCGATTTTGGCAGACAGGTGGTGAAAAGAATGAATGAACTGGGAATGCTGGTTGACCTTTCACATGCAGGTGAACAAACATTTTGGGATGCCATCAATACCAGTTCAAAGCCGGTTATCGCTTCACACAGCTGTGTATATAATTTATGCCGGCATCGCCGCAATCTTAAAGATGAACAGATCAAAGCCATTGCAAAAAGCGGGGGCGTTATTCATTTGAATTTTTATGCCGGCTTTTTAGACAGCACCTACATACGTAAAGCACAGGCGTTTCAGCTCAAACACAAAACGGAAATTGATTCGCTTGTAAAACAGGGTATACAGCCTGATTATGCCATCATGATGGTAGCAGAAAATTATCCTTCAGATCTGGGAAAAATGTTACCCCCGGTTTCCCTGCTCATCGATCACCTGGATTATATTGTAAAACTTGTTGGTGTGGACCATGTTGGAATAGGTTCTGATTTTGATGGCATAGAGGCCCCACCCAAAGAGCTGAAAGGTGTACAGGATTTCCCGCTGGTCACCAAAGCACTGTTGGAAAGAGGTTATTCTAAAAAAGAGATCAGTAAAATACTTGGCGGTAATTTTATACGGGTGTTGAAAGCAAATGAAAGTAATTGAAGATTAAACAGCATTACTTTCCCCGTGCAACTTTGCGTCACTTATTTCATAGCGGTAAAATTAAATATTGAACTATTTCATTAATGAATACGTTGAATATCCGAACAGGTATAACCCCGGAAGAGATCAAACAGTCGATCTTAGATAACCTTAATTTTACCGTCGGAAGATCCCCCGAGCTTGCTAACCAGAATGACTGGTACCTGGCAGTTGCATACAGCCTGCGAGACAGGATGATGGGAAACTGGATTGACACACTCAGGCATTACCAGGAGGGTGATTTTAAGATTGTAGGTTACCTTTCGGCCGAATTCCTGATGGGGCCTTATATGGGCAATACGTTAATTTCCCTGGGAATTTTCGATGAAGTCAGGAATGCGGTAGAAATGCTCGGATTGAATTTTGACCATATCCTTCACCAGGAAGAAGAGCCCGGTTTGGGAAATGGTGGGCTGGGCAGACTGGCCGCCTGTTACCTGGATTCTTTATCAACCCTGAATATACCGGCAATTGGTTATGGCATCCGTTATGAATACGGGATTTTTGATCAAAGGATCGAGAATGGGCGACAAGTGGAGGTAACCGACAAATGGCTTCGCTATGGCAATCCATGGGAAATTGAACAATTAGATATTAACTACCCCGTAAACTTCGGTGGATATACTGAATCATTCACAGATGAACAAGGAAACTACCGCAGCAAATGGATTCCGGCATTCCAGGTAAAAGGGATCGCTTATGATTCGCCTGTACCGGGTTTCCGGAACAAGGCAGTAAACCTGTTGAGGTTATGGAAATCAGAGGCCATGGAGTCTTTCGACTTCTCTTTATTTAATAAAGGGAATTATGCTGAAGCGGTCAATCAAAAAACAGGAGCCGAAACCATAACCAAGGTCTTATATCCCAATGATGATCCCGAACAGGGTAAAAGGCTTCGCCTGATGCAGCAATATTTTTTTGTATCCTGTTCCCTGCAAGACATGTTGCGCATTCAAGAGATCAGAAATATTAAACCGGAAAATCTACATACTGCTGTAGCCCTGCAATTAAATGATACACATCCATCCATTGGGGTTGCAGAACTGATGAGGCTTTTAATAGATGGACATAAAATGGACTGGGATGCAGCATGGCTGGTTACGAAACAGACATTTGGATATACCAATCATACCCTCTTACCCGAAGCACTGGAAAAATGGCCGGTTGATTTGTTCAAATCCCTTCTTCCAAGGCACCTGGAAATCATCCTGGAAATCAATCACCGGTTCCTGAATGATGTCAGGTTGCAATTCCCTGATGATGTGCAATTGATCAACCGGCTTTCAATCATCGATGAAACTGGCAACAGGTATGTTCGCATGGCACATCTTGCTGCGGTTGGAAGCCATACAATCAATGGAGTGTCCGCATTACATAGCGAACTGCTCAAAAAAGACGTGCTCCGGGATTTCCATTTCATCTCACCGGAAAAGATCATCAATATCACCAATGGCGTTACACCAAGAAGATGGATACAATTGTATAACCCTGAGTTGTCTGCACTGATCACGGAATACATTGGTGATAAATGGGAAACACACCTCGAAACCGAATTGTCAAAATTGATTCCATATGCGAATGATAAAACCTTCCGGGAAAAATGGCGGGAGGTCCGGCACAACAATAAAAAGAAACTCGCCGAACATGTATTATCTCTGACAGGTACCATTATACATCCCGATACCCTTTTTGATATCCAGGTAAAACGCATTCATGAATACAAGCGCCAGCACCTGAACCTGCTGCATATCATTACGCTCTATAACCGAATCATGAAGAATCCGACAATAAATATTGTTCCACGCACTTTTATTTTCGGTGGAAAAGCCGCGCCGGGTTATTTTCTGGCAAAAGAGATCATCAGGCTCATCAATGCTGTAGCGGAAATCATCAATAACGATATTAAAGTTGCAGGCAGGCTGAAAGTAGTGTTCTTCCCCGATTTCAATGTAAAAAACAGTGAATGGGTTTACCGCGCTGCAGATCTCTCTGAACAGATTTCTACTGCCGGCAAGGAAGCTTCCGGTACCGGCAATATGAAGTTTTCGATGAATGGTGCGCTAACCATCGGCACATTGGACGGAGCAAATGTAGAAATCAGGGAAGCTGTAGGGAAGGAGCATTTTTTTCTATTTGGCCTCAAAACAGAAGAAGTATATGAATTGAAAAAAGACGGGTACAACCCATCAACTTATATTGAAAATAATCCGGAGTTAAAGGAAGTAATTGAACTCATCCGTAGTGGCCATTTTTCCGGCGGCGATCCGGGTGCTTTCCAACATGTTACAGATTCACTGACCCTGCAGGATCCTTACCTTGTAATGGCTGATTATGCTGCATACTTGTCATGCCAGGAATCCGTTTCAGCCACTTACCAGGACCAGGAAGAATGGACCAGGAAATCCATCCTGAATACGGCGGGTATGGGGTATTTTTCATCAGACCGCTCGATCCGGGAATATTGTGAAAAAGTATGGTGTGTAAAGCCTGCAGCGGATTAATGCAATTACATGATGATACAGACAGATCATACCGAATATGTAATAAATAAAGGCATCGCCTCTCCTCAGGGTTCAACACTTATGAAGGGTGGTGTTAACTTCAGCCTTTTTTCAAAAAATGCAACAGCCGTTACCCTGCTGCTGTTCAGGGAGATTGAAGATGTTACACCCTTCAGGGAAATTAAACTGGACCGGACGTTCAACAAAACATATCATTACTGGCATATTCATATTGAAGGTTTGAAAGCCGGCCAACTTTATGGTTACCGGGTGCATGGGCCTCATGATCCAATGGCGGGCCATCGTTTTGACAGTGAAAAAATCCTGATCGACCCATACAGTAAAGCCATAACTGTACCCAAAGGGTTTGACCGGAAATCAGCAGGCACTAACGGTGAGCCGCAAACGCCATGCATGAAATCCGTTGTAGCGGATGTATCGGCATACGACTGGGAAGGAGACGAAAGGCTTAACAGGTCATATGCAGAGACCATCATTTATGAAATGCATGTTGCCGGATTTACCAAACATCCAAATTCAGGAGTCAGTGCTGAAAAAAGAGGAACCTATGCGGGCATCATTGAAAAGTTACCATACCTGGCAGATCTCGGAATCACAGCCATAGAACTCCTGCCGGTATTTCAATTTGATGCTCAGAATTGTCCTCCGGGAAAAGTCAATTACTGGGGGTACAGCCCTGTATCTTTTTTTGCGCCACATGCCGCATACAGTTCATCATCAGATCCGTTAGCCGTGCTGGATGAGTTCCGTGACATGGTTAAAGCATGCCATCGTGCTGGCATAGAAGTGATACTGGACGTAGTTTTCAATCATACTTCGGAAGGAGATGAGCATGGACCAACCTATTCTTTTCGTGGTATCGACAATAGCATTTATTATATCACTGAAACAGACAAATCCAGGTATGCAAATTTTTCAGGTACCGGTAATACATTAAATACCAACCAGCCCATTGTTCGGCGCATGATTATGGACAGTCTTCATTTCTGGGTTAAAAAGATGCATGTCGACGGGTTCAGGTTTGACCTCGCTTCCATTTTGTCGAGAGATGAACAAGGAAAAACACTGGAAAACCCGCCTGTTCTCTGGGACATTGAATCTGATCCTTGCTTTGCTGGAATCAAACTCATTGCCGAAGCATGGGATGCCGGCGGGTTGTACCAGGTAGGCAGTTTTATTGGCGACAGCTGGAAAGAATGGAACGGGAAGTTCAGGGATGATGTACGCTCTTTTTTGAAAGGAGACCAGGGTAAGCTTGCCGCACTTGCTGCGAGGCTGCTTGGAAGCCCGGATATATATGCACACGAAAACAGGGAACCTGAACAAAGCGTCAATTTTGTTACTTGCCACGATGGTTTTACACTCAATGACCTTGTTAGCTATAACCAGAAACACAATGAGGCGAATGGCGAAAACAACCGCGATGGAAGCAATGATAATCTAAGCTGGAACTGCGGTGTTGAGGGAGAAACAACCGACCCTGATATTGAAGCTTTACGCAAAAGACAAATCAAAAATTTTCTGGCAATCACCCTGATATCCATTGGCACGCCGATGTTACTGATGGGCGATGAAGTTCGGCGCACCCAAAAAGGTAACAATAATGCCTACTGCCAGGATAATGAAATTTCATGGTTCGACTGGAGTCTCATTGCAAAAAACCAGGAAATCTTCCGTTTTACAAAAATGCTGATACAAGCGCGCCTGAACAGGGATTCTTCCCGTCCTGGATTGCAAAAGCCCCTGAATGAAATGATCGCTGAAGCTGAACTCACCTGGCACGGTATAAAAATCCTCGAACCAGACTGGAGCCATCATTCCAGTTCAATAGCAGTGACCATCAGGTCTATGACGAGTTCAGTACTTATGCATTATATGATCAATGCCTATCACCAGCCACTTGCATTTACCATACCCGTTGATGAAAAAAATGTTGAAGGTAAATGGAAAAGATGGCTCGATACCAGCCTCCCTTCCCCACAGGACATACTGCCATGGGAAGAATCTCCCGCCATCACAACACAAACCTATACCCTTCCCGGCAGGTCACTCGCCATCCTTGCGAAAACTTAGCGTACTTTGTTTCTTTGCAGTTAAAGTATTTTATTCCTTATTTTTCATTCCATTCGCACTCCTGTCCTCAAACGCCGGCTTAGGCGCCAGTTTCCGCGGTTTCTCCTTTACAAGCTTTTTCACTTCTTCCACCGCACGTATCAATTGCGGATCATTGCCTTTGGCAAGTTGCGCAGGATCATCCCATACCTCAATCGTAGGTGATACCCCCTCGCCTTCCCAGAACCATTTGCCATCCGGACCATATAATCGGGCATCCGGCACCGTTATGCCGCCGCCGTCAACCAGGTTATGACCCGTTGCCGGACCAACCAGGATACCAAGTGTGCGCTCACCGATAATCGGGCCCATATTCATTGTTTTAAATGCCCACGGAAATGCATCGCCGCCCGAACCGGCCCAGCCGTTGATGAGCATAGCTTTGGGACCATCGTTCCCTTTACCGGGAATGCGGCTCACACCGGCATTGCGCCAGGCAATATTATAGAGGTTAGGGCGATTGAGCATTTCCACAAAACGATCGCCAAGCTGTCCGCCTGCATTGAAACGTTCATCAATGATGAAACCTTTTTTATCCACCTGCGCATAAAACTGTCGCATGAGTTCCGTCTGCCCGTCGCCACCGGTATTGGGCATGTACATATAACCAAGGTCGCCGTTACTGAGCGCTTCCACTTTTTTACGATTTCCTTCGATCCATTCCAAATGGCGCAATCTCCTCTCCTGACCGGTGGTAAGTGTTTCGATCAATACATCCCTTGCACCCGTCATGTTGGGCTGGCTGTTTACTTTCAACAATACCGTGCTGCCGGCCATACCCTCCAGTGAAGCATATGGATCGATGGAAGCATCCACCGGTTTGCCATTCACTGCAAGTATATAATCGCCTTCTTTTACATTGATGCCTGTAGCATCAAAAGGCGAGCGCACTTCATTGTCCCATGCTGCCGGCTTCACGATCCGTTTAATCCGATATGCCCCGTTGGCAAGTTCCCAGTCAATACCCAGGAAGCCATGCCCGCGGTTAGTGGCCTGTTCGGCATCACCCAGCCTTGCATAAGTATGGCCTGCGGCAAGTTCAGCAATCATTTCCTGCTGTATCGTTGTAACATCCCAGCGGGTGATAGCATTCTCCATTAATGCCGCGTATTGCTTGCGTACATCATTCCAGTTAACCTGCTGCATGGCAGGATCGTAGAAGAAATCGCGGTACCTGCGCCAGGTATCGTTGAATATCTGGTTCCATTCTTCTTTGGGATTAAGTGTCATCTCCATCGCGGAAGTACGTAGCGGTTTATCAATTTTCTGATCAGGCATTGGCTTGATGATTCCGAGATTATTTCCCTGCATGACCAAAACTGATTTCCCATCTTTTGAAACGGCAAAGCCATTCACATTGGCCATCACCCTTTTTTCTTCACGCTTTTCTATATCATACATAAATAAGGAGGGCTGTTCTCCGCTACTGCCGGAATTAGGCATACGGTGATAAACCAGTTTCCCTTCCATGGCGGCCATGCTGCCAAAATTTCCCGCCGGGATGGGCAGTACCTGGACCCTTGCTTCAAAGTTGTCCGGCTTAACAGTAATCGTTTTTACCGCAGGTGCTGAAGCAGGTGCCGGCGTTGCTGCTTTTTCAGGTGTTGCAGGTTTGCTTGCGGCGGCTGTGTCAGCCGTAATTTTTATTTCATCATTTCGGGCTACAAGCAAACTTTTAGCGGAAGGATCCAAACTGGCATAGGCGATCTGTGTTGTATTGGGATAGATCCAGGTTGCATCGAGGCTGCTGTATATAGGTTGCAGTCGGCGATCAGTTTGGAAAAAAAGATACTTCCCGCCCGGATCAAACACCGGATCCGCATCATTATAATATCCGGCCGTAAGTTTATGCAGTTTTTTATCCGCAAGGCCATACACATAAACAGCGCTGTTCAGATTTTCTCCTTGCTTACTATACGCTATCCAGTTATTATCATTGCTCCAGCTCAAACGGAATCCCCTTAATGCGGGATAGGGCTGCAGTTCTGTTTTATCAATAGTTGCCACATCTCCATTGGCAACGGTGAGTACCTGGATTTCCTGGAGTTGATTGATATATGCCAGTTTTTTACTGTCAGGGGACCAATGCAAATGCCAGCCCATTCCTTTTCCGAAATTGGTGAGTTTTTTAGCGGTGCCGTTTTGCTGATCCTGCAACCAGATCTCATATTCACCACTCTGGTCACTCCAGTAAGCGATCCATTTTCCATTAGGTGACCATGCCGGGTTTTGATCAAATGCACCGCTGCTGTTAGTGAGGTTCATTACGGGTCCGTTTTCAGCAGGTACGCTGAACAGTTCGCCTCTCGCTTCAACCACCACACGTTTCGCATCCGGTGATATATCCGCATTCGCCATACGGTTACCCACATTTTCCGGTCGTGGCATTAAGGTTGCGAAATCTGTGATCACACTAATTTTTACTTCAGCGTATTTATTTGTTGATAGATTCAGGAGATAGAGTTTGCCATCGGCTTCAAATACCAGGTCGTCCGGACCAGCACTCATGTGGTTTATATCCGCCTTATCAAAGTTGGTCACCTGCGTACGGTTCTTTGATGCAATGTCGTAGACCCAGATATTGCGGCGTTTGTTTTTATCGATATCACTTACATAATAGATCTTGTTTTTATGCCACACAGGCTTCCCATCGGTAGCGGTATTTTTGGTGATATTCTCCGCGGTCATTTTCTTAAGATCAAAGATCACCACATCAGAAGCGAGGCCGCCACGGTATCTTTTGAAAGGATAATTTTCGGTAATGCGACTAACATAGGCAATGCTTTCGCCATCGGGAGAAAAGCTTCCCAGTTCACCATAAGGCAGGGGTAATTTTTGAGGCAGTCCGCCTTTTTTATCCAGCAGGTATAACTGGTTCACACTGCCCACATTGGTTTCCCGCTGTGAAGCGATCAATATCCTTTTTCCATCGGGATGCCAGTCTACAACCCGGTCGCCCATGGCATGCCAGCTCAGCCTGGCAGGCATACCGCCTGTTACAGGTATCGTGTATACATCTGCGTTACCCCGATATGAAGCTGTAAAAGCCAGGGTTTTCCCATCCGGGGAAAAGCGGGGGAAGGATTCTTCGCCGGTTGATGAGGTTAAGCGTATGGCTGTTCCACCGGCCTTTGGTGCCAGCCAGATATCACCGCCGTATACAAAGCTGATATGTGTAGCGGAAACATCCGGATACCTGAATAACCTTGCATCTACCTGGGCTGATGCCGAAACCATATTAAAACAAACCAACAAAAAGAAAAATACCTGCTTCATAAAAAGAAATTGAAATTGTATGCGAATAATCTTAACCGCAAAGTATCAATGAACGAAAAGAAAAGTTAAACAATCTTCTTGTTTCTTTCCGCCTTATTTTCTCAGCGGTTAAGTACGGCAGATGAATGGACAATAACTGTATATTTAAACATGATTGATCAACAGCCGCCGGCAAAAAAACAGGATATCCCTTTGAACAGGGTGCTTGGCCTTACAACGGGCATTCTCCTGGTAGCGGGTATAATGATCGGCTCCGGTGCATTTAAGAAGATCGTTCCTATGTCACAGGCTTTTATGAGCGAACCCGGCATCATTATGGCCTGGGTTGTTGCGGGCATAATCACCATGCTGGGTGCTTTTACCTATGCGGGACTCGCAGGCCTTACAGATGAGTCGGGCGGAATCTATGAATACCTGCGGCTTGCTTTTGGCGACTTTCAGGCTTTTCTTTTTGGCTGGATGATCTTTACGATTGGCGGAAGCGGGGCGATCGCCGCGCTGGCATTTGTTTTTTCCCAGTCTGTCAATACTTTGATTCAGTTCCCGGATCCTTTGAGTGCATGGAAAGACCTTTCCATTGGCGGCCTCATCTATCCATTTGCTTCATCGGGCATAAAAATATTTGCGGTGCTGGTTATAAGCCTGCTGACCTGGGTGAATTACAGGGGTGTCAAAAATGGCGGGGCATTAAATAATATAGTGACAGGCGCAAAGATTGGCGGCATGATCATCCTCATCATTGCCGGGTTTTTATACACCGTCCCTGCAAATAATGAGATATCCGTATCCGTTAGTACAAATTATCCCGGTTTCTTTACTGTACTCAGTGCTTTTTTCGGGGCCCTGCTCAGTGCTCTGTGGGCTTATGACGGCTGGGCAAATATTACCTATGTCAGCGGGGAAATTAAAAATCCTCAGCGAAATGTTCCATTAGCTATCATGGCAGGTGTTGGCATTGCCATGCTTTTATACATCCTGCTCAATATAGTTTACATGCGGGTGCTTCCTTTATCCGTGCTGGCTTCGATGGATGAAAATAAGATTGCGGCGGCAGAAGTTGCGGGTATGATCATGGGGCCGATGGGTACCCTGATCATTACTTTTCTGATTATGATCAGTGCACTGGGTGCCCTCAACGCCTGTATCATCGTTTATCCCAGGCTCTACTACCGCATGGCGCAAAAAGGGGCATTCTACAGGAAAGCGGCATATGTGCATCCGGGTTTCAGGACACCCTATATTTCTTTACTGCTTTCTTCTACCTGGAGCAGTATAATGGTTGTTACAGGCACTTTCGACCTGTTAACTAACCTTGTTATTTTTACGGGTTTTTTATTCTTCGGACTGGTGGCTATCGGGCTGATGAAGATGAAAAGAAATGGTAGCATCAAATCAAAAATAATCGCATACCCGGTAGCGCCGATCATTATTGTTCTTTTCAGTATTGTGCTGGTGGTCAATACCGCCATTATACAGCCCAAGGCCTCTTTTATGGGATTCCTCCTGGTTTGCAGTGGCATCCCGTTTTATTTTTACTTCAGGAAAATCAATAAAATCCGTGGCAATAATCAATAATATTATTTCTTTGTTTCGCCTTCCGGCTCATCCCGGATCAGCAATTGAAAAAAGAAGATCATCCTGTTAAAATCAGAAACAGGCAGCCTTTCATCAATTCCATGATAGCCCTTTGCATCTATGGATGGATTAAACCTGAGTACTCCGTCTGATACCTTTGTAAAGTGTTTACTGTCTGTGCCGCCCATTAAAACATAGGGCACCGGAATTACATCGGGCATAACTTTATAAATGATCTCTTCCACTTTTTTAAACGCAGGTCCGTTTGCCGCCGTCATCGGCGAAGGGTTTGTGTTGGCTTTGAATGGGGTAATTTTTACCCTGTCATCATTGATCTGTTTTTTCATAAATGCGATTACAGATTCTTCCGGATCAAAGATCATATTCCTGCTGTTTACAATGGCCGTTGCGCTGGAAGGGATCACATTATCTTTAACACCTGCTTTCAGAATAGTAGGTACTATGGTGGTATGAAAAAGTGAATTGGTCACATGATCTGATTCGAATTTTTTCCGGAGCATACTGCCAAAGAGCCACTGGTTGCTCATGGCCATACGTTCTGCAAATGGAAGGCCGGGGGCCAGCCTGCGAAATAGTTCGGCCATCGGAGGAGAGATGCGATAGGGCATTTGCTTTTCGCGAACTTTTACCAGGGCCCTGTTCAGGATATCAATGGAAGTTTCTTTTTCCGGCATGGAACTATGCCCTCCCGGAACTGCAACACTTAACTCGAAAGAGAGATATCCCTTCTCACCAACTGCAATGGCGGCTACCGGTCTTTTTAGTGAAGGGAACTGTTCAAGGGTTATTTCCCCGCCTTCATCAATAACAAGTTCGGGACGGATCTTTTGATCCAGGAACCATTTTGAAATGGCAGTTGCGCCTAAATGTCCGGAGATTTCTTCATCATGTCCGAAACTCAGATAAATGGTCCGCTTTGGCTGAAAATTCTGTCGAAGCAATTCCTCTGCCGCTTCCATGATGGCTATCACCGATCCTTTATCATCAGCCACGCCCCTGCCCCAGATCACATCGTTGATCACTTCTCCTTTAAACGGATCATGCGACCACCTGCTTTCCGTTCCCGGCTCCACCGGAACCACGTCCATATGCGCCATCAATACATAAGGATGAAGGGATGTATCAGAACCTTTCCATTCATACAGGTAACTGAATTCACTGAATATCCTGCGTTCCATTTTTTGATGTACCAGCGGATAGGCCCTTTCCATAAAATGACGGAACCTGATAAATTCTGCCGTATCAACTGGCAAAGTATCTGCCCAGGAAATCGTTTTTATTTGTATCGCCTCCGTGAAATGTTTCAATGCAGAATCATTTATCGGGGGTGCCTTCATGGCTTCTTTTACGGGAATTTCATTACCTGCACGGATTGTATTGAAAACAACAATAGTGATTAATCCTGCTGTCAATAATAGCAATGCCAGTAAAATTTTCTTGAACATCTGCCAGCTTTATTTAAGTGAGAAGATAATGAAAATTTCACTTTCGCCTTTGCGCGTGTGGCTGACTTTTCAGTCAGACAGCAAACTTAACGGCAGCATCAACATGGATGGCGGTGGTATCGAGTACCAGCAGATTCACGTCATCCTGTTTGATCAGTATCGGGATTTCGGTACACCCCAGTATAACCGCTTCAGCGCCGGCATGCTGAAGTTTATCAATGATCTGAATGAAGCGGTCCTTGGTTTCGGGCAGGAAAATACCTTTGCCCATTTCTGTATAGATGGCATTGTTGATATAGGCAATATCTGCTTCTCCGGGAATGATGGTTTCTAGACCTTTTGCCGCGAGTTTCTTTGTGTAGAAATCCAGTTGCATGGTATATTTTGTTCCCAGCAAAGCAACTTTTTTAAGTCCCTTTGATTCAATCACCCTGGCGGTTTCTTCCGCTATATGAATTAAAGGAATATTAATGGCTCCCTGTACTTCGTCAGCAATTTTGTGCATGGTATTGGCGCCGATCAATATACAATCGGCTCCTGCTGATTCCAGTTTTCGGGCAACCTCTTTCAAGATGGAAGCAATTCCATCCCAGTCATTATTTTCTGTGAGCACTTTTATCTCCGCAAAATTGACGGAATAAATGATGATCTTTCCTGCTTCAACACCACCCATTTTTTCATTGACCTGCTGGTTGATGAGCCGGTAATAGTCTGCCGTTGAAAGCCAGGTCAATCCACCAATGATTCCGATTGTCTTCATCTTCAATGTATTTCTTTGTTCTCTTATTTGTCTTTGCGGTTAAATTTCATAGCACATCCTTAAGCACTGCCCATACATTCTCCATCACCATCTGGTGCCCCTCCACCGTTGGATGAATCCCATCGCCCTGGTTCAGTTTTTCCTCTCCCGCCACGCCTTCCAGTATAAAAGGAATGAACGGTGTTAGATTTTTCTTCGCCAGTTCTGGAAAAAGGTCTTTAAATGCTTTGGAATAATCAGGGCCCATATTCGGTGGCACCAGCATACCTGCCAGAATGATCTTCACATTCTTATTTTTTGCTTTGACTTTATCGATGATCGATTGCAGGTTTTTTTCCGTTTCGGTAAACGGAATTCCCCGCAGGCCGTCATTGGCACCAAGTTCGAGGATAAAAACATCTACGGGCTGTTTGAGGATCCAGTCAATCCTGCTGTTACCGCCTGATGAGGTTTCGCCACTCACTCCTGCATTGACAACGGTATAGGGCAATCCCAGTGAATCGATCCTTTTCTGTATCAATGACGGAAAGGCTGTAGCTGGATCTTCGAGTCCATAACCGGCCGTAAGGCTGTTCCCAAAAAACAGGATGGTCATTTTTTCAGCAGGTTTTGTACTGTCTCTTAAACTTTCCTTTTCCGCTGCGGCCTTATCAACAGGCTTCTGGCCATTGTTACAGGCAGCCAGGAAGAGGATAAAAAAGCCGAACAGCACAGGTAATTTTTTGTTAAGCATAGTGACCGTTTACATAAATAATCAAAGGGGATACAAATTTGGCTTAATTATCCGGTATTTTTATACCAGGTCCTTAATTGGCCCGTAAATATTAAATTCATTGCATGGACATCATATTACAGGTAAAAGAGGTAAGTAAAACGTATGAAAGTGCGGGCCACACGCTCACTGTACTGGACCACATTAGTTTTTCAGTGGAAGCAGGTTCCACCATTTCCATAGTGGGGCCTTCGGGCAGTGGCAAGACCACTTTACTCGGGCTTTGTGCCGGCCTCGACCGGGCATCGGCCGGATCCGTTGAGCTCAATCACATCAAACTGGAAAGCCTTACGGAAGACAAGCGGGCATTGGTCCGTAATCAGTATGTGGGCTTTATCTTTCAGAATTTCCAGTTATTGCCCACGCTTACTGCCCTGGAAAATGTTATGGTGCCGCTGGAACTGAGGGGGATCAAAAATATCCGGAACCAGGCGATGGAACTGCTTGACAAAGTAGGGCTGGCTGACAGAAGTCACCATTACCCTGTGCAATTGAGTGGCGGCGAACAACAGCGCGTTTCCCTTGCACGAGCATTCTCCAATAAACCCCGGATCCTTTTTGCTGATGAACCAACCGGCAACCTCGATGCAGAAAACAGTGAGAAAATTGAAAGCCTTCTATTTGACCTGAATAAAGAAGCCGGGACCACACTTGTAGTGGTTACCCATAATCTTGAATTAGCTGCAAAAACCGGCAGGATCATTAAAATGAAAGGCGGAAAACTGATCTCTGATGAATCCACACTGCTACAGGCAGAAGCTTTATAAACTGGAAATAATAATTAACCGAATATCCGGCCGAAAAAATAATTCATGATCCCTTCATCAAAATTAAACTGGAACTGGCTTTTCAAAATGGCCTGGAGAGACAGCAGGCGCAATCGATCCAGGTTGTTGCTTTTTATCTCTTCCATTATCCTGGGAATCGCCGCCCTGGTATCCGTCTATGCCCTTAGCGCCAGCCTGAAAGATGAAGTAGATAAGCAGGCCGCGGAACTCATTGGCGCCGACCTGGAGATCTCCGGCAACAAAGCTTTTTCCCCGGAAATGAAAGCGCTGACAGACTCCCTTGGCGACAGGAGATCGGAGCAACGCAGTTTTTCATCCATGGTCTATTTTGTAAAAAACGGCGGCACCCGGTTGGTACAGATCAGGGCGCTTAGCGGCGAGTTCCCCTATTACGGCAGGCTCCAGACACAACCTGAAGAAGCAGGTACCCGTTTCCGTGATAACCAGCAGGCCGTGGTAGACAAAACCCTGATGATGCAGTTCAATGCGCAAAATGGTGATACCATAAAAATCGGGACCCTTTATTTCACCATTGCCGGAACCCTGGAAGGGGCGCCCGGACAAACAGGGCTTTCATCCGCTGTAGCACCGGTGATTTATATGCCCCTGAAATATTTATCCCAAACGGGGCTTGAACAAAAAGGCAGCCGCATCAATTACAGCTATTACTTCAAATATGATAAGCCGATCAATATTAAAAAACTGACCGAAAAACTGGAACCGCGCCTGGAAAGAGCGGAACTAAGCTACGATACGGTTGAAAGTCAGAAAGAAGATACGGCACGTTCTTTTAAGGACGTCACGCGTTTTCTTTCACTTGTTGGATTCATTGCACTCCTGCTGGGATGTATCGGTGTTGCCAGCGCCATTCATATTTATGTGCGCGAAAAAATAAATACCATCGCCGTCCTTCGCTGCCTGGGAGCATCATCCGCACAGTCTTTCCTCATTTACCTCATCCAGATCGTTTTCATCGGATTCATTGGCTCGGTGATCGGCGCCTTGCTGGGCACACTCATTCAACAGCTTCTGCCCCTGCTCTTAAAAGACCTCTTGCCTATCAAAATAGAACCAGCCATTTCCTGGATAGCCATAGGGCAGGGAATTCTGTTGGGAGTCATAATCTCCATCCTTTTCGCCCTGGTTCCGCTGATCTCCATCAGAAAGATCTCTCCGCTGAATACTTTAAGGATGACACATCAATCCGTATTGTATAAAGATTTTTTCACCTGGCTGGTGTACGGGCTGATACTCGCCTTCATTTATATTTTTACTTCCATACAGTTGTCAAGCTGGACAAGTTCAATTGGCTTTACCGCAGGGGTGATAATATCTTTTTTGATCCTGTCGGGCCTCGCACAATTGCTCATGTGGCTGGTAAGGAAATTCTTCCCATCCTCCTGGTCATATGTATGGAGGCAGGGTCTGGCCAATCTGTACCGGCCAAATAACCAGACAGGAACATTGATACTTTCAATAGGCTTAGGCACGGCCCTGATCTGTACGGTTCTTTTTATTCAAACTATACTGCTCAACAGGATAAACCTCTCAGCCTCCGGCAACCAGCCCAATATGGTGATGTTTGACATACAGACAGATCAGCGCCAAGCGGTCAAGGCACTGGCAAAGCGGGAAGGCCTTATGGCAGATGAAACGGTGCCGCTGGTCACCATGCGACTTGAATCCGTGAATAAGATAAATGCCGAAGCCCTCAAAAAAGACAGCACCATTGATATGCAGCGGTGGATCTTCAACCGCGAATACCGGGTAACGTTCAGGGATACACTGATTTCATCGGAAAAGGTCAAGGCGGGTAAATTTACCGGAAAGTATAACGGTGGCAGTGAACCCATTTATATTTCACTTGAAGAACGCCTGGCAAACAGAAACCACATCAAGATCGGTGATACCATGGTTTTCAATGTACAGGGATCAATGATATCAACAGTGGTGGGCAGCCTCAGGGAAGTTGACTGGAACCGCATCCAAACCAATTTCCTGGTGGTGTTTCCAACCGGCGTGCTGGAAGATGCCTCACAGTTTCATGTGCTGATGACAAGGGTGCCGGATGTGGCTGTTTCTGCCCGGTTTCAGCAGGCGGCTGTAAAAGAGTTTCCAAACGTATCCATCATTGATCTCGGTTTGGTATTGAGCGTGGTTGACGAGATCCTGGATAAAATTGGTTTTGTCATCCGTTTCATGGCTGCTTTTTGCATGACAACAGGATTGGTGGTGCTCATAGCATCTGTACTCATCAGCAAATACCAGCGCATGCGTGAAAGTGTTTTGCTGAGGACTATGGGGGCAAGCCGGAGGCAGATCTATGCGATAACGGCGCTGGAATATTTTTTCCTCGGTGCACTGGCTGCTTTTGCAGGAATATTGCTTTCGCTGCTTGGCAGTTGGGCATTGGCACATTATGTTTTTGAAACAACCTTTACACCGGAGATCATGCCGATTTTGATCGTATTCTTTTCCGTTTGTGCGTTAACGGTATTGATTGGTTTGTCAAACAGCCGTTTTATTGTATCAAAGCCTCCGCTGGAAATTTTACGGGAAGAAAGTTAAAAAGCTTACAATCAGTGACGAAGGAAATAAATTTTAGTCCCTGAATCCATTTGCCCCGGAAGCAATATTAAAACCAAGTGCCCTTATATATCCATCGTTTGGCCTGCAGTTTTTAAATTTGCTGTTCTCTAAAAACTGGTCCAATGATCTACGAACCGATAGCATATCTGCCGGGCGCAGTTTGCGCATATGCTCGAAATTATTCTTGACGGAATCGGCGTACGACTGGATTTTTTCAAACCCCTCAGGTTTTGCGAAATCCACAAAGCCTGCTTTGTTCTCCATTTTCTTATAGGGCCAGAAATGCCAGCCGATCCTGTACTCATCAAGCAGTACCCGGAATGATCTCACCCATTCGTCATTATTCTCACCGGTTTCCCCGCAGTAAAGCGGTACCTGGTACTTATCGCTGTATGCCAGGTAATCCTTTATCACATCAACCGTAGTGGCCGTCCAGTATTTGTGAAAGGTGTACACAAGTTTATTGTCGAAAGGTTTTCCAAATACACTGAAATTTGAATTCCATTGAGCCCCGCCGAGAAAGATCAGATGGTTCTTATCTACGGCCCTGATGGCTTTAGTCACTTCTTTATATAATGGTTCCAGCAATGGATTGAAATGAGCGGTATCAAAAAAGTGTGCAATGGGCTCATTTAAAAGATCATAGCCAAGCACGGTGGTTTCTTTGCTATACCGCCTGGCTATTTTCACCCATACATCTATAAATATTTTCCTGCTGGCTGGATCATCAAATAAAAACGGATGGCCCCAGCTGTCATCAATGTTATCACCTGTTTGTCCGCCGGGGGCACAATGCATATCTAGTAAAAGGTAGAGACCTTCTTTCTTACACCAGCCTATCAGGTTGTCCATAATTTGAAAACCCCTCGCCTCCCCTTTTCCACCCATGTACTCTTCATCGGTAAAAAGTTTGTAATGAAAGGGGATGCGTAAAGAATTGCAGCCAATGGATTTGAGATAATGTATGTCCGCCTCCGTAATATAATTTTCCAGGTATTTTTTCCAGAAAAGCTTTACCTCTTCAGGTCCGATCAGTTCGGTGAACGCCTGGTTTATAAGTCTTGGGGAAGGGGTGTTATTGAAACGGAACATGTAGCCCTCCGGAACAAGCCAGTTGCCCAGATTGGTACCCCTGATCATGAAAGGCTTGCCATCAGCACCTATGACATCTTTGCCTTTCACGGAAATAAAATCTTTCGATTGTGCATGACCGTTACAAACGCTGAGGAATAACAGTGCGATGAAGTAAATAATTTTTTTCATTTTTTAATGATTATGAAATGGCATCTCGCCTTCTCGACTTTGCGGTCGTAGTAATTCGAATGATTAAGATTTTTTTCTGCTGTTTTTGTAAGTAGTCTCATACATTTCAATCCAGTCTTTTACCTTCATCTTTTTGACCAGTTCGCCAATCAGTTTGTACGGTATATTCTCCGGCTTCTTAAACCGCATACAGCTTTTCCCCATATCCAGTTTTGCTTTACAGTGCTTTGGATATTCTGTGGTGAACCAGTTGAGCAATTCAGGCCGGGCATAAATGCCCATATGGTAAAATGCGATAAATTTTTTTTGGGAGGCGATGGCCATAAACGGCAGGGGCAATTTTGGATCGCAATGATAGCCTGGCGGGTACACTGAATGTGGCACCACATACCCAAGCATGCCATAATTCATTTCTTCTGCAAATCCTTTTGGAAGATTTTTAAGTACAACATCACGCAAGGCAGAAATCATTTCCCTTCTGTCTGCCGGCAACTCTTTAATATATTGTTCCGGGGTAGCTGCTTTGGATTGCATGGTCTTTTCTTTAAATGTATAACGTGTAGTGCAATTAAACGAATATTTACAATTTCGCTGATTATACATGAGATCCTTCACCCTGGCATCTTGATTAAGCAACGCTTTTAGAGAATCCCCGGGCTCAGGATGACAAGAGAGAGGTCGACAAATAGTTCTTTTACCAAATGACTGATCTTCCCTAAACCTGTCTTCCTGAACCCGGGTGGGGGGCGAAATTCATTCTTGTAGGATGAAAGGGTGAAGGATCTATTTTCGTAAAGTTCTAACCGTTTTCGTAAGATATAATTTTAAAGCCATTGATAAACTTCATTTACTGATTCATCCAATAGCACAACACGTTAAATGTATATAATATTTTCAAACGGGTAAAGCAGAATATCTGAATGTCGAGTTCAAATCCCCCTTTTCTGCCTACTTTCAATGTATAAAATGTGGCCATGCAACGAAAAAAAGCGGATGTTGATGTAATTAATGATGTACTGGTACTGACCATGGAGGCCTACCCGGATTCTGAGTTTGTGCGCAGCCTGCATAATCAGTACCATAACAGGGGGGGACTCAGCAAAAAACAACTGGAAGGGTTGTACCAGAAAGCATTGAAGGCAAAAAATGTCCCGCCTGGAAAACTTGCCACCATAGAAGCAGAGATCCTGAAGAAACCGACACGGTTCAAATCTGCACTGCCAGAGCCAAAGCCACTTTATACAAAGGATGTCCGAATCGGGCAACTCATTTCAGAGATCCTGGAGAAATACCCGGAGCACAAAAAAGTGTTGTTCCTGAAACTTAAATACGACAATAATGAACTGCTGCAACCCGGAGAAATAACCGAGCTGGAAAGGTTCCATAAAATTGCCCGCAAAGCAACCTGATCTTTGCGGTCTTCTATTGTTTGTGGCTAATCAGCTCTTTTGCCGCACTTACTGCCTGCGTCGTTGGCGGCATATCCGTATCCTGTAGTATTTCAAAAACCGCTGCCATTTTTCTGTCGAGCTGGGCCGATTCTTTTTTTTCATTTTCTGTTGCGGGCTTTTTTAATAATAAATTCTTCCGGGCCATATACAGCTCAAATGAAAGATCATGCTGCAACACAAGATCTGCTGCTGGCGTTTTTACATTCGGGTCCATTGTAACTGTCAGCTTTTGCACATACATTTTTCCATCAACCGTAAGTTTTACAGTATACGTTCCCGGTAGTACCCAGGGTGATGTGGGTTTGCGGGCAGTTTGCTGATAAACTGAAGCTATAGGATACGAAGGCGCGATCTCCAGCGGGGTATAATGCATGTCCCATAAAAACCTGTGTGCACCTGCCTTCCCGGATAATTCCTGCTGCGGGCGGAGCCAGTATGACGGAACATTATTAGGCGGGATGCTGTAGGGCTTGTCCAAACTGCTGTATTTACGCACGGGTTTTCCGGCGGCATCCATTATTTCAAGCGTCATTTCACCTTTGGCATTATCTGCCAGGTAATAATTGATCACCGCGCCTTCGGGCGGGTTCTGGCCTGCAGGTTCTTCCTGCGGGATCGGCGTATCGGTATTCAGGTTCCATCGCACCCAGTAAGCTGTCTGGGGCTGATACAGTATCACCTGACTTTTTAAGGACGCTGTATGCAACTGGCGCAACGGCGTAATATCATCCAGGATCCAGAAACTGCGCCCATGCGTACCCACCACAATATCATCATCTTTTATGACCAGGTCGCGAATGGAAGTTGCCGGCATATTCAAACGCAGCGATTGCCAGTTATCACCATCATCAAACGATACATACACCATCCGTTCGGATCCCGCAAAAAGCAGCCCTTTTTTAAAAGGATCTTCCCTCACCACATTGATGGGATCGGCGCTCAGGCCCGCAGTGATCTCTTTCCAGTTTTTTCCACCATCTGTTGTTTTATAAATATGCGGCTTCATATCATCCAATCGGATCCGGTTGACAGCTGCATAAGCTGTATTAACATCAAAATGGCTTGCGTCCATCAACGAAACTTTGCTCCAGGCATCAATACCGGGCGGTGTAACATTCTGCCATGACTTGCCGCCGTCTTTTGTCAGTTGGATGAGGCCATCATCCGTACCGCACCAAATGGTATTGATATCAATGGGAGATGGCGCAACGGTATAGATCACACCACGGCGGGGCATCTTCTTCATGTCTTCGCTGGTGTATATGCCCACGCTGGCGGGAATATCCCATGATTCACGGGTGAGATCGGGACTGATGACCTGCCATGAATGACCGCCATCAAGAGTCTTGAACAATACATTGCCGGCGAAGTAGAGTGTTTTCTTATCAACAGGTGAAAACAAAACCGGGGCCGTACGTATAAACCGGTACTTGCCGCTTCGTACCGCTTCCGGCGCAATCTGCTGTACCTGTCCGGTTCGCTTGTCAAAGCGCGTGATCTTACCGCCATAAATAATATCAGGGTCCAACGGATCCGGAGCAACATAGCCGTACTCTTCCACACCAACAGGGTACCAGTCGCGAAAAGATATGTTGCCATTACGCCCACGTGAAACAATGCCAACCGACCCGCTTTCCTGCTGGCCACCGTACACAACATAAGGGAATGCATTATCAGTACTTACATGATAAAATTGCGCCGTAGGCTGGTTGTACCAGGAAGAAAAAGTTTTGCCGCCGTTAACGGTGATGATCGCGCCCTGGTCGCTTGCAAGCAGAATGATCTCCGGATTATTTGGATTGATCCAGATGCGATGATAATCGTCACCTCCGGGTGCACCCCTGAAGGCTTCCCACTTCATGCCGCCATCAGTTGACTTCCAGGTTACAATATTGGCGCTATACACAATGTCTTTATTTTTAGGATCTGTTTTGATCTCCGCAAAATCACTGCCCCGGCCCCAGTACCTTTCGTCGGACTGTATCCTTTTCCATGTTTCGCCGGCATCATCGCTACGGTAGATCCCGCCATTTACACTTGCATCAACGGTAGCGTATAACCGATTTGGATCGCTGGGGGCAATGCAAAAACCAATGCGCCCGAGCCCTTGTTCAGGAGTGGGTAATCCTGTTGTTAGTTTTTTCCAGGTATCGCCGCCATCGGTTGATTTAAATAATCCGCTTTCCCGGCCATTCCAGGCGCCATTTTCCCAGGGGCCCTGCCGCGCCGCCCATAAGTCAGCATAAATGATATTGGCGTTTACCGGATCGATCGTTACCTGTACAGCCCCGGTATTTTCATCTTTATACAATAACTGTTTCCAGGATTTACCGCCATCCAAACTGCGATATACACCGCGTTCTTTATTTGGGCCATATGGATGACCAAGCACTGCGGCAAATACGCGGTTTTCATTTTTGGGGTCAATGGCCAGTCCGCCTATCTGCTGGCCGTCTTTTAAACCGGTATTGATCCAGGATTTGCCGCCATCGGTTGATTTGTACACCCCATCGCCAACAGAAAGATCCGGTCGCTGCAAACCTTCGCCACTGCCCACATACAGCACATCAGGATTTGATGGTGAAACAACAACATCACCAATTGATCCGGTAGGCTGGTCATCAAAGATCGGAAACCAGGTACGGCCGAAATCGGTTGTTTTCCATACACCGCCATTATTGACACCAATGTAGAAAACATTGGGTTGCTGCGGAACACCAACGGCGCCAACGGTTCTGCCACCACGGTGCGGGCCTATCATCCGCCACTGCATGGCATCAAAAAGGGCCGGTGCAAAGGGCTGTGAAAAAGCAGACGCAAATGATAATATGAAAAATAAAGGGAGCGACCATTTCAGGAAAGAACGCATGGCAAAAGTTTTAGGAAGCTAAATGTACTCTTTTTGAATTTACAGGAAACTTTGCATACACCGAATTGATATTCACCGGTTATTTGATCAGACAGGAAATACAGCAACTGGCTTTTTAACAGGTTCTTTATAAAGCTGATATACCTGGTTTGGCAGCAAAAAAGTCTAGCAAGGAATTTGCATATTAACAGGTAATTGCTGCACATTTCCTTCATATCATAATAATCAGACTATGAAAAAGCTCATTGGTTTGTCTGTTTCATTATTGTTCTTTTTCCTGGCCGATGCCCAGCTGAAACCAAAGAACGATTGCGGAGATTTTTATGTAGACATACTGGATGGCAAAGTGAATAAAGTGCGGCCGGATTTTCCCATTGAACAGATAAAAAAAGAATTACCCTGCTTCACCAGTGCCGAAGAGGAAACGCCCACTGCAAAATGCGGCGCTGGCGTCTATTTCAAGGACCGGGACCTTACCATATATACTCAAAGGGATTATGTGGAGATCGGCGAAAAATTCAAAGGCAAATTATCGATACCCCTGCTTGGTGCCAAAAAGGGCAGTTTATTTAATTACCTGGGCAACCCCAAAATAAAGGACCCTAAATGGGAAGCTTTTCAAACAGCATATGGAATACTGGTGCTTCATTATAATGCAGCAGGAAAAGTGAATAAAATTCAATTCAGCACAAAAACTGCGGAAACACTGAGCCTTTGTGAATAATATTCCAGGTTTAACCGCAATGGACGCAACTAAAAGAAACTGACTATAAACACAGCTTGTATAGAAATATTATTGTATCAGCGTTTACAGGTATTTCAGATTTCTCCACACACCAGGTATCAAGCCGACTTACAAATTCTTTGGCCATAATGCGTCCAGGCGTTGTTAAAATGATGGTCGTTCTGCGTAAAAGAAACTTTTCAAAAAGAGCGATCAACTGATCAAATTCTGCCGGCTCATAATTGACATCACTCATCAATAAAATATCTGCAAGTAAATCATCCGGCAGATCATTCCAGTCATATAGCTTGCAATCGACATTTGACAAGCGGTTATGCAAAATATTTTGCCTCGCTGAATCAACAGCATCTTCCAGGTAGTCACTGCAGCAAACCGTTTCCGCATAGTGAGCCGCTACAATGGAAGGCAGTCCAAGTCCCGCAGCCAGTTCAAGTACTTTCTTTCCAGTGATGATTTCAGGATGTATTTGGAGGTATTCCGCCATGGCAATTGCAGATGGCCAAACCTTTGCCCAAAATGGGAAAGGCGCTTCAAGATCGCGTCTTTTTTCCTGCTCATACCCTTTTCGTACCGCATCCGGATCGGGAACAAAAAGTTCTATGTTCAAGGTACCGAAGGTAAAAGACTGTAAATTGAGTATTGGTCGCATCACTTAATGTAAGCCGGCAGAAAAGGGAAATTCTTTATCCATGAATACCTGCCGAAATGCAAAAATACGATGAAGCAGATGTACAACCCTTGTATTACCTTTAGTCAGTTTGAAAAAAGAAATATGAAAAAAGTTTACTTCCTCTTTTTGTTGTTCCCTTTAATGATCAATGCCCAGGACTTCAGCAAAACAAATATTGGCAGGTACGAACAAAGGGCCAAAAACGTACAGATCATCCGCGACAAATGGGGCATTCCGCATATCTATGGTAAGACTGATGCCGATGCTGTCTTTGGACTGATCTATGCCCAGTGTGAAGATGATTTTAAAAGAGTAGAGCTGAACTATGTGGAAAAACTGGGCCGTATGGCAGAGATCGAAGGCGAAAAAGAAATCTGGGAAGATCTCTATATCAGGATGATCATCGACTCTGCCGATGCCGTGGCGGATTACCAGAAAAGCCCGGCCTGGCTGAAGAGCCTGCTCAATGCCTGGGCCGACGGGATCAATTATTACCTGTACAAAAACCCTACCGTGAAGCCGGCCCTGTTACATGAATTCAAACCCTGGTACCCGCTTTTATGGACCGATGGAAGCATCGGTGCCATCAATACCGGCGGCGCGGCGCCGGAAGACCTTAAAGCATTCTATACAGGCGAAAAAGTAACAGCATCGCTTAACCGAAAACAGCAAGATAAGGAAGTGGCCGGATCCAACGGGTTTGCCATTGCACCATCGCTAACAGCATCGGGAAATGCCATCCTGTATATCAATCCCCATGTAACCTTTTATTTCAGGCCCGAAGTGCAGATGGTAAGCGAGGAAGGATTAAATGCCTATGGTGCCGTGACATGGGGACAGTTCTTTATTTACCAGGGTTTCAACCAATACTGCGGCTGGATGCATACTTCCGGCAATACCGATGTGGCCGATATGTACGCCGAAAAAGTAACGGAGAAGAATGGCCGGTTTTTCTATACCTATGAAAAAGAAGAACGGCAGGTTAAAGAGAAAAATATCAGCATACGTTTTCTAAAAGATAGCAAGCTGCAGGAAAAGAAATTTACGGCATACAGTACGCACCATGGCCCGGTGATGGGTAAACGAAACGGACAGTGGATCAGTGTCAGATCCTATAACCGCTCCCTCAACAGCCTGGAACAAAGCTGGCTGCGCACCAAGGCAAAGGGACTGGAAGATTATAAGAAGGTGATGTATATGAAGGGCAATACTTCTAATAATACAGTCTTTGCAGACAGTAAAGGAAATATCGCCTACTGGCACGGAAATTATATCCCCATCAGAGATACTGCGTATAACTGGTCAAAGCCAGTGGACGGAAGTATCAAGGCAACAGAATGGAAAGGCTTACATATGGTTGATGAGTCTGTGCATATCTATAACCCATCTAACGGCTGGATCCAGAACTGTAATTCCACTCCTTTCACTGCAGCCGGAAATGCCAGCCCGGCAAAAAGTAAATACCCGGCTTATATGGCTCCCGATGGTGAGAACTTCCGCGGTATAAACGCAGCCCGGGTGCTGGCCATAGAAAAAAAATACACCATTGATAAAGTGATCGCTGCAGGGTATGATACCTACCTGCCGGCATTTGAGATCCTGGTTCCGGCCCTGATCAGTGCCTTTGATAAAAATATGCCGGTGGGCAATGTGCTGTATAATCAGGTATCCGAAGCCGTTAGTGTCCTGAGAAAATGGGACTACCGGGCAGGAGAGCAATCTGTAGCCACCACGCTTGCCATAGAATGGGCACAGAAATTAGGCCCCGCCATACAGAGGGTGTACATAGATCAGGGCGAATCGGACCAGGTTTCTGCAACACGGTACTTTGCACAAACTGCCGGATATGATGACCTGTTAAAAGCTTTTCGCGGGGTGGTAATGGAACTAACAGAAAAATTTGGTACCTGGAAAATACCCTGGGGAGAGATCAACCGCTATCAGCGCCTGACAGGCAATATCAGGGAAACCTACGATGATACAAAACCAAGCCTGCCGGTAGGCTTTGCATCCGCAACCTGGGGTTGTCTTCCATCTTATGTCAGCAGGCCCATGCCCGGCACTAAAAAAAGATACGGCACCAATGGCAACAGTTTTATTTGCGCCGTTGAATTCGGGCTAAAGATCAAAGCAAAATCATTACTGGCCGGTGGGGTAAACAGTCGGCCTACTTCAACGCATTTCAGCGACCAGGCTGAGATGTATACCAAAGGGAAATTTAAGGACGTACTTTTTTACAAAGAAGATGTGATGAAAAATGCTGAGCGGACTTACACACCAGGAAAATAATATTTCAATATTTGATAACGGTTATTTAAAAAAAACGTGTTGTATTACAAAACATATTCAAATAACCATTCAAGTTTTCTATGAATGAGATCCTTCACCCTGTTTTCTTTATCGCACAAGACTTTTAGAAGAAACCCGGGTTCAGGATAGACAAATATCTTTCTGTCATGCCGAGGAACGAGGCATCTGATTGCAATAACTAAAGATCCCTCCTTCGTCGGGATGACAAACAAGCTTAGGATTACAAACATAGGAAGACAAAAAAAGAGCGTGAGTAATAGCAAATATCACTATTGACTGGTTCTCCCTCAACCTGTCATCCTGAACCCGTGCAATGGAAGTATTTTAAAATTAAGAGAATGACAGGGTGAAGGATCTTCTTTTAATGAATTAATATGACATATACTTATTTGGAACTATTTAAGAGAGGATTGGTATATTTTAAATGACTAATACAATAGCAAAACAATTTAAAAATAGAAACACATTCGCATGAGAAAATTTATCCTGCCTTTTGTATTTGTTTTTTTATTGACAAACATCAATGCCCAGAACATCAGCGATTACCTCTCCGTTCCCTTTCCCACAGAACTCAAATCGAGTGCCGATGGTAAAAAAATTGCCTGGGTCTTTAATGACAAAGGCTCGCGAAATATTTATGTTGCAAAGGCACCACTGTTTCAGGGCAAACCCATCACAAAGTTTAGTGGCGATGACGGCGTGGACATCAACAGCCTTCAATTCAATTCTACCAGTTCAAAACTTGTATTTGTAAGGGGAAATCCACCCAACAACCGTGGCGAGGCAGCCAACCCCGCACTGTTACAAACTCCAACTGGCAGAACGATATGGATAGCTGAACTTAATCATGACAGCCTGCGGAAAATAGGTAATGGGTTTTACCCGAAGTTTTCACCTGATGGTAAAACAGTTGCTTACCTCAACCAGGGTGATGTATGGACAACCCATGCTGACAGCAACAAAGCCGGAATAAAACTATTCACTGCAAGAGGCGGGCAAAACTCTATTAGATGGTCGCCGGACAGTAAGACAATTGCCTTTGTAAGTTCACGGGGCGATCATTCATTTCTTGGATCATATGACTTCAACACAAAAAAAGTTAACTATATAACCACCACGGTTGATAATGATGTGCAGCCTGCATTCAGCTCCGATGGCAGGCAGCTTGCCTGGTTACGGATACCCAGTCAAAAAGATATTTTCCCCTTTATTGCAGAAAGGGAAGGATTGCCTTATTCGATATGGGTAAAAGACTTTCAAACAGGAACCATCAAAGAGGTCTGGAAAGCAGATGCCGGACAGGGAAGCAAACTTTTTGACGGACTTCCGGTAACAGAGAACATGTTATTATGGACCTTCAATAATCAAATCATCTTTCCCTGGGAAAAAGACGGCTGGGTCCATTTATACCAACTCGACCCTGTAACCGGAAAAACACAACTGATCACACCCGGTGATGGCGAAGTGGAAAATGTTATCATCAGTAACGACAGGCAAACACTTTATTATACCTGCAATATCGCGGATATCGACAGGCGGCATATCTGGAAAAGAGACCTGAAAAACAATATCTCAACCCAGGTCACAAAAGGGAAAGGCATTGAATGGTCGCCTGTAATAACAGCAACCGGACTGGTTGTTCTGCATTCCGGCAGTGACCGTCCTGCATGGCCCGCACAGGTAAAGTCCGATGGCTCAATAGCAGACATAACACCGGGCCTCTTCCCTGCAACTTTCCCGCAAAATAAGATGGTTGAACCGCAGGCGGTAGAGATCACCGCAAAAGATGGCATGAAGATACCCGCACAATTGTTCTATCCAAAGAGTCACAAAGAAGGCGATAAACACCCGGCCCTTATTTTCTTTCACGGCGGATCAAAAAGGCAAATGTTATTAGGTTTTAATTATGGCCAGTATTACTCCAACGCGTACGCGCTGAATCAGTATTTTACGTCAAAGGGGTATATCGTGTTGTCTGTTAACTACCGCAGCGGCATAGGGTATGGATTGAATTTCCGCGAAGCCCTGAATTATGGAGCAGATGGTGCCAGTGAAGTCAATGATGTGCATGGCGCCGGCCTTTACCTCAAAGGCCGCAAAGATGTGGATGAAAAAAGGATCGCACTCTGGGGCGGTTCCTATGGCGGATACTTAACGGCTATGGGCCTTGCCCAGGCATCTGATCTTTTTGCCTGTGGCGTGGATATACACGGAGTACATAACTGGAACGAAGTGATCAAAAATTTCGCACCTTCCTTTGATACGGAAAAACATGCGGCCATTGCGAAGAAGGCCATGGAATCATCCCCGATGTATTTTATGGATGGCTGGAGATCGCCGGTATTGCTTATCCATGGCGATGATGACCGCAATGTGCCTTTCGGTGAAACCGTGAGTATTGCCGAACAGTTAAGAAAAAGAAATATTCCTTTTGAACAACTTATCTTACCGGATGAAGTGCATAGCTTCCTGCTGCATAAAAACTGGGTTAGCGCTTATGAAGCCAGCTACCGTTTTATCTCAGGATATTTCAACCAATAAAAAGTTCAGTATATTCAGGTGCCATACAACCACAAAACAACCAGTATGTTAAGATCATCGCTTCTCGCAGTATCCTTCGTTCTGGGTATACAGCTATTTGCCCAGCCGCTTGTTATCGGGCCGGAAAAAATCAAAAGCCTTGATAATTTATACAAGAGCAGTTTCGCAGCATCGGATCCCGGCGCCATCATCATCGTTGCACAAGGAGGCAAACCTGTATTCAAGAAAGCCTATGGTATGGCCAACCTCGAAAATAATGTGCCGCTGAATACGGACCATAAAATGGGCATAGGTTCCATTTCAAAACAGTTTGCCGCTGTTTCAATCCTGCTGTTGCAGCAGGAAGGCAAACTGAATATCAAAGATGATATCCGGAAATATCTCCCCTCTTACAATACTTATGGCAAAACCATCACCATAGAAAATATCCTCTCCCATACCAGCGGTATTCCCAGTTATACTGAATTATACGGCTTTGATACGATCGTCAATAAATCCATCTCAAATCACCAGCTGGTAAAGTTTTTTGAAAAGCAGCCCCTGCTTTTTGAACCGGGTACTAACTGGAGTTATTCAAATTCAGGTTATGTACTTGCAGCACTTATTGTTGAAAAAATTACCGGAAAACCTTTTAATGATTTTTTACAACAGCGCATTTTCAAACCTTTATTAATGACCGATACCTACCTGGGCAGTTCAGACTTTATCCTCCCTGGCAAAACAGGCGAATACAGTGGACCAACACCAAAGGGCAGGATAAAAATGGAAACGCAGTATAACTGGTATTGGGCATACGGGGCCGGACAAATTGTGAGTACCGTGGATGACATGTTGAAATGGGACGAGGCGCTGTATAACCCGGCCTTTCTGAGAACGGATCTGGCAGGGCTGGCACATACAAGTTTCATACTTAAAAACGGGGAGGATGCACATTACGGCACCGGCTGGGCGATATCATCCTTTAAAAATAAAAAGATGGTGCAGCATGGTGGTTCAATCGGCGGCTACAGGGCACAGGGTATGCGTATCCCGGATGACCATCTTTATATTCTTGTTTTATCAAATACAGCCACTACCAATTCTGGCCTGACGGCAAACAAAACTTTATCAATCCTGTATGATATGCCTGGCATTAAGGAAAACAGGGAGATTGTGCAGGCATGGAAAGAGATCGAAGGCATTTACAGTTCACCCAATACCGGGCTCCGTTTGCAAAGTAATTTCGGCAGCAAGCCAGCTTTTTATACCATCCGGGTAGACAGTGCCAACAGGGTAACAGCACAAAGGACCAGCGGTGCGTCAATCACTTTAAGTCCGGCCGGAAAGGATCTTCTTTTTGACAAAACAAATCCTTTCACCGGATGGAAAGTGGAACGCAATGCACAGGGAAGTGTGGATGGTATCCGTTTCACGCAGTTTTTCCCGGGCTATGGACCGGAACGATTCAATATAAAAATATCCGGGACCATTCCGCCCAAACCTGAATATGGTAAAATTGATTCCGCCGGCCTGGCAAAATATACCGGCCTGTTTGCAACAGAATTTGGCGACAGGAGCAAGATCATGATCGAGAAAGGGCAACTATATACTGAAGATCCGCTCATAGGTACCAAAACACAATTACACTGGGTCAGTGGGCATATTTTCCGGGTGAAAGAAACAGATATGGAAGTTGTTTTTGATGCAAATGCAAAAGGGGTAATCACCGGGGCGCATTATTTCAACGGTTTCCAGGAGATCATCTTAAAAAGGATCGAGGAAATATATTGATATACATTTCAGAGCAAAGGGCTCCAGGTTTCATGTTGCCAAATGAAGACCATATTCTGTTTCGCCGGGTAACTGCAGATGACCTGGAAAATCTGCTGTTATATCTGCATCAAATGAGCCCTGATACCAGAAAAAGGTTCGGGCCACATCAATTCGACCGGAATACACTTTCTCAACTTTATGAGAACTCCAGTGATCATATTGGATATATAGCTGTTGAAAAACATACCGGAAAGATCATTGCCTATGCCATCCTAAAAAAAGGATACCTTGAACACGACCGTCAAAGACTTGATTCTTATGGACTTCAAACTGATCATCAGACAGACTGCACCTACGCTCCGTCTGTTGCAGACGACTGGCAGGGCCGGGGACATGGAACGGCTTTATTTAAATACATCCTGTCTGAGGTAGAAAAGATGCCCTTCCGCAGAATTATTTTGTGGGGTGGTGTACAGGCTGAAAATGAAAGAGCCATCCGGTATTATCAAAATAACGGGTTCACAAGATTGGGCGAGTTTCAATACAACGGAAATAATTTCGATATGGTTTATAATCTTCCGGTCTTATGAATCGATTCATTTCAGAAAAAATGGCCATCAAGGGTTTAATATTACTCCTCTCACTGGTAATTGTCTTTCACAGCCTCATCATTACCGGCATGATCCCCTTTGATATAGTCTGGGGGGGTCGGCTTAAAAGTGCCGCTCAAATGAGACTCTATGAATCAATATCCATTGTCCTGAACCTGGCCATGCTATTTATGGTCATCGCCAAAGCAGGTATCTTGAATCCTGGAATTGGCAAAAAAACATACGCATACTTTTTTGGACTAATGAGCCTGCTGTTTTTCTTAAATACGATTGGGAATTTTATCTCAAAAAATGATTTGGAAAGGATGATTTTTACGCCACTCACTTTAATCCTTTGTATATTTTTTCTTCGCCTGTCAACAAGTAAATAAAGCTTAATGAATACCCCGGAGATCCAACAAAAATTGATTGAAAACCATCGCCGATTTACAGACTATATAGAATCTTTACCTGGTAATGTTTTCGGGGTTTCCAGGAATGGGAAGTGGTCACCCGGGCAGCACCTGGACCATATCCGCCGAAGCGTACAGCCATTGGCACAGGGTTTTCGATTGCCGAAATGGCTGATCAAAATGATTTTCGGGCGATCAAACCGGCAGGGAAGAACTTACGATGAACTGGTAAAAAAATATACGCAAAAACTTCAGGAAGGCGGCAGGGCTTCCGGACGATTTATACCGAAGGAGATCAATCTCACACTTAAGAAAAAGCTGATCAGTTCACTGAGCATAGATGTTCAAAGCCTTACGAGGAACCTTAATAAATTTTCTGAGTCGGAATTGGAAAACATTGTACTCCCCCACCCTTTACTAGGTAAACTCACTATGAAGGAAATGATGTATTTCACGATCTATCATGCGGAACATCATCTTACACTTACAGAAAATAATATCAGCTGATTCAACCAGTCAACAAACAAAAGCAATACCAACGACTATTTTCCCAATACTCTTTTAACGTATTCTTTGAAATACTTTTTTCTCATTGCCGCCATTATGCAGCATCATCCGATTCTCCTCGGCAAAATAGAGTATGGAAACTTTTTGCTTGGTCACAGGATCAATTAAAAATAGCGTTTTACCTTCTGTATACCATTGACCTTTTTCTGCAGTAGAATTTCCTTTTCCTTCAATGGAAATATTTCCGCTGCCACCGCCGCTCTTTCCGGTCCAGGAAAATGCTGTTCCATCGGCTTTGAATTCCATAAAATAGTCTGTAGAAAAAGAGGCATAATTGTCACCGCTGCCGCTGCTGATCACTTCAGTATAACGCCATAGCCCATATAACTTAGTATCATATTTATTGGTTTTACCAAGCGCGTCAGCACTTCCTTTACCACCAATAAAGGGTTCATCACGTTTAAAAATTAGTTCGATAGCCTCGTTGTTCAATTCAGGAAAAGTAATGAAAAAATGCAATTCATTTTGGCGGAGGATACTGGAATAAGCATATGATTTCTTTAGTTCAATATCATAAACCATGCCTGTGCTGATGGAATCTTTGATGACCCCATTAACATCCGCCCCTTTGCCATTCATTATGATCCTGCCTCGAAGCTGCTGGTCCTGCACTTTAAGTTCTGCAGAAGAAGAAATACCTGCCTGCACGCCTGTAAAACTTCCTGCATAATTTTGAGCCAGTGACTGACAAACAATTAATACCGATAAAGCAAACGGAAGTACAAAATATTTCTTACACATATAGATAAGTATGTTATAATTTTTAATCCCCATCATTAATAATACTACATATCTGCAGTTGAAATTTTAATAAGTTAAGCCAATCTTGAACGACAAATAAATGAACTAACCTTAAGTAATATTAAATATAATAATTTTCACTATCTGTTTTAATCCTGTAAGATCCCTCCTTCGTCGGGATGACAGCCTGGTGCAGTTAAACTTATGAAGGATTGTTGCTATTTATAATTCCCCTTGAGTTGTCATCCCGACGAAGGAGGGATCTTCAGGCATTTCCAATGGGATGGCTTGTGCCAGGGTTTAAGAAAGATTAAAAGGCCTGCAAATTCCCTCAAGATTAATTATTTTTCACTTCTTCCCTGACCTGAAAGCAACTCAGCATGAACATTTAGAGATCATTTAAAATTCCACATCAGTTGATTTTATTTTATACAATTGCAGGTAAAGTTTGGCGATCTTTTCGATTACACAACTCAGTATGAAAAAAACTTCTTAAATACTTTTATATTCAATGATCATATAACCCTTTTCCCGAGTACTGAACACTCTTCAGCAAAGATTTTGCATCTCCTTTCAAATGCATGATGGAGGATAAATCAACCACCCACACCTGCCCATTGTTTGTATCCGGCGTGTTTGGAAGATAAACCGTTGCAGATTGTCCGGTAGTTTCAATCAGCAATCCGGGCCGGGATCCATTCGGGGTTACCACCAAAACAGGTTTTCGTTCATCTGCTTTTTTGATCAGCTTCTCTTCCATCTTTACTTTGTAGGTCAGATAACCGGGTATATACTGAAGCAGGGTATTTTCTATCCAGTTCCGGAATTTTCCGATGAAGGCAAACCGTATAAGTAAACCGCAGATATAAAAAATAAGGATGAGCAGTATAGTGGTTACTATGGAGGCTGCTCCTACTCCGGCTACGCTTTTTACGCCAACAAAAGCGGCAAGTTTTGCACCAAAACCGGTAAGGCCCTGCCACACTTTTTGAATCAAACCCGACAGGAAAAATATCGGCAGGAAAAAGAGAATGCCGGACAGAATCGTGTTCCGGAAATTATCGAGAAATTTTTTCATCTTTCAATTTTATAAGTAGCCAAATATCATAAATTAAAAACAAAGCTAAAAGATCCGTTACCCTCACAAAAAAATAGTACTTTAAAAGAAATTAACGATCATGAAATTCCTGCTTCAGTTAATGGCCATGATGATCCTTTCCGTTTCTGTAAACGCACAGGAAATTGGGGTTCAGCTATACAGCTTTCGCAACCAGATACCTAAAGATATCCCCGGCACCCTGCAAAAAATACGCATGATGGGGATCAGTGAACTGGAGGGCGGCGGCTCATATGGCCTTCCCCAGGCTGAGTTTAAATCGATGATCGATAAGATGGGTTTTAAAATGATCAGCATCGGTGCGGATTTTGATAAGCTGCAGAAAGACCTTCCGGCGGTAATTGCAGAAGCCAAAACTTTTGGCGCCGAATATGTTGTTTGCTTTTGGATCCCGCATAATGGCAATGAATTTACTTTGGAAGATGCAAAAAAAGCCGTTGCGGTTTTTAATACTGCGGGAAAAATATTAAAAGAAAATGGCCTTAGCCTTTGTTATCACCCGCATGGCTATGAGTTCAGGCCCTATGAAAAGGGGACAATCTTTGATTATATCGCAACCTCTCTTAATCCCAACTGGGCAAATTTTGAAATGGATGTGTTCTGGATAAAACATCCTGGACAGGACCCGGTTGGTTTACTAAAAAAATATTCGGGCCGTTTTAAACTGATGCATCTTAAAGACCGGCAAATTGGCACTGTCGGAAATCAAAACGGGAATGCGGATGTGGAAACCAATGTAGTGCTGGGCAAAGGAGATGTAGGCATTCAAGAAATAATGAGCGCTGCCAAAAAATACGGCGTTGAGCATTATTTTATTGAGGATGAATCTTCGCGCTCTATGGAACAGGTACCACAAAGCCTTGCGTTCCTAAGATCTTTGCGGTAAAATAAATCTCTTATGAAGTATATCTTAATCCTATTTATTGCAACGATTTGCACAGGGCCGTTAACTGCACAAAAATCGGTGCGCGAAATTTCAAATCTGCTGGCACAGGAGAAGGATTTTAACGGGGTGATACTTTATGCGAAAAAAGGGAAAGTGAAATTCCATAAAGCCTATGGCTACCGGAATTATCATACCAAACAACCTTTACTGTCAACAGACATCTTTGAACTGGCATCTGTTTCAAAACAGTTCACCTCGATGATCATCATGATGCTGCAGGAGGAAGGGAAACTGCAGTACGATGATCCTGTTTCAAAATACCTCGACATCCCATACAAAGGGATCACCATACGGCACCTGCTTACCCATACAAGCGGCCTGCCCGATTACCAGGCGATCATGGATAAATATTGGGATAAAACCAAAGTGGCCGGTAACCAGGACATCCTGGAGTACCTCAACAAATATGCGCCGCCTAAAGATTTTGAACCGGGCGTAAAATATGAATACAGCAATACCGGTTATGTATTACTGGCAAGCATAGCCGAAAAAGCAGCCGGAAAAGATTTTATCGCCATGTGCAGGTCAAGGATATTTTCCCCTCTTGGCATGAATGCCACCGACATCAGGACACTCGAAAATAAAGCAGCCACGGATAATTTTGCCCTCGGCCATATCTATGTAAAGGAATCAGGAAGATATGTAAGAGCCGATTCATTCCCGTCATCTGACTACACCATCTGGCTGGGAAACCGAAAAGGACCGGGAAGGATAAGTTCAACCGCAGAGGACCTCCTGAAATGGGACCAGGCTTTGTATGGCCAAAAAATGGTCAAACATGCAACACTTGAACAGGCATTTACACCTGGAAAGCTAAACGACGGAACTCAAATCGAATACGGCTTTGGGTGGATGATCAAAACAAATGCAAAGAATCAAAAAGTTATCTGGCATTCCGGAGACAACCCGGGTTATAAAACCAGGATCATGCGTTACCCTTCATCCAGGCAAACATTAATCGTTCTTTGCAATAATGCTTATGCAGATTTTGATCCGATGATGGATAAGCTAGAAAAGATCCTTGCTTCTTTTTAATCTATTCAGTTAAATTATTTAGTATGGCGAAAGCCCCGGTTCGTGTCTTCACGAGTAGATATTTCCAGTTTCGGGTACAACTTCTTTGAAGTTGACACATTCATAGGTGACGTTAAGGATTTAAAATAATGTCGCCCCGCTGGGGCTCTATTGAACAATCAACTATTTTCTGCAAGAATGCCGCTCCTCTGGAGCTGAAAGGCAGAAGAGCATGTATTTTGTATTCGAGTCCGCGGCGGCGGAGCGAAATTCTTGTAGACCTGCATGAATTTTGATTAGAGCCCCAGCGGGGCGAAATTCTTGTAGACCCGCATGTATTTTGATTAGAGCCCCAGCGGGGCGAAATTCTTGTAGACCCGCATGTATTTTGATTAGAGCCCCAGCGGGGCGAAATTCTTGTAGACACACATGTATTTTGTATTAGAGCCCCAGCGGGGCGAAATTCTTGTAGACACACATGTATTTTGTATTAGAGCCCCAGCGGGGCGAAATTCTTGTAGAACATTTCAATCAGTTTTTATCTATTTGATATTCAATTAATACGTGGCGTGTCATTGGCAACCGGAAAAACAAGATGGTGGTTCGTGAAGAGAGGCTGACCGAGAATTCTCTTCTCTGTGCAGCCAAAATTAAGTGATCATTGTCATTGAGTTATGGATAAATTCAAGCCTGTTAAAAATGAGCAGTTATATTTACTGCCGCCTAGTATTGAAGATTTT